>NZ_AP024655.1:2463459-3079323 GCF_019977355.1 Arthrobacter sp. NicSoilB8 | reverse complement strand
CAGCCTCGCTGCGCACAGATGTTCCCGAGTTCCGCGCGGGTGACACCATCAAGGTTCACGTGAACATCATCGAAGGCAAGAACTCCCGCGTCCAGGTCTTCCAGGGCTTCGTCCTGGGCCGCCAGGGCGATGGCGTCCGCGAAACCTTCACCGTCCGCAAGGTCTCCTTCGGTGTCGGCGTGGAGCGTACCTTCCCGGTACACTCCCCGATCATCGACAAGATCGAGCTCGTCTCCAAGGGTGACGTGCGCCGCGCCAAGCTTTACTACATGCGTAACCTGCGTGGTAAGGCCGCGAAGATCAAGGAAAAGCGCGACTTCCAGACCGCAAAGTAAGTCTTCCCAGACTTCCAACGCAGTCTTCCACCGCGGGTCCACGGACCGTACCCGGCGCGTCAGCTAACGCGGCGCCGGAACCATCCGCAACAGCGCACATTAGTTCACAACAGCGCCAAGGGATACGGAACATGGAACAGCCAAAACGCCAGCCCAGGAAACCGGGCTGGCGTTTTGCGTTGCCGGCGCTGGTCCTCGCGGTGGCCATCAGCGCCGTGGTCCGCTCGCTGTGGCTGGACATCTACTTCATCCCGTCCGCGTCCATGGAACCGCTCCTGCGCACGGGGGACCGGATCCTGGTGTCGCGGACCGGCTTCCAGGGCCAGCCATTGAGCCGGGGCGACGTCGTCGTCTTCGACGGCCGCGGCTCCTTCGCCCCGCTGAACAGCGGCAACGGCCCCGTGGTGGACGCCCTGGCCGAAGCCGGACGCTGGCTGGGCCTTGCCGGCAGCGACACCACGTACGTTAAGCGCGTCATCGGACTGCCCGGGGACCGCGTGGTGTGCTGCGACGCCGGCGGACGGCTCACAGTCAACGGCCAGCAAGTTGCGGAACCCTATGTGTATCCGGGGGACACCCCGAGCCAGACGAAGTTCAGTGTCGAGGTGCCGTCCGGGCGGCTGTGGCTCATGGGGGACCACCGCTCCATGTCGGCCGATTCCCGAAGCCTCCTCGGTGCCCCCGGCGGCGGCATGGTGCCGCTGGAACGCGTCATTGGCCGGCCGGTACAGATCATCTGGCCGCTTGATAGATTTGCAGCAGTAGCGCGGCCCGGACCGGCCGCGACAACGACGACGACGAACGGACAGTAGATGCCCGAGACAGAACCGCGCACTCCTGATCCGCAGGGCCAGGACCTGCCCCGGGTTACCTCCTCGGCGATTCCCGACGAGCGGCAGCCCGAGCACTCCACAACCCGGCTGCCCCAGGCCCGGGTCGATGACCCGCACGCCCACGATGCGGGCCGTCCTGCCGGGACCGGTGCGGGCGGTGCTGCCGGGACCGGTGCCAGCGCGGCGTCAGAGGGCGAAAGCGCCGCGGCATCGCGTGCCGACGGCTCCGACCGGTCCGGCCGGTCCGACCGGTCCGTAGGGGAGCGTTCTGCCGGGCCCGCCCACGCAGGCGGTCACTCCCGGCGCGCCAGGAAGGCCAAAGCCCGGGAAGGGCGCAGCCCGCTCTTCCTGTGGCTGAAAGAGGTGGCCACGGTGGTCATCGTGGCGATCGTGCTGTCCTTCCTGATCAAGACCTTCCTGTTCCGGGCTTTCTACATCCCGTCCGAATCCATGGTCAACACCCTGGATGTCAATGACCGCATCTTCGTCAACCTCCTCGTGCCGCAGCCCATCGCACTTGAACGCGGCGACGTCGTCGTGTTCAGGGACAGCCAGGGCTGGCTCGCCCCCGCCGAGCAGAAGACGAAGGGGCCGTTCACGTGGGTGCAGGACGGGCTGACGTTCGTCGGCCTGCTTCCGGACAACTCGGAACAGCACCTGGTCAAGCGGGTCATCGGTCTCCCCGGAGATCACGTGGTGTGCTGCGACGCGGGCGGGCAGCTCACCGTCAACGGCGCGCCGCTGAACGAGAAGTACATCAACTCCGCGGAGATTCCCCAGGTCCGCGACTTCGACGTCGTCGTGCCGGCCGGCAAGGTCTGGGTCATGGGCGACAACCGCAACCACTCCGCAGATTCCCGCGCACACATGGACACCAACGGCGGCTTCGTCGACGAGGCCGATATCGAAGGCAAGGCTGCCGTCATCGCGTGGCCGCTGAGCAGGATTTCGGCACTGGATAACTATCCGGACGTGTTCCGCGCCGTGCCGGCACCGGCCGGAAAGTAAGCTGCCCGCCATGTCCGATGCCCCCACCCTCGACTACGAACGCCGCTTCCGCCGCTCCGGCGCGCGGCTGCTCGCCGGCATCGACGAGGTCGGCCGCGGCGCCCTCGCCGGGCCCGTCAGCGTGGGGATCGCCGTCGTGGACCTGCAGCGGCAGAAGCTCCTGGCCGATGTCCGGGACAGCAAGCTGCTCAAGGTCGCGGACCGGGAGCGGCTGGTGCCGCTCGTCCGGGCCTGGAGTGTTGCCTCTGCCGTCGGTCACGCGTCCGCGAACGAGATCGATGAACTCGGAATCATCGGCGCATTGCGGCTCGCCGGCAACCGGGCCTGGTTCGCGGTGCTCGCCACCGGCGTCACGCCCGAGGTGGTCCTGCTGGACGGCAGCCACAACTGGCTCTCGCCCGATCTCCAGCCCTCACTGTTTGACGACGGACCCGCCGAACCGGGCTGCGACGCCCCGGTGCACACGCTCGTGAAAGCCGACATGCAGTGCCTCAGCGTCGCCGCCGCCAGCATCATCGCCAAGGTGGAGCGCGACACCATGATGAGCGAGCTGCACACCGAATACCCGGCCTACGGCTGGGACGAGAACAAGGGCTACGGCACCGCCGCGCACAAGGAAGCCCTCCGCGTTGCCGGGCCCACGCCGTACCACCGGGTCAGCTGGCAGCTGCTCTAGCCTGCCGCTGCTCTAGCCTGCCGCTGCTGGCAGAGCGGCACCGTCGCGCCGCCGGCCGGTCACGTGGCGCGCGGCCGGCGCCGGATGGTGCAAGATGGAACCATGAGTGCCGAGGACCTTGAAAACTATGAAACCGACATGGAGCTACAGCTCTACCGCGAATACCGCGACGTCGTCGGGCTGTTCAGCTATGTGGTCGAGACCGAGCGGCGTTTCTACCTGGCCAACCACGTTGACCTGCAGGCCCGCAGCGCCGACGGCGAGGTCTACTTCGACCTGACGCTCCAGGACGCCTGGGTGTGGGACGTCTACCGCTCCGCCCGGTTCGTCAAGAGCGTCCGCGTCATCACGTTCAAGGACGTCAACGTCGAGGAACTGCCGCGCAGCGAGGAACTCGCCCTGCCCAAGGTCGAGGACCTGGGCAACTAAACCCGGATTGCCAGCGTCGGTTCCTGGCGCCGTTTCCTGGGCTCCGTTTCCAGTCCCTGCTTCCTAGCCCCTTAGCGGCGCAGGATTCCCGTTGCGGTCCAGGGCAATGCCCTGCTGCCGCAGCAGGTCCAGCACACTCTCGGGATACGAACTGCAGCCATCCGGGCTTGCGGGTCCCCGCTCCGCCGCGTGGTCGGACGCTGTGTCGCTGATACCGATGGTTGCGACTGCCGCCTTCCATCCGCCGAGCACCTCGAGTTGCCGGGGGACCCACACATTGGCCGCACCGTTGACGTAGTCCCACACTTTGGGGTGGACGCCCGGGCCCAGATAGATGCCACCTTCCGCCGCCCGGGTGACGAGTGTGGGCAGCGGCAGGACCCCCATCAACTGCGCAGCCTGATGCTCGGACATGTTCCACGGCGCTTCGTCGAAGTAGTACCAGCTCGCTGCACAAATGCCATAGAGCTTCGGACCGAACTGCGCGTAGTTGAGGTAGAGCTCCATGATCCGTTGATGGGTCAGGGTGAGGCTGAACTCGGTCGCAAGGCCTGCCTCCAGGCCCTTCCTCAGGGCGTTCGGTTCGGGCCACAGGAAGATGTTCTTCACGAGCTGCTGCGGGACCGTGGAACCGCTCGGGTCATCCTTGCCCTGCAAGTAGGCGACGGCTCTGTCGCGGAAATCGTCCAAGGAGAACGCGCCAACCCGCGTTCCCAGCTGCTGGTCTTCGTGGGCGACGGCCGAGGCGATGACGTAGCGGCTGATGTGATCCAGGGACACGTACTGGTAGGCGATCGGGCCGCCGTTCTCCAGCATGTAGGCAGTCCGCGGGGGAGTGAACCAGATGAAAGAGACGGTGGCCAGCTCTGTGGCTACCACCATGGCGAGGGCAAGCTTGAGGATCCTGGCGAGGAGCCGTCGCACCCGGTGCCCGGGCTTCCTTTCCCGCCCTGCGGGCGCTTTTGGCTCGCGCCCTGCAGGCTCGCTCCCTAGTGGCCCGCTCGCTAGTGGCCCGCTCGCTATTGGCTCGCGGCCCAGCGGGTCGCGGCCTTGGGAGCCGCGCCCAAGAGGCCCGCGGCCTGCAGAATCGCGGGCTGCCGGAGGCCGGGCGGGGGCAGCCGGCCCATCCGGCTCGCGGGGCGGATCCGTGGCCTGCTCGGTTCCCGGCGGCGGGGCCTCCGCCAGCGGAGCCGCACGGTGTTCCATACGCCGATCCTTTGGGCCGATCCTTTGGAGCGAATGCGGGCGCCCCAGCTGAATGTGCGGGGGTTGGAAAAAGCCTAGGCGGCCCGGGCGGTTATTGGCTACGTTTCGTTGCCTGACAAACGCCTCAACACGTCCCGTCAATGCCGCCACGACTTTGACCACCGGCCGAGCTTGCCCAGCAGCCGCCCTGAGCCCACCCTGGATCCGCCTGACTGGCCGCCTCCGGCAGGATGGATTCGGCGAAGTTTCCCACATAGCCAAAGTCGTCCCTGTGCTCGTTCCTGGTGGCGCTTCACGCTGGAAGCATGAGAGCCAAGGATGTGCTGGGCCGGCGCGGGGAGGAACTCGCCGCCGGGTATCTTGAATCGCTCGGCATGCGCGTGGTGGAGCGCAACTGGCGCTGCCCGGAAGGCGAGATCGACATTGTCGCCCTCGACGGCGGCGCGCTGGTCATCGCGGAAGTGAAGACCCGGAGGTCCCTCGCGTACGGGCATCCCTTCGAGGCAGTCGGTGCGGACAAACTGGCCCGCCTCCACCGTCTTGCGGCCGCGTGGTGCCGCGTCCAGGGGCTGCGCATGCCGCCCTGCCGCGTGGACGTGATCGCCGTGCTTGACGACGGCGTCGGGGAGCCCGCAGTAGAGCACCTCAAAGGGGTGGGGTAGGTGGCTCTGGGCCGGACCTATTCCGTCGCCCTCGTGGGCCTCAACGGGTACATCGTGGAGGTCGAGGCCGACATCGGCCAGACCCTGCCGGCGTTCGTGATCCTGGGCCTGCCGGACGCCTCGCTCAACGAGGCCAAGGAACGGATCCGCTCAGCGGCCCATAACTCGGGGATCCCGCTGAGCCGCCGGAAGATCACCGCAAACCTCATCCCGGCGTCGCTGCCTAAACGCGGCTCCGGCTTTGACCTCGCTATCGCCATGGCCGTCCTGCTGGCGGCGAACGACATCCGGCCAACGGGCCGCACCGTCTTCATCGCCGAACTCGGGTTGGACGGCAGGCTGCGGCCCGTGCGGGGCATCCTCCCGGCCGTGATGGCCGCTGTACGGGCCGGTTACCCTGAGGTCGTCGTGGCCCGTGCCAACGTGGCCGAGGCCGAACTCGTCCCGGGCGCACAGGTCCGGGGCTATGCCACGCTGGCCAGGCTCGCCTTCGACTGCGGCGCGGATCCGCAGGACCTGGCGCTCGACTTCCAGCCCGAGCCCGAGGACGCCGATTTACCCGGCACCGGCGGCAGTCCCGCGCTGGCACCGGACATGTGCGACGTCTCCGGCCAGGAAGCGGCGCGCCGGGCCCTGGAAGTGGCCGCCGCCGGCGCCCACCACCTGCTCCTGACCGGACCGCCGGGTGCCGGCAAGACCATGCTCGCCGAGCGGCTGCCGGGCCTGCTGCCTGACCTGGGCGACACCGAGGCCATGGAGGTCACCGCCATCCACTCCCTGTGTTCGCTGCCGTCCGCTTCCGTGCAATTGCTGCGCAGGCCGCCCTACGAGAACCCGCACCACACGGCGACGGCGGTGGCCATCATCGGCGGCGGGTCCGGGCTGCCCCGGCCCGGGGCAGCCTCCCGGGCGCACCGTGGAGTGCTTTTCCTGGACGAGGCCCCGGAGTACGACCGCGGTGTCTTGGACGCGTTGCGGCAACCGCTGGAAAGCGGCGAGCTGGTCATCCACCGCTCGGCCGGAGCCGCGGCCTATCCTGCCCGGTTCCAGCTGGTCCTCGCGGCGAACCCGTGCCCCTGCGGCAAGGCGACGGGGAAAGGCGTTGACTGCATCTGCACCCCCACCATGCGCCGCCGGTACCAGGCCCGGATGTCCGGACCCCTGCTGGACAGGGTCGACATCCAGCTTGAGGTGGAGCGGGTCTCGCTCGCCGCCTTCGGCCAGGCAGCCGCCGAGGAAACGACTGCGGTCATTGCCGAACGGGTCCGGGCTGCCCGGAACCGTCAGCTGGAGCGGCTGCTGCCGTTCGGGATGGAGACGAACTCGCAGGTGCCGGGGCGGCTGCTGCGCGGAGTCCTGCGGCTCGATGCGCCCACGACGCGCATCCTGGACTACGCACTGGAGCGCGGTGTCCTGACCGCACGCGGCTACGACCGCGTGCTCCGCTTGGCTTGGACCCTTGCTGACCTGTCCCGTCGCGACGTGCCGGACGCGGACGACGTCGGGCAGGCGCTCGGCCTCCGTCAGGCCGCCGCGGCCTCCCCGTGAGTCCGCCGGCACCACCCCGCACCAATCCCACAACCGAACCCCGCACCCGAAGCCTGCCCCCGAACCCTGCACCCCGCGAAAGGAACCACGATGAGGGATGACGAACGGATAGCCCGGGCCGCCCTGTCCCGTTTGTTCGAGCCGCAGGATGCGGTGGCACTTGCACTGGTGCAGGCCGCGGGAGCGCAGGATGCCTTGCGGATTGTTAGCGGCGGCCTCACCGCCGGTCCGGAGCTTGAGCGGGAAATCACCGGAATCCTGGCTGACAGCGGTTCCGGCAGCAGCTGGTCGGGGCTAGGCGGGGCGCTGCGGCGCTGGGCGCCGCGACTGCCGGACCTCGCCCCCGAACGGGACCTGGCCACCATGCAGCGGCTCGGAGGACGGATCATCATTCCCTCGGATGAGCTGTGGCCGCGGCAGCTTGCGGACCTCGGCCTCCAGGAGCCCTTGTGCCTGTGGTGGCGCGGCGTGGAGCAGGAGCTGCCCACGGCGGCCCGGTCCATAGCACTGGTGGGCTCCCGGGACAGCACCAGCTACGGTGCTTCCGTGACGGGGGATCTCGCGTATTCGCTGGCCCAGCGGGGCTTTACCGTCGTCTCCGGCGGCGCCTACGGGATTGACGCCCACGCTCACAGGGCGGCCCTGGCCGGATCCGCCGGCGGCGTGCCCACCATTGCCGTGATGGCCGGGGGAGTGGACCGCTTCTACCCTGCCGGCAATGAGGACTTGCTCCGGGCCGTGGCGGACCATGGCGCCGTCCTGGCCGAGGTCCCGCCCGGCTCCGCGCCCACGCGTTACCGCTTCCTGCAGCGCAACCGCCTCATAGCGGCGCTGGCCGCCGTCACCGTGGTGGTCGAGGCCAGGTGGCGCTCCGGTGCCCTCAACACGGCCCACCATGCCGAAAGCCTGGGCCGGGCCGTGGGTGTCGTACCCGGATCCATCCATAGCGCCAACTCCGCCGGCTGCCACAGACTGCTCCGGGAAGGCGGGGCCGTCTGCGTCACGGATGCGGGGGAAATCGCCGAGCTCGCCTCCCCGAGCGGAGAGTCCCTGCCCCCGGACAAGCCCGGCAGGACGGAGGCCCACGACGGCCTCACGCTTGAGGACCTGATCCTGCTCGATGCCCTGCCGCTGCGGGCCACCAGTTCGGTCGAGAAGCTGGCGTCAGTGGCGGGCCTGAGCCCTGAGTCGGTCCGCGCAGGACTTGGCCGGTTGGGGCTGTTGGGTCTCGCCGAATCGCATCAGGGCGGCTGGAAACGCTCCGGGAAAGCGAGCTGACCCGATGAACGCTGCCGGCATGACGCGGCTCGCCGCCCGGCTCCTTGAATGCGGCCGGATTACTGCCAGAGTAAGAGCGTGTCTATCCAGAAACTCCCCACCGCGTTGGACGGCGCAGCCGCACGCTTCGGCCGTTATCTGGAGGCCGAGCGCGGACGGTCTGCCCATACGGTGCGCGCTTATTGCTCCGACATTGAAAGCCTGCTCGCGCACGCCGCGACCGAGGGGGTCCAGGACCTTGCCGGGCTGGAACTGGGAACCCTGCGACGCTGGCTTGGCGCCCAGAGCGAGTCCGGCAAGTCCCGCGCCACTCTCGCCCGCCGTGCCGCGACCGCCCGGGCCTTCACCGCCTGGGCTGTCCGCGAGGAACTGATCGAAGCCGACCCGGCCCTGCGCCTGAAGGCCCCGAAGCGGGAGAAGACCCTCCCCGGCGTCCTTCACCAGCAACAGGTGCAGCGGCTCGTGGCCGGCGCGGAAGCCGCCTCCGCCGAGGGAGATCCGCTGGCGTTGCGCAACCGCGCCATGCTGGAACTGCTCTACGCCACCGGTGTCCGGGTTGGCGAGCTGGCCGGCATGGATGTGGACGACCTCGATCCGGACCGCAGGACCTTGCGGGTGCTCGGCAAGGGCAACAAGGAACGCACAGTTCCCTACGGGCTGCCGGCGGCGCTCGCCGTCGACGACTGGCTCCGTCGTGGCCGGCCGGCCCTCGCCACCGGGACCAGCGGCCCGGCCCTCTTCCTGGGCGCGCGCGGCGGACGCATCGACCAGCGCCAGGTCCGCAGCGTGGTCAAGGACATGCTCGAGGGGCTGGGGGATACCGCCGCCACCGGGCCGCACGCCCTGCGGCACTCGGCGGCGACGCACCTGCTTGACGGCGGGGCGGACCTTCGTGCCGTCCAGGAAATCCTCGGCCACAGTAGCCTCGCCACCACGCAGATCTATACCCACGTGTCAGTTGAGAGGCTCCGCCAGAGCTATCAGCAGGCGCACCCGCGGGCCTGAGGATCGGGACGCAGCTCGCCCGCGGCCCCGGCCCGACAACCCGTGCGGCGCGCCGGAAAAGACGCGCCGAATCCTACTGGCGTAATTAGGAGGGGTAGGGCAGAATAAAACTCACGCCCGGGAAGTTTCAAGTTGAGCTTGAAGCTGGAATGCTTCACGTCCCAGCTTGGAACCCGGTTGTATATTTGTAGTCTGGCAGGGACCGCCGGCATGATTTCGGATCCGCGCAACAGACAGACATCCAGGCAGAGGTCGTTGGGGAAGACGTACCTACAGCTATGGAGGATGGAATGTCTGTTGCACTGACCCGAGGTGTGTTGTTCGTTCACTCGGCCCCGACTGCCTTGTGCCCCCACGTCGAGTGGGCCATAGGGTCTGTCGTGGACAAGCGGACGGACCTGGAGTGGACCGCTCAGCCTGCCGCGCCCGGAATGTTCCGGGCCGAGCTGTCGTGGACCGGAACCCCGGGCACGGGGGCTCAATTGGCGTCCGCTCTGCGCGGCTGGGCGCACCTGCGCTATGAAGTGACCGAAGAACCGAGCCAGGGCGTCGACGGCGGACGCTGGTCGCACACCCCGGAGCTCGGGATCTTCCACGCCACCACCGATGTCCACGGCAACATCATGGTGTCCGAGGACCGCATCCGCTACGCCTACGAATCCGGCGCCGGCGACCCCTCGGCCGTCTATCACGAACTCTCGCTCGCCCTGGGCGAAGCCTGGGACGAGGAATTGGAGCCCTTCCGGCACGCCGCCGAAGGCGCCCCCGTACGCTGGCTCCACCAGGTCGGCTGAGGCAGGCACCAGGGGCAAAATCGCAGCATTATCCATAGCTAGGCTCCGCATCGCAGATGGCGGCAGTGTTCACGAACGCTGCCGCCATCTGTCATTCCGGCAGCCGCCACACGATCTGCCGCAGGACCGTCCCAGCGCCTGGCCCCCATGATGGGTCCGATCAGCAGCTGCGCGGAAGACCCTGCCGGTGACGACAGGGCGCTCAAAGCCGAGCCCGCCGGTGCGGACATCTGCCGCTTCAGCCAGGCCTCAAACGAGCGATGGCGGCAATGTTCCAGGGAACATTGCCGCCATCGTTCTTGTAGCGGGGGGGTGCGGTGCGACTACACGCTGCGGACCGCGATCACGGCGTTGTGGCCGCCGAAGCCGAAGGAGTTGCTCAGTGCGGCGATGCTGCCCGCCGGCAGGTCCCGGGCGGTCGTGACGACGTCGAGCGGGATTTCCGGATCCTGGTTCTCCAGGTTGATGGTCACCGGCGCCTTGCGGTCGTAGATGGCCATGACGGTCAGCACGGCTTCCACGGCACCGGAGGCGCCGAGCAGGTGCCCCATCTGCGACTTGGTGGCCGAGACCGCAACGCTGTCCACGTGCTTGCCCAATGCGGCTTTGAGGGCCGCGTACTCGGGCTTGTCGCCGACCGGGGTGGAGGTGGCGTGCGCGTTGACGTGCACGACGTCTTCGGGCTGGATCCGGCCGTCGAACATGGCAGCCTTGAGCGCGCGGGTGGCGCCGAGGCCCTCGGGGTCCGGGGCGGTGATGTGGTACGCGTCGGCGGTTACGGAGGTGCCGGCCAGTTCGGCGTAGATCCGGGCGCCGCGGGCCAGGGCGTGTTCCTCGGCCTCGAGGACCAGGGCGCCGGCGCCCTCGCCCATGACGAAGCCGTCACGGTCACGGTCGTAGGGGCGTGAGGCGTGCTCGGGATCGTCGTTGCGGCGCGAGAGGGCCTGCATGGAGGCGAAGGCGGCGATCGGCATCGGGTGGATGGCGGCCTCGGCGCCGCCGCAGACCACGACGTCGGCCTTGCCGGCGCGGATCAGGTCCAGGCCCATGTGTACGGCCTCGGTGCCGGACGCGCAGGCGGAAACGGGGGTGTGGGCGCCGGCGCGGGCACCCAGGTCAAGGCTTACCGCCGCAGCCGGGCCGTTGGGCATCAGCATGGGAACGGTCATCGGCAGGACGCGGCGGGGGCCCTTTTCGCGCAAGGTGTCCCACGCATCCAGGAGGGTCCAGACGCCGCCGATCCCGGTGGCGAAGGCCACCGCGAGGCGGTCGTGGTCGATCTCGGTGATGCCGGCGTCGGCCCACGCCTCGCGCGCGGCGACAACCGCGAACTGGGTGGAGGGGTCCATACGTTTGGCTTCGACCCGGCTCAGGACCTCGAGGGCCGGCGTGGTGGCGCGGGCGGCGAAGTGGACAGGCAGTTCGTATTTTGCCACCCAGTCGTCCTCTAGGGTGTGCGCGCCGGAGACGCCCTTGAGCGCGTTCTTCCACATCGTGGGGACATCGCCGCCGATGGGTGTGGTGGCACCCAGACCGGTAATGACTACTTTGCGTGCCATGGGATCACTCTCTGTCGGTGCGCCTGCCGTATCCGGAACCGCGAACGGGATGGCCGGGGCCTGCGAGGGGAAAACTCTGTGGTGGTGCTCTTGGTGGTGGTGCTGGTGGTCCGGTCCGGGCGCTGCTGCAGCGCCCGGACCGGCCACCGGGTCCGCCGTTTTGCCGGCGGAAGCCAGACTTAGGCCTGGGCGTTGGCGATGAAGCCCACGGCGTCGCCGACGGTCTTGAGGTTCTTGACTTCTTCGTCCGGGATGCGGACGCCGAACTTCTCTTCGGCGTTGACGACGATGGTCATCATGGAGATGGAGTCGATGTCCAGGTCTTCGGTGAAGGACTTGTCCAGTTCGACTGCCTCCGGGGCCAGGCCGGTCTCCTCGTTGACGATTTCCGCCAGGCCGGCCAGGATTTCTTCGTTGCTAGCCATTGATGGCTCCTTTTCTAGTTGTTGCCCTCGGCTGCCGGTGGAATGCCGGCCGTCGTGGGCGGAAATGATTCAAACCGAGGGGTTCGGCTTGGTGCGGGAATGCGTGGTGTGCGCAGCAGGACCTCAAAACCAGGACATGCGGTGCAAGGGTGGAACAGGCGGAACGTATTTAGTTCGGGAAAAGGGGTGGCCGCCTAGGGAAGCACGATCACCTGGGCGCCGAAGACCAGTCCGGCTCCAAAGCCGATCTGCAGCGCCAGCCCGCCGCTGAGCTCGGGGTTTTCCTCAAGCAGACGGTGGGTGGCCAGGGGGATGGACGCCGCAGAGGTGTTGCCGGCGTCGGCGATGTCACGGGCAATCTTGACGGTCTCGGGCAGCTTCAGCTTCTTGGCCATCTCGTCGATGATCCGCATGTTGGCCTGGTGCGGGATGAAGGCGGCGAGGTCCTCGGCCTGGATGCCGGCAGCGTCCAGGGCCTGCTGCGCCACCTTGGCCATCTCCCACACGGCCCAGCGGAAGACGGTCTGGCCGTCCTGGCGCAGGGTCGGCCAGAGGGAGGCGTCAGTCACGGCGGCTTCCTCGTCGCTGACAGCGGCGCCGTGCTTGCCGGTCAGGGCGAGTTCGCGGATGTCCAGCATGGAGTGGGTCATGCCGATGGCATCCCACTTGCTGCCGTCCGAGCCCCAGACCGACGGGCCGATGCCCGGCGTGTCGGAGGGGCCGATCACGACGGCGCCCGCGCCGTCGCCGAGCAGGAACGAGATGGTCCGTTCGGTATTGTCGATGACGTCAGAGAGCTTTTCGGCACCGACCACCAGGACGTACTTGGCCGCACCGGAGCGCACCAGGGCGTCACCCTGGGCGATGCCGTAGCAGTAGCCGGCGCACGCCGCGGAGATGTCAAAGGCCGGGGCGGGCGTCGCGCCGAGGCGGTCGGCCAGGCTTGCGGCAGCCGACGGCGTCGCGTACGGGTGGGTGACTGTGGATACGATCACGGCGCCGAGCTGGGAGGCCTCGATGCCGGCCTTCTGAAGTGCCTCGCGGGCGGCGCCCTCCGCCATGTCGATCACGCTGACATCGGCGGGCGCGCGGTGCCGGGTCACGATGCCCGTGCGCTGGCGAATCCATTCATCCGAGGAGTCAATCCACTGGCACACGTCCTCGTTGGTCACGATCACGCTGGGCCGGTAGGCACCGACACCCATGATGCGGGTGTTTTCCTGAACGGGCGCCTGCTTCAGAGTGGGAACGCTCATGCCCCTCCCTCCAGTTCTGCAAATAGGGCCAGGGCCGCGGAAAGATCGTCCGGGGTCTTGACGGTGACGGTCTTGACCCCGGGCATGCCGCGCTTGGCGAGTCCGGCCAGGGTGCCGGCGGGAGCCAGTTCGATCACGCCGGTCACGCCGCGCTGCACCATCGTGTCCATGCAGCGGTCCCAGCGGACCGGGCGGGAGACCTGGGCAATCAGGCTGTCGACAACGGCGTCACCGTTGGTGACTTCCGCGCCGTCGAAGTTGGACAGCAGCGGCACCTGCGGGTTCCGGGGATGCAGCGACGGGCGCAGGGCCTGCAGGGCGGCAGCGGCCGGGGCCATGTGCGAGGTGTGGAACGCGCCCGCAACCTTCAGCGGAATGACCCGGGCCTTGGCCGGCGGGTTCTCGGCGAGGGCCTTGAGCTGGTCAAGGGTACCGGCGGCCACCGTCTGGCCCGCGCCGTTGACGTTGGCGGCGGTGGCCCCGGAAGCCTCAATGGCTGCCAGGACGTCCGCGGGATCGCCGCCGACGACGGCACTCATGCCGGTCGGGGTGGCGGCAGCCGCGGCTGCCATGCTGTTGGCGCGTTCGCGGACGAACGTCATGGCTTCAGATTCCGTCAGGACGCCGGCCAGCGAGGCCGCGGTGATTTCGCCGACGGAGTGGCCGGCGAGGAGCACCGGAAGCGAGCTGAGTTCGACGTCGAACAGGGACTTTGCGGCCACGAGGCCTGCGGCGACGATCAGGGGCTGCGCGACGGCAGTGTCCTTGATGGTTTCCTCATCCGAGGTGGTTCCGTGGGCGGTGAGGTCGATGCCTGCTATTTCGCTGAGGGAGGCCAGGAGGCCTGCGACGGGTGGCAGTTCCAGCCAGGGGGCCAGAAAACCAGGGGTCTGGGAGCCCTGTCCAGGGCAGACGATTGCAAGCACGTAACCAGCTTTCCAAATTACCGCGTGAAGATTCGTGTTTTCATGCACCAAGCTCACTGGGTCAGTTTGTAGGAAGTCTACAACGGATTATGACCCGTTGCGGGGAGGCTGACGCTCGGCAGGGGCCTTCGGCGGGGCCGAAAGCCGGCCCACCACGAGGGCGGTCTGGAGCACGAACGCCTCCCGCGGCAGGAGCGGATCCCAGCCCGTGACGTCACAGACGCGCTTGAGCCGGTAGCGCACCGTGTTGGCATGGACGAAGAGTTCCCGGGCCGTCGCCTCGAGTGAATGGCCCAGTTCCAGGTACGTGCCCAGGGTTTCCACGAGCCCGTTGGAGGCGGCCAGCAGGGGGCGGTAGATGTTCTTGACCAGGGAGCGGCGGGCCGCGTCGTCGCCGGAGATCACGCGCTCGGGGAGCAGGTCGTCGGCCGCCACCGGGCGCGGCGCGGAGGGCCACGCCCGGGCCGCGGTGAGGCCGGCGAAGGCCGACTGGGCGGAACCGCTGGCCTCCAGGAGGGACCCGGCCTCGGGCCCGTAGACCACCGGTCCGGGCGCGAAGAGCTCGCTGAGTTTCAGGTATGCGGTTTCCCGGTCCTGGACCCCGCCGAGGATCAGGATGAGGCGGTCGCCCTGGATCCCCACGAGGGCGTCCTCGGCAAAGCGTCCCGCGGTGCGGCGCAGTTCGCTGACGTAGCTGGCGCTTGGTTCGGAGGGAGAATTTCCGACCATCACGGTGAAGCGTTCCTGCGCTTTCCAGCCCAGGGCCGCGATCCTGGACCGCAGCGCGTCCGTGTTCTCGCCGCGGAGGATGGCATCGACAATCAGGGCTTCCAGGCGGGTGTCCCAGGAGCCGCGGGATTCCGCGGCGCGGGCATAGACGTCGGCGGCGGCGAAGGCGACTTCCCGCGAGTAGCGCAGCACGGCTTCGCGGAGGGCCGACTGGTCCGCTTCCGGGGCGATGACCGGGACCTGGTCCTCCACGACTTCCACGACGATCCGGATGAGCTGGAGGGCCTTCTGGAGGCTGATGGAGCGGGTGAGCTCGGTGGGCGCGGTGCCAAAGACATCGGAGAGGATCCACGACGGGGAGCTGGGCCGCTCGTACCAGGTGACAAACGCGGCGATGCCGTTCTGGGCCACCATGCCCAGGGCGGAGCGTTCGTCGGAGTTCAGCCGGCTGTACCACGGCAGTGATTTCTCCAGCTGGCGGAGCGTCGTCGTCGACAGCTGGCCCACGCTGGCCCGGAGTTTCTTAAGCGTCTCGGCCTTCTCTGGCGTCATCGCCCTCGAGGCCGGTTTGCGTTTTTCGGGAGTGGTGATCGGCTCTGCCATGCATCGAGCATACGGGGCGCGCCGTCCAAGCTCCATTTGTGCGAAGGCTACAACTGCCGTTGTCCTGCGTCACAGCGCCCCCGGAGGGAGATGGTGAGGCAGCGACGGCGGCAGGTAGTGCTCGATATGGGGAGCGGGATGGTGGGGGAGGCGGGAGGGAAACGGTGCGGTTAAACGCCCGACGGCGGTCCCCACTTTTCGGTGGGAACCGCCGTCGAACGCGGTGCCTGGCCTCGCAGCCCGGGCGGTGCCCCGGTTAGGAGTCGCCGCCCGCATTGCCGGTGGTGCCGGCGTTCACGTTGAGCAGACGGTACTTCTCGATCGCCTGGGCCGGAGCCTGGGCATCGACTTCGCCGCGGCGTGCCAGCATCTGCAGGGAACGGACCACTACCGAGTGGATGTCGTTCTTGAAGAAGCGGCGGGCTGCGGCGCGGGTGTCGGAGAAGCCGAAGCCGTCCGCGCCGAGCGAGGCGAACTCGTTCGGGAGGAACTGCCGGATCTGGTCCGGGACGGCTTTCATGTAGTCGGTGACCGCCACGATGGGTCCGGTGGCGCCGGCGAGCTGCCGGGTGACGAACGGGACCCGGGCGGGCTGACCGGGGTTGAGGAAGGCTTCCTCCTCGGCGGCCATGGCGTCGCGGCGCAGTTCGCTCCAGGACGTCACGGACCAGACGTCGGCGGAGACGCCCCAGTCCTCGGCGAGGATCCGCTGGGCTTCCAGCGCCCACGGCACGGAGACACCGGAGGCCAGGATCTGCGTGCGCGGGCCGTCGATTTTGGCCGGTGCGAGCAGGTAGATGCCCTTGGTGATGCCTTCGACGTCGAGCTCAGCCGGGGCTGCCGGCTGGGAGATCGGCTCGTTGTAGACCGTGATGTAGTACATCAGGTTCCGGTCGGTGGAGTCCGGACCGTACATCCGTTCGAGCCCGTCGCGCATGATGACGCCGATCTCGTAGCCGTAGGCGGGGTCGTAGGTAACGACGGCCGGGTTGGTGGCGGCGAGGATCGGGGAGTGGCCGTCGGCGTGCTGCAGGCCTTCGCCGGTCAGGGTGGTGCGGCCGGCGGTGGCGCCGATGATGAACCCGCGGGTCATCTGGTCCGCGGCGGCCCAGAAGGAATCGCCGGTGCGCTGGAAGCCGAACATCGAGTAGAACACGTAGATCGGCACCAGCGGTTCGCCGTGCGTGGCGTAGGACGTGCCCGCGGCCGTGAACGCGGCGACGGAGCCGGCCTCGTTGATCCCGGCGTGCACGATCTGGCCGGAGATGGACTCCTTGTAGGCCAGGACGAGGTCGCGGTCCACGGAGAGGTAGTTCTGCCCGTTCGGGTTGTAGATCTTCGCGGTCGGGAAGAACGCGTCCATGCCGAAGGTGCGGGCCTCATCGGGGATGATCGGCACGATCCGCTGGCCGAAGTTCTTGTCCCGCATGAGGTCCTTGAGCAGGCGCACGAAGGCCATGGTGGTGGCCGCCAACTGCTTGCCGGAGCCGCGGTTGGCGACTTCGTAGGCCTTCTCGTCCGGCAGTGTGATCTCAGTGTGCTTGGAGCGGCGTTCGGGGACGAAGCCGCCCAGGGCGCGGCGGCGTTCCATGAGGTACTGGATCTCGGGGGCGTCGGGGCCGGGGTGGTAGTACGGGGGCCGGTAGGGGTCGGCTTCGAGCTGGTCGTCGGTGAAGGGGATGCGCAGGTGGTCGCGGAAGGCCTTGAGGTCCGCGAGGGTGAGCTTCTTCATCTGGTGCGTGGCGTTGCGGCCCTCGAAGTGGGTGCCCAGGCCGTAGCCCTTGACCGTGTGGGCCAGGATGACGGTGGGTTTGCCCTTGAACTCGGTCGCGGCCTTGTACGCGGCGTAGACCTTGTTGTAGTCGTGCCCGCCGCGCTTGAGGTTCCAGATCTGATCATCCGTGAGGTCCTGGACGAGTTCCTTGGTCTGCGGGGTCTGGCCGAAGAAGTGCTCGCGGACGAACGCGCCGGACTCGGCCTTGTAGGTCTGGTAGTCCCCGTCGACGGTCTCGTTCATGACCTTGACCAGGGAGCCGTCCCGGTCCCGGGCGAGCAGGTCATCCCACTCCCGGCCCCAGACGACCTTGATGACGTTCCAGCCCGCGCCGCGGAAGAACGCCTCGAGTTCCTGCATGATCTTGCCGTTGCCGCGCACCGGCCCGTCCAGGCGCTGGAGGTTGCAGTTGATCACGAAGTTCAGGTTGTCCAGCTTGTCGTTCGCGGCGAGCTGGAGCAGGCCGCGGGACTCGGGCTCGTCCATTTCACCGTCGCCCAGGAACGCCCAGACCTGCTGGTCGGAGGTGTCCTTGATGCCGCGGTTGTGCAGGTACCGGTTGGACTGGGCCTGGTAGATCGCGTTCATCGGCCCGATGCCCATCGAGACCGTGGGGAACTCCCAGAACCCGGGCATCAGCCGCGGGTGCGGGTAGGAGGACAGGGCGTGGCCCTCCTTGGACTTCTCCTGCCGGAACCCGTCCAGGTCCTCCTCGCTCAGCCGGCCCTCCATGAAGGCCCGGGCGTACATGCCGGGGGAGGCGTGGCCCTGGAAGAAGACCTGGTCCCCGCCGCCGGGGTGGTCCTTGCCGCGGAAGAAGTGGTTGAAGCCGACCTCGTACAGGGTCGCGGCCCCGGCATAGGTCGAGATATGCCCGCCGACCCCGATGTCCGCCCGCTGCGCCCGGTGCACCATGACCGCGGCGTTCCAGCGCAGCCACGCCCGGTACTTCCGCTCGATCTCCTCGTCCCCCGGGAACGGGGCCTCCTGGTCCACCGGGATCGTGTTGACGTAATCCGTGGTGGTGACCATCGGAACACCCACGCTCTGCGCCCCGGCCCGCTGAAGCAGGCTGCGCATGATGTACCGGGCACGCTCCGTGCCCTGTTCCTGAATCAGGGTATCCAGGGACTCCAGCCACTCGGCGGTCTCTTCCGGATCACGATCAGGCAGCTGGTTTGTCAACCCGCTGAGGATATGGGAGGTATCTTCTCCTGCAGCCACGTCCAACCTCTCTTTGAGCGCATCTATCGGCACCCTCAGCTCCGGGCAGGGTGACTGCCTGGCGTGAACGCGACGTGTGCGACATATCGGTTACAACAGCCCGGTCGTATGCGCCGGGCAAGGTCCAATCACGGTACGCCTGCCTGTGTCAGCAGGGCGGTTGCCCGCGCAGGCGTAGTCGTCATCAGCCACTCTAGCCGTGCGAGCTGACGGATGCGTAGCCGCCGCATGGACCCTCCGTCGTATTTCACGGGCATACTGGTTGTGTGACCAAGCACTGTCCTGCAGCGCTTGGATCGCCCTGTGTGACGCAGAATATGGCGGATCGCGGGGCCAACAGCTTGAAGCGAGGGCTCAAAGGGTGTTGGCTTGGAGTAATGGAAATCACTAGTGCCGTTGAAAACATAAAGCACTTCACAAAGCATAGGAGCAACACGTGAGCGAGGCCGACGCCGCCACTTCGGTAAATGTGGCGGAGAAACTGGGTTTCAAAGACGGGGACCTGATTCAGGAATTCGGTTATGACGAGGACGTCGACTTCGACTTGCGTGACGACATCGAAGATCTCACGGGCTCTGAGCTTCTGGATGAAGATGATCACGAGGTTGTCGATGCCGCCATTTTGTGGTGGCGGGCCGGCGACGGAGACCTCGTCGACACCCTGGTCGATTCGCTGACCACTCTTACGGAGGGTGGCGTTGTATGGGTCTTGACGCCCAAGTCCGGCCGGGTCGGCTACGTGTCGCCGGCGGACATTCAGGACGCCGCGCCCACCGCGGGACTGCACTACACCACCTCCGCCGGCGTCTCGAAGGACTGGAGCGCCACCCGGCTGGTCACGCGGAAGAACAAGTGACTCAAGCGGTCCAGTACGGTGCCACTGCGGGGGCTGCCGATGCGCTGCCCGCCGGCGCGATCCCTGGTGCCGGCCGTGTGCCGGCCGTCGGCGATCCCGCACCGGACTTCGAGCTCGCCAACCAGTTTGGCGAACCGGTCCGGCTCTCAGACTTGCGCGGGCGCAACGTCGTGGTTGTCTTCTATCCCTTCGCCTTCTCGGGCATCTGCACCGGTGAACTGTGCGAAATCCGGGACAACCTGGGGCTCTTCGAGAATGCCGAGGCCACCGTGCTGGCAGTCTCGGTGGACAGCAAGTTCGCCCAGCGGGCCTACGCCGAGAAGGAAGGCTACAGCTTCGACCTGCTCGCCGACTTCTGGCCGCACGGCGCCGTCGCGTCGGCCTACGGGGTGTTCGACGCCGACAGCGGCATGGCACTGCGAGGCACCTTCATCATCGACGCGGCGGGAATTGTCCGCTACATCGTGGTGAATCCCCGCGGCCAGGCCAGGGACCTTGCCGAATACCGGGCCGCCCTGGCGGGACTCGGCGGGAACTGAGCCGTTGAGGCAGCGCAGACCAGGAATCGGCATGACTGGTTTTGCCAGCCTCCCGCCGGTCACGGCTGCCGGGACCGGCGGCGATACTTCAGCGGAACTCCGGTCAAGCGAGCTCGAGGTCCTGCAGGGGATCCACGGGCTCCTTGCCGGGGGACGGTTCGCGGTGCTGACCGGTGCCGGGCTGAGCACGGATTCGGGCATCCCGGACTACCGCGGGCCCGGCGCCGCCCCACGCGCCCCCATGACCTACCAGGAATTCATCGGCGAACCGGAAAACCGGCAGCGCTACTGGGCCCGCAACCACATCGGCTGGTCGCATCTGCGCCGTGCGGACCCCAATGAGGGCCACGCCGCGGTGGCCCGGCTGGAGCACCGCGGGCTGCTCACCGGACTCATCACCCAGAACGTGGACCGTCTCCACGAGGACGCCGGCAGCATCAACGTGGTGGACCTGCACGGCCGGTTCGACCAGGTGGTGTGCCTGGACTGCCACCGGCGGTACAGCCGCCGGCTGTTGGCCGGGGTCCTGGAGGAGCTCAACCCCGGGTTCCTGGAACAGGCTCAGGCCGCCGGGGTAATTGAAATGGCTCCCGACGCCGACGCCACAGTCGAGGACGCCGGGCTGATCGGGTCCTTCGTCGTCGCCCGCTGTCCCGCCTGCGGGGGAACCCTGAAGCCGGACTTCGTGTACTTCGGAGAAAACGTGCCCAAGGACCGGGTGGAACGCTCGTACGCCATGGTCGACGCGGCCCGGGCCCTGCTGGTCGCAGGCTCGTCCCTCACCGTGATGAGCGGCCTGCGTTTTGTCCGCCACGCGGCGAAACAGGGCAAAGCCGTGGTCATCATTAACAGGGGGGTGACCCGCGGCGACAATCTCGCCACCATCAAGCTTGATGCCGGCGTCAGCGGGGCACTGACCTGGCTCGCCGCCGAGCTGCCGCCCCTGTAGGGGCAGCGGGACGGGACGGGCGCTTGGCGATTGGCGCTGGGCCGGGGACATCCGGTACAGTAGCTGTTCGTTGGTTGAAGCGCTGAGGCGCGGATTCCACGGTTTGGGTCTTTAGCTCAGCTGGTAGAGCGCCACGTTTACACCGTGGATGTCATCGGTTCGATCCCGGTAGGACCCACCAATTTCTCTAACCCCGTCGGTCTGGATAATTCCCGGACCGGCGGGGTTTTTGCGTCCACGCCGGGCGTGTCGAATTCCGTAGAGTTCCGGCCGGGTTCCGTATTGTCATGGGCGCCCAGTTTCCGCTGATGCCGCTGCGCAGCGTCGTTGAGGGGCGACTCCGCAGCGTCACTGACGGCGAGGGCGTGAGCTTTGACCCGAAGGTTGAGCGGGTGATTCAGGGAACTCGGAACACTCTTGGGATCGGGGACGATGCGATCCTGAACCGGACGAAGATCACCATGCGCGGACGTAATCTGCAGCTGGTGATCGGGCGTAACGTCCGCTTCAAGAGCGGGGCTGTCTCCATGCCAGGCAACGGGTCCACCCTTGTCTTCGGGGACAACACCACGCGGGAATCCGGCTCGACCATCGTTGGCAGCGGGGAGTCCGTGACTATTGGACGGGACTGCATGTTCTCCAACGACATCATGATCCGCAACGATGACAGATGCGGCATATTCGATGCCGGCACTCAGCAGCGAATCAATGCTCCGCGGCCCTTCGTGATCGAGGATCATGTGTGGATCGGGAACGGCCCCCGGGTGATCAAGGGCGCCGTCCTTGGATCTGGCATGGTGCTCGCCCGGGCGTCAGTCCTCAGCGGGAAAGCTGAGCCCCGGGCGGTCTACGCGGGGTCCCGGCTCGCAAGCTCAGGGCCAACGTGAACTGGTCCCGCACGCCAGATTTCGGCGACATCCCCGAAGAGTACGCCGTCAGCGACCTGGGCTAGCGCACTAAGCCGAGCGGCAGGCTGGCGCTTGCCATGGGCGCTGCCGGCGTCACCCGCGGGGATAGCTACCGGGTAGAGTTAGGTGATTTGTTCAGCACCGAGAGACCCCTGGGGGATCACCATGTTCTACGGCGTCACACGCTACAGCCTCTTCTCGCCCGGATCGCCGTCGTGGAAGACGTCACGGAGCGGGGTATTCAAGACCCAGGAGGACTACAAGGACTATCTTTTCTCGGAACAGCGCCTGCAGATGCGGGCCGACGTGTTCTTCGGGAAGTCCGTGCCCGCGCTTGCCGCCATGGCGTCGAACCATGACTACAAGCACTTCGTCCTGTATTCCGAGCTGCTCCCCGAGCGCCACAAGCAACTGCTGTTCGCTGCCGCCAGTGAACACCCCTTCCTGATCCCCGTGGAGTGGAACAAATCCGTCCGCGGAACGGGGATCGAGGAGGTCACCCCCCTCATCGAAGAAGATCTTGCCGGCAAATTCGCGGCGGACGACGACGTCCAGCCGGTGATGTGGTTCCGCCTCGACGACGACGACGTACTCGCCGCGGACTACCTGACGTGCCTGGAAACGTACCGGTCCGCGAATCACATCGGAATGGCGATCTCCTTCGGTCTGGGTCTGACGGCGTACCGGGGGGAGCACGAGCTCGTGAATCTTCGGGAGTTCTATCACCCGAAGTCCGCACAGGGAATGGCGTTCGTGTCCGCCTTCGACCCGAGCCGGGGACGCTTCACCGCGACCAGGCCTGGCCATCACCACAAGGTTGATACCGTGATGCCGACGATTCTGGACTCGAGGGATCACATGTTCTTTCAGATCCGTCACGGGGACCAGGACTCGACGCTGAACGCGACCCCCCATGAACGCGTTGCGGACTCGCTGGCGCGTCTTGAGAAGCTGCCGGTGGTGCGGGCCGCGGACGTTTCCGCCGAAAAATGGCCGAGCCTGATCGGCGATATGGTTGCCGGCGAGTCTGTATTGCATGAGCTGTCGGCGCCTGGTGCTGAACCCCTGCAGCTCACGGCGGAGACGGTACTCAAGTTTCCGCTGAAAGCGGATGCGGGGCTGATTGAGTTTGAATTTGAGTTCGAATCGGCCGCGAACCTTCAGGGCGGCTTCGCGGAGGTCTCCTACCACCTCGAGGGCGCCGATGAACTGGATGAATCCACTCTGGGGTTGAAGCGGAATTCCAAGCTCGGTCTGAGCCGCCAGGCATGGTCCCGCAAATCAAACGGGCTGGTGCGCCACAGCATACTCATGCCCGAGGGCGTCAGCATCTCCGGTATCACGCTGACGGGCAAGAACCATCAGCCGGCAGACGTCTTCATCCGCCTGCGCCAGCCTCGCGTCGTGGCCGTGCACGCCGACTGAGGATTCATCCCGGAGTTACTGGCCCCGGGACTCCGCCGCCGGTCCGGGCTCCCAAAATGTCCGAGCTCCGCCCTAGTGTGACGGGAATGGAGCACGTGACAGTTAAGACAGGCCCGGACGGGCGGCCGCAGGCCGTCGTCCGCGGCGGCAGGGAATGGTTGATCGGGGCCGAGCCGGTCCGCTGGTTCGAAAGGGTCAGCTGGTGGGAGGCAGAGCGCCGGATGCCGAAAGGACTGAGCCGCGTTGACGTCGAGGTGTGGCAGGTCCAGGCAAGGCTTGGCCGCAACCGCGGATCGGCCCTCACCACCATGGAACTGATCCGGGACGGCCTCGGCGGCGGCTGGCGGCTCCGGGACGAAGTCGCGGACGCCGCCTAGGCTTCGGGCACCGGAACCGGGCTAAATCCGGGCATTGGAAAAGCCTTCCACCGCGACTATTGGGGGATGCCGCGGTGGAAGGCTTGTTATGAATATACCGTGAACATTTGGAAATGTGAAACACGCCAGCGGGGTTACGGACGGCCGAAATACCCCAATCGATGGCCTAATCACGGGCCCGGAGTCCCTTCCGCCTAGGATGTGTCCATGACCGCCACGAGTGCCCGCCGCATAGCCAGAGTCCGCCCTGTTGCCCCTGTTGCCGAGGATGAATATTTCTTCGTCGCCAACGACGCACCGGATTTTGACAGTGAGGCAGGCAAAGTGTGGACCGTGACCTGCACCCCGTTCCCTGCGTCCGCGGCCAACGCCGGCAGCCGGCCGCGCAGCGGATGGGAAAACGGCGCGAAGGTGAACGAAACATCGTTCACCTTCCTGGCGCCCAGCACCCCGGCCAACGTCCTGGGCATGGCGCACAATACCGGCCGCGCAGGCCGGGACCTTCCGCCGCAGGCTTTCCACAAGGCGGCGACAAGTGTGGTCGGCCCGGGCGATCCAGTCGAACTCCGGCCGGGCGTGGGCCGCGTCGAGCCCGAGGCTGAACTGACAATCGTCGTCGGGCGCAAGGCCCGCGGGTTGACTCCGGCCAACGCAACAAGCGTGATTCTGGGGTACACCATCGGCAATGATGTCTCCGCCAGGGACCTGCAGGAATCCGACGAGTTGTGGATCAGTGCCAAAAGCCAGGACACGTTCACGCCCGTGGGGCCATGGATCGTCACGGACCTGACCGGGGAGGACCTGGCGATCGGAATCCGGCACAACGGGGCGGAGCTTAGAGCTGCCAGTTCCGCCGATCTCGGCTGGAAGGTGGAGGAAATCCTTACCTATCTGACCTCCTTCATGACGCTTCACCCTGGCGATCTCGTGCTGACGGGATTCCCCGCCGCGTGCGCGCCAATCGTTCCCGGCGACACTGTCACCTGCCATATTGCAGGTATCGGCGAACTCACGAATCCCGTCGTGGGCGCCGCCTGACGGCCGGCGGTCCGGCCGGGAATGCTGACGTTCCAGCAGGGACCGGAAGTGGGCGGTCCGTTCGGGTCCGGAGTGACGGCACCAGCCATTATGATGGTTACTGTTCAGCTGACTGGACGGCATTCGAATGAGTGGCGCGGCGACTGGCGCGCGATACCTGAAGGAGAATCATGGCCGATTCCCGAGTTTCCCGACCCTCCGACGGATTGGGCAGCACATCGCCCGCACCGGCCGTCACCCGTGCCGCTGCCGTTCTGGAGGCGCTGGCCGCGTCCGCGACCGGACGCCTCACGCTGAGTGACCTGGCAAGGGAGCTGGGAATCCCGAAGTCCTCAACATCCAACCTCCTCCTCGCCCTCGAAGAAGCCAGGCTCATCCACCGCCAAGGCGCGGAGTTCACCCTTGGGCGCAAGCTGGTCGAGCTGGGCGCGGCGTACCTCAGCCGCCTCGACGAGGTCCAGGAGTTCTACCGGTTCTGTGAACAGGCACCGACGCTGTCGGGGGAGACCGTCCGCATCGCCATGCTGGACGGCACCAACGTCATCTATCTCGCCCGCTATGAAGGCCATCCGGCAGTCCGTCTGACATCCAACATCGGCGACAAGATGCCCGTGTCCCTATGCGCCGTCGGCAAGGCCCTTATTGCGCGGCTGCATGACCACGACGTCGACGAGATGTTCCCGGACGACGCCGAGCTGCCGGTCCTGACGCCGAAATCCCTGCGGACGGGCGCCGAGCTCAAGGCGCAGCTCGCCGTCATCCGAGAGCGCGGTTACGCCTTCGAGGACGAGGAGTCCACGACCGGCGTAGTCTGCCTGGCCGTGGCCGTTCCGACCCGCGGGGCCCACGGTCCAAGTCTGGGCCTGTCGGTGACCGCGCTGAAGGCGACCTACTCGGACGAGCAGGGCGCCATGATGGTGAAGGAACTGCAGGACCTTGCCAGGTCCCTCGGCAATCCCATGGGCTAGCAACCCCCTGAACGGCCACCCTGGGGCATGCAGTCTCAGGTGCTGGACCGGCATCACTGGCAGCCCTGGAGCGGGCCAAGAATAAATCTGATTACTCGTTGGCTAGTCGATCACTATGCTGTACGCTGTTCAACATAGTGATCGACTCTTTAGGGGTTGCTCACATCCCACCAGGCCAACGGGGGTCTGGAGTGTTCTTGAGGGAGTGCTTGTGACAACTAGTACTAATACACCGCTCGCTGAAGCGGACGGCGCCGTCGTCGATCCGGAGCAGCTGCGACGGGCAACGCTTGCCAGCTCTGTAGGCTCCGCGCTGGAGTACTACGACTTCTACATCTACGGCCTGGCCTCGGCCCTGATCTTCGGCCCGCTGTTCTTCAAGCCGCTCGGCGAAGACGGAGCCCTGATCGCATCGTTCGCCACGTACGGGGTCGGCTTCGCGGCCCGGCCGTTTGGCGGCATGGTCTTCGGGTACATCGGCGACAGGTTCGGCCGCAAAATGGTCCTCATCCTCACCATCGGCCTGATGGGGTCTGCCAGCTTTGCCATCGGCCTGCTGCCGACCTACGAACAGGCCGGCATGCTGGGCGCCGTTCTCCTGGTGACGCTGCGCATTCTGCAGGGACTGGGCGCCGGAGCAGAACAGGCCGGCGCCACCACGTTGATTTCCGAGGTCTCACCGCGCCGACGCCGCGGATTCTTCGCGTCGCTGCCGTTCGTCGGCATCCAGCTGGGCACACTGCTCGGCGCCGGAACGTTTGCCCTCATTGCCATGGCCGACAAGGCCGTGCTGGAGGGCTGGCTGTGGCGGGTGCCCTTCCTGGCCAGCGTGATCCTGATTGCAGTGGCCATCTTCATTCGGCTCCGGCTGAAGGAGACCCCGGTCTTCCAAGAGCTCGAGAAGCACAAGAATGTGGTCAAGAATCCCATCGGCCAGCTGTGGAAGCACTCCAAGAAAAACGTCCTGATCGGCATCGGCCTGCGGATGGGTGAGAACGGAAATTCCTCGATCTACTCCGCCCTGCTCATCGCATTCCTGGCGGCCAAGGACGGCGTCTTTCCCGGCGACAAGTTCATCGGCCCGGTGGGCCTGCTCATCGCCGCAGGCTTCGCCGCCGTCATGGTGATCACGTTCGGCGCGCTCTCCGACAGGTTCGGCCGCGTGCCCGTCTACCGCTACGGTGCGCTCTTCCAGGCTGCCATCGCGCTGCCGGCGTTCTATCTGGTGACGCTGGGCAACGTCACGCTCGTGTGGATTGTCATGGTGGTGGGCATCGCCCTCGGTGTTCAGTCCATGCTTGGCCCGCAGTGCCCGCTCCTGCCCGAACTCTTCGGCTCGCAGTACCGGTTCACCGGCGTGGCCATGAGCCGGGAGCTCTCCGCCGTCCTGGCCGGCGGCCTGGTTCCCCTGGTGGGCGCCGCGCTGCTGGCCGCCACGGACCACTCCTGGCTGGTGCTCGCCATCTACTCGCTGGTGCTGGCACTGATCTCGTTCGGCACCACGTTCTTCACACCGGAGACGGTGGGACGCAACCTCCTCCTGACGGAGGATGCGCACTAGAAGTACCCGCAGGACCAGCGCGACCGGCAAGTCCAAAGGCCGCGGCCCCTTCCGACAGGAGGAGGCCGCGGCCTTTTTGCGCTGCGGAGAGTGCCTGGCGACGCGCAAAATACCCAGCGCGACCGAATACGGGTGTCGCAGGGCGGGAAGTGTGTCGGCGGGCGGTGGGTGTGTCGCGGGGCGGGCGGTGTGTCGGCGGGCGGTGGGTGTGTCGGGTGGCGGGAAGTGTGTCGGCGGGCGGTGGGTGTGTCGGGTGGCGGGAAGTGTGTCGCCGGGCAGTGTGCGCGTCGCCGGGCGGAACATGCTCGCCCGGCAGGAAGCGCGCGCCGTGCACACCCCGACGCAAAGGGCGGCCCCTCCGTTTCCGGAGAGGCCGCCCTTTGCATGTTGCGTGGTGACGGTCGGTGGCTCAGTAGATCATTGACCAGGTCGGTTGGTGACTCAGTAGAAGTGGACCGTGTCCACGAGGTGGGGAAGTTCGCCGCCGTCGAGATGCGTCCGCAGGTTGCTGCAGAAGCGTTCGGCGATCAGCCGGTTTTCGGCCGCGCTGAGGGCCGAAGTGTGCGGGGACACCATCACCCGGGGGTGGTTCCACAGCGGGCTGTCCTGCGGGAGCGGCTCCACGGCAAACACATCGAGGCAGGCGTAGGACACCTGCCCGTTTCCGAGCGCTTCCAGGAGTGCCTCTTCGTCCACGACCGTCCCGCGGCCCACGTTGACGAACACCGTTCCGGGCTTCATGGAGGCGAAGACTTCGCGGCCGAAGAGCTTCTCGGTGTACGGCGTGCCGGGAAGGGTGTTGACGACCGCGTCGGCCGCGCCCAGCAGGCCGGCGAGGCCGTCATTGCCTGTGACTTCCTCGATGCCCTCGATGGGCTCCACGGTCCGCTTAGTGCCGCTGACATGCATGCCCAGGGCGCGGGCAATCCGTGCGGTCTCGAGCCCGATCTCGCCCAGCCCGGTGACCACCAGGCGGGAGCCGTTGACCAGCCGGGTGGGGGTGCGGAGCTCGGGCCAGACCCTGGCCGCCTGGTCCTGCGCCAGTTCCGCGCTGCGCTTGAAGCCGTTGAGGATGCCGAGGGCGGCGAATTCGGCCAGCGGCAGGGCGTGCACCCCGGCCGAGGTGGTGACCTTGAATTTCTGCAGCGTCGCGGCATCCAGGCCCGAGGCCTTCACAGCGCCGCCGGCACCGGCCGCCATGGCGTGGATCCACTCCAGCCGGGGGTTGCTGGCGGCAATCCGGGCAAGACCAGCCGGGCTTTCGTTGGGGAAACCGTAGAGGACCTGGGCCTTGTTGAGCATGTCCCAGTAGCGCTCTTCCTGTTCCGGAGTCCGGCGGAAGTCCGGATCCCCTGAATGGTCCGCGGGAAAGCGTTCCGGCGGCAGGAGCTCGGGTTCGTAGAGGACGGTTACGGAGGGGTCTACGGCGCGGATGCGTTCCACTAGCTCTGCTTCGAGCGGGACGGCGATCGCGACGGTGGTTTTGGTCGTCATGGTGTTCATCATACTGAATGGAGGCTAGAATGCTGAACAGATTTCCAAGATTAACCAGGACAGACCAGCCACGACGAAGTGAGGCAGCATGGATAGGAAGCGCAAGGAAGCCGGCTTTGTCGGCCTTGGGCTGATGGGCGCGCCCATGGCCGCAAACCTCCTCGCGGCAGGATGGGCCGTTAGCGCCTGGAACCGCTCACCGGCGGCGCTTGAGGAGTTCGAGGCCCTCGGCGGCTCCCGGATGGCCGGGGTCGCGGAGCTGCGGGACAAGCCGGTCATTGTTTTCATGCTCCCGGATCTGTCCTACATCGAAGACGCGAGTGCCGGGCTGCTTGCCTGCTGGACCGCGGAGCCGCCCGCCCCCGGAACCGCCGTGGTGGTCATGAGCAGCGTCTCGCCGTCGGCAGTGAAGAACTTCGGCGCGCGGGTCGCGGCGGCAAGCGGCGGCAACGCCGTCGTCGTCGATGCTCCCGTCAGCGGCGGCACCCAGGGCGCGGCGGACGGAACCCTCGCCATCATGACCGGCGCCAGCGAAGAGGACTTCCAGCGGCTCCAGCCGCTCTTCACCGCGATGGGCAGCACCGTGCGACGGCTGGGACCGCTGGGTTCGGGCTCGCTCGCCAAGGCGTGCAACCAGCTCATCGTGGGAACCACGACGGCGGCGCTCGCCGAGGCCGCGGAACTCGCCGAACGCTCCGGCATGGACGTCGCCGCCCTCTATGAGGTGCTCGCCGGCGGACTGGCCGGCAGCCGGGTCCTGGACATCGTGGGGCCGCGGCTCGCCGCGAAGGACTATGAGCCTACCGGCCCGGCCAAATTCATGCACAAGGACCTGTCCTTCGTGCTCGACAGTGCCGCAGCCGCCGGCGCCGCTGTTCCGATGGCCACGGCGGGCGTCGGGCTCTACGCGGAGCTGAAGCGTCAGGGACTGGGGGACCGGGACCTCGCCGTCGTGCGGCAAACCATCTCGAATCTCAGCGGCATCAACACAACAGACAACACAGCAGTCACGACCAATTGAGGATCAGCGAACCATGACTTCACTTTTTGACCTGACGGGGCGTGTGGCCCTGGTGACCGGTTCGAGCCGGGGGATCGGCAATGCGCTGGCCCGGGCGTTGGCGGATGCGGGCGCCACGGTGGTGCTGAACGGCATCGATCCGGAGCGGCTTAAGGCTGCGGAGGCGGCGATGGCGGCCGGGTACGCGCCGGGCCGGGTGCGCGGCTGCGCTTTCGATGTCACGAGCGACGCCGAGGCCGCCCGGGGTATCGCCTGGGTGGAGGAGCATGTGGGGCCGCTGGAGATTCTGGTGAACAATGCCGGGATCCAGCACCGGGTCCCGATGCTTGAGCTTGACGTGGCGGACTGGGACCGGGTGATCGCCACGGACCTGACCGGTGCCTTCCTGGTGGGGCGGGAGGCGGCGCGGCGCATGATTCCGCGGGGCCGGGGGAAGATCATCAACATCTGTTCGGTGCAGACGGACCTGGCCCGGCCCACGATCGCCCCGTACGTTGCGGCGAAGGGCGGGCTGCGGAACCTGACCCGGGCGATGACCGCGGAGTGGGCCGGGTCGGGGCTGCAGATCAACGGGATCGCGCCGGGTTATATCCACACCGAGATGACGCAGAACCTCGTGGATGACGAGGGGTTCAACGCCTGGATCCTGGGCCGGACGCCGGCGCACCGGTGGGGGACGGTGCAGGACCTGGCCGGGCCCGCGGTCTGGCTCGCCTCGGCCGGCTCGGACTTCGTGAACGGCCAGACGATCTTCATCGACGGCGGAATGACGGTGGTGGTCTGATGTCCAGCAGCACAGCCCGGCCCGAGCCGGTCCTGCCCGAGCCGGTCCTGAACTTTTCCGTCCTGCCCGAGCCGGTCCTGCCCGAATCTGTCCTGCCTGAATCTGTCCTGCCTGAATCTGTCCTGCCTGTGTCGGGCCCGGCGGTGGTGGCCCACGCCGCGGGCGACCTCCGGATTGAGGATGTCGCGCTGGCGGCCCCGGGCGCGGGGGAGGCGGTCGTCGAGGTGGCTTTCGGCGGTATCTGCGGCTCCGACCTGCATTACTGGCTGCACGGCGCAGCCGGGGAATCGGTCCTGAGGGCGCCCATGATCCTGGGGCACGAGATCTCCGGCACCGTGGTCCGGGCGGCCGCGGACGGCTCGGGGCCCGGCGCGGGGACCCCGGTCGCGGTCCATCCGGCCACGCCGGGCCCGGGTGCGGCACGCTATCCGGCGGACCGGCCCAACCTGTCGCCGGGCTGCACGTACCTGGGCAGTGCCGCGCGCTTTCCGCATACGGACGGCGCGTTCAGCCGGTATGTGAACCTGCCGGTGCGGATGCTCCGGGCGCTGCCGGCGAGCCTTGACCTGCGCACGGCGGCGCTGATCGAGCCCGCCAGCGTCGCCTGGCACGCCGTCGCCCGGGCCGGGGATGTGGCGGGCAAGACCGCGCTCGTGATCGGCAGCGGCCCCATCGGCGCCCTGGCCGTCGCGGTCCTGAAGCGCGCCGGGGCGGGCCGGATCGTCGCCGTCGACATGCACGACCGGCCGCTGGAAATCGCGCGTGCGGTGGGGGCCGACGCGGTCCTCAAGGCCGGTGACGCCGGGGCGATCGCGGCCGTGGAGGCCGACGTCGTGATTGAGTCTTCCGGCAGCCACCACGGCCTGGCCTCGGCCGTCCAGGGCGCGAGCCGCGGCGGCCGGGTGGTGATGGTGGGCCTGCTGCCCACCGGCCCGCAGCCGGTCCTGATCTCCCTGGCCATCACGCGGGAACTGGAGCTGGTGGGCTCCTTCCGCTTCAACGACGAAATCGACGACGTCATAGCGGCCCTTGCCGACGGATCCCTGCACATCGACCCGGTCATCACGCACACCTTCACGCTGGACCGCGGGCTGGAGGCGTTCGAGGTGGCCCGGAACTCGGCAGTGTCCGGAAAGGTGCTCCTGGACTTCAATCCGGTCCCGGCGTGAGGAGCACGGCTGCGGCGGGGGCCGCCGTCGTTGCCTTAGTGGCGCTGGAGCGGGACAAACACCCGGGGCTGGTTCTTCCAGCTCGGTTCCATCTCGGAGATGGTCTCCCGCATGATCCGGTTCGACGCCTCACGCGCGGCGGGGGCATCCCCGGCGGCGATGGCCTCGGCGACGTCCACGTGCCACTGCAGCGCCGTCTCCCGCGGGTGGTCCGGCATCAGGCCATGAGCGGTGCGGCCGGTCAGGGTTTCGGTCACCTGGCCCACCATGTTGGCGAACATCTCGTTGCCGGAGCCGGTCAGCAGCAGGGAGTGGAAGAGGATGTCCAGCTCGAGGAACCGGGGCACGTCCCCGGCCTGCCCGGCGTCGCGCATGGCGTGCGAGATTTCCACGAGCTCCTCGCGCAGTTCCTGGGGGGCGTTGGCCGCCGCAAGTTCGGCGGCTACCGGTTCGACGGCGGTACGCAGCTCGGCCAGGGAGCGCAGCTGCGCTCCGCGGCCTTCACCGGCCAGGCGCCAGCGGATCACGAGCGGGTCGAAGGGGTTCCAGCGGCTGGAGGGCAACACCCGGATGCCCACGCGCTTGATGGTCTCAACCAGGCCCAGGGACTGCAGCACGCGGACCGCTTCCCGGACCACCGAACGGGAGACCTTGAGCTCGTCCTCGAGGTGCTCAGCAAGCATGACGTGACCGGCCGGAAGTTCGCCCGCGACGATCCGGGTCCCGAGGTGCTCAACGGCACGGTGATGGAGGCTGGTTGACATAGTCGTAAGCATAATGCTGCAGGACACGTCCGGGCCGACCGGCAGGGCCGGGCCCGGTGATCATAGACTGTTTGTGACGCGCAGTATTCCGCTACGTGGGCGCTGCTTTCCCGCAGCCCGCGGAAATACATATGGTTTATAGACAGCCACTGATCCTCAAGAGCGGGTTCCGCCCCATGCGGCACTGCCTGCCCGAGTCCTAGATGAACGTCGTACAAGAAATCGCCGTGCATACATGGTGTAAAGAAATGAATTGGAGTTTTGATGTCAGCACACATCGGTGTCACCGGCCTCGCGGTGATGGGGGCCAACCTCGCACGCAACCTGGCCCGGAACGGCTTCACCGTTGCCCTGCACAACCGGTCCGTGGAAAAGACAGACGCCCTCCTGGCAAAGCACGGTGACGACGGCGACTTCGTCCGCACCGAGACGTTGCAGGAGCTCGTCGACTCGCTGGAGAAGCCGCGCCGGGTCCTGATCATGGTCAAGGCCGGCAAGCCGGTGGACTCCGTGATCGAGCAGCTCGAACCGCTGCTGGAGCCCGGCGACATCATTATCGACGCCGGCAACTCGCACTACGAGGACACCCGCCGCCGCGAGGCCGCCCTGGCGAAGAAGGACCTGCACTTCGTCGGCATCGGCGTCTCCGGCGGCGAGGAGGGCGCCCTCAACGGCCCCTCGATCATGCCGGGCGGTTCCAAGGAGTCCTACGACGCCCTCGGCCCGCTGCTGGAAAAGATCGCCGCCCACGTCGACGGCAAGCCGTGCTGTGCCTGGATCGGCACCGACGGCGCCGGACACTTCGTCAAGATGGTCCACAACGGCATCGAATACGCCGACATGCAGGTCATCGGCGAGGCCTTCGATCTCCTGCGCTCCGGCGCCGGCATCGAACCGGCCGATCAGGCCAAGATCTTCGAAGAGTGGAACAAGGGCGAGCTGGCCTCCTTCCTGATCGAAATCTCCGCCGAGGTCCTCGGCCACGTCGACGCGAAGACCGGCAAGCCGTTCGTCGACGTCGTGGTGGACGCCGCCGGCCAGAAGGGCACCGGCCGCTGGACGGTCATCTCCGCGCTGGAGCTCGGCTCCCCGGTCTCGGGGATCGCCGAGTCCGTCTTCGCCCGCGCCCTGTCCTCCCAGGCCGAGCAGCGCGTGCTGGCCCAGGAACTGCTCGCCGGCGGCGAGGCCGCCGTCGAGGTCCCCGAAAGCTTCGTCGAAGACGTCCGCCAGGCGCTCTACGCCTCCAAGCTCGTCTCCTACGCGCAGGGGCTGGACATGCTCACCTCAGCGGCCAAGGAATACGGCTGGGACCTGAAGCTGGATGAAATCGCCTCGCTGTGGCGCGGCGGCTGCATCATCCGCGCCGAACTGCTCAAGGAGATCACCAAGGCGTACGCCGCGGCGGAGAAGCCGGCCAACCTGCTCTTCGCGCCGGCCTTCACCAAGGCGATCGCCGAGGTCCTCCCGGCCTGGCGCCGCGTGGTGGCCACCGCGGTCCAGCTCGGCATCCCGGTGCCGGTGTTCTCCTCCTCGCTGGCCTACTACGACGGCCTGCGCCGCAAGCGCCTGCCCGCCGCCGTGATCCAGGGCCAGCGCGACCTCTTCGGCGCCCACACCTACGGCCGCGTCGACGCCGAGGGCACCTTCCACACCCTCTGGGGCGAGGACAAGTCCGAGATCGCGGCAGTCGACACCCACTAGCCCGTACCGTTTCAGACCCGACGGCCGGCTCTTCCCAGTTACTCTGGGAGGCGCCGGCCGTTCGTGTTTCCGAACGGCACCTGTCCAAGGCGTTAAGCGCTCAAGGAGTTCACCCCCATGCCCCAGCCAGTAGCGTTTGTCACCGGTGCCTCCACCGGGATCGGTTTTGAAACCGCGAAGAAGCTCGCCGCCGCCGGCTTCACGGTCTATGCCGGTGCCCGCCGGGTCGAGAAAATGGGTCCCCTGAAGGCTTCCGGCGTCAACGTGGTGGCCCTGGACGTGACGGACGAGGACTCGATGAGCGCCGCCGTCGGGGAGGTGCTGGCCGTGCACGGCCGCATCGACGTGCTGGTCAACAACGCCGGCTACGGGACGTACGGTTCGCTCGAGGAAGTGGAGCCGGCCGAGGGGCGGCGGCAGTTCGACGTCAACGTCTTCGGCCTGGCGCGCATGACGCAGCTCGTGATCCCGGCCATGCGGGCCGCCCGCACGGGGCGGATCATCAACGTCTCCTCGATTGGCGGGAAGATGCACGAGCCGCTGGGCACCTGGTATCACGCGACGAAGTTCGCCGTGGAGGGCTTGAGTGATTCGCTGCGGCTCGAACTCAGGCCGCACGGCATTGACGTGGCCGTCATCGAGCCCGCCGGGACGCAGACCGAGTGGGGCGCCATAGCGGCGCAGGGGCTGCTGGCCAGCTCCGGGCATGGCCCCTACGCGGCCCAGGCGAAAGTGGTGGCGGCGGCGCTGGGCACCACGGAGAATGCCGCGACGTCGACGCGGCCGGAGCTGGTGGCGGATGCGATCCTGCACGCCGCGACCGCGCGGCGGCCCCGGACACGCTACCCGGTGGGTGCCAGCGCGCGGGGGATCCTGCTGCTGCGCCGCCTGCTGCCGGACCGGGCGTTCGACGCCGTTCTCTGGAACATCTACAAGCGGTTCCCGGGGTAGATGTCCGGCGCGGCGGGACGGCCCTGGGCTGTCGGCGAACGGCGGGCAGCTTGCCTTCGGGAAAGCTGCCCGCCGCGCCGAGAGACCTAGATGCGGTATTCGATCAGGTATTCGGCCGGGTCGACGGCGGGCTTGGTCTCGCGCTGGGCGTCACGGTGCCGCCAGGTGGCCGGCACGCCGGTGACGATGGATTCGGCGGGGGCGTCTTTGACCACCACGGCGTTGGCCCCGATGGCGCTGTCGCGGCCGATCGTGATGGGTCCCAGGACCTTGGCCCCGGCGCCGATCACCACGCGGTCCTCGATGGTGGGGTGGCGTTTGATCTTGGCGAGCGAGCGGCCGCCGAGGGTCACGCCGTGGTAGATCATGACGTCCTCGCCGATCTCGGCGGTCTCGCCGATCACCACGCCCATGCCGTGGTCGATGAAGAAGCGCCGGCCGATCGTGGCACCGGGATGGATCTCGATGCCCGTGAGGAACCTGGCCAGCTGGGAGATGAGCCGGGCCGGAAACCGCAGTGCCGGGTTTTGCCACAGCCGGTGCGTCAGGCGGTGGAACCAGATCGCGTGCAGGCCGGAGTAGGCGAAAAAGTTCTCGAAAGAACCCCGCGCCGCCGGGTCGTGGGACCGGGCGGCGTCGAGGTCTTCCTTCAGTCTTGCGAAGAAGCTCACAAAGACCTTTCTGGGGAATCGTGGGGCAGCGGCCGGGACTTAGCCGCGGATGTCGTCGTACAGCACGGTGGAGATGTAGCGCTCACCGAAGTCGCAGACAACAGCAACAATAAGTTTACCGGCGTTCTCCGGGCGCTTGGCGAGTTCCAGGGCCGCCCAGACGATGGCGCCGGACGAGATGCCGCCCAGGATGCCTTCCTTGATGCCGAGTTCGCGGGCAACGCGGACGGAATCCTCCAGCGTGGCGTCGATGACCTCGTCGTAGACGTTCGTGTCAAGGATGTCGGGGACGAAGTTCGCGCCGAGGCCCTGGATCTTGTGCGGGCCCGGGGCTCCGCCATTGAGAATGGGGGAGTCCTTCGGCTCGACGGCGATGATCTGGACGTCCGGCTTGCGCTCCTTCAGGACCTGCCCCACGCCGGTGACGGTGCCGCCGGTGCCGACGCCGGCGACGAAGATGTCCACCAAGCCGTTCGTGTCCGTCCAGATTTCCTCGGCCGTGGTGCGGCGGTGAACCTCCGGGTTGGCCTCGTTGGCGAACTGCTGGGCCCAGATGGAGTTCTCCGTGTTGGCCACGATCTCCTGGGCCTTCTCCACGGCGCCGCGCATGCCCTCGGAGCCGGGGGTCAGGACGATCTCGGCACCGTATGCGCGCAGCATGACCCGGCGTTCCGTGGACATGGTTTCCGGCATGGTGAGGATGACCTTGTAGCCGCGGGCCGCACCCACCATGGCCAGGGCGATTCCGGTGTTGCCGGACGTGCCTTCCACAATGGTGCCGCCGGGCTTGAGGGCACCGGACTTCTCGGCAGCATCGATGATGGCGACGCCGATCCGGTCCTTGACGCTGTTGGCCGGGTTGTAGAACTCCAGTTTGACGGCCACGGTGGCGTCCAGGCCTTCGGTCAGCCGGTTGAGCCTGACCAGCGGAGTTCCGCCTACCAGCTGGGTTACATCGTCATAGATCGGTGCCATGTATGTATGCCTGTCTTTGAAGAGGGATAACTGAGGTCAGCCTAACGAGCGCGTACGGACCCTAGCTAAGCATTAAGCCATGCAGAGTAATATTTCCTCGCCTTGGCCAGCTTCGGATTGATGATCACCTGGCAGTAGCCTTGCTCGGGGTATTTGGCGAAGTAGTCCTGGTGGAAATCCTCGGCCACATGGAACCTCGGCAGCCGGCTGACCTCGGTGACGATCGGGTGCCGCCACAGGGCCTGGTTCCGTTCGATCGATTCCTCGAACAGGATCTTTTCCTCGGTGGTCTCGTAGAACATCGAGGAACGGTACTGGGTTCCGACGTCATAGCCCTGCCGGTTCAGCGTGGTGGGATCGTGGAGGGCGAAGAACATGTCCAGGATGACCTCGGCGGGGATGACGTCCTCGTCGAACGTCACCGCCACCACCTCGGCGTGTCCTGTGGTGCCGGAGCAGACGGAGTAGTAGTCGGGGTTGGGGTCGTGGCCTCCGGTGTAGCCCGAAATGACCGAGCTGACACCCTTGGTTTTCTGGTAGACGGCGTCGAGGCACCAGAAGCAGCCTCCGCCGAGGACAAAAGTTCTCATGATCTCTTCAATGGTTCGCCGGCCCCGATGATTCCCCCGTCCGTCTTACGAGATTCTTACAAGTGACGGGGCAGGCGGCGGATAGGGTAAAAATGGGGGTATGGAACCTGTGAACACCGATGTTTCAGCTGAGTCCGACGCCGCCGCTGCCGCCGCTGCCGCCGCTGCCGCCGTCGACGGCGATACCGGCACCGGGGAGGCCCCCGGCACCGCGACGCTGGGGATGATCCAGCTGGCGGTGGAGGAACTCTGGCCCGAATCACTGGCCGAGGACTGGGACGAGGTGGGCCTCGTGGCGGGCCACCCGGGCGCCGAGGTGCACCGGGTCCTGTTCGCAGTCGATCCGACCACCGACGTCATCGAAGAAGCCATCGAATTCGGCGCCGAGCTGCTCATCACGCACCATCCGCTGCTGCTCAAGGGCGTGACGAGCGTCGCGGCGAACACGGCCAAGGGCAAGGCCGTGCATCGCCTCATCGAGTCCGGAACGGCGCTGCTGACGGTGCACACGAACGGTGACTCCGCCGTCGGAGGCGTCTCGGACGTCCTGGCCGATGCGCTGGGACTGCAGAATGTGGCCCCGCTGACCCCCGCCGCGAACGGGCTCCCCGAGGAAGGCATCGGCCGGGTCGGTGACCTCGAGGAGGTGCTGACCCTGGGGGATTTCGCGGCCCGCGTTTTCGGGATCCTGCCCTCCGTGGCCGGCGGCGTCCGCGTATCCGGGGACCGGGACGGGCTGGTCCGGCGCATTGCCGTGTGCGGCGGCGCCGGCGACTCCCTCTTCGGCGAGGTGCGGGCCAGCAACGCGGACGTCTACCTGACGGCCGACCTGCGCCACCACCCGGCGTCCGAAGCCCGGGAGGCGGCCGTCAATGACCGGCCCTACCTGATCGACGTGTCACACTTCGCCAGCGAATGGCTGTGGCTGCCTGCCGCCGCCGAGGCGCTGGGCAATGTGCTCGCCGACCAGGGCCACGACGTCGAGATCCGGGTCAGCACCACCAACAGTGATCCGTGGGACTTCATTCTGACTCCGGGCGGGGACTAGAGTCTAGGAAGCGCCGGTACGGTGCCCGGCTCCGGCCGGATTGGATTTAGCGGAGGTAAATAGTGGCCAAGGCAGCACCGGCGGAACAGTTGAAGTTGCTCGAATTGCAGGGACTCGATGCCAAGCTCAAGTCCTTGTCCAACCGCCGACGAAGCCTTGAAAGCGACTCCCGGATCACCGACCTGGAAGCGGCCCTCAGCGTGGCCAACGGCGAACTTGGCGCTGCCAAGGTGGCCGTCCACGACGCCGAACTCGAGCTCAAGCGCTCGGAGGCCGACGTCGAGCAGGTTGCCTCCCGAATCGAACGCGACGAGGCGAAGCTCAACAGCGGCACGGGCCTGTCCAAGGACCTCGTGGCCCTGCAGCGCGACCTCGTGTCCCTGAACAAGCGCCGCTCCGACCTCGAGGACGTCGAGCTTGAGGTCCTGGAACGGCTCGACTCGCTCCGCGCCCGCCAGGCCGCGCAGCAACGGATCGTCGATGACATCCAGGGCTCCTTCGGCTCCATCCGCGCCGAACTGGACGAACAGCTGGCCGAGATCGACGCCGAAGCCACCGTGGTGCGCGGGCAGCGTGCCGAGTTCGCCGCGGGACTCGACGCAGGAATGCTCGCCGTCTACGAGAAGACCCTGGCCAGGCGCGGCGTGGGCGCGGCGCGGCTGTTCCACGGCACCTCCGAGGGCTCCGGCATGCAGCTCAGCCCGGGCGACCTCGCCGAGATCAAGGCCGCCGCCGAGGACGACATCGTCTTCTGCCCGGACTCCGGCTGCATCCTGGTGCGCTCCGCCGAGTGGGCCTAGCCACCCAACTGACTAGCAGCAGGGGCCGTTTTGAGGGCTCAGAACGGCCCCTGCTGCTAGCTAGTTGGGCAGGATGATGTTCAGGGTGTGCGGCTTCCGGGCCGTGCCCTCCACGAGCTCGGCGACCCACTTCTCGGCCGCCGCTTGTCCCAGCTGCGCGGGCGTCGAGGGCGCCTTGCCCCTGCGGCTGAGCAGATGCCGCGCCAGTTCGCCGCGGGTGTGCTTCGCGAAGTGGCTGACCACCTTGCGCACGCCGCCGGTCTCGGTGAAGACGTTCACGGCCACCGTCTGTTCCGGCGGGGGAGTCCAGGCCGCGGCGTAGGTGCTGGACCGGCAGTCCACCAGCAGCTCGCCCGCGGTGGCCGGCGCCAGGGCATCGTTCAGTTGCGGCTTCCAGAACGAGGCGAGCCGCCCGACGTCGGGCAGTGCGGTCCCCATCGACAGCCGGTAGGCCGGCACGCGGTCCGCGAAGCGGATGGCGCCCCACAGGGCGGAGATCACGAGCACGGATTCGTCGGCCTTCTTCCGCTGCGCCGGGGTCAGGGAGTCGTAGCCGAGGGCGTCGTAGAGCACGCCGGAATACACCTGATGGGCCGGGGCGGCGGGTTCGGCGTGCAGGCGGGTGTTGCGTTCGACGTCGGCACTCAGCGACGCGCCGACGCCCAGGAGCGCCAGGGCGTCCTTGTGGGCGCTGACTGTCCCGAGCGCGTCAAGGACCTTGGCCCGGGCGCTGTTGAGGTCCGGAAAGCTCAGGGTGGTCCAGTCGGCGGCGTCCCCGCCGGTAGCGGGGGTCTTGCCCTCGGAGGGCGGCAACAGAATTAGCACCGTACGATCTTACCGGCGGCCGCCTGGCCGGGACGTGGGGCCGATGTCCCGGGCACGGATCAGCCGAGATTCCTGGCCAGGAAGCTCACGACGTCGGGCAGGACCCGCCGCCAGTAGGCCGCCTCATGGGCGCCGGGCAGGAACCCGCCCTCGAGCGGACCGGGGAGGTCGCCGACGTAGTCCTGGACGGTGGGAAGCAGATCGTCTTCGGTGCCGCAGTCAATCCGTTTTGGCAGAGACGCCAGTTGCGGCCGGAGGGCGAAGACGTCATTGGCGGCAAAGTCATCCGGGCTGTCGAACGCATGCTCCCGGGTCGCGTCGTACCGGGCCCAGACGGCGGGGCTCATCGCCGCCACGGCGCGGAGGCCGGGGACCTTCCCCTGCGAGGCGAGCAGCAGCGCCCCGAATCCGCCCATGGACAGTCCGAACAGCCCCACCCTGGCGGTATCCAAGCCCGACCCGGCGAGGAGGGGCAGGAATTCGGTCAGCAGCATTGACTGTGTGTCGGTTCCGTCCGCCCGGGCGTGCCACCAGGAATCGCCACCGTCGACCGCCGCGATGGCGAACGGCGTGCCGCCTCCGTCCACGTGGCGCTGCAGGACCGCCTGGGCGCCGAGTTCGGCGAAGAGGAAGCCATTGCCGCTGCCGGTGCCATGCAGGAAGACGGCCACCGGAAGCTTTCCCGCGCCCGCTTCGGCGCCGGCCCCGGCTTCCGGGGAGGCGGACGCGGATGCCGGGGAGGCCGCGGCGGATGCCGGCACGGCGACGGACCAGCCCGTGGGAAGCCCTGGGCGGAACGCAGAGACGAACGAGCCCGTCCGGAGCCCCGCCTGCGGGCCCGCGGCGACGGTCCCGAAACTCACTCCGGGATCCGGCGTCCGGTGCCCGGCCGCCGGGGCGCAAGATGTCAGCGCTGCGGCGCCCAGCAGTCCGGCACCGAGTTCCAGCATCTGGCGGCGTCCCAGCCGCGGCCTCTCCATCGTCCGATCATAGGCGTCCCGGCCGGGGCTACGCGGCCTTGATCGGTGCCGCCGGCGTCGTTGACGGTGTCGGTTCCGTTGGCGTCGTCACCGGCGCCGCCGGCGCCTGAGCCGGGACCGTCGCCGCTGCTGCGGCCGCAAGCCCTGCCTTCGCCGCCTGGTCCTCGCGCGTCAGGAAGGCGCCCAGTTCGGCAATGGTGCTCATCAGGGGTGCGGGGAAGACGACGGTTGAGTTCTTGTCCACCCCGATCTCCACGAGGGACTGCAGATTGCGCAACTGCAGGGCGACAGGGTGGGCCATCATCGTGTCGGATGCCGCGCCGAGGGCCACGGCCGCGATGGCCTCGCCTTCGGCCGAAATGATCTTGGCCCGCTTCTCCCGCTCGGCCTCCGCCTGCCGGGCCATCGCCCGCTTCATGCTGTCCGGGAGTTGGATGTCCTTGAGTTCGACGAGGGTCACCTCGACGCCCCATTCCAGCGTCAGGGCGTCCAGGATTTCCCGGATGTCGCTGTTGATGCGCTCGGTCTCGGACAGTGTCTGGTCCAGGCTGTGGCGGCCGACCACCTTCCGCAGGGTGGTCTGGGCGATCTGGTTGATGGCCGCCCCCACGTCTTCAATCGCCACGACGGACTTCACGGCGTCGATCACCCGGTAGTAGGCCACTGCCGAGATGTCGACACTGACGTTGTCCTGGGTGATGATCCCTTGCGACTGGATCGGCATTGTCACGATCCGCAGGCTCACCAGCTGAAGCCGGTCCACCACGGGGATGATGAACCGCAGGCCCGGCATCCGGACTGCGACCACCCGGCCCAGCCGGAACAGGACGCCCCGTTCGTATTGGCGCACAATCTTGATCGACATCCTGGCCAGGACAAGCACCAGGACGATGGCGAGCAGCCAGATGATGACGGCGGTCCAGTTCATCGAGATCGTTTCCTTGACTAGCAGGAATCTTCCTCCAATTCTCCCACCGGCCGCCCCAAAAGGCCCCGGTGGGGCGGCGATGCCGGGGGAGACCGTAGAATGAACAGCGGATGGGTTGACCAGGCGGCCGCGCGTCACGCAAGTGGCTCGAGGAACGTCCGGGCTCCGCAGAGCAGGGTGGTGGGTAACGCCCACTCGGGGTAACCCGCAGGCCAGTGCCACAGAGAACAGACCGCCTGCGTGCGGCGTGTGCTTGCACAGGCCGCTGGGCAGGTAAGGGTGAAACGGTGGTGTAAGAGACCACCAGCTTCCCGGGTGACCGGGAAGGCTAGGTAAACCCCACCCGGAGCAAGGCCAGACAGGGCACGATTGAGGGCTGCTCGCCCGAGTGCCCGGGTAGGCCGCTGGAGGGCGTCGGCAACGGCGTCCGTAGATGGATGGCCGCTACTCCCGCGCCGGCAACAGCGCGGGAACACAGAACCCGGCGTATCGGTCAACCCATCCACCCACCGGCCGCCGGGAGTCCCCGTATTCGGAGCGCGATTCGGCCGACACAGGCTGCGGGCCGGGGGTCGCGCGCCTGCACGGATGCAACCTTGGGGAAACCTTGAGGCATGCTTGACTTCATCCCGGCGAGACCCGACACTTCAATGAACGCTTCAGGTAACGGTGCATTGAGCGATGGTTGAGGAGTCATAGTGCCGGACGATGCAGCATACGACTATGTGATCGCCGGGGGTGGCACAGGCGGCAGCGTCCTGGCCGGCAGACTTACCGAAGACCCTTCGGTGCGGGTGCTCCTGCTCGAGGCAGGAAGATCCGACCGCCATCCGTTCATCCACATGCCCGCGGGCTTCCCTAGATTAAAGGGAGGCCCGTATCAGTGGGCCTACAACAGCGTTCCGCAAAAGAACAACAACGGCCGCACCATCCCGCTCCCGCAAGGACGCGGTCTTGGCGGCGGCGGCTCCATCAACTCCCAGGTCTTCACGCGGGGCGTGGACGAGGACTACGACGGGTGGGTGGCTGACTACGGTTGCGAGGGCTGGTCCGCCGCTGAGGTGGCCAAGTACTTCGTCCGCTCGGAGTGCAACTCACGACTCTCAGGACCCCACCACGGAACCCAGGGGCCGCTCGGCGTCTCGGACCTCCTGAGTCCGCACACGCTCTCGGCGGCGTTCGTGCAGGCCGGCCAGGAGTTCGGGCTACCGTACAACAGCGATTTCAACGGCGCCGAACAGCACGGCGTCGGTTTCTACCAGACCACCACCAAGAACGGCCGCCGGTGCAGCGCTGCGGTGGCCTACCTGAAACCCGCGCGCAGGCGGCGCAATCTCACGGTGCGCGTGAACGTGACGGTATCGAAAGTGGTCATCAAGAAGGGCCGCGCCGTCGGCGTCGAGACGATCGAAGACGGAGTGGCGCGCACCTACAGCGCCCGGCGCGAGGTAATCGTCGCCAGCGGCGCTTTTGGATCTCCGAAGTTGCTCCAGCTTTCAGGCATTGGCGACCCCGCGGACCTCACTGCCGCCGGTATCGAGGTGATCCATGCGCTGCCGGGCGTCGGGAAAAACCTGCAGGACCACCTGGACCTGGACATCATCTACGAACTCACCGAGGACCACAGCCTGGACCGGTTCAACCGCGTGCGCCCGGCGACAGTCATGGCCGGTCTCGAGTACCTGGCCTTCCGCTCGGGACCGTTCGCGTCCAACCTGGTCGAGGCCGGCGGCTTCAGCTACGCCAACAAGGACGAGAAGACCCCGGACCTGCAGTTCCACTTCCTGCCCGCCGCGCGGTCCGAGACGGGCATAGCCACGCTGCAGCCCGGCTTCGGCATGACGCTGAACTCCTACTTTCTGCGCCCCCGCAGCCGGGGGACAGTGCGGGTCGCCTCGGCAGATCCCGCGCAGTTACCGCTCATTGATCCGAATTTCCTCGCCGACGACTACGACCTCGAGATGACAATCGCCGGCGTGCGGCAGAGCCGCGAGATCATGGCGCAGTCGTCAATGGTCCCGTTTATTAGGGCGGAGCACATCGGCGACGGGTCGCGGGTGGCAACCCGCGACGAGTACGTGAACTTTGTGCGCTCCTTCGGGCGGACCTCTTACCACCCGGTCGGCACCTGCGCCATGGGCGCCACCGACGATTCCGTCGTCACTCCCCGGCTGATGGTCCACGGGCTGGAGGGACTGCGGGTGGTCGACTCCTCGATCATGCCCCGCCTCATCAGCGCCAACACGCAGGCGCCCACCATCATGATCGCGGAAAAAGCTGTGGACATGATTCTGGAGGACGCAGCCAGGCTAATGCCCGGAGTGAGTGGTCTCGCCGGCTCCTCCGTGGGCCCGGACGGTGTGTGAGTCATTTCACGCACAACCGGGCACCGGACCCCGCCGTGCCGCCCTTAGAATTGATGGTGAACGTAGAAGTTCCGCCGCCGGGCCTGCGTTCGCAGCCGGCGGTTTTGCTTTGCGCTCATTGAGGCGCCCGGGGTGGACCGAATCCCCGCCGGCGCCCAGGTACCGGACACCCTCCGGCGGCCGACTTCCCCCTACGAGGACGTAGGGGGTGGATTCTAGGAAGGTAGTTCTGTGAGCCAGACGTCAGATTCTTGTCTTGATACGTGGATGGGCCGCGAGGCACTCGCCGAGGCCATGATCCCCGTGATCGGCCGGCTGTACCGCGAAAACAACGTGGTGACCTCCATTCACGGGCGCAGCCTGATCAACAAGTCCACCATGAACATCCTCAAGGCACATCGTTTCGCCCGCCGGATGAGCAAAGAAGAACTGCGCCTCGAGGAGACGGCCCCGCTGTTGGAGGCACTCACCAAGCTGGACCTTGGCGCCGCGGCGATCGATATCGCCCGCCTGACCGAGAAGTACCGCGCCGAGGGCGAGGGCGTGAGCCTGGATGAGTTCCTCCGCGAGGAACTCGCCGAGGTTGTCGGCAAGCGCGGCGGCGATGACCGCACCAGCACCGACGTCGTCCTCTACGGCTTCGGCCGGATCGGCCGGCTCCTGGCCCGCCTCCTGATCGAAAAGGCCGGCGGCGGCCACGGCCTGCGCCTGCGCGCCATCGTGGTGCGCCGCGGCTCGGACAACGACCTCGCCAAACGCGCCAGCCTGCTGCGCCGCGACTCGGTCCACGGCTCCTTCGAAGGCACCATCAAGGTGGACCTCGAAAACGACACCATCACCGCCAACGGCGTGCAGATCCAGGTCATCTACTCGGACAACCCCGCCACGGTCGACTACACCGCCTACGGCATCAAGGACGCCCTGGTGGTGGACAACACCGGCCGCTGGCGCGACGCCGAGGGCCTGTCCCAGCACCTGCAGAGCAAGGGCGTCTCCCGGGTGCTGCTCACGGCTCCGGGCAAGGGCGAGCTGAAGAACATCGTGCACGGCATCAACCACGGCACGATCACCGATTCGGACACGATCGTCTCGGCCGCGTCCTGCACCACCAACGCCATCACGCCGGTCCTGAAGGCGATCAATGACCGCTACGGCGTGGTCCACGGGCACGTCGAGACGGTCCACTCCTTCACCAACGACCAGAACCTGATCGACAACTTCCACAAGGGCGACCGCCGCGGCCGCTCCGCCGCGCTGAACATGGTGATCACCGAGACCGGTGCCGCCAAGGCCGTGGCCAAGGCGCTGCCCGAACTGCTCGGCAAGCTCACCGGAAGCTCCATCCGCGTCCCCACCCCGGACGTGTCCCTGGCCATCCTGAACCTGAGCCTGGAGAACGGCACCACCACGGACGAAGTCAACGACTACCTGCGGGAAATGTCGCTGCACTCGGACCTGCGCAAGCAGATCGACTACATCGATTCGCCGGACGTTGTCTCCACGGACTTCGTCGGCTCGCGCCGCGCCGGCATCGTCGACGGCCTCGCTACCATCTCCAACGACAAGAACCTCGTCCTGTACGTCTGGTACGACAACGAGTTCGGCTACAGCTGCCAGGTGGTCCGCGTCATGGAGGAAATGGCCGGCGTCAACCCGCCGTCCTTCCCTGCAAAGGACGCCACCTCCATCCTCGAGGCCGCCGGGCTGCCCGCACAGGTCTAGGTGCAGTAACCCGGCGGGGCCTTCGTCCCTGACCCGGACTTGTTCCTCCTTTCCCGGCCGATGTACTGGAATCGGCCGGGAAAGGGAACCACAATGGAGCCATGGAACAGAACCCGGCTATTGAACACGAGACCACCCTGGAACACGCGCTGGACGTCGCACGGAGCAACGCGAAAGAAGCGAAACGGCTCCTTGACGACGCCGTCGCCAAACGCCAGACCGGTGAGGTCAACGACGACCGGGTGAACCAGCTCCAGTCACTGCTTGATCTGGCCAACGAAGACCTGAAACGGGTCACGCGGGAACAATAGCCCGCGGCTGCCCGGCCACCGGTCCTCAACACTGTGGACAATGTCCTTGGTGTCAGAGCGCCGGCGTAGGCTCAGGACGTGCAACCGGATCGGTGTCCGCAGGTATTATCATGACCGTCACGTGGACGGAATTCCGCCGCGCCCGGCGCCGCTCCCTCCAGGCCTGGCTTCTCCTCGCCGTGGCCGGCCTGGCCGTCCTCGGCGGCCTGGCGTGGTTCTTCACGGCCGGCCAGTTTGCCGCCGCGGAGCCGCAGGTTGCCGGCCCCAGCGACGCTCCCGTGCTTGCGGGCGGGTGGATGAGCCCGGTCGACGCCGTCCGGACCGTCCCCGAGGCAAGCGCCGCAAGTCTGCTGGACACACTTCCGGTCAAGGGCCGGGCAGCCAGGGACACCTACGACCGGAGCGCGTTCGGCCAGGCCTGGCTCGACGCCGACCGCAACGGCTGCGATACCCGCAACGACATCCTCCGCAGGGACCTGGAGGCAGCCGAATTCGTGACCGGGTCAGGGTGCCAGGTGGCCGGCGGCACCCTCCGGGAACCGTACACCGGCCGGACGATCGCGTTCCGCCGGGGCGCCGAGACCAGCGCCGCCGTGCAGATCGACCATGTCGTGGCGCTCGGCGACGCCTGGCAGAAGGGGGCCCAGCAGCTCACCGCACAGCAGCGCGAACATCTGGCCAACGACCCCCTCAACCTGATCGCCGTCGACGGCCCCGCCAACCAGGACAAAAGCGCGTCCGACGCCGCCACTTGGCTGCCGCCTAACAAGGCGTTCCGCTGCCACTACGTTGCCCGCCAGATTTCCGTCAAGGCAGCCTACCTGCTGTGGGTCACGCCCACAGAGAAGGAGGCGATGAAGCGCATCCTCGGATCCTGCCCGCAGCAGCAAAGCATCGTTCCACGCTGACTGCACCGTGCTCCGTACACCCAGACCATGTATTGCCGTGCCTCTTGCCGCCATGCCCTCACTGGGTCAGGCACGGGCCTCGGTGCCGGCCGGCTGGAGTGCTGCCCGGGACGTTTTCCTCTGGCAGCCCGGACACGGCCGCGATGTGCTGGCAGTCCGGCGGCAGCAGCGCGGCGCTCAATGCGGGGGAGAGGCACAAGGATGACCGGGACCAAGAGGCTGGCGTTCGGACGGCTGGGGCTTCCGGGCACGAGCTTCGGGAGGCTGGCACTGGCGCTGGCAGTGTTAGGACCGGTCCTGATCATCGGGATCGGCTGGCTTGGCATTGTCCTGGGCGTGAACCTGGGCACGACAAATGAATATCACGCTTTGAACTCCGTCGGATGGTTTGTCACCGTCATGGTGACGGTGATCGCAGTGGTCCTATGGACCGACCTACTCTGGGGCCGCGAGGATTCCGCCGCCGTCGGAGTGGCCACTGTGCTTTATTCGATCCTGCTGATCATGCTCGTTCCCCTGGCAATAGATGCCGCCACCGGCGCACCTCTCCTCTGACGCGTCAGGCGTCTGACTCGGTCAACGGCTGCGGCCTACGGCTCGAATGGCCGGACCGCGAGTTCTGCCTCGAGCCGTTCGACGTCGTCGCGGCGGCACAGCTCTGTGGCCGTCGTCGTCACGGTGGCGGTCCCGGCGGCGACGGCGGCCCGGAACGCGTCCTCCAGGCCGCGGCCTTGTGCGAGCCGGAGCACGAAGGCCGCCAGGAAGCTGTCGCCCGCGCCCACCGTGCTCCGGACCCGCACGTGCGGCACCGGCAGCCTGAGGGTTCCGGACTTTGATGCCAGCACTGCTCCTTCTCCGCCCAGCGTCAGGGCAACGTGCTGCGCCGACCCGTCGGCCACGAGGGACGACGCGGCCGCGACCTGGCTCTCGTCGGTGTCCAGGGTCCCGCCGACGAGTGCGGCGAGTTCCCGCCGGCTCGGTTTGACCAGGAAGACCCCCTCTGCCAGCGCCGCGGCGAGGGAGGGCCCCGAAGCGTCCACAACGCACCGTGCCCCGCGCTCGTTCGCCAGCCGGGCAACCTGGGCATAGAAGTCGTCGGGAACGCCTTTCGGCAGGCTTCCGCTCGCGACAACATATCCGCCCGCCGGGACGGATTCCGCGACAATCGCCAGGCATCTGCGCCATTCCTCCTCGCTCAGTTCGGGACCCTCAAGGACAAAGCGGAACTGTTTTCCGGTCGTCGTTTCATCGACCGTGAAGTTCTGGCGTGTGCTGCCGCTGATTGGCACCAACAGAGTGGGGATGCGCTCGGCTTCGATCAGCCGGCGGTAAGCCTCGCCGGTCGGACCGCCGGCCGTATAGGCCGCGATGGTCTGCCCTCCGAGCCGGTGCACAACCCGTGCCACGTTGACCCCGCCGCCGCCCGGGTCCAGCCGGCTGGTGTGGCACCGGAGCTTGTGCTCGCCAATGACCTGGTCGGTGACCGTGCTGACGTCCAGGGCAGGGTTTACCGTGAGCGTGAGGATTGGCTGCATCGCCGTCGGCACCGGGAATTCCATGGCCCAAGCATAGGAGCTCCGCCGGTCCCGGCCCCCGGGCTGGAGGGCCCTTGTAGGCGTTGTGCTGTCCGGCGAGAATGGGCGCTGCGGGACAAGCCGCCACGCCGGAGCACGGGGACGGGAAACATGGCACATCGCACGGGTGATTCGGGCAAGGGGCGCGCCGGTCAGAAGAAGGGCTCCGGAGGTTCCGCGCGGAAGCGGGCCCGGCTGGCGGTCGGCCTCTACGAGGCTGAACTCCTGCGGCTCCAGGCCGAGCTGGTAGGTCTCCAGGAGTGGGTCCGGAGCACCGGCGCACGCGTCCTGGTCATCTTTGAGGGCCGGGACGCAGCGGGCAAGGGGAGCGCGATCAAGCGGGTCACCGAGTACCTGAATCCGCGGTTCGCCCGCATCGTTGCGCTGCCGGCACCCACGGAACGCGAACGCGGTGAGTGGTACTTCCAGCGCTATGTGGCGCACCTTCCCGCCGCCGGGGAGATCGTCCTGATGGACCGCTCGTGGTACAACCGCGCCGGCGTCGAACACGTCATGGGCTTTTGTACCCCGGCCGAACACAAGCGCTTCATGGCGCAGTGCCCGGTCTTTGAGCGCCTGCTCATCCAGGACGGCATCCTGCTCTTCAAGTACTGGTTCTCGATCAGCCATGCCGAACAGGAACGGCGGTTCAGGTCCCGCCTGGATGATCCCATGCGGCAATGGAAGCTCTCGCCGATGGACCGCGAGGCAATCCTGCGCTGGGAAGACTATTCGCGGGCCAAGGACGACATGTTCGTGCAGACGGACACGGCAGAATCACCGTGGTACGTGGTGGAAGCCGAAGACAAACGCCGGGCCAGGATCAACCTCATTGCCCATTTGCTCTCCAGCATCGACTACACCGAAGTGCGGACTGAACCGGTGACCCTGCCGGAGCGGCCGAAGGCCGTCAACTACACGCGGCCGCCGCGGGAGCTGTTCCACTATGTGCCGGACTACGCGGCGAGCCTGGAAAATCCGGGGGAGGCTTAGCCGAGCGCCCGTCCCGGAATGCGCGGCCCGGCAATTCGCGGTCTGGAAATTCGCGTTCTGGAATCACGGTCCGGAATCACCGTCCGGGGTCAGGGTCCGGACTTCACGGTCCGGTGCGTGCCGCAAGGCGGCGGGCCGGGTAGGGTACCGGCATGGATATCATTCTGGTTCCCGGATTCTGGCTGGACGCGACATCGTGGGCGGAGGTGACGCCGCCGCTGGTCGCGGCAGGGCATGCAGTGCACCCGCTCACGCTGCCTGGACTGGAATCGGTGGACGCCCCGCGGGCAGGCATCGGCCTGGCAACCCACATCGGCGCCGTCGTCGCCGCGATCGATGCGTTCGCCGACCCGGTTGTCCTGGTGGGACACTCGGGCGGCGGCGCCATCATCCACGGCGCGGTTGACGCCCGCCCCGGCCTGGTGGCCCGCGCCATCTATGTTGACAGCGGACCCCTGGGGGACGGCGGGGTCATCAACGACGAACTCCCGACCGACGGGGACGCCATCCCGCTGCCGCCGTGGGAACTCTTCGAGGACGAGGACCTCACGGACCTGACCGAGGAACTGCGGACCATGTTCCGCGCCCGTGCCATCCCGCAGCCGCGCGGGGTTGCCCAGGACAAGCAGCAGCTGCGTGACGAACGCCGCTACGACGTCCCGGCCACCATCATCGCCTGCGAATTCCCGTCCGCCCTGCTGACGGAGATGATTGCCGGGGGCCACCCCTACGTGGCCGAACTCGCACGCATCCGCGACGTCGACTACGTGGACCTGCCCACCGGGCACTGGCCGCAGTTCACCAAGCCCGCCGAGCTCGGCGCCGCGATCCTGGCGGCCGTCGAACGCACTTCGGGGAGCTAGCCGGCCGGGTTCACTTCCGAACTAGGGAAAATCCGCGGAGATTCCCCACCTTTGGACCCCGACGGCGGCCCGTCCCGCCAAACCGCCGTCGAATTCCGCCGCGCCGATGTCAAAGGTGGGGGAATCCGCGCACCCTGGAGCACATCCACGCCCTGCCTCCCGCCGCCTTCACTGTTGTCTGGTCGGGTCAGTGGCCGAACGGGTCCGGGTCCACGCCCGGCATCCAGGTCAGGCCGGGAACGCCCCAGCCGCTCCGTTTGGCCTGTTTCATGGCCTTGCGCGCATAGCGGTCGATGAGCCGGTCCACGTAGAGCTTGCCGTCGAGGTGGTCGTACTCGTGCTGGATCACCCGGGCAAACCAGCCGGTCGCCTCGAATTCCACCGGCTTCCCGTCGCCGTCGAAGCCCTGGACCCTGGCCCATTCGGCCCGCTTGAGCGGGTACTGGCCGCCCGGGAAGGACAGGCAGCCTTCCTCTTCATCGTCGGGGTCCGGCAGTGCGCCGGACACCTTGGAAAGGGTCAGCACAGGGTTGACCACGACGCCGGTGGGCGGGGCGCCGTCGTCGTTGTCGTACTTGTACACGAAGAGACGCTTGCCAACCCCCACCTGGGGGGCGGCGAGCCCGACGCCGTTGGCGGCGTCGTTGGTCTCGAACATGTCGGCAATCAGGGTGCGGAGCCCGTCGTCGAAGACTTCGACTTCCGCGGCCCGGCGGTGGAGCACGGGCTCGCCCCAGATTGTGATGGGCAGGACGGTCATGTCAGGAAGGTTCCTCGGGTGCTGTCGGAGAGGGGCGGGTCAGCCGGCGATGGTGCGGCCGACGACGTCACGCATGATTTCGTTGGTGCCGCCGAAGATCGTCAGCAGCCGGGCGGCGAGATAGGCCTGGGCCACCGGGTATTCCAGGATGTAGCCGTAGCCGCCGTGCAGCTGCAGGCAGCGGTCCGTGACGGACTTGGCGCGCTCGGAGGCCCACAGTTTGGCGCGGGCCGCGCCGGCGGCGTCGAGCTCCCCGGCGTTGAAGGCCAGGATGGCCTGGTCGACGTAGGTTTCGGTGACCTCGACCTCGGTGAGGATGTCGGCGAGTTCGAAGCGGCTGTTCTGGAAGTCGATGATCCGTTCGCCGAACGCGTTGCGGTCCTTCGTGTAGCTGACGGTCGCCTCGTAGACGGCGCGCACGACGGCGGAGCTGGCCACCGCGATCGCCAGGCGGCCCTGGGGGAGCTGTTCGGCCGCGTACTGCAGCCCCTTGCCCTCCTCGCCCACCAGGTCGGCATGCGGGACGCGGACGTTGTCGAAGAACAGTTCCGCCGTGTCCGAGGCCTTCAGGCCCATCTTGTCCAGCTGTTTGCCGGTGTTGTAGCCCTCGCCCTTCTGAACCATGAAGAGGGAGAACGAGTCGTGGTTTCCGCGTCCGGTGCCGCCGTCGGTGCGGGCCAGGACCAGGGAGGCGTCGCCGGAGATGCCATTGCCGATGAACGTCTTCTGGCCGCTGATCAGCCAGTCGTCGCCGTCGCGCACTGCCTTGGTGCGGATGCCGCGCAGGTCGGAACCGGCGCCGGGTTCGGTCCAGGCGATCGAGGTGACCTTTTCGCCGGAGACCATGGCCGGCAGCCAGCGGGCCTTGAGGTCATCGGAAGCGTAGGCCAGCAGGTGGGGGAGGACCATGTCATCATGCAGGTGGAACGCCAGACCGACGGCGAGGTGGTTGCTTTTGGCGAATTCTTCGTCGAGCACCGCGCGGAAACGGTAATCGCTCATGCCCATGCCGCCGAACTCCTCCGGCACGGCCAGGCCCAGCAGGCCCTGTTCACCGGCCGCAGACCACAGCTCACGCGACATCATGTGGTCTTCGTCCCACTGGGCGTAGTGGGGGGCCACCGCGCGCGCGTTGAACTCCGCGGCCATCTCGCGGAACATCTCGTGGTCTTCTTCAAAGAGCTTGCGCTTCACTGCGTTTCCTTCCAATGACAGTTCCTGGGACGACTGCGCCGAACGCCTGATCTTGCACAGCCGCTCTGCGCAGGCCGGCGATCCTGCGCAGAGAACGACAAAGACAAGACAACGGCACAGACAACAAAGGCCGCACCGGATATCCGGTGCGGCCTTTGAAAAGGTCGGACAATCACTGCCGTCCTTCATGAGGGTGAGCGACGGGGGTTGAACCCGCGACCTCCTGGACCACAACCAGGCGCTCTGCCAACTGAGCTACGCCCACCATGTGCCGTATCAGGCCCTCCGGCGAACCGGCTGACTGGAAAGGCAACGACAAATAGCTTACCTGTTGTTCGGGGGTGCTTTTGCCACTTTTGCGATTTTCACCAAAATTTCCGCGAAACGTGGCGCAGATTACTTTTCGGCAGGCTCGTTTTCGGCAGGCTCGGCTGCGTCGCCGCCCATGACGCGCTTGGCGATTTGCTGTGCCGTGGCACTGTCCGGTCCGGGCGCGGGGACGAACACGGCCTCCCGGTAGTAGCGGAGTTCGTCGATCGAATCCTTGATGTCGCCCAGGGCGCGGTGCCCGCCCAGCTTGGCGGGGGACTGGAAGTACGCCCGGGCAAACCAGCGGCGGGAGAGCTCCTTGATGGTGCTGACGTCGATGACCCGGTAGTGCAGGTGCTCCACGACGTCGGGCATGTCCCGGACCAGGAACACGCGGTCGGTGCCCACGGAGTTGCCGCCGAGCGGTGCCTTCTTGGGGTCCGGCACCCATTTCTTGATGTAGTCCAGCACGGCGGCCTGCGCTTCGGCCATCGTCTTGCCGTTCGGCAGCTCCGCCAGGAGGCCGGACCGCGTGTGCATGTCGCGGACGAAGTCGTTCATCTGGGCCAGCGCGGCGTCGTCGGGCTTGATGACGACGTCGACGCCGTCACCCAGGATGTTGAGTTCGGAATCCGTCACGAGGGCTGCCACCTCGATGAGGGCGTCGTTTTTGGTGTCCAGGCCGGTCATTTCGCAGTCGATCCAGACGATGCGTTCGTTAGTTATAGGCACCCGCCCAGCCTACCGTTCCGACGCCACGGAGCCGTCCGGTGCTAGGATTTCCGGTACGCGGCCGTCGATTTATTTCGTGAACGTATTTCGCAAACGCGGCGCCCCGGGCCGGATTGTTCGGCCGGCTGTGGGCGGAATTTTGACCCACAACAGATTGGACGATTCTGATATGACGGCGCCTGTGCCTGCGGCGGGGGAAACGGCTGCCGGTATCTCCCGCCCGTCCTTGTCCCGGAAGTCTGAGTCCCCCGCGTCGTCGTCCGGCCCTGCCCTGTCCGGCACTGCCCTGTCCGGCACCGCTGTGTCCGGCACTGCTGTCTCCGGAACTGCGCGGGTAGACGACGTCGACAATCCCCGGTCTCCGATCCTCGCCGGGTTCCTGGGTTCGCTGTTCATGACGATCGGTTCCATCGGCGTCGGTTGGCTCGCCCCGGTGTCCGAGCTCCGCCGCGTCCCGCTGTTTATCTGGATGCGCACTGAGGCCATTGGCGTGGCCTTGTCCATTGTGCTGCTGGCCTTTGGCGGCATGCTGCTGGTCCGCGCCTGGCTGCGGCTCGGCCAGCGCGTCCGCGTCTGGGGAGCCGGTGCCCGCAAGGCCACGCTCCAGGCGACGGTGGCGTGGGGCCTGCCGCTGATGTTCTCCGTGCCGCTGTTCAGCCGCGACGTCTACGCCTACATCGGCCAGGGCCGGCTCATGGTGGAGGGTTTCAACCCCTACGAGAACGGCATTTCGGCCCTCTCCAACTACTTCCAGCTCGGCGCCGACAAGATGTGGACCGAGGCTCCCGTCCCGTACGGCCAGCTCTTCCTGTGGATCGAACAGTTCGTGGTCTGGGCCACCAACGTGCACCCCGAAGGCAGCATCATGCTCTTCCGGTTGGCGGCGCTGGTGGGCATCGTCCTGTGCGTGATCTACGTGCCCAAGCTGGCCGAACTCCACGGAGTGAACCCGAACCGCGCCCTGTGGCTGACGGCGGCCAACCCGCTGTTCCTCACCAACTTCATCGCCAGCGTGCACAACGACGCGCTCATGATCGGGCTGGCCCTGGCCGGCCTGTATTACTGCGCCACGCGCCGGGTCATTCTCGGCATCGTGCTCGTCACGCTGTCCATCTCGGTCAAGCCCATCACGATCGTCTTCCTGCCGTTCATCGGCCTGCTCTGGGCGGGGAAGAACGCGAGCTGGCCGCGCAAATTCGTCTTCTGGGGCCTCACGGCCGGCATCAGCCTCGCCCTGCTGTATCTCATGAGCCGGGTCAACGGCTTCGGCTTCGGCTGGATCAACGGGCTGTCCGCCCCGGGCAGCATCTGGATCTGGTACGCGCCCGTCGGCCTGATGGGCCTGATCGTCGCCTCGATTTCCAACGCGTTCGGGCTTGACGGCTGGGGCCTCGCCAAGTGGGCATTCGACGCCGGCAAGCTGGTCGCCGTCGGGATCGTCGCCTGGCAGATCTTCCGCGGTGACTACGACCGCCTGATGCGCCGGCTCACCCTGGCGTTCGCCGCCGTCGTGCTCCTGTCCCCGATGATCCAGTCCTGGTACATCGTCTGGCTCATTCCGCTGTTTGCCGTCACAGGCATCCGCGACGACTGGCAGGTCAAGGCGCTCTACTTCATCGTGTCCTTCTTCATGGTCTACGCGATCTCGGACCAGCTGGATGTGTTCCCGTACCTGCAGACCGCGGACCTGGGACTGGCCCTGGCGCTGGCCCGCAACGCCGCGGCCATCATCGCCCTGTTGTTTGCCCTGTACCTGATCTTCCTGGATCCGAAGACCAAGCTGCTGTTCAGCAAATCGGACGAGCCCGTCACGACGCGGCCCATCATCTAGGCCGGCAGGTTCCGCAACGCTTCCTTGCGGGAGAGCGGGCTCAGCTGTTCCCCATGCCGCTGCACGAACGCCCGCACCCAGTCCGGATCGGTCCTGGCGTACTGGCGCAGCGCCCACCCGATCGCCTTGCGGATGAAGAACTCCGGATCGCCCAGATTGGCCTCGATCACCGTGGCCAGGAGGGCCGTGTCCGTGGCGGTTTTCGCCCCCAGCTGCGCCGTAATGGCGGCCCGCCGGATCCAGAAGTCATCATCCCTGCTCCAGCTCCCCAGCACCGGGACCAGTTCTGCCCGGTGTGCCTGCAGGAGCGCGCCCAGCCGGTGCGCCACCCCGTCCACGAGGTCCCACCAGGCCCCGGTGCGGATGATTTCCTCGTACAGGGCCAGCATGCTGAGCTCCCCGGCCGCGAGCTTCAGCCCGGTGAGCTCGATCGCGGCGTAGCGTTCCTCACGGCAGCCGGCGTTCCGCCACAGCGCGAGCACCGTGTCCTGCAGGTCCGCCAGACCGGCCGGCGGGTGCTCGGCGGCTGCGGCCTTGACGATCCTGCGGACCTCCGGAACCCGCACGCCCAGGAACGGCATCTGCGATTTCATGTACGCCTGCGCCCCGGCAGCGCGGCCGGGATCGGCCGCGGCCCGCAGCCGGCCGCGGATCGCTGCGATCAGTTCCGTGGTGGCCATAAGGCCACTGTAGACATCCAGGGGCGGGCCTTAGAGTTGAACCCAGCAACCCGTGGCGCCGCGCCGGAAGGAATCCCATGTCCATGATCAAGACTCCCGAAGAGATCGCACTCATGCGCGAGGCCGGCCGGGTGGTCGCCAACACGCTGGTCCGGGTCAGGGACGCCGCCGCCGTTGGTGTCTCGCTCAAGGAACTCGACGAGGTCGCCGCCGCCTCCATCGCCGACGCCGGTGCCACCCCGGCGTTCCTGAACTACCGGCCGCGCTGGGCGTCCGTCCCGTTCCCCGGGGTCATCTGCGCAAGCGTCAATGACGCCGTCGTCCACGGCATTCCCAACGACTACCGGCTTCAGGACGGGGACCTGCTAAGCGTGGACTGCGGCGCGTTCCTGAACGGCTGGTGCGGCGATGCCGCCGTCAGTTTCATCGTGGGAACCCCGGACCCGGTGGACCAGGCCCTCATCGACGCCACGGACGCCGCACTGGCCCGGGGGATCGACGCGGCGAGGATCGGGAACAAGATGGGGGATCTGGCCTACGCGATCGGCGGGGCAGCACGCCGGGCCGGCTACGGGCTGCTCGCCGACCACGGTGGCCACGGGATCGGCAAGACCATGCACGCCGAGCCGCACGTGCCCAACGACGGCCGGCCGGGCCGCGGCATCAAACTGACCGAGGGCCTGGTCATCGCCATCGAACCGATGCTGATTCTGGGCCGCAAGGACGACTACTACCATGATGACGACGAGTGGACCCTCCGCACCGCGAACGGGCGCCGCGCCGCGCACAGCGAGCACACCGTTGCCATCACGAAGGACGGCCCGGTCATCCTGACGCTGCCCTGAGCAGCCAGTCAGGCGGACGACGGCGTGCCGGTGCCGGCCGGGGAAGCCGTCAGGCGGACGACGGCGCGTCCGGGCACCGCGGCGCTGACCACGTCGAATCCCGCGGCGAGGAAGAGCCCCAGGGTGCCGTGATAGAGGTCCGCCGGGGCCGCCTTGGGCCGCTGTGCCGGATCGACCGGATAGCCCTCCACAGCCTTTGCCCCGTTGGCGAGGGCGTGCCCGACGGCGGCTGTGAGCAGCGCCCGCGCCACGCCGGTTCGGCGCTGGCCGGGGGCGACGACGAAACAACTGACGGCCCACACCTGGTTTGCGTCAGGATCCCGGACCGCCTCGGGGGCCGCCGCCAGGACCTTCGAGCGCAGGATCCGTGGATAACACCCGCGAGGCTCGACGGCGCACCAGCCCACCGGAGTCCCTCCCCGGAAGGCCAGGACCCCCGGAGGCGGGGCATCGCCGTCGAACTTGTCCCGCAGCTGGGCCTTCCGCTGCTCCGGGGTGGACTCGGACCACTGGGTTCCGGTCACGGCAAAGAAGCGGCACCAGCAGCGGGACGGTTCGCCGCGGATGCCGAAAAGACGCTCGACGTCGGGCCAGTCCGCCGCGGCGGTGGTGACGGCTGCCTGGCTCCGGGATTCCGCGTCACTCATGGAAAAAGGCTAGCGCCTGCCGGCGTCAGCGGGTGCCCGTGCCCGGGCTGGTCCGTCGGCTGACGCGCTGACGGTGTGCGGCGAGCCGCAGCTGAATGATCCGGGCGGCACCGGCGATCGCGACCAGCACACCGCCGCCGACCGCTGCGATGAACAGGGCAATGCCGAGCGGGACCGACCCCTGGAGGCCAAAGAACTTCACCAGCACATATTCCTGGTTCTGCAGGATGAAGGCGATGAGCAGGATCAGCACCACCAGCGCGCAGGCAACCGCGGCCCAGACCATCCCCGCGCGGGTGACCTGCCGCGTTTCCGGGGCGGGCGCGGGCTTGGGGGTTTCTGCGCGGGCAGTTTCCACCTGCGGCGGGGTCGTGCCGGCAGCCGGAGTGCCGGCAACGGGAGTCCCGGAATCCGGATCGGGGCTGCCTGGCACCCCGGCAGTGTAGCCGGGCCCGGCGGACCCGGGCGTGATGTCAGCGTCCCCCGGCTTCCGGGTGGTCATGTTCGGGGTGGTGATGGTGTCCTCGGGATTGCCGGGCTCGGAGCTGCGGGGTGTCTGGGTCATGGCGGCCGTACCTTTCGGTTGCGGGCAGGGCACCCGGGCGTTCCCGGGCGGCCTGCCTGTCCACTCAATACTAAGCGTGCTGATGGCTCGCGGGGCATGCGGGACATGCGGGACGCGGGCGCGTCCGGGCCCGGATGTGGCCCGGATCCGGCCCTGCCGGGGCTGCGGATGTGGGCCCGGATGTGGGCCCGGACAGCGCGTGGGTCAGGAGGGCCGCCCCGTCGCCGTGGCACGGCCTGGGCAGTCCTCGGAAATACCGACGGGCGGCCGCCTGGGCCGGCCAAACCCGCCGGGGGTTATGGGCGGCCCGGGCTGTTGGCACCGGCCCGGACTCGGTATAACGTCACAGCCAAGGGAAAGCCTTGATGAGGAGGCGCGGCCGTGACCATTATTGACAACGCCGTCTATGTGGACGGTCGCCGGACCGCCGATCCGGAAGACCTCGAGGAGACGTATTTCCTCCTGCGGCAGCGCCAGGGCATGGCCTGGATCGGGCTCTACCGGCCGGAGCCTGACGAACTGCGTTCGGTGGCGGAGGAATTCGACCTGAGCCATCTGGCCGTGGAGGATGCGCTCGCCGGCCACCAGCGGGCGAAGCTGGAGCACTATGGCGAGACGTTGTTCCTGGTGCTGCGGCCCGCCCGGTACTTGGATGATGTGGAAAAGGTCGAGTTTGGCGAGATCCATGTTTTTGCCGGCCCGGACTTCGTGGTTACTGTCCGCCGGGCCGAGTCGCCCGATCTGGCCAAAGTGCGCCGGCGCATGGAGTCCGAGCCGGAGTTCCTGGCGCTCGGACCGGATGCCGTGCTGTACGCCATTCTGGACCAGGTGGTGGATGAGTACGAGCCGGTGGCGGCCGGGCTGGAAAACGACATAGATGAAATCGAAGATGATCTGTTCGCCGCCGATCCCGGGGTGTCGCGCAGGATTTACGAACTGTCCCGCCAGGTCATCACGTTCCAGCGCGCGACGGCCCCCCTGTCCGGGATCCTGCAGACGCTCATGGCCGGCGGCCCGGACGGCGTGCCGGACCCTGAGCTGCAGGACCATTTCCGCGACGTCCTGGACCACGCCCTCAGGCTCGGGGAGCGGGTGTCAGCCTTCCGTGCGCTGCTTCAGAATGCGCTGGCCGTGAACGCGGCCCTCGTGGCCCAGCGGCAAAACGACGAAATGCGCCTCCTGACGGAGTCCAGCTTCGCCCAAAACGAACAGGTCAAGCGGATTTCGTCGTGGGCTGCGATCCTGTTCGCCCCGACGTTGATCGCGTCGATCTATGGCATGAACTTCCGGGCTATGCCGGAGCTCGACTGGATTTTCGGCTATCCGATGGCGCTGGGGCTCATGCTCGGCATGGGTGCGATTCTGTTCCTGGCGTTCAAGCACAACAAGTGGATCTGACGCCCGGCCGCCGGCGGCACAGCATGTTTTGTGACGTAGGGAGGCAAAGTCAGACCGGATCCGGCTGACACCACGAACCACATCAAGGAGAACGGAATGGGCGCCTCTGACGAACTCGCCGCCATCGAAGCGCGGCTCACAGAGGACGAGAACGAATATGCCGGCCGGGTCGTCGACCAGAACGTCCGCGACCGGCGATATCTCCTTGCCCTCGTCCGGGACCAGCAGGCCCGACTGGATGAGCTTACGGCCAGGCACAACGGGTGTGCCGCCGCCTCCGAGGGCTTGGACTGCCCGCCAGGCGCATGATGCCAGGTGCCACCGGCGGTGCACCGGCCCTGCGCCGTTTCCAGTGTGGGAGGTGGGTTCGGCGGCGATTCGGCGGGTTCCGGTGGAACGTACCCGAGGTTGGAGCAGGAAACGGCCCTGACCTTGCGTTGTCGCAGGTCAGAGCCGCTCTCTTGTGCCCCAGGAGGGAATCGAACCCCCGACCGGCGGATTAGAAGGCCGCTGCTCTATCCCCTGAGCTACTGGGGCACGCTGGATCCCGCCGGCTGCTGCCGGGGGACGCCTCCAAAAGTTTACAGTGCCGGACGGCCGGTGACGGTCAACACCGGCGGATGTCCTGTCCTGCAGGCGGGACCATTCCCCAACACATCGCCGGCACCGCCGCCGGCGGCCGGTTTTCCACATGGCACAGTCGGCCCCTCCCCAGCCGCGGTCCGCGGCAGGATGCTGGAACTGCCCGCCAGGGCACGACAATTCGAGACAGGACATGAGAATGAGCGACAACATTACGGTCCGTGGCTTCGTCGCCTCGGAGATCAGAAGTGCAACCACTCCCGGCGGGGTGGCCACGGCGTCATTCCGGCTCGGCGCCACCGAGCGCCGCTACGACCGCGCCTCCAGCACCTGGGTGGATGGCAACACCAACTGGTTCACTGTCCAGGGGTACCGGCAACTGGCCGGCAACATCGGCTGCAGCGTCCGGAAAGGCCAGCGCGTCATCGTTGTTGGCAGGCTCAAGATGCGGAGCTGGGAAAAGGACGGCCGGGTCTATCACGTCGCCGAGATCGATGCCGAGTCCGTCGGCCACGATCTCATGTGGGGCTCTGCCAACTTCACGCGCTCGGCAGCAGGAAACCTCTCAGCCGCCGGGTCGGGAGCCCCCGGTGCACCCGCGGCGCCCGGCATCGGGGATGGCGACGGCAGCGGGCTGCCGACGGATGCCGGCGACGGCGGGGATGCCGGCGCGGACGGTGGTGAAGGCGCGGACGGCGCCGGGCTCCACACGACGTTCATCAATGACGCGAACGGCGAGGAAGAGGAGGTGGACGAGCAAACCGGCGAGCTGAAGGAGGCCGCAGCTTGAATCCCGGGGAACTGCGGGACGACACTGCGGGTCGACTAGACGGACAACTGCGGAACAACGCTGCTGGCCAGGGTCCGGCTGCCCACCGGCCGGGCACCCACAGGTCCGGCTGCCGATGCTGCAGGTGCCGCCGGGCGTGACGGCGGCACCTGCGCCGTCGCCCGGACGCGCAACGGCCGCGTTACCGTCAGCGTGCTGCCGCCTGGCCTCAGGCGGCTGCCTTGTGGGCATCGAGGGCTGAACTGTGCCGTCCACGTCGGTCCGGGGCTGTCCGGCGACGTCAAAGGGCCGATCCCGGGCTTCCGGAATGTGAGTTATCCCGGCCGAACCACTAGATTTGTAGGCATGGCGGAATTTATCTACACAATGACCAAGGCCCGTAAGGCTGTCGGCGAAAAACTCATCCTCGATGACGTAAGCATGTCCTTCTTCCCGGGGGCCAAGATTGGCGTTGTCGGCCCGAATGGTGCCGGTAAGTCCACCATTCTGAAAATCATGGCAGGCCTGGACACTCCCTCCAACGGCGAGGCCCGGCTGAGCCCCGGCTACACGGTCGGCATCCTGCTGCAGGAGCCGCCGCTGAACGAAGACAAGACCGTCCTGGGCAACGTCCAGGAAGGCGTCGGCGAGATCTACGGCAAGATCCAGCGCTTCAACGAGATCTCCGAGGAAATGGCCAGCCCGGACGCTGACTACGATGTCCTCCTCGAGGAAATGGGACAGCTGCAGGAAGCGATCGACGCGGCCGACGCCTGGGACATCGATTCCCAGCTGGAACAGGCCATGGACGCCCTGCGCTGCCCGCCGGCCGATGCCGACGTCACCCTGCTCTCCGGTGGTGAGCGCCGCCGCGTCGCCTTGTGCAAGCTCCTGCTGCAGAAGCCGGACCTGCTGCTGCTCGACGAGCCCACTAACCACCTCGACGCCGAGAGCGTGCTGTGGCTTGAACAGCACCTCTCCAGCTACGCAGGTGCCGTCCTCGCCGTGACCCACGACCGTTACTTCCTGGACCACGTGGCCGAATGGATCGCCGAAGTGGACCGCGGCCACCTGTACCCCTACGAGGGCAACTACTCCACGTACCTGGAGAAGAAGCGTGCCCGCCTTGAAGTCCAGGGCAAGAAGGACGCCAAGCAGGCCAAGCGCCTCACCGAGGAACTCGAGTGGGTCCGCTCCAACGCCAAGGGCCGCCAGACCAAGTCCAAGGCCCGTCTGGCCCGCTACGAGGAAATGGCTGCCGAGGCAGACCGCACCCGCAAGCTCGACTTCGAGGAGATCCAGATCCCGCCGGGCCCGCGTCTCGGCGGACTTGTTCTGGAGGCCAAGGACCTCCAGAAGGGCTTCGATGACCGCACGCTGATCGACGGCCTGTCCTTCACCCTCCCGCGCAACGGCATCGTCGGCGTCATCGGCCCGAACGGCGTCGGCAAATCCACCCTGTTCAAGACCATCGTGGGTCTCGAACCGCTCGATGGCGGCGAACTAAAGATCGGCGATTCCGTCAAGATCTCCTACGCCGACCAGAGCCGCGGCGGCATCGACCCCAACAAGACCCTGTGGGAGGTCGTGTCCGACGGTCTCGACTACATCCAGGTCGGGCACGTCGAAATGCCGTCCCGCGCCTATGTTGCCGCCTTCGGCTTCAAAGGCCCTGACCAGCAGAAGAAGGCCGGAGTGCTTTCCGGCGGTGAGCGCAACCGCCTGAACCTTGCGCTGACCCTCAAGCAGGGCGGCAACCTGCTGCTCCTTGACGAACCGACTAACGACCTCGACGTCGAGACGCTCAGCAGCCTCGAAAACGCCCTGCTCGAATTCCCGGGCTGCGCCGTCGTCGTCTCGCACGACCGCTGGTTCCTGGACCGCGTGGCCACACACATCCTCGCGTACGAAGGCGACGAGGAGAACCCCTCCAAGTGGTATTGGTTCGAGGGCAACTTCGAGTCCTACGAGGAGAACAAGGTCGAGCGACTGGGCCCGGACGCGGCCAAGCCGCACCGCGTGACGCACCGCCGCCTCACCCGCGACTAAGCACGTCCCACAGCGCCACGACAAGGCCGGCTCTCCGCCCCCGGGGAGCCGGCCTTGTGTGTGCCGGTGGACAACCCGGAACCGGCCAGGGGAACGAAGCGTTGAAACCTGTTGCCTGCAGGGGGATCGTGTGGGAGCGTCGAAGTGATCCCGTCGCCCGGGCGACGACGGGCGACAGCGAAGGAGCACGGCATGGGACTGATCCATATCGACCTGTTCACCACGCTCGACGGCGTCGCGCAGGCGCCCGGCGGCCCGGAGGAGGACCCTGCCGGCGGTTTCGCATTTGGCGGCTGGCAGGCACCCCTCTTAGACGAGGTCGTCGGCGAGCAGGTCAAGTCCGGGATGGCGGGGATGGACGCGCTGCTGCTTGGCCGCCGGACCTACGACATTTTCGCCGGGTACTGGCCTCACGCGGACGGTGAGATCGCGCGGCTGTTCAACCGGCTCCCGAAATACGTGGCCTCGCACCGGACGCCGGCCCTCGAGTGGGCCGGCTCCACACTGCTGGGTCCTGATGTCATCGCCGCCGTACGCGAACTGCGCGACCGGCACGAGAACACCCATGTCATCGGCAGTCTCAACTTCGTGCAGACCCTGTTCGCCGAGCGGCTCTTCGACCGGCTCACGCTCTGGGTGTATCCGATCCTCCTCGGCAGCGGAAAGAAGGTCTTCGCCGACGGGGTGGTTCCGACGAACCTCAGACTCATCGAGCCGGTCGTCGCCTCGCCGAAGGGTGCGGTATTCCAGCGCTACGCGCTCGCCGATGGCACGCCCGGCGTCGGCGATATGTCGGCCGTCGGCCAGGAGGGCTAGGGCGCCCTAGCTGCGGTCGGCCTTTCGCATCTGGTGCTGCAGGACTCTGAACTAGATGGCGGTCTGGACGGCGCCCTGCGCTGTGTCCTTGAAATCGTCGTTCTTGAGCTCGTTCGGGACCCGGACCATGCCTTCCTGCGCCACCGTTGCCACGTGCCGGCCGTCCCGGCTGAAGATCCTCCCGGTGGCAAGGCCCCGCGCGCCCTGGGCGCTGGGGGATTCCTGGACGTACAGGAGCCATTCGTCGACCCGGACCGGGCGGTGCCACCACATGGCGTGGTCCAGGCTCGCCACGGACATCCCGGGGGTAATCCAGCTCATCCCGTGCCTGCGCAGAACCGACTCCAGCAGGGTGTAGTCGCTCGCATAGGCCAGGGCCGCCCGGTGCAGGCCGGCGTCGTCGGGCATCGGACCGAACGTCTTCATCCAGACGGCGTTGCGTGCTTCCCTGGGCCCCTCGGCCGAGACGTAGAGTGCCGGATCGACATGGCGGATATCGAAGGGCCGCTCGTAGGCCCAGTGCCGGGCCACGGGGTGATCGAACTTGCCCAGGAGGTCGGCCGTGCTGGGCAGCGATTCGGGGTCCGGGATGCCAGCCGGCATCTCGGACTGGTGCTCGATGCCTTCGTCCTCGGCCTGGAAGGAGGCGATCATGGACAGGATGGGCATTCCCTCCTGATAGGCATGGACCCGGCGGGCCGAGAAGGACCGGCCGTCGCGCAGGCGCTGCACGCCGAAGGTGATCGGCTTGTTGGCGTCTCCCGGCCGCAGAAAGTAGCCGTGCATGGAGTGCACGCTGCGGTCAGCATCGACAGTGCGGCTTCCGGCGACGAGGGACTGCGCCAGGACCTGGCCGCCGAAGACGCGGTGCCTGGGCTGCTGCTGCGAGGGACCCATGAAGATGTCCTCGTCCGTCCGTGCGCCCTCGAGCTCGCCGAGGTTGAGGAGCTGGATGAGCGAGGAGGTGGGGTCCTGCGTGGGGAGCCCCTGCAGTCCGGCTTCGGCTTCAGTCATGGTCTGACTCTAGACGGCCCCGTGACACTGCTCAAAAAGCCTCATGACACTGCTCAACAGCCGGCACCGCTGAAAGGAAGCGCAGCCGGTAGAGTCGGTGGTGTGTCTGATGTCCTAACCCAGCCCCTGCAGTTCACCGATCCCCGCGACCTCGCCGACCTGCGCACTTTCGCCACCCGGGCCAAGTCCATTGACGACGGCGCCATCAGGCTCCAGGCCGCGGGCCCGGTCCTGGCCGCCTACGTCTGCGTGCTGCGGCCCCGGCTCCTCGGCGAATCCACCCCCACCATCCTGGGCCTGCGGACCATGGCGCTGGCGCGGCCGGCGGACACCGACGTGACCGTGCCGCTGTCCGCGGTCCTGGACCGTCTGGCACGGGCGGGGGAACACGACGTCGAACTTCCCGTTCCGGCGGTGACCGTCAGCGAGTCGTGGGCCGGGATCGGCGCGCCGCGGACCGGCTGGGAGCTCCTCGGCACGCTGGGGGACACCGTCCTGCGGGACGCCGCCGAGACCGGCATCCGAGAGATCGCTGCGGTCATCCCGGACAAGCCGGGCGCGCTGATCGTCAACAATGCCCGGGCGGCCGTCTGGGGCCGGGAACTGCCCGACGCCGGCGGTCTTCCGGCCGGCGCCGCGTTCGCTGCACTGACCCTGGGCTTCCTGGCCGACGGCGAGCAGCGGCTCTTCCGGGCCGGGCGGTGGTTCCGCCTCAGCGGCACCCGCGGCCATGTACTGGTCCGGACAGGTTCCGGGCTCTAGGACCATGCGCCGGTGGAGGCGGATTTCCGGCCCTGCTCTTTCGGCTGTCCCGGTCCGGACGTCCCTGCCATACTGAGCGCATGAGCGGTCTATTGGTGCTGGATCCTGCGATTGAGCGACACGTCGGCTTTAATGACGCGTTGCATCCGGACCGCGCCTGGATCCGCATGCTCCGCTTCGCCGTCGGAGTCTTCGTGCTGATCGCCCTCGGCCAGAAGACCTATGACGCCACGCAGCCCGGCAACGACGTAGACGTCTTCCAGCTCTACTCGGAATTCACGGTCCAGTCGAACTTCGTCCTGGGACTCGTGCTCATCGCATCCGCCGTCCGGCCGCGGAGCCGGCTGCCGGGGTGGTGGGACCATGTGTTCGGCGCGCTCGTCTTCTATCTGGTGATGACGGGGATCATCTACGCGGTCCTCGTGGCCCCGCCGGGCGAGCCGTGGTGGAGCTGGGACATGTACTGGCCCCAGCTCGCGCACCACCGCCTGGCTCCGCTATTCGTCGCCCTCGACTGGCTCCTCGTGACGAAGACCGTGCGCGGCAAATGGTGGCGTCCGCTCCTATGGCTCGGCTACCCAGTCGCCTTCCTCGTTTTCTCCTGGGGGCGCGGGGCGATCGACGGCTGGTACGTCTACGACTTCCTCGATCCGACGCTGGACGGCGGGTGGGCAGCCGCGCTGGCGACGACGGCGCAGGTGCTCGTCGCGTTCCTCGTGGTCTCGGTCCTCGTGCATTTCACCGGCAACCGGCGGTGCGCGCTCGCCGCGGGCCGGGAACGGCGCCAGGCACCGGACCGCACTGTGGCGTGAGTTCGCCCTTGGGGTGCGGGCACCTGTTCTTCGGCATGGCCCCGGGCATCGAGGAGCCGCTGGAGCCGGGCCGCGCGGTGACGTAGGCGCACCGATCCGCCACGCAAATGCAGTTGCGATCAGCACCTTGCGAACCCATACCCGGCAGGGTATTCTTTCTCACAGAAAGACCCCGGAGACATTCCCCCAAGTGCCTCCGGGGTCTTTCCCTGTCCCGGTCGTTCCAGACCGCGCTCAGGCCTCCGAGGGGCTGTTCACCATGGAAAGGGCCGCCCGCTCCATGTAGTCCCAGAGCGTTCCCTCGTACAGCGGCGGCAGCTCCAGGGCATCCACCGCGGCACGCATGTGAAACAGCCAGCGTTCCTTGGCCTCCGGTGTCACCCGGAATGGCATGTGGCGCATCCGCAGGCGCGGGTGCCCGCGCTCCTCGCCGTACGTCGTCGGGCCGCCCCAGTACTGTTCCAGGAACATCAGGAAACGCCGCTTCGCGGGGCCGAGATCCTCTTCCGGGTACATGGCGCGCAGCAGCGGATCGGTCGCGACGCCGTCGTAGAAGACGTCGATGAGCTTCACGAAGGTCTCGTGGCCGCCCACGGCGTCGTAGAAGTTGTCCGTGTAGCCGGGCTGGCTGAACGGATCGTTCTGCAGCAGCTGCCTGGGCTGGCTTGGTTCTCCGGCGCTGGGAATCGTCATGTCTCTATTCTCCGGCCTGCTGCGGCGTGGAATCGGCCTCTGCGGCCGGCGGGGCAGACGGCGCGATGTAATTGCCCTGGGAACGGTTGCCCACCCGCAGGATTTCGCCGTTGCGCAGGTACCAGATGGTGCCGTCCTCGGCGCGGACCCGCGTGATCCGCAGGTTCATGGCCTCGACCGTGCCCACCACCTCGGAGGTTTCGATGACATCGCCGATCCCGTACTGGTCCTCGAGCGTGATGAAGATGCCGGCCAGGAAGTCGCGGATCAGCTGCTGGGCGCCGAAGCCGATGGCGATACCGAGGATACCGACGCTGGTCAGTAGCGGTGCAATGTCCACGTTCAGGTATTTGAGCACGTACACGATGGTGAGGACGGCCACCAGGACGCCGACAACGCTATTGAGCAGTGCACCAATAGTGTGGGCCCGCTGGACCCGGCGCTCGTGGTCCAGTGCCCGCAGAGCGGGAGACACCCAGCGGAAATGCCGCTTCTTGAAGAATGTGCTGCCCTCGGCGACACGCTTGGTGATACCGGCGATCACGAAGGACGCCAGCAGCCACACGGTGACGCCGATCCCCAGGGCTATCAGGGCGCCCGGCAGATTGACTGCCGAAATGTCCGGCGGAGTGATGGGATCTGCTGTTGTCATGCTGTACATCGGTGTGGCTTGCTCCTTGATGCTGTTTCCTGCGGGGCTGTTGTTTGCCCTGGGGCTGCTGTTAGCAACCTGCTGGCGTTCGCCGGCCGCATAACGCTCTGTTCTCTTTCAACATTAGCGCCGTACCGTGGCACCCATGCGCATCCTGGTCCTTGGCGGTACGGCCTTCCTCTCTGCCGAAATAGCCCGGTGGGCCATCATGGCCGGGCATGATGTCACCTGCCTGGCCCGCGGGACCCTCGCCGGCCCGCCCGCCGGAGCCACGTGGGTGCGGGCGGACCGCTCGCAGGGGACGGCCGCCTATGCGCCGGTGGCCGCGGGACCTTCAGGCCCGGCGCGATGGGACGCCGTGATCGACGTTTCGCGGGATCCCGTCCAGGCCCGCGAGGCGCTCGAAGTGCTGGCGGGAACGGCCCGGCATTGGACCGTCATCTCCAGCTGCTCGGTCTACGCGGACCATTCGGTTGCCGGCGCGGCCGAAGATGCGCCGGTGCTTCCGCCGCTGGCTCCGGGCACGGAACTGACGATGGAAAACTACGGCGAAGCAAAGTCCGCGATAGAACACTGGGCGCTCGGGCTGGCACGGGACAAGGCGCACCTCTGCCGCGCCGGGCTGATCGGCGGACCCGGCGACGGCTCGGACCGCTACGGATACTGGCCGGCCCGCTTCGCCCGGGATGACGGTCCCGTCCTGGTCCCGGACATCCCTGCCGACCCCACCCAGGTCATCGACGTCCGCGACCTCGCGGCCTGGGTGGTGGCCGCGGCGGAGACCCGCGTCACCGGGGCACTGAACGCCGTCGGCGAGATCGTGCCGTTTGCCGCCTATCTGGAGGCCTGCCGGCGGCTCACCGGCGCGAAGGCCACGGTGGTGGCCGTCCCCGGGGACTGGCTGGCAGGGCACGGCGTGAACTACTGGGCGGGCCCTGATTCGCTGCCGCTGTGGCTGCCGCCCGGCCACGACGGCTTCGCCGCCCGGAGCAACAGCGCCGCCCTCGCGGCAGGACTGTCGCTGCGGCCCTGGACGCAGACACTGCACGACACTCTCGAGGACGAACGCCGTCGCGGTCTGACCCGGGAGCGCAAGGCGGGCCTGGGGCCGGAAAAGGAGCGGACGGTCCTGGCCGCTTTCAGGGATCAGCCGGCCTGAGGCTCCACCGCTGCCGTGGGCTCGTGCAGCACCGGGAAGTTGACGCTGCGGGCGATAAAGCAGACCTTGTTTGCCTCGGTGTGGAGCTCCGCCAGGACGCCCGGGGCCACCGGCTCCGCCACCGTGACACGGGGCTTCAGCGTGACGGACTCAAATTGCCCGCTGCCGTCCCGGTTGGTCCGCATCAGCCCCTCGGCCCGGTCCTGGTAGGCCGTCACCACCACGCCGTGCTTCACGGCCACGTGCAGGAAGGAGAGCATGTGGCACTGCGAAAGCGCGGCCAGGAGCAGCTGCTCGGGGTTGTAGCGCTGGCGGTCCCCGTGGAAGGTCGGATCAGCCGAGCCGCGCAGCACCGGCAGTCCGGGGATCTCGACGTCGTGGTCCCGGGAATACCCGCGATACGAAGAGGTCCCGGCCCCGAGGTTCCCGGTCCAGCGGACAGTTAGCGCATAGCGGTGTTCGTCTAGGCTCATGACTCCAGCCTAGGACACGTCCCCGCCCAACTGGCTCGCAGCAAAGGCCGTTATGGGGGTCCAAAACGGCCCCTGCTGGTAGCTAGTTGGGAGGGCGTCCTATCGGGCGTCGGGGGAGTGTCCTAGCCGACGTCGGCCTGGCGGGCCCGCAGGGCGCGGACCACGCCGTCGCGGTTTTCCAGCATCATCCGGCGCAGAGCGGAGCTGTCCTCCGGCAGCGAGGCCAGGAACTCATCCGTGCGGTCCACGGTGGCCTGCGTGGTCAGCTGGGCCGGGTACAGCCCGACGACGATCTGCTGGGCCAGCGCGTGCGTGCGGTTGGCCACGATCCCCGGGACGGACTCGAAGTACTTCTCGGCGTACGGCTCCAGGAGGGAGGTGTCCAGGACCCGGGTGAAGCCGGTCACCGCGGAGCCCTGCAGGGCGTTGGACAGATCGCCCTTGACCACAATGGATTCCCAGGCCTCGGCCTTCGCCTCGGGCGTGGGGATGGCCGCCTTCGCGAGGGCCGCCGCGTTCTGGCCGGTTGAAGTGTTGTCGTGCGCCAGTTCCTCCTCGATCCCCTCCTGTCCGGCGCGCCCGCCGGCCACGAGGGATGTCAGCAGCTCCCACCGCAAGTCCTGGTCCACGGTCAGCCCGTCGAGGACGCGCGAGCCGTCCAGCAGCCCGGCCACCGTGTCCAGCTGCCCGGCGCTGCGGGCCAGCAAGGCGTAGGACTTCACGAACTGCAGCTGGGCGTCGGAGCCGGCGGCAACCGCCGAGGCGAGGTCCCAGAGCGTGTCGGCCGCGGCCACGGTGGTGGCTTCCTGGTGCTCCTCGGCCACGTAGAAGGTCAGCGTGGTGGCGAGCTGCCGAAGCTGGACCAGAATGACGGAGGAATCGGATTCCTCGGCAATGTTGGCGAGGATCAGGTCGACGTAGCCGCGGGCCGGGGTTTCACCGTCGCGTGCCCCGTCCCATGCCGAACCCCACACGAGGGTGCGCGGGAGGCTCTGGCTGAAGTCCTTCAGGTGGGCCGTTGCGGTGACGAGGGACGCCGGGTCCAGCCGGACCTTGGCGTAGGCGAGGTCGTCGTCATTGAGCAGGATGAGGTCGGGCCTGGCAAGGCCGGCCAGGGCCGGTACCTCGGTGCGCTCGCCGTCGACGTCGAGCTCCACGCGGTGCACGCGCTCCAGCTTGCCGGCGCCGTTGAGGTTGTAGAACCCGACGGCGAGGCGGTGCGGCCGGAGTGTCGGCTCGCTCTCGATCGCCGACTGCACGATGGCAAACGAGCCGATGGTGCCGTCCGCGTCCGCCGAGATTTCCGGAGTCAAAGTGTTGACGCCGGCGGTCTCCAGCCAGAGCTGCCCCCACTTTTCGAGGTCGCGGCCGCTGGCCTTCTCGAGTTCGGCCATGAGGTCGCTGAGCTCGGTGTTCTGCCAGGCGTGCTTGCTGAAGTACTCGCGCACGCCGGACATGAATTCCTCCGGGCCCACCCAGGCGACGAGCTGGCGAAGCACCGAGGCGCCCTTGGCGTAGGTGATGCCGTCGAAGTTCACCTCGACGTCCTGCAGGTCGTTGATCTCGGCGAAAATCGGGTGCGTCGTGGGCAGCTGGTCCTGCCGGTAGGCCCAGGACTTCTCCATGGAGGCGAACGTGGTCCAGGCGTGGTCAAACTCGGTGTTCTCGACGGCGGCCAGGTGGGACATGTACTCGGCGAAGGACTCGTTGAGCCAGAGGTCGTTCCACCAGCGCATCGTCACGAGGTCACCGAACCACATGTGCGCGAGCTCGTGCAGCACCGTGATGGCCCGCCGTTCCACCTGCGCGTCCGTGACCTTGCCGCGGAAGACATAGCCCTCCAGGATGGTCACTGCCCCGGCGTTCTCCATGGCGCCGGCGTTGAACTCCGGCACGAAGAGCTGGTCGTACTTCTCGAACGGGTACGGGCAGCCGAACTGGGCCTCGAAGAACTCGAAGCCCTGCCGGGTGAGTTCGAAGATGTTGTCCGCATCGAGGTACTGCATGAGCGACTTGCGGGCGAAGATGCCCAGCGGCGTGACCTTGCCCTGCGCCGACGTGACCTCGCTGCGGACCGACTGGTACGGCCCGGCGATCAGCGCCGTGACATAGGACGAGAGCCGCGGGGTGGGCGTGAACTCCCAGACGGAGCGGGCGCCGCCGTCGTGGCCGGGGATGGTCTCCACGGGCACCGGGGTGGGGGAGTTGGAGACGACGTCCCAGTGCGAGGGGGCAGTGACGGTAAACGTGAAGCTCGCCTTGAGGTCGGGCTGTTCGAACACGGCGAACATGCGCCGCGAATCCGGGACCTCGAACTGGGTGTACAGGTAGACCTCGTTGTCCACCGGGTCCACGAAGCGGTGCAGGCCCTCGCCGGTGTTCATGTACGGCGCATCGGCGATGACGAGAAGGTGGTTCTCGGCCTCCAGATCGGGCAGCTGAATACGTACGCCGTCGGAGACCTCGGCCGGATCGAGCTCCCGGCCGTTAAGGCTGACGCTGTGCACGGCGTGCGTCACGGCGTCGATGAAGGTCGAAGACCCCGGCTTGGCGCTGAACTTCACGGCCGTGGTGGATCCGAAGACCTTCTCGCCGCGCGTCAGGTCCAGGCTGACGTCGTAGGACTCGACGTCGATCAGGGCGGCGCGCTCGCGGGCTTCGGCGCGGGTCAGATTCATACCGGGCAAGGGGGCCTCCAGAAGAAGTCGGATACTGCCGGCCGGCCGCAGCCGCCGGCGATACTGTGAAATTATTCTTTCACGACACCGGCCCGTGGCAAGTCAGCCCGCCCACAAAGTCTTGCGCCGCGACGTCTCCGGCCACGGGTTCGCAGCTCCGGCCAGGGGCAGCCCGTCCCGCAACTGGCAGGCCCGCCGCACCGCCGGCCCGCCGAGGTGCAGGCCCGCCGCACTACCGGATCGCGGCACGTGCTGCCGGGGGTAGCGTTGGAGCATGGGAAAGTTCCGGGACTCAGTCGATGTCAGGGCGCTGCGCTTTGCCATCGGATTCCCCCTGATGCTGGCGGCCGGATTCGTGGTGTGTGCCTTTCTGGTGCGGCCTGATCTGCCCGAGCCGCTGGCCGTCCGCTGGACCGACGCCGGTGCCGCCGACTTCGCGCCGTTCGCCGCGGTCACGGGGGCCGGTGCCGCGCTGATCGTGGTGGTCGGCTGGGCGGTGCTGCTCCAAGCCGTGCCGCTGTCCCGGCCGGCGATGATGCGCCGCATCATGATGGGCGCCGGCTTGTCCATGAGCCTCTTCGTCACCACCGTCCTCGCCGCCATGCTCGTGGGCCAGCTGGGACTGTCCGACGCGCGGGGATCCCACGTGGATGCCTCCGTCCTGGCGCTCGGCAGCGGCGCGGCCGTCGGCCTGGGCTTCGTCATGGGCTTTGTCTTCAAGGCCGACGAGCGCTGGTCTGTCGATGACGACCTCGCCATGCGGCAGGCCCTCGAACGCGAACAGGACCCGGACCTGGCCCGGGACAGCGTCAGGCTCTGGGTCCACGCCCGCAGCTCGATCTTCGTCATGCTCGGCATTGCCACGCTCCTGCCCTCCGCCCTCCTCACCATTGCCGTACCCTGGCTGGCCGTGCTCCTGGTGACCGTCGGATTGCTGGCTGCGGCGTTCCTGTTTGCCCGGATCAGCGTTGACCGCAGCGGGCTGCGGGTCTTCGCGGCCGGGTTCGTCCGGGTCATGGACGTTCCGGCTGCGGCCATCGACGCCGCCACGCCTCGGGACGTCAGGGCCGGGGACTACGGCGGGTGGGGATACCGGATCCACGGCAACACCACGGCTCTGCTGGTCAGCAGCGGCCCCGCCGTGGTCATCGACCGCGCGGACGGGCGCCGTCTGGCGGTCAGCAGCGGAACCGCGGTCTCGGCGGACAACCTTGCCCGCACCCTTTCCCGGGTGGCGGCCAGGGCCCGGCGGAACGGGGAGACACCCGCTGTGTGACACCCGCCGTGTAACACAGGCGTGTAACACGGGCATGTAACACGACAGCCCGGTGGGGAGCCGGGTCCCGTGCGGCACCTTCCCGGAAGACCCGGCCTAGTAGGCTTGGACCAGCCCCCAACCGCCCCCGGCCGCCGCCCGGCGCCGCAACTGAACGGAATCGCCGTGACCACTTCTGACTTCCCGCGCGTGCACATTGCCACCGACCACGCCGGCATGGAGCTCAGCGCCCACCTCGTCAGCCACCTCAGCGCCAAGGGGTATGAGGTGGTGGACCACGGGCCCAAGGTCTACGACGCCCTGGATGACTACCCGTCGTTCTGCATCAACGCCGCCCTCGCCGTCGTCGCTGACCAGGAAGCCGGCACCCACGCCCTGGGCATCGTCCTCGGCGGCTCCGGTAACGGCGAGCAGATCGCCGCCAACAAGGTCAAGGGCGTGCGCGCCGCGCTGGCCTGGAACCTGTCCACGGCGCAGCTCGCCCGCGAACACAACGATGCCAATGTGGTTGCCGTCGGCGGCCGCCAGCACAGCGTGGACGAAGCAACCGCCATCATTGAGGCCTTCCTCACGGAGCCGTTCAGCAACGACGAACGCCACGTCCGCCGGATCGGCAAGATCGCCACCTACGAGCGCACCGGCGAGGTTGTTGAGTAGTGCCGGAAGGGCACTCCGTCCACCGGCTGGCGCGCCAGTTCGGTGACGTTTTCACCGGGGAGAGGCTGAGCGTCTCGAGCCCGCAGGGACGGTTCGCGCCCGGCGCCGCCCTGCTGGACGGCCACGTCATGGAGGCCGCGACCGCCCACGGAAAGCATCTGTTCCTCGAGTTCGACCACGGCGTGGTCCTGCACGTCCACCTCGGCCTCTACGGCGCCTGGGATTTCGGCGGGGATGCCACCTTCCGCGGCTCGTCCAGCATCGGCGCACCCCGGAAGGTGGGGGAGCGGGAAATGTTTGACGACGACGCCGAACCCGCCGGGGCCGTGCGTGCCGCCACATCGGCGGCTTCCCCTGCATATGCGGGGCCGCCGGCACCCGTGGGCGCCGTCCGCGTGCGCCTGGTGAGCGGACATGGCTGGGCGGATCTGCGCGGCGCCACCACGTGTGCGGCGATCACGGGGGCCGATGCGGCGGCAGTCCTGGCCCGCCTGGGTCCGGACCCGCTGCGCAACCTGCCCGGGGACCGGGACGCCTTCGCCGCCGCCCTGGGCCGAAGACGCACGCCCGTCGCGACCCTGCTCATGGACCAAAAGGTGATTGCCGGCGTCGGGAACGTCTACCGTGCCGAACTGCTGTTCAGGCAGCGCCTGAACCCCTGGCTCCCCGGGGCCGGACTGTCTCCGGAGGCCGCGCGCCGGCTTTGGGACGACACCGCGGCCATGATGTCCGACGGCGTCCGGGACGGCCGGATTATTACGACGCCGCCGCAGTACTGGACCGGCTACCCGGGCCCGCCGGCCGGCGTGCTTCCGGAACCGCAGGAGGCGCACTTCGTCTACCGACGGCACGGCCTGGACTGCCGGGACTGCGGGACCCCCGTGGCGCTCACGGAGCTGGCGGCGCGGAAACTGTACTGGTGCCCGCAATGCCAGCAGGCCTGAGCCGGCATGTTCCGCGGCATCAATCAGTCATGTGGGCAGGCACGGATGCCGATCATGGGGGCGGGGCCTGAGAAAGAGGAAGGACGCCCGGAATCCCAGGAAAAGTGCAGGAAAAGCGCATGAAAAAGCCCCTCCGGAGAGGGGCTTTTTTGTTGCCTCGCGGCTGTTGTGGAGGGGACGACGGGAATCGAACCCGCGTAATCAGTTTGGAAGACTGAGGCTTTACCATTAAGCTACGTCCCCAGGGTGATGCCGGATTTTTAGTCTTGCGACAGCAAGAGCATTTCCAGCAAAACTTCCGGGCGGCTGTTCAAGCCGGATACAACTAAACCTAATGCAGGGCCCCGGTGTCAAATGTGCAAATTGGCACAGTATGACCGTAGACTGTTCTGTGCACTTACGGGGTGTAGCTCAGCTTGGCTAGAGCGCCTGCTTTGGGAGCAGGAAGTCGCAGGTTCAAATCCTGTCACCCCGACTCTGCAAGCACTGCCAGCACGTGGCAATGCAGAACCCCATCCCCCCACACCAGGAGTACTTAGACTGTGAAGAGCGCTGTCGAGAACCTCACCCCCACGCGGGTCAAGCTCAATGTTGAGGTCCCCTTTGAGGAATTGAAGCCCAGCATCGCAGAGGCATACAAGACTGTTGCTTCGCAGATCCAGGTCCCCGGTTTCCGCAAGGGCAAAGTCCCCTCCAAGCTCATTGACCAGCGCGTTGGCCGCGGCTACGTCCTGGAGACGGCCATCAACGAAGGCCTCAACGGCTGGTACCAGGCCGCCGTGCAGGAAACCGGCATCCGCCCGCTGAGCCGTCCCGAGGTTGAGATCACCGAGGTTCCGGACCCGTCCGCCACCGACGGGGAGCTCAAGTTCCACGCCGAGGTTGACGTCCGCCCGGAGATCGAACTGCCCGACTACGCCGGCATCAAGGTTGAGGTGGCCGCCGCTGAGTCCTCCGACGCCGACGTCGACAAGGCCCTGGACGAGCTCCGCGGCCGCTTCGGCACCCTGAAGTCCGTCGACCGCCCCGCCGCCGATGGTGACTTCCTCACCATCGACATCGCTGCCTCGATCGACGGCGCAGAGGTCGACTCCGCAGCCGGCCTGTCCTACCAGGTTGGCGCCGGCACCATGCTCGAAGGCCTCGATGAGGCCGTCACCGGCCTCAGCGCCGACGAGGACGCCATCTTCGACACCACCCTGGTGGGCGGCGACCACGCCGGCGAATCCGCTCAGGTCAAGGTCACCGTCAAGGCCGTCAAGGAGCGCGAGCTCCCCGTCGCCGACGACGACTTCGCCCAGCTCGCCAGCGAATTCGACACCCTCGCCGAGCTCCGCGAGGACCTCGCCAAGCAGGCCGCCGAGTCCAAGGTTGTGGAGCAGGGCGTTGAGGCCCGCGACAAGGTCCTGGACAAGCTCGTTGAGCTCGTCGCGGTTCCCGTCCCGGAATCGATCGTCGAAGAGCAGCTGGAGCAGCACTTCAGCGCCGAGAACGCCCACGGTGAAGGCGAGCACGACACCGAGGAGCACCGCGCCGAGGTCAAGGCCAACACCGAGCGCGCTTTCCAGAACGAGATCATCCTTGACGCGATTGCCGAGAAGGAAGAAGTCAACGTCAGCCAGAACGAGCTGATCGACTACATCGTCACCACCGCCAGCCAGTACGGCATGGACCCGAACCAGTTCGCCCAGATCATCGACCAGAGCGGCCAGGTTCCCATGATGGTTTCGGAGGTCCGCCGCCGCAAGGCGCTGGCCGTCGTCCTGGGCCAGGCCGAGGTTACGGACTCCGAGGGCAACAAGGTTGACCTCAGCGACTTCGTCCGCCCCGGCGACGAGGCTGCTCCGGCCGCCGAGTCCGTTGAGGAAGAAGCTTCCGAGGAAGCAGCAGCCGCCGAGGCCACGCCGAGCGATGATCCCGCAGCTGTGAAGTTCTAGCATCACCTCTGACGGCCCCCGGATCACCGATCCGGGGGCCGTCTGTTTTAAGCCCGCTCGGCCGCTCCTCCGGGACCCGCCCCGCGGGGTCCGGCCAGTCGTGCGCCGTCAGCGAACAGCCCCGCGCCTGCGCACAAACGGTCCGTGAAAACCGTTAGTGTCCATGTAGGAAAGTTCAGTGATGTCGTTCAGTGACGTCACCGTCGCCAGCGAGAGGTAAGTACATATGTCACAGCAAGCAGGGGCACCCCGGATGGCCACGGTCGATCCGGCAGCCCAGGATAACTACATTTACAACCGCCTGCTGAAAGAGCGCATCATCTGGCTCGGCTCCGAGGTCCGCGACGAGAACGCCAACGCGATCTGCTCGCAGCTCCTGCTGCTTTCGGCAGAGAACCCTGAGAAGGACATCTACCTCTACATCAACTCGCCCGGCGGCTCCGTGACCGCCGGCATGGCCATCTACGACACCATGCAGTTCATCCCGAACGATGTAGTCACCGTGGCGACCGGCCTGGCCGCGTCCATGGGCCAGTTCCTGCTCTCCTCCGGCACCAAGGGCAAGCGCTACGCCACCCCGAACGCCCGCATCCTCATGCACCAGCCCTCCGGCGGCATCGGCGGCACGGCGTCGGATATCAAGATCCAGGCCGAACTGATCCTGCACATGAAGAAGGTCATGGCCGAGCTCACCGCGGACCAGACCGGACAGAGCGTGGCGACCATCCTCAAGGACAACGACCGCGACAAGTGGTTCACGGCAACTGAAGCCCTGGAATACGGCTTCTTCGACAAGATCGCCGCGCACGCGGGATCTGTGGCCGGTGGCGGCGGAACCAACGCCAACGGCAACGCCGGCGGTTCTGCCGCAGGCACACCCACCGAGAACTAACCGGCAGGTAGCGAGAAATGACTTCAGGAGCAATGAACATGAACTACAATTTCGGATCGACTGCCGGTAACCTGCCGAGCAGCCGCTACGTCCTGCCGCAGTTCGAAGAGCGCACTCCGTACGGCTTCAAGCGCCAGGATCCCTACACCAAGCTGTTCGAGGACCGCATCATCTTCCTCGGTGTCCAGGTGGACGACGCCTCGGCCGACGACATCATGGCGCAGCTGCTGGTGCTGGAGTCCACCGACCCGGACCGCGACATCACCCTCTACATCAACTCGCCGGGCGGCTCCTTCACCGCCATGACCGCGATCTACGACACCATGACGTACATCCGGCCCGAGATCCAGACCGTCTGCCTGGGCCAGGCGGCCAGCGCAGCTGCCGTGCTGCTCGCGGCCGGCACGCCGGGCAAGCGACTGGCCCTGCCGAACGCCCGGGTCCTGATCCACCAGCCGTCACTCTCCGGCGGCCAGGGTGGTCAGGCGTCCGACCTGGAGATCCAGGCCGCCGAAGTCATGCGCATGCGCGCCTGGCTTGAAGACACGCTGGCCAAGCACTCCGGCCGGACGCCGGAAATGGTCAACAACGACATTGAGCGGGACAAGATCCTCACTGCCGCCGAGGCCATGCAGTACGGCCTCATCGACCAGGTCCTGGATTCCCGCAAGATCAAGCCCCAGGCGATCACGCGCTAATCAACAAACTACGACGCCGGTGCGGCACCTTCACAAGGCCGCACCGGCGTCCGCTTTCCACCCAACAGGCCCAAAGTGACCTAGAGTGGAACATGTCACAGCCAGCAGCAAGCTACTAAAGGGGTTCACACATGGCTCGGATTGGCGAGAGCACTGATCTGCTGAAGTGTTCTTTCTGCGGAAAGAGCCAGAAGCAGGTTCGCAAGCTCATTGCCGGGCCCGGCGTCTACATCTGCGACGAGTGCATCGAACTCTGCAACGAGATCATCGAAGAAGAACTCGCCGAAGTAGCCGACCTGGGCAGTTTCGAACTGCCCAAGCCCCGCGAGATCTTCGATTTCCTGCAGGAATATGTGATCGGGCAGGAACCCGCCAAGCGTTCCCTCGCCGTCGCGGTGTACAACCACTACAAGCGGATCCAGGCCGGCCATGCGCCCAAGAGCGGCAGCCTCGCCGACGGCGTGCACCACGACGACGTCGAGATCGCCAAATCAAACATCCTGCTGATCGGCCCCACCGGCTGCGGCAAGACGTACCTGGCCCAGACCCTGGCCCGCCGCCTCAACGTCCCGTTCGCTGTGGCCGATGCCACGGCCCTGACCGAGGCCGGCTACGTCGGCGAGGACGTCGAGAACATCCTCCTTAAGCTCATCCAGGCCGCCGACTACGACGTCAAGAAGGCCGAACAGGGCATCATCTACATCGATGAGATCGACAAGATCTCGCGCAAGAGCGAAAACCCGTCCATCACCCGGGACGTCTCGGGCGAGGGCGTGCAGCAGGCGCTCCTGAAGATTCTCGAGGGCACCGTCGCCTCGGTCCCGCCGCAGGGCGGCCGCAAGCACCCGCATCAGGAATTCATCCAGATCGACACCACCAACGTGCTCTTCATCGTGGCCGGTGCCTTCGCGGGGCTTGAGGACATCATCGGCTCCCGCTCCGGCCGCAAGGGCATCGGCTTCGGCGCCCCGCTCAACGAGGTCAAGAACACCACGGATTCCTACGGCGAGGTCATGCCGGAAGACCTGCTCAAGTTCGGCCTGATCCCCGAATTCATCGGCCGGCTGCCCGTCATCACGACAGTCTCGAACCTGGACCGTGCGGCGCTCATCCAGATTCTGTCCACGCCGAAGAACGCCCTCGTCAAGCAGTACCAGAAGATGTTCCAGCTCGACGGCGTCGAACTTCTCTTCGACGAAGAGGCGCTGAACATGATCGCCGACCAGGCGCTGGAACGCGGCACGGGCGCCCGCGGGCTCCGGGCAATCATGGAGGAAGTGCTGCTACCGGTCATGTTCGACCTCCCCAGCCGCGATGACATCGCCAGCGTCGTCATCACGTCCGATGTGGTGGCCAAGAAGTCCCAGCCCACGATGATCGCCCACGACGTCGTGGCCAAGCGCCGGAATAAATCCGCTTAGTTAGTCGCTAGACACCAGTGGTGCGCCATGAGTGCGCCATGCCCCGAAGACTTTCCCGAGGAGACCACCTGTGTCTGAAACTGCTCCCAACAAGGCCGATTTCTGGTTCGACCCGATGTGCCCCTTCGCCTGGGTCACCTCCCGCTGGATCGGCGAAGTGGAAGAAGTCCGCGACATCAAGACCGAATGGCACGTCATGAGCCTCGCCGTGCTGAATGAGGGCCGCGAGGAGCTGCCCGAGCAGTACAAGGAGTTCATGAAGAAGGCGTGGGCCCCGGTCCGCGTCATCACTGCCGCTGCCGAACAGCACGGTGCCGAGTACATCAAGCCGCTCTACGACGCCATGGGCACCAGGATCCACAACGAAGGCATCAAGGACATCGACGAGGTCATCGCCAAGTCGCTGGCCGAGGCGGGACTGCCGGCCGGACTTGCCGCGGCAGGCCAGTCAGAGGACTTCGATGCTCAGCTGCGGAGCAGCCACGAGGCCGGCATCTCCCTCGTCGGCCAGGACGTCGGAACGCCCGTGGTGGCCTTCAACGGCACCGCGTTCTTCGGCCCCGTCCTGACCCGCATCCCGCGCGGCGAAGAGGCCGGACGCATCTGGGATGCCACCGTGACTCTGGCATCCTTCCCGTACTTCTTCGAAATCAAGCGCAGCCGGACCGAAAGCCCTGTTTTCGCCTGATCCTTCCGCCGCCGCCGGCACCCTCCACGGGCAGCCAAAGGCCGTCCAAAAGCGCGTCCAGGGGCCGGGAAGAATTACTGTGATGTAATTCTTCCCGGCCTCTTGCGCACGGCGTGGCCGAGGACCACAATTGAACTTACCCACTTCGAAAGAAGCGGGACGCAGGAACCAAAGATTCAGTGACACTCATCCGACGCAGCCTTCGGCAAAGTCAGATGATGGCTACCGGTGACGAGGTAGGAAGACCTGAACATCTAAGGATCCCGCCAGATTGTCTAAGACGTCACGTGGCAATCGAAAAGTCGAAGCCCCACCAACGGCTAACGCTGATGGGGCTTCCCCTTTGCCCAAAAATAGCTTGCCCCAATACGGCTAACCCCAAAAATAGTTTGCCCCAAAACAGCTTGCCCGAAACTGGTCAGGGTGTGCCTGTGAGTAGTGTCCAGAGTAACGAAGCCATTGCGGACTACGCCCTGCTCTCCGACTGCCGCTCCGCGGCCCTGGTCAGCGCCGCGGGATCCGTGGACTGGCTCTGCTTTCCGCGCTTCGACAGCCCCTCGGTGTTCGGACGGATCCTTGGCGAGGATGCGGGGTTCTGGTCGGTCCGGCCGGCGGGAAAACATACCTCAACCCGCCGCTACCTCGGGCCCACCATGGTGCTGGAAACCACCCACACTTCATCTGACGGCTGCCTGGTCGTCACGGATGCCCTCGCCTTGGGGGACGGAAGAAGGGGGCATGATCTCGGGGCCGATTCGCCTGGCACGTTGCTGCGTCAGCTGTCCTGTGTCCAGGGCTCCGTCGACGTCGACATTGTTTTCAGCGCCCGGCCGAACTATGGCCTGTCCCGGCCGCGCCTGAGCGCAGTGGACGGAGGCATCGAGATCAGCGCGGGGACGACGGTGCTGTCTTTCTCGACGGCGGTGTCCTTCTCGACGGCGGTGGCGTTCCGGCTCGGCGGGGACACCGCGCTGACGCGGGTGACACTCCACGCCGGGGACGTTCTTGGATTCGCCCTCCACTGCAGAGTTGCCGGGGACGGGGATCCGGTCTTCTGGAGCCAGACGGACATCGCCCGGCGCCTCGAGGACACTGTCCAGGGCTGGACCAGCTGGTCCGGGATGCACCAGAACTACCGCGGCCCGTGGCAGGACCTCGTCTCCGCGAGCGGACGGATCCTGCAGGCGCTGAGCTTCTACCCCACCGGCGCCATCGTGGCTGCCCCTACGACGTCCCTGCCGGAGGTGGCCGGCGGCACGCGGAACTGGGACTACCGGTACACGTGGATCCGCGACGCGAGCATGACCCTGCAGGCGCTGTGGGTGGCGGCCTGCCCGGACGAGGCGGGGAAGTTCTTCCAGTTCCTTGCGACGGCGGCAGCCCGCCAGCTGGCAGGCGGTGAGGAACTGCAGATCATGTTCGGCGTCGGCGGGGAACGGGAGCTGCCCGAACGGGAACTGGACCACCTGCCGGGCTGGCGCGCCAGCGCCCCGGTCCGGGTGGGGAACGGCGCCTGGAACCAGCGCCAGCTCGACGTCTACGGCGAACTGCTCGACGCCGCCGCCCGGCTGCCGGAATATCTCGCGGACCTGGCCCCGGAAACGCGCCGGTTCCTCGCGGACGCCGCGGATGCCGCCGCCTCACGCTGGCGCTCCGCCGACCACGGCATCTGGGAGGTCCGCGGCGAGCCGCGCCACTACCTGCACTCCAAGCTCATGTGCTGGGTCGCCGTCGACCGTGCGATCTCCCTCGCCGGGCTCCTCCAGGCAGCCGAACGGGTGCCGCGCTGGAAGGCGGTGCGGGCAGAGATCGCGGCGTCCATCCGGGCTGAGGGCTGGAATGAGGGAGCGAACGCCTACACCCAGGCCTACGGTTCAGAGGACCTCGACGCGTCCGCCCTGCTGCTCGCCATCGCAGGGTTCCTCCCCGCGGATGACCCCGGTTTCCTGGCCACACTTGAGGCGATCGAGGAGCGCCTCACGGACCGCCGCGGCCTCGTCTACCGCTACCTCGCGGACGACGGCATCCCGGGGGACGAGGGCACCTTCCTTCTGTGCACCTTCTGGCTTGCCCAGGCACTCGCTCTCGCCGGACGCACGGAACGCGCCCGCGCCGTCTTCGAGCGCGCCGCCGGTTTCGCGACGGACCTGGGCCTGATGGCCGAGGAAGTCGCGCCTGACAGCGGCGAGCTGCTGGGAAACTTCCCCCAGGCATTCAGCCACATCGGCCTCGTCAATGCCGCCTGGGCGATCAGCGAGGCGGAACGGCAGAGCCGGGGCTCCGGCGCCTAGCAGCGCAAGGCCGGCAGAGGAAGGGCGGCACAGGACGAAGGCCGGCACACGAAGGCCGGCACAGGACGAAGTCCGGCGGCACAGGGCCGGAGGAACAAGTCCGGCGGCGCAGGGCCGGAGGAACAAGTCCGGCGGCGCCGCTGTTGCCTTCAATGACAGGGCAGTAATCCCGGTGCCGTGATGTCCAGACATCCCGCCGGCTGTGTCCTGTGACCTGTGTCCACCACCTGCGACCATTGGAGCCCCATGCCCATCACGGCCCATCTTGACCTGAACCTCAAAGCGGAAGCCCTGTCCACGGCCCCGGACGTGCTCCGCGACATCCTCGCCGATACCCGGGCGTTTGAGGGCTGCCTCGGTGTCGATGTGCTGGTCGACAGCAAGGATCCGGCGCACTTTCTCGTGGTGGAACAGTGGGCGTCGCTGGAGCACGACGCCGCCTACCGCGCCTGGCGCGCGGGTGACGGAGCGAGCGGACTGGGAGACCTGCTGGCCGGACCGCCGGTGCTGACGCACTTCGAGACGTCCTTCGAGCTCTGAAGCGCCCCCGGAAAGCAAAGACCCGATCAACACACAGCGAGGGCCCTCCGCCCGGCATCAGTCGGGCGGAGGGCCCTCACGTGTTTACGGCAGCCGGCGGCCGTTACGCCCGGGCGGGCTCCTCGGGGGCTGCCAGCACCACGTCGCCGACGGCCAGTTCACCCTCGCCGGCCACGAGCGCGATGTCACGCGCATTGGCCGCAGCCTTGAGGTCGGCCAGGCCCGCCTTCAGCTGGGTGATGATCCCCTCCGGGGCCGTGATGACGGCGGAGAGCACCTCGGTGCGCTGCTTGACCTTGGCCTCGGACTTGGCCTTGCGGATGCCGCTGAGGGCGGTGCCGACCGTCGCCAGGAGGGTCGTGTCGCCGTCGGTCCCGACGGCGGAGGGCCACTGCGCGCGGTGCACGGAACCCGTGCGCCACCAGCCCCAGACTTCCTCCGTGGCGAACGGCAGGAACGGCGCGAACAGCCGCAGGAGGGTGTCCAGGCTGGTCGCGAGGGCCGCCAGCACGGACGCCTGCTGCTCCTCGCCGGCGGCACCGTAGGCGCGGTCCTTGATCAGCTCCACATAGTCATCGGTGAAGTTCCAGAAGAAGCTCTCCGTGATCTGCAGGGCCCGGGCGTAGTCGTAGCTGTCGAACGCCCTGGTGGCCTGCTGGACGACGTCCGCGAGCTGGGCCAGGACGGCCCGGTCCAGGGGGTTGCTCAGCACGGACAGGTCCCCGGATACCACCGAGTCCTCGGTGGCGCCCAGGTTCAGGACGAACTTGGAGGCGTTGAGCAGTTTGATGGCCAGGCGGCGGCCGATCTTCATCTGCGCGATCTCGTAGGCCGTGTCCGCGCCGAGCCTGGCCGAGGCGGCCCAGTAGCGCACAGCATCGGAGCCGTATTCCTCCAGCACGTCCGTGGGAACAATCACGTTGCCCTTGGACTTGGACATCTTCTTGCGGTCCGGGTCCAGGATCCAGCCGGAGATCGCCGCGTGCTTCCACGGAGCGGTCTTCTGCAGCGCGTCGGCGCGGACGGCGGAGGAGAACAGCCAGGTCCGGATGATGTCGTGCCCCTGCGGGCGCACGTCGAACGGGTAGACCTTGGCGAAGAGCGCCTCGTCGGTGCTCCACCCGCCCACAATCTGCGGGGTCAGCGAGGATGTGGCCCACGTGTCCAGGACGTCCGCGTCGCCGGTGAAGCCGCCCGGCGCATCGCGCTGGTCCTCCGCGTAGCCGGGGGCGGCGTCGGCGGCAGGATCCACGGGGAGCTGGGCGTCCGCGGGCAGGATCGGGGCGTCGTAGTCGGGGTTGCCGTCGGCGTCCAGCGGGTACCAGACCGGTACCGGCACGCCGAAGAAGCGCTGGCGGGACACGAGCCAGTCGCCGTTAAGCCCGGAGATCCAGTTCTCGTAGCGCGAGCGCATGAAGGCCGGGTGGAACTCGATCTCGTTGCCGCGGCCGATCAGCCGTTCGCGGCGGTCCTCGTCACGGCCGCCGTTGCGGATGTACCACTGGCGCGAGGTCACCACCTCGAGGGGCTTGTCGCCCTTTTCGAAGAAGTTCACCGGGTGCATGATCTTCTTGGGCTCGCCGTCGAGCAGTTCTGCGGCAGCCAGGCGCTCCACTACGCCTTCCTTGGCGCTGAAGACGGTCTTGCCGGCAATTGCCGCGAAGTTGGCGCGGCCTTCCTCGGTGGTGATCCATTCCGGCGTCTCGCCGATGATGCGGCCGTCGCGGCCCACGATCGCGCGGGTGGGAAGCTGCAGTTCGCGCCACCAGGTGACGTCGGTGAGGTCGCCGAAGGTGCAGACCATGGCAATGCCCGAGCCCTTGTCCGCCTTGGCGAGCGGGTGGGCCTTGACTTCCACCTCGACGCCGAACAGCGGAGAGGTGACCTTCTTGCCGAACAGCGGCTTGTAGCGCTCGTCGTCGGGGTTCGCCACGAGCGCGGCGCAGGCGGCCAGCAGCTCGGGGCGGGTGGTCTCGATGAAGATCTTCTCGCCCTCGGCGGTGAAGAAGGGGTAGCGGTAGTAGGCGCCCGCGACTTCGCGGTCCTCCAGCTCGGCCTGGGCCACCGCGGTGCGGAAGGTGACATCCCACAGGGTGGGCGCCTCGGCCATGTACGCGTCCCCGGCGGTCAGATTGGCCAGGAAGGCGCGCTGGGAGATCGCGCGCGACTTGTCATCGATGGTCCGGTAGGTCAGGTCCCAGTCCACGGAGAGGCCCAGGGTCTGGAAGAGGTGCTCGAAGACCTTCTCGTCCTCGACCGCGAGCTCTTCGCACAGCTCGATGAAGTTCCTGCGGGAGATGACGTCGAAGTCGCGCTGGTTCTTGGCGGGCTCGGCCGGCGGGCGGTAGCCGGCGTCATAAGCGATCGCCGGATCGCAGCGCACACCGTAGTAGTTCTGCACGCGGCGCTCGGTGGGCAGGCCGTTGTCGTCCCAGCCCATGGGGTAGAAGACGTTCTTGCCGGTCATGCGCTGGTAGCGGGCCAGGACGTCGGTCTGAGTGTAGGAGAACATGTGTCCGACGTGGAGGGACCCAGATGCCGTGGGCGGGGGAGTGTCGATCGAGTAGACCTGTTCCCGGGTGGTCTCCGGGTTGAACTTGTAGGTCCCTTCCTCAAGCCAGCGCCGCGTGAGCGCCTCTTCCAGCCCCTCCAGGGCGGGCTTGTCCGGAACGTTGATGGGGGCGGTGGTGGGCGTGTCTGTACCCTGATTGTCTTCAGCCATGGGTCAATTCTTCCACGGCACGCAGGGCTGACCTGCAGTAGCATGCGCAGATGGACAATTCGCCGGGAAGTTCGGCCGGAATCTTCGCGATCAAGCGCGTCTATGACGCCCCTTCCGACGACGACGGCTGCCGGGTTCTGGTGGACCGGCTCTGGCCGCGGGGCGTGAGCAAGGAACGGGCCCGGCTGGTGCTCTGGCTCAAGGATGTGGCGCCGTCCCCGCCGCTGCGCAAGGAGTTCGCGCACATGCAGGAACGGTTTGCGGACTTCCGCGCGGCCTACGAAGCGGAGCTGGACACCAATCCGGCCGTGCAGACGCTGTACGGCCTCGCGGCGGAGCACGGGAAAGTGACGCTGCTTTACGGCGCGCGGGACCCGGGGACCAACCACGCGCGGGTGCTGCAGGAGTTCCTGCACCACGAAAGGAAATGAGCCCGGCATTGCCGTTACTGTGGTGCCATGACTGAGGGAATCGGCAACAACGTAAAAGGCAACAACGCAGCAGAAGCCACCACAGAAGAAGGCACTGGAGCGGAAGCCACCGCAGCAGGAGTCAAGACTGCAGTCGTCACCGGCGCCAGCACCGGAATCGGCGAGGCTACCGTCCGTGCGCTCCGTAAGGAAGGCTGGACCGTGTTCGCCGTCGCCCGCCGCGCCGACCGGCTCGAAGCGCTGGCCGCCGAAACCGGCGCCGTCGCGCTTCCCGCCGATGTGACCGACGACGCCGATGTGACCCGGCTGCTCGACCAGGTGACGCGGGCAGGCGGCATCGACACCCTGATCAACATCGCCGGCGGCGCCCGCGGCGCCGACAAGGTGGCCGACGCGAAGACCGATGACTGGGAATGGATGTACCAGGTCAACGTGCTCGGCAGCATGAAGCTGATCCGCGCGTTCCTGCCCATGCTGCGGGCCTGCGGCGAGGGCACCGTGCTGAACCTGACCTCCACCGCCGGATACTCGGCCTATGAGGGCGGCGGCGGCTACAACGCGGCCAAGTTCGCCCAGCATGCCCTGACCGGCGCCCTGCGGCTCGAAGAGGCCGAACACAATGTCCGCGTGATCGAGGTGGCCCCCGGCATGGTCTACACCGAAGAGTTTGCGCTCAACCGCCTCGGGGACCAGGACGCGGCCGCCAAAGTCTACGCGGGCGTCGAGAAGCCGCTCACCGCCGGGGACGTCGCGGACGTGGTCCGCTACGCCGTCTCCGCCCCGCACCACGTCAACCTGGACGAGATTGTGATCCGCCCGGTCGCCCAGGCCTCCAACTTCAAGGTGATCCGCAAAAGCCCGTAGGGCTCAGGGCCAGGTGCGGGGGCCGGAACGTCCGCCGGCGACACCGGACGTTCATCGTGGCGTGGTGCGGCGCTCAGGATGCCCACGTTGGCCGAGGTCTTCGGGTTGGCTGACGCCTACCGGGCCGCACCGGTGAAGTTCAACATCGAAACCAAAGTGGAGGCCGGCGCGCCAGAGGAGACGGCACCGCGCGAGCAGCGCGTCGACGCCGCACTCCGCGAAATTATGGCGGCCCATATGCAGGGCCGTGTCTGAAGTGAAAGCTTCGACTGGGGTTCGTTGCGCCTGGTCCAACAGCGTGCTCCCCAGATCCGCACCGTGGCCTTGACCCACAAGGACTTCCTCCAGGCGGGCCAGCCCGGCAAATCGCCGTGGCTCGGCGGAATCGACGCCGACGACGTCGGCGGTGACCTCGTCGCGGCAGCCTCCTGGCTTGGCTTCGACGCCATCTCTCCGTGCACGGCACGCCGCGGAACGGCGCCGTGACCGATCCGGACTGCGTTCCCTACGTCACCGCCGAGATGGTCCGGCGTGCCCACGCGGCAGGCATGCAGGTCATCCCGTGGACCGTTGATGACAAGCCCACAATGCGGGCGCTTATCGGCGCCGGCGTGGACGGGCTGATCACGGATTACCCGGACCGCCTGCGGGACATGATGACCGAGTCCGGCATGAAGCTGCCGCACAGTTTCGAGCTCGAACCCGGTCACTGAGCCCGGGCCGGCCACGGGGGAGGGTGGGGTGCCGCGGCGCCCACCCACCTTGTGCGCTGTTGGCCAGGGCGGGTGGCGCGGCGATCTTTTGGGCGCGGAGCTCAGCCGCCGGCCGGCACGGTCAGCGTGGCCAGTACCGCGGCGTGGTCCGAGCCCGCCACGGGCACTACCGCATAGCCGCGGGTGGGCACCTGCGGGCTGGTCACGACGTGGTCGATCACCACGCCCGGCAGCGGCGGGCCGGCCTGGGGCCATGTCGGAACCAGACGCGCCAAAGCCGCGGCCCCGGCGTCGACGAGGGGGCCGCCGGGGACGTTCCCCCCGGGGCCGCCGGCCAGCATCTGGCGGAACTCGGCGTGGTCCAGGGTGGCATTGAAGTCGCCCAGCAGCAGCACGTTTCCCGGGCGGGCCGCGACGCGCCCCAGGGCCGCGAGTTCGCTCCGCCACTGCCCGGACCGGCCCCACACCGGAGCCTTGGTGTGCACGTTGGTCACGGTGAGGGAGACCGGCCGGCCGCCGCCGGCGCCCGGATCCCCGCCCGCTTCAACGCCCGGATCCGTGTTCAGACCGGTGCCAAGGTCCACCCGAACAGTGGGCATATGGAAGGCGGAACCGTCCACGGAGTCCAGCGGAGCGATCGGGCGGGAGGAGTAGACGCCGCCGCCGCCCGCGCCGTCAACCGCCCGGCTGACCCGGTGCGGAAGGAGCGTGCCCAGCCCCTGGGCATCCAGCCGTCTTTCCAGGGCGGGCGAGAGCTCCTGGACGGCAAGCAGTTCGACGCCGTTCTCGCGCACCAGGCGGACCACGTCCGCGGCGTCCGCCTGGCCCTTCCACGCGTTGAGCGTCATGACCTTCAGCTCGGCGGCGGGCAGCTGGCCTGTGCCCTGCCGCGTGCCGTGTTCCCGGCCCGAGGCCTGTTCCTCGCCCTGCGGCGGATCAGCCTGCCCTGCCAGGAACCTGTCCGCCACCCGGTCCGGCGGGAACAGCCACAGCAGCTGGAGGGCCAGAAGGGCGCCGGCCGGGAGCGCCGCCCAGGGGCGCCGTGCCGGCAGCGCCAGCAGGAGGGCCGCACCGGCAGGAAGCACGAACCAGGGCGTGAAGGCCACGAGCTGCACCACGGGTGCCGGCCACGGCACCGGGACGGCCCGGAAGACGGACACCACCGCCACCGGCGCGGCGCACAGGGCCGAGGACACCTGCCAGCGGCGGCTCGGGCTGCGGCGCTTCACGGGTGGGCCCGAAACGGCCGGGGGACGTTCATGGCAGCAGTCTATGCAGCCGGGGCGCCGGCGTCGCCCCTGGCAGCGGACTTTGGTGCGCTGTGAAACGCCGTATTTTCTCCGGTACCATCGACTTAGCAGCTTTGACCCGGCCATCACCGGTGAGCTTCCGGAAGAACACCCTCGCGTGCGGTGGAGACTCAGTCGCCACGTGCGCCTCGGCCAGTAGAACCGGACGGGTAAGCCCGTCACAGCAGTAATGAGCGGCCGACGCCGGTGCAGCCCCTTTCCCGAAAAGGTGCACATCCGGTGGCGGTAAGTGAGGTGGTACCGCGGTGCCGGTGCTGTCGCAAGACAGTGCAGGAGCCGTCCTCGCATCCTGAATGAATACATGTGTTCACCGCTCAACCCAGGATGTCGAGATGACTTATTACCCCAAGGCCTCCGCCGCAGGCGCCGGCTCCACCACCTCTGCCTCCACCGCCTCCGGTGTGTCGGCCTCCGTGAAGTTCCCGGAGATCGAAGAGCGCATCCTCAAGTACTGGGACCAGGACGGCACCTTCCAGGCCAGCATCGACCAGCGGGATTCTGACCTCCCCGGCGGACAGCCCGGCAGCAACGAATTCGTGTTCTACGACGGCCCGCCCTTCGCCAACGGCCTGCCGCACTACGGCCACCTCCTGACCGGCTACGCAAAGGACCTCGTGGGCCGGTACCAGACCCAGCGCGGCCGCCGCGTGGAGCGCCGCTTCGGCTGGGACACGCACGGCCTGCCCGCCGAGCTGGAAGCCATGAAGCAGCTGGGCATGACGGACAAGACCCAGATCGAGGCCATGGGCATCGACAAGTTCAACGACGCCTGCCGTGCCTCCGTCATGAAGTACGCCGACGAGTGGAAAAGCTACGTCACCCGCCAGGCGCGCTGGGTGGACTTCGAGAACGACTACAAGACTCTCAACGTCGAGTACATGGAGTCCGTGCTCTGGGCCTTCAAGCAGCTCCACGAAAAGGGCCTGACCTACAACGGATACCGCGTCCTGCCGTACTGCTGGAAGGACGAGACGCCGCTGTCCAACCATGAGCTGCGCATGGACGATGACGTCTACAAGAACCGCCAGGACCAGACCGTCACCGTCACCTTCCCCATCACGGCAGGAGAGTCGGAGCTGTCCAGGCAGCTCGCCGGGGTGCAGGCGCTCGCCTGGACCACCACGCCCTGGACGCTGCCCACGAACCTCGCGCTCGCCGTCGGGCCCGCCATCAGCTACGTGGTCCTGCCGGCCGGCCCGCACGGCATCAAGGCCGCCGCGGCCGATGCCCCCGTCACGGGCAGCTTCCTGCTCGCCGCGGACCTCCTGGGCACCTATGCCAAGGACCTCGGCTACGGCGACGGCGCCGAGGGCGCGGCCGCCGCTGAGGCTGCCGTCACCTCCCGCCACACCGGCGCCGAGCTCGAGGGCCTGGGCTACGAGCCGCTCTGGGACTACTTCCACGACGCCGAGAAGTACGGCACCGAGAACGCCTGGCGCTTCCTCGTGGCCGACTACGTCACCACCACCGACGGCACCGGCATCGTCCACCAGGCCCCCGCCTACGGTGAAGACGACCAGAAGGTCTGTGAAGAGGCCGGCATCCCCGTGGTCCTCTCGGTGGACGAGGGCGCCAAGTTCCTGCCGCTCTTCGGTCACGGCGACCTCGCCGACATCGCCGGGCTGCAGGTGTTCGAGGCCAACAAGCCCATCACCCAGGTGCTCCGCGCCCAGGGCCGCCTGGTCCGCCAGGCCAGCTACGAGCACAGCTACCCGCACTGCTGGCGCTGCCGCAACCCGCTGATCTACCGCGCCGTGTCCTCCTGGTACGTCGAGGTCACCAAGTTCAAGGACCGGATGTCCGAACTGAACCAGGAGATCAACTGGATCCCCGGCAACGTCAAGGACGGCCAGTTCGGCAAGTGGCTCGCCAACGCCCGCGACTGGTCCATCAGCCGCAACCGCTACTGGGGCAGCCCCATCCCGGTCTGGCAGTCCACGGACCCGGACTACCCGCGCACCGACGTCTACGGCTCCCTCGCCGAGATCGAGGCCGACTTCGGCCGCCTGCCGCTGAACAACGACGGCCAGGTGGACCTGCACCGCCCGTTCATCGACGAGCTCACCCGCCCGAACCCGGATGACCCCCGCACCCCGGAGGAAGGCCAGTCCGTGATGCGCCGCGTCGAGGACGTCCTGGACGTCTGGTTCGACTCCGGCTCCATGCCCTACGGCCAGGTGCACTACCCGTTCCAGAACGAGGAATGGTTCGACACCCACAACCCGGCGGACTTCATCGTCGAGTACATCGGCCAGACCCGCGGCTGGTTCTACATGCTGCACATCCTTTCCACCGCGCTGTTCGACCGGCCGGCCTTCCGCAACGTCATCAGCCATGGCATCGTCCTGGGCTCCGACGGGCAAAAGATGTCCAAGAGCCTGCGCAACTACCCGGACGTCTCCGAGGTCCTGGACCGCGACGGCTCCGACGCCATGCGCTGGTTCCTGATGTCCAGCCCGATCCTGCGCGGCGGCAACCTCGTGGTCACCGAGCAGGGAATCCGCGACGGCGTCCGCCAGGTCATCCTGCCGCTGTGGAACGTGTACAGCTTCTTCACGCTGTACACCAACGCAGCCGGTGGAACCGGTGGACAAGCGAAGGGCTATGACGCGAAGCTGCGCTACGACGGCTACGCCGACACCCTGGACCAGTACCTGATGGCCAACACCGGCGACCTGGTCCGGAACATGACCGCCCAGCTGGACGGCTACGACATCTCCGGTGCCTGCGACGAACTGCGCGGCTACCTGGACATGCTCACCAACTGGTACGTCCGCCGCAGCCGCCAGCGCTTCTTCGACGAGAACGTCGACGCCTTCGACGCGCTCTACACCGCCCTGGAGACCGTCTGCCGCGTGGCTGCGTCCCTGCTGCCGCTGGTCTCCGAGGAGATCTGGCGCGGCCTTACCGGCGGCCGCTCCGTGCACCTGGCCGACTGGCCGGACGCTGGGCTGTTCCCGGCCAACGCTGACCTGGTCGAGGCGATGGACCGGGTGCAGCAGATCTGCTCCACCGGCTCCTCGCTGCGCAAGGCCGCGAACCTCCGCGTGCGCCTGCCGCTGCAGGAACTCACCGTCGTGGCACCCGGCGCGGACGCGCTGGGAGGCTTCGCCGCCGTCGTCGCCGATGAACTGAACCTGCGCTCGGTTCGCCTGCTCGACGCCGGGAACGCCTCCCCGGAGGAGTTCGGCATTGAGCAGAAGCTCGTGGTCAACGCCCGGGCCGCCGGCCCGCGTCTGGGCAAGAACGTCCAGCAGGCCATCAAGGGCTCCAAATCCGGCGACTGGTCCATCAGCGAAGCCGGCGTGGTCACCGCCGGCGGCCTCGAGCTCGAGCCGCAGGAATACACGCTCGAAACCGTCGTGGCCGAGGCCGCAGCAGGCGAAGGATCACGCGCGGCCGCAGTGCTCCCCGGAGGCGGCTTCGTGGTGCTCAACACCGAGGTCACCCCCGAACTGGAAGCCGAAGGAACTGCGCGGGACGTAATCCGAGTAATCCAAGAGACTCGCCGCAAGAGGGAGCTATACGTCAGCGACCGCATAAACGTCACCGTGCTGGGTGATCAAAGCATCGGAGATTCAATCGCTGTTCACGGGCAACTGATCAAGACGGCTACGCTGGCCGACGAGCTCGTGTGGAAGTTCGGCGGAGGTGCCAACATGGACCTCGCGAAATTCGAAAGCCAGCTTCCTGGCGAGCCCGGCGAAATGGAACCTAGCCTCACCAATCCGTGGGGCGGACTGGACTCTGTACTCCCAGGCGGTCGCTCCGTTTCCGTAATACTTGAGAAAGTTGGAGCTTAAGCCATGACCGACGAATTCTCCGTAGAAAGCGTCTACGCCGAGCTCCTGGGCCGGGCCCCGGAAAACAAGATGGAGCCGCGGCTCGCCCCGCTGTACCGGGCCATGGAGATCCTGGGGGAGCCGAATAAGGCGTTCCCGATCATCCACGTCACCGGGACCAACGGCAAGACGTCCACGGCCCGGATGATCGAGGCCGGACTCCGCGCCCACGGCCTGAGCACCGGCCGCTACACGAGTCCGCACCTGTCCAAGGTCACCGAACGGATCAGTATCGACGGCGCCCCGGTGCCGGACGAGACCTTCGTGCGGATCTGGGACGAGATCCGGCCCTACCTGCAGATCGTGGACAGCGAACTCGAGGCCCAGGGCCAGCCCCGGCTGACCTACTTCGAGTGCCTGACCATCCTGGGCTTCGCGGTGTTCGCGGACCAGCCGGTCAACGTCGCCGTGATCGAGGTTGGCCTGGGCGGCATCACGGATGCCACGAACGTCGGCGACGGCCAGGTCTCCGTGGTCACCCCGATCTCCCTGGACCACACGGACCTGCTGGGCGACACCACCGGGGACATCGCCTACGAGAAGGCCGGCATCATCAAGCCCGGCGGCTTCCTCATCAGCGCGGCGCAGCCGGTCGACGCGGCCCAGGTCCTGCTGGAGAAGGCCAAAGAGCTCAACGTGCCGTTCCGCTTCGAGGGCGTGGAGTTCGGCGTCGAAAACCGCACTGTCGCGGTGGGCGGCCAGATGGTCACCATCCAGGGCATCGCCGGCCGCTACGAGGACCTGCTGGTGCCGCTGCACGGCGCGCACCAGGCCGAGAACGCCGCCGTCGCGATCGCCGCGCTGGAGGCGTTCTTCGGCGGGGAGAAAGCGATCGACGCCGAGATCCTGCAGGAGGCCTTCGCCTCCGTCACGTCCCCGGGCCGGCTCGAGGTGGTCCGCACCGCGCCGACCATCATCGTGGACGCCGCACACAACCCGGCAGGCATCCGGGTTTCCGCCGAGGCCATCCACGAGGCCTTCAACTTCACCAAGCTCGTGGTGGTGGTCGGCGTCCTGCGGGAAAAGGATGCGGAGGAGATCCTCCGCCAGCTCAAGGAATCCCTGGGCGGCCTCGCCACCGAATACTGCTTCACCCAGTCCAACTCGCCCCGGGCCGTCCCGGCCGAGGACCTGGCCGAGATCGCGGCCGACCTGGGCTTCGGCGAGGAGAACATCCATGTCGCGGAGAAGCTTGACGACGCCATCGAATGGGCCGTGGAACGCGCCGAGGCCGATGACGAGCCCGCCGGCGGGGTCCTTGTGACCGGTTCCATCACGCTCGTTGCCGATGCCCGGATCCTGCTCGGAAAGGCGGACGCGTAAGCGATGGCCAGACTCACCAAAGCCCAGCGCGAATGGCGCCCGGGCATGCCCAAAAAGCGGCGCTCCACCAAGGTCATGTTCGCCTCAACGGTCCTGCTGCTGGAAGCGTTCGTGGTGCTCTTCGGCACGCTGGCCGTCTTCGGACTGCACCGGAACGAATTTCCGCCGGCCGTGGTCTTCTCAGTGGGGATCGGACTGTGCCTCGTGTTCGTCTTCACCTGCGCGGTCCTGTCGAAACCGTGGGGAGTGGCCCTGGGCTGGATCCTGCAGCTCGTCCTGATCCTGTCCGGCATCGTGGAGCCGGCCATGTACCTCGTCGGCGCCCTCTTCGCCGTGGCCTGGTGGTACGGGATCCGGACCGGCATCCGGATTGACCGGGAAGCGGCCCAGCGGGAGCGCGAACAGGCCGAATGGGAAGCGGCCCACCGCGCCGACAACGGGCCCGACGCCGGTGCCCGGAACGCGTAGCCCGAACCCCGTAGACTTGACTCGAACCCCACCCCAACACATTGGAGCAGCTGTGAGCATTGAGCGCACCCTCGTCCTGATCAAGCCCGACGGCGTCGCCCGCAACCTGTCCGGCGCCATCCTCGGCCGGATCGAAGCCAAGGGCTACACCCTGGCCGAGCTCAAGAAAGTCCACGCGAGCCGCGAGCTGCTGGAACAGCACTACGAGGAGCACGTCGGCAAGCCCTTCTACGAGCCGCTGGTTGAATTCATGCTCAGCGGCCCTGTGGTCGCCGCGATCTTCGAGGGCCACCGCGTGATCGAGGGCTTCCGTTCCCTCGCCGGCACCACGGACCCGACGACGGCGGCGCCCGGCACCATCCGCGGCGACTTCGGCCGCGACTGGGGCCTGAAGGTGCAGCAGAACCTGGTCCACGGCTCGGATTCCGTGGAGTCCGCCGAACGCGAGATCAAGATCTGGTTCTAGGACGTCCGGTCCGGGGCTTCCGGACCCGCGCCTCACCGAGGCAACAGTTAAGGCCAATGTTCATGTTGAACATTGGCCTTAACTGTTGCCTCATCTCTCACTGATGGTGCTTTTGCGCGCTCAGTAGCCGGACGTCCCGATGAACACCTGGATGAAGGCGAAGAAGATCGTGGCGACAACGGCGACGTAGAGCAGCGCCGTGATGATCCAGCCTGCGTCGCCCAGGACCTTTGTGGGGCCCGCGGGCAGCGGGATCACGCCGTGGGAGATGTTGCGCACGGTCACCCAGACGAACAGCGGGATCATGACGGCCCAGACGATCATGCAGAACGGGCAGAGAATGTGGATGGCGTACAAGGCCTGGGACCAGAGCCAGACCACGAACGCGAAGCCCAGCGTCACGCCCGTCTGCAGCCCCAGCCAGTACCACCGGGCGAATTTTGCGCCGGCCAGGATGCCCATGGCCGTCGTGATGATCACCGCGAAGGCGACAATGCCGATGAACATGTTGGGGAACCCGAACACGGAACTCTGCGGAGTCTGCATGACCTGGCCGCAGGAGATCCACGGATTCACGTCACAGACCGTGACGTGGTTCGGGTCCTTCAGGACCTCCAGCTTCTCCAGCACCAGGGCACCGGAGGCGAGCCAGCCGATGACGCCGGTGATCAGCAGGAGCCAGGCGAACGGGCGGTCGCGGGTCATCGTGGGAAACGACCGGTCCGCGGGAACCGGCCCGGAACCCGGGTGGTGCACGGCCGCGTCGCCGGCGGTGCTGGAGATGCTGGGCATGGAATATGAGTCCTTTTAGTCGGGTGCTTCTGGCCCCGATTGTAACTCCGCTGGCTGGGTGGCGCCGCAGAAGAAGCCACAGGACGAGCCGCAGCGCGAGCCACGGAACGAGCCGCGGGCCACCTCGCAAAACGGCGCAGCGCACGCCGCGCCCCTGCCGTCCCGCAGTTCCCTGGGCACTCGCAGCGCCGCCTACGCCAGCTTTGACGGCTGTTGTGAGACAATGATCGTGGCTGGAACCCGATCCACATCCGGATTCCGGTCCGGCGATTTTGTTTCAAGACCGCCAATGATGAGCAGGGAGCTGAGGATCCGCTGATTCCAGCTGTCCCGCAATGCCATTGGACGGCACCTGGTTGTGGCGTGTAGGTCAACGGGTTCCAAAACAATCTCGCCGGCCCTCCAGGGCTGCCGCACCCCACTGCCGGTGCGAACCTGAGGGTATCCAATTGACTTCTGTCAATGCCTGCGGGTGTTGACGCATATTTGCCCCAACGGGCGCCGAATGTGGCGGCGCATCAGGGGCAGGAGTGTCGCCACATATGGATAATGACCAGGTAGTAGCCGGTAACGAAGAACTAGTGGTTGCCGGGCAAGAGCAAGAAAATGGGGCAGCGGAAGCTCCGGTAGCGCCGAAGAGGGCCGTCCGGACCCGCCGCAAGGCGCCCGTCCCGAAGGTCGACGACGCGGCAGCCGCTGAGGCCGCGGCTGAAGCCGCGGCCCTGGCCGAGGCGGCCGGCTCGGATGAACCCGTCGCCGTCGAAGCCCGTGCGGCAGCCGGTGAAGCAGCCGGTGAAGTAGTCAGTGAAGCGGCGGCCCCCAGGGCAAAGGCACCCGCACGGCGCACCCGTGCCCGCAAGCCTGTTGCCGCCCCGGAGCCCCTGCCGGCCTTCGCCGAAGAACCCGACGCCGGTGCGTCCGACGCCGGTGCGGCTGCGGCCGAAGCCGGCGAGCAGGTCGCGGGCCATGACGCCGCGGACCATGGCCCCGAGAAAGACAATGGCCCCGAGAAGCCGGTCCGGCGCCGGACCAGCCGTGCGAAGGCTGCCCCGAAGTCCGCGGAGGCTCCCGCGGCCCCGGGCGAGGCAGCAGTCGAGGCAGCCGTCACCGAAGCAGTCGCCGAAGCTGCCGCCGCCGACGAAGAAGCCCCGGCGGAAGCAGCAGCCGTGAACGCTAAGGCCGCGGCGGAAGCACAGCCGGCGGCGGCACAGCCGGAAGAGCCGAGGGACCAGCCCGCGGAAAACCCCGCCGCGTCCCTGTTCATGGAACCCGGAGCCCTCACGTCCGTGATCTTCCAGGCCCCCGACCTCAGCACCGTGGTGCGTCCGGCACCCGTTGCGGCAGCAGCGGAGGCCGAGGAAGAAGAGGGCGACGAGGACGCCGGCAGCCGCCGTCGCCGTCGCAGCCGCGGCCGGCGCGGCCGCATCCGCACCTCCGCCGAGCCCGACACCGATGGTGAAGGCTCCGAGGAAGAGGGCGACGAAGGCCAGGAAGGCGTCCTCGAGGACGGCGTGACCTCGCGCCGCCGTCGCCGCCGCCGCCGCGGTGACCAGGATCTCGAACTCACCGGCGGGGGAGACGACGACCCGCCCAACACCGTGACGCGCGTGCGCGCCCCGCGTGCGCTGGCTGAGGCTCCGGTCAACAACCGCGTCACCTCGGTCAAGGGCTCCACCCGGCTCGAGGCCAAGAAGCAGCGCCGGCGCGAGTCCCGCGACACCGGCCGCCGCCGCACCGTCATCACCGAGGCCGAGTTCCTGGCCCGCCGCGAATCCGTGGACCGGCAGATGATCGTCCGGCAGCGCGATGACAGAATCCAGATCGGCGTCCTCGAGGACGGCGTCCTGGCAGAGCACTTCGTGTCCAAGACCCAGCAGGATTCCCTGATCGGCAACGTGTACCTGGGCAAGGTCCAGAACGTGCTGCCCTCCATGGAGGCTGCCTTCGTGGACATCGGACGCGGCCGCAACGCCGTCCTGTACGCCGGCGAAGTGAACTGGGACGCCGTCAACCTCGAAGGCAAGCAGCGCCGGATCGAAAACGCGCTCAAGTCCGGCGACTCCGTCCTGGTCCAGGTTTCCAAGGATCCGGTCGGCCATAAGGGCGCCCGCCTCACCAGCCAGATCTCGCTGCCCGGCCGCTACCTCGTGTACGTTCCCGGCGGCTCCATGACCGGCATCTCCCGCAAGCTGCCCGACGTCGAACGCAACCGCCTCAAGCGGATCCTCAAGGACCGCCTGCCCGAGGACGCGGGCGTCATTGTCCGCACCGCGGCCGAAGGGGCGTCCGAGGAAGAGCTGACGCACGACATCAACCGGCTGCGCGCGCAGTGGGAAGGCATCGAGAGCCAGTCGAAGTCCACGAAGGTCCTCGCTCCCGAGCTGCTCTACGGCGAACCTGACCTCACCATCAAGGTGGTCCGCGACGTCTTCAACGAGGACTTCTCCAAGCTGATCGTCTCCGGCGAGGAAGCGTGGGACACCATCGAGGCCTACGTCACGTACGTGGCACCTGACCTCGTGGGCCGGCTCGAGAAGTGGACCAAGGACACGGACATCTTCGCTGCCTGGCGCATCGACGAGCAGATCCACAAGGCCCTGGACCGGAAGGTCTTCCTGCCTTCGGGCGGATCCCTCGTGATCGACCGGACCGAGGCCATGACGGTGGTGGACGTCAACACCGGCAAGTTCACCGGCTCCGGCGGCAACCTCGAAGAAACCGTCACCAAGAACAACCTGGAAGCGGCCGAGGAAGTCGTCCGGCAGCTGCGCCTGCGCGACATCGGCGGCATCATCGTGATCGACTTCATCGACATGGTGCTCGAATCCAACCGCGACCTCGTGCTGCGCCGCATGGTGGAGTGCCTGGGCCGGGACCGCACCAAGCACCAGGTGGCCGAGGTGACGTCGCTGGGCCTCGTGCAGATGACGCGCAAGCGGATGGGCACGGGTCTGCTGGAAGTCTTCGGCGAGCAGTGTGAAGCCTGCGCGGGCCGCGGCATCGTCACGCACGACGAACCGGTCGAGCACCGCCGCGCCAACACGGTCGCCGCCGAGCACTACGTTCCGCGCACCGAAGCCGCCCAGCCTGCTGCGCGCACCGATCGCAAGAGCCGCCGCCGCGGCCGGGGAGGCCAGGGGCCGGAGACCATGCCGTCCACGCCGGCCGCGGTCCACCACGAGCCCACCGAGGCCGAACGCCACGCCAAGGCCGAGGCCACGCGTGCCGCGCTGGCGAACATCGCCGCCGCGGCGCACGCCGCGCACCTGCATGACGGGGAAGCCGCTGCCGCCAGTGAAGCGGGGGCCCGCCAGGCCGCCGTCGACGCCGTCACGAAGCTGGCCGCCACGGAGGAAGCTGCCGGCCGTCCCGCGACCGTGCTGACGTTTGGCGGCGAGCAGGTGGCCCTGCCGTTCGTCGAGCACGCCGAGGACACGCAGGCACCGGCCCTGACCCTGGACCTGCTGACCGAGGCCTTCGCCAACCTGGGCGACGCCGAGGCCGGCAAGCCGGCCGGGACGGACGCCGGCCAGGCAACGGCCGCCGCCGCACCGCAGGCCACCGCACCGGCAGCAGGGCGCACCACCGAGGCACCGGCCTCCCGGGCAGCGGACAGCGCGACTCCGCGTGGCCGCCGCGGGCGCCGCAACCGGAGCGCCAGCCGCGCCCAGGGGGCAGCCAACGAGACCTCCGTGGAGCATCGCGAGGCAACGCGGCCGGCTGCGGCCGGGTCGGTTCACGAAGCCAAGGCACCTGCCGCGGCCAGGCCGGCCGCTCCGGCCGGCAACGAGCCGATCATCCTTGGCGTCGGCGTGCCGGCCTCGGAGCTGTAAGCCTGAGCTGTAATCCTGTACGACTGAGCACTACTTCGATTCAGCACTAGCCCTGCCGGCCGCTTCTGCGGCTGGCAGGCCGGCGGGTTCTGGCCGGAACGGACGTAACATACGTCCGCTCCGGCCCGGGCCCGCCCTGCCGTTAACGGTTCAGCCCGGGCGCAACGGATAGGCTGGAGCACTGACACGGGGTGCCGCGCATCGGGCCGGCTGAGATCCAGACCCGTTGAACCTGTCCGGTTAGCACCGGCGAAGGGATGTCTGACGTGCCCGCAACATCGAATCCGTCCGAATTTCTGTCCAGCGAATTTCTGCCGACCAATTTCCTTCCGGCGAACGTCCCGCCCTCCGGGCCGCACCCGGCCGCGCCGCTCCGCATTCCCCGCGTGCTGGCCATCGCCGGCTCGGACCCGTCCGGCGGCGCCGGCATCCAGGCGGACCTGAAGAGCATCGCCGCCAACGGCGGCTACGGCATGGCCGCCATCACGGCCCTGACGGCGCAAAACACCCAGGGCGTGCGTGCCGTTCACGTGCCCCCCGCGGCCTTCCTCACCGCGCAGCTGGACGCCATCAGCGACGACATCGGCATCGATGCCGTCAAGATCGGCATGCTCGGCGACGCCGCGGTGATCGACGCCGTCCGCAGCTGGCTGGAAAAGACGCGCCCCGCCGTCGTGGTCCTGGACCCGGTGATGGTCGCCACCAGCGGCGACCGGCTCCTGCAGGAACCGGCCGAGGCCGCCCTGCAGGCCCTCCTGCCGCTGGCGGATCTCATTACCCCGAACCTCGCCGAACTTGCCATCCTGCTCAAGGAACCCGTCGCGGCCGATTGGCCGGAGGCCCTGGCACAGGGCAAGCGGCTGGCCGCCCAGACCGGCACCACCGTCCTGGTCAAGGGCGGGCACCTCCAGGGCGCAGACCCCCAGAACGGAGACCTCCACAACGGAGACCTCCACAACGGACGGCCGGGCGCCGACGCCGGGAACGGCACTGACGGGGACGGCACTGACGCCGGCTGCCCGGATGCGCTGGTCAACACCGGGGGCCTGCTGGGCCGGGAGACCGTGGTGGTGCCGGGGGAGCGGATCGCCACGCGCAACAGCCACGGCACCGGCTGCTCCCTGTCCTCGGCCATGGCTACCGTGCAGGCCCGGGTGGGGGACTGGGAAGCGGCGCTCCGGGAGGTCAAGCCGTGGCTGCTGGGCGCGCTCCGCGAAGCCTCGGTCCTGGAGGTGGGCACCGGGAACGGCCCGGTTCACCACTTCCACCACATGCAGGAATTCACGCGCGGCCCGGCGGAAGGCGAGTTCGCCGCAGCCCTCCGGGCAGGGGCCGCGGCCGATCTTGAGGCCATCTACGCCCTGGAGTTCATCCGCGGCCTGGCTGACGGAACCCTGCCCGAGCACGAGTTCGCGTATTACCTCGCCCAGGACGCCATCTACCTCAACGGCTACTCCCGTGTCCTGGCCCGCGCCGCCGCCCTGGCCCCCACCGAGGCCGAGCAGCTGTTCTGGGCCCGCTCGGCGCAGACATGCCTGGAAGTCGAATCCGAGCTTCACCGCTCCTGGCTCAGCACCCGCCCCACGGCACCGATCCTCGGCCCGGTCACCAAAGCCTACGTGGACCACCTCCTGGCCGCCTCGGTGTCCGGCAGCTACGGGGTGCTCGTGGCGGCAGCCCTGCCGTGCTTCTGGCTCTACGCCGAAGTCGGCGCCACCCTGCACCGGGAGTTCCTGGCCGGCGGCGCACCCGGGGCGCACCCCTACGCCGACTGGCTGCGGACGTACGCCGACGAGGACTTTGCCGCCGCGACCCGTCAGGCCATCGCGTACACCGACGCGGCGGCCCGGCGGGCATCCGCGAGCGAGCGGGAGGCCATGGCCCTGGCCTTCCGGCAGTCGTCGCGCTACGAAGTGGACTTCTTCGACGCGCCGAGGCTGCACGCCTGACACCAGCGGGCCGTTCCAGCCGGTAGGATAGTGGGGCACGGTTCCGGAAGTCGTGGCGGCTTCACCGCGTTGGGGTCCTGGTTAAGACAAAGTGTTGAGACAATGTCGAGATCATGGATTCGAGACGCTGTGGCGCCTATCACGGACTACCGCCGGAACCAGCCTCATTTGCGGCCGAAGGCAAAATTAGCGTATTCTAGATCTTCGGTGCTTACGCCAACACTTGGGTTATGACCCTGAGAACTATCCGCTTGGAATTCCAGTCGGATTTGTTCCGGGGGTAGCTCATGGATTCCCCCGGGGAATCCACCGGCGTTGAGGCACAGCGTGAGCCGGTCCAAACAATTTGGCCCCAGGTTCCGCACGCAAATCTAGTAATAAACGTCGAGAGAAGTGAGTTCCCCAGTGGTGTACGCGATTGTCCGCGCAGGCGGCCGCCAAGAGAAGGTTTCCGTTGGAGACTTCGTTACCCTGAACCGCGTCCCCGGTGGAGCCGGCAGCACCTTTGAGTTGCCCGCACTGCTCCTGGTGGACGGTGACAAAGTCACGTCTGCTGCTGCGGACCTGGCCAAGGTAACGGTTACGGCTGAGATCCTCGAAGACCTCCGTGGTCCGAAGATCGTCATCCAGAAGTTCAAGAACAAGACCGGTTACAAGAAGCGCCAGGGCCACCGTCAGGAATTGACCAAGGTCAAGATCACCGGTATCAAGTAACTTTCGTTACTGTTCAGGTTCCAGCAGATTCCCCAGAATTTTTGAAGGCAGGCATTTCAAATGGCACATAAAAAAGGCGCGAGTTCCACTCGCAACGGTCGTGACTCCAACGCCCAGTACCTCGGCGTCAAGCGCTTCGGCGGCCAGGTAGTTTCCGCAGGCGAGATCATCGTCCGCCAGCGCGGCACCCACTTCCACCCGGGCGCCGGCGTAGGCCGCGGCGGCGACGACACCCTGTTCGCCCTGACCCCCGGCGCCGTCGAGTTCGGCACCCGCCGTGGTCGTCGCGTTGTGAACATCGTGACTGCTGCAGCTGCAGAGTAACAACAAGTTCTAAATCGGTGGGGCGGGCCATTAGGTCCGCTCCACCGGTGTTTTAACCGCATTACAATCAACTTGGGCCTTTCTGGGGTCCGGGAACAGCACTGAGGAGATCCACGTGGCTAGCTTTGTAGACCGGGTAGTACTGCACGTATCCGGCGGTACCGGCGGCCATGGCTGTGTCTCCGTGCACCGCGAGAAGTTCAAGCCCCTCGGCGGCCCCGACGGCGGCAACGGCGGCAACGGCGGCGACGTCATCCTGCGCGTCGACCCGCAGACCACCACCCTCCTGGACTACCACCACGCCCCCCACCGGCACGCCACTAACGGCGGTCCCGGCATGGGCGACTGGCGCGGCGGCAAGAACGGCGAGACCCTGATCCTTCCGGTGCCCGTGGGCACCGTAGTGAAGTCCAAGTCCGGCGAAGTCATCGCCGACCTCGTGGCAGAAGGCGACGAATACATCGCCGCCGCCGGGGGCATCGGCGGCCTCGGCAACGCCGCGCTGTCCTCGCAGAAGCGCCGCGCCCCGGGCTTTGCGCTGCTCGGCATCGAGGGCGAATCCAGCGACGTCGTCCTGGAACTGAAGTCCATCGCGGACATCGCCCTGGTCGGCTTCCCCTCCGCCGGCAAGTCCAGCCTCATCGCCGCGATGTCCGCCGCCCGGCCCAAGATCGCCGATTACCCCTTCACCACCCTCATCCCCAACCTGGGCGTCGTCCAGGCCGGTGAGGTCCGCTTCACCATTGCTGACGTTCCCGGCCTGATCGAAGGCGCCAGCGAAGGCAAGGGCCTCGGCCACCACTTCCTGCGCCACGTCGAGCGCTGCGCCGCCCTCGTGCACGTGCTTGACTGCGGCACGCTCGAATCCGACCGCGACCCGCTCTCCGACCTCGCCATCATCGAGGCCGAGCTGGAGAAATACGCCGTGGACATGAGCTACAGCGGCTCCGACGGCGAAGTGGTCCCGCTGAACCACCGCCCCCGCCTGGTGGCCCTGAACAAGGTGGACCTGCCGGACGGCAAGGACATGGCCGAGTTCGTCCGCCCGGAACTGGAATCCCGCGGCTACAAGGTCTTCGAGATCTCCGCGACGAGCCACGAGGGCCTCCGCCAGCTCGGCTTCGCCATGGCCGAAATCGTCAAGGCCGCCCGCGACGCCGTCGCCGCGACCCCGCCGAAGGTGCATGCCCCCGTGCTGCGCCCCCGCGCCGTCAACGAAACCGGCTTCACCATCCGCCGCGAGGAAAAGAACCTTGAGCCGCTCTTCCGCGTCCTCGGCGACAAGCCCGTGCGCTGGGTCAAGCAGACCGACTTCACCAACGAGGAAGCGATCGGCTACCTCGCCGACCGCCTGGCCAAGCTCGGCGTCGAAAATGAACTGTTCAAGCAGGGCGCCAAGCCCGGCGACATGGTGGTCATCGGCGAGGACGACGGCGTCGTCTTCGACTGGGAGCCGACCATGATGGCCGGCGCCGAGCTGCTCGCCTCACCGCGCGGCACCGACGTGCGCTTCGCCGACATCGGCGACCGCCCGACGCGCGGCCAGAAGCGCGACGAGCAGCAGGAGCGCCGCGACGCCAAGGCCGCCGCCCGCGCCGAACTCGAAGCCGAACGCAAGGCCGGCATCTGGACCGAATCCGTCAGCGGCCGCCGGGCTCGGCAACCGCTCAAGGAGAGTGGGCTGGGCGCAGCCGATGACGAGTAAGACCGTCGTCGAGCACCGGTCGCAGCCGCTCAGGCCCCACAACATCAGTGCTCAAAACGTCAACGCCGAAGCCCTCAAGGCCCCTGACCGCTCCGCGCTGTCCGGAGCCCGCCGGATCGTCGTCAAGGTGGGCTCGTCCTCACTGACGTCCATCAAGGGCGGGATTTCGGAAGAGGCCCTGACAAACCTCGCCGACGCCCTGGCACACAAGCGCAACGCCGGCACGGAAATCATCCTGGTGTCCTCCGGCGCGATCGCCGCCGGCCTCGCCCCGCTGGGACTCGAGAAGCGCCCCCGCGACCTCGCCACCCAGCAGGCGGCTGCCAGCGTGGGCCAGGGCCTGCTGATGGCCCGGTACACCCACGCGTTCGGCGCGCACGGCGTCACCGTCAGCCAGGTGCTGCTGACCGCGGATGACTTCATGCGGCGCAGCCAGCACACCAACGCCTTCCGCGCCCTGGACCGGCTGCTGAACCTCGGCGTCGTCCCGGTGGTCAACGAAAACGACACCGTGGCCACGCACGAGATCCGCTTTGGCGACAACGACCGCCTCGCCGCCCTCGTGGCCCACCTGGTCCGCGCCGACGCGCTGGTCCTGCTGTCCGACGTCGACTCCCTGTACGATGGGCCGCCGTCGCACGGCGCCAAGCGGATTCCGCACGTCTCCGGCCCCCACGACCTCGACGGCGTCTCGATCGGCAGCGCCGGCAAGGCCGGTGTGGGCACGGGCGGCATGGCCACCAAGGTCGAGGCCGCCGGCATCGCCGCGGGTTCCGGCATCCACGCCCTCGTGACGTCCACGCCCAATGCGGCAGCGGCGCTGGCGGGGGAGGACGTGGGAACGTGGTTCTCGGTCAACGGCGCCCGCAAGCCCATCCGGCTCCTGTGGCTGGCGCACCTGGCGTCGGTACAGGGCACCTTGGTGCTCGACGACGGCGCGGTCAGGGCCGTCCGCGACCGCCACACCTCGCTGTTGCCGGCCGGGATCGCCGCGGTCAAGGGCAACTTCGAGGCCGGCGACGCCGTGGAGATGGTTTCCACCGATAACACCGTGATTGCGCGGGGACTAGTGAACTACTCGGCCGCCGAGCTGCCCCAAATGCTGGGCCGCTCCACCCGGGAGCTGGGCAAGTCGCTGGGCCGCGGTTATGACCGCGAAGTTGTTCATGTTGACGATCTGGTGCTGGTCTAGGTCCCCTGCTCGCCTAAACTGGAAGCATGACTGAGGCCCTGACTTCCGCTTCCGCGCCCGCTGCCGAGCCCGCCGTTAACGTCCCGGCCGGCACTCCCGTGCCCGCCGAGGGCTTCGGCGCCGCACCGGATCCTGCACCCGCGGGGGCACCGGCCACTCCGGCGGACGTCGAAACTGCAGTTCACGCGATCGCCGACCGCTCCCGTCACGCGGCCCGCAAGATGGCGCACGCCAACCGGGCCTGGAAGGACCGGGGCCTGCGCGCCATCGGCAAGGCGCTCCTGGAACACAAGAACCACATCCTTGCCGCCAACGCCAAGGATGTTGCGGCCGGCCGGTCCAGCGGCACCGGTGCCGCCCTGCTGGACCGCCTGACCCTGACCGAGCAACGCATCACGGCCCTCGCCGCGGCACTGGAAAACCTCGCTACCCTGCCCGACCCGGTCGGAAACGTGGTGCGGGGCCAGACGCTCCCCAACGGGCTTCGCCTCCGCCAGGTCAACGTGCCCATGGGCGTGATTGCTGCGATCTATGAGGCCCGCCCCAATGTCACGGTCGACATCGCCGGACTGGCCCTCAAGAGCGGAAACGCCGTGATCCTGCGCGGCGGATCCGCAGCCGCCGCCACGAACGCCGCTCTCGTCACGATCCTCCGGGATGCGCTGGAATCGGTGGGGCTGCCCGCCGACGCCGTCCAGTCCGTGGACCAGTTCGGCCGCGACGGCGCCAACGCCCTCATGCGGGCACGCGGCCGCGTGGACGTGCTCATTCCCCGCGGCGGCCGCGAGCTCATCCAGACCGTCGTGACGAACTCCTCCGTACCGGTCATCGAGACCGGCGAGGGCAACGTCCACATCTTCCTGGATGCCTCAGCCGGCGAGGAAATGTCCGTCGACATCCTCCTCAACGCCAAGACCCAGCGGCCCAGCGTGTGCAACACAGTGGAGACGCTGCTGGTGCACTCGAAGTCCACCGTCCTGCCCGCCGTCGCCGCCGCCCTGCGGGCCGCCGGGGTCAGGCTGCACGTTGACCAGCGCGTCCGCGCCGCACTGCCGGCGTCGATCGAAACCGTGCCGGCCACGGACGAGGACTGGGCCACCGAATACATGGATCTGGACCTGGCCGTGGCCATGGTGGACAGCCTGGACGAGGCCGTCAGGCACATCCGGAAGTGGTCGACCGGCCACACCGAGGCGATCCTGACCAATGACCTCGCCAACGCCGAACGCTTCATCGCGGAAATCGACTCGGCAGCCGTGATCGTGAACGCCTCCACGCGCTTCACCGACGGCGGCGAGCTCGGCCTGGGCGCCGAAGTGGGGATTTCCACCCAGAAACTTCATGCCCGGGGCCCCATGGGACTGACGGAGCTGACCACCACCAAGTGGATCGTGCAGGGCGAGGGCCAGATCCGGGGCTAGCAACGCTGTAACATGGAACGGAAGACCGGAACGGCGGACACCTCCGCCGTTGTTAAATTTTGAACTCATTAGGGGAGAACATGCTGTCGCAGCAGATCGCCACTTTCGTCGCCGCCGTTGGCGAATCAGGCCACGAGGAACTCGCGCCGCTCATTGCACCGCCGTTTGTCATTGGCGGCACCATGTTCGCGATCCTGGTCGTGCTGCTGTTGATCACGCTGTCCTACTCCAACCTGGGCAGGCGCCACGTGGCCGTCGAGGAGCACTCGGACCCGCACCGCCAGCACCCGAACAAGCACGATCACGGCCAAGGTCACTAATATTTCCGCCACCATGAGGCAGCGCGGCGCCCAGCGCCGCCTGCGTCTGGGTGTGATGGGCGGCACGTTCGATCCGATCCATCACGGACACCTTGTCGCGGCCAGCGAGGTCGCGGCGAAGTTCGAGCTCGACGAGGTCGTGTTCGTCCCCACCGGCCAGCCCTGGCAGAAGATGGCCAAGAAGGTCAGTGAGGCCGAGCACCGGTACCTCATGACAGTCATCGCCACGGCTTCGAATCCCCGCTTCACCGTGAGCAGGGTGGACGTGGACCGTCCGGGGCCGACCTACACGATTGACACCCTGCGCGACCTCAGGACCCTGCGCCCGGATGCCGATCTCTTCTTCATCACCGGCGCGGACGCCCTGGCCCAGATTCTGTCCTGGAAAGACATCGATGAACTCTGGTCCCTCGCCCACTTTGTGGGGGTCACCCGGCCGGGCCACGTTCTGGACGGCATGGGCCGCAAGGACGTCAGCCTCCTGGAGGTCCCGGCCATGGCTATTTCCTCCACGGACTGCCGCACGCGGGTGGCCGAAGGCAACCCGGTCTGGTACCTCGTTCCGGACGGAGTGGTCCAGTACATCGCAAAGTACGGCCTGTACCACACGCGTCACGATGCGGTCCGCCTCGATGCCGGACACGCTGAGGCCCATCGCGCCCGCAACGGCGGGGCAGGGGTTGACCCCGTGCAGGGCGATCCAGCACAGCACGATCCAGCACAGCACGATCCAGCCCTTGAGATAACCCAACCAGCCAGCACTGAATGAGTTTGCCATGAGTCAGGAACAGCCTCCCATCCGCAGCCGCCGCGAACTGCGGCAGGCCAGAGATGAACGCCTGGATACTGCCGGACCGGGCGAGCCGACCGAGGCCGAAATCACCGGCCGGAACCGTCGGGTGGCCGATGCTCCCGTGGACTCTGTCCCTGGCGGCGCGGAGCGGTCCTCGCAGGTCCGGGCACGGGACCGTGCCGCGTTGCGCACCATCAAGGAACTGGCTGAGAAGGAAGGCCATCTGGCAGGGGGAGGGCCGCCCACCCGGCGCCAGCTGCGGCTTCTGCAACTCGCGACCGAGACCGCCCCCGCCACCCAGGCCAACACGATTGTTCCGGCCTCGCCCCGGACCCGGGCCAACCCGGTGGTTCCCCCGGCCCGGAAAGATGCAGCCGGGAAGGATGCAGCCGCGAACGCGGCACAAAAGGACACGGCACAAAAGGACGCGGCACAAAAGGACACGGCACAGAGGAACGCCGCCCCGACTGACTCCGGCCCCCGGGCCCCCATGGCTCCCGCGGCGGACGGCGTCGTGCCCGGCGGCAAGGCACCCGCGGGCATGACCGTGGAACAGGCACTGGCCGCCCGCGAACTCCTCGCGGAGCAGGCCAAGAACCAAGTGGCCAAGATGGAGCACATCTCAGCCACGGATCCCGACGCCGTCGATCCGGCCGTGCTGGCCGAGCAGATCGCCCTGGCCGAGCGCGCCGCGATCCTGAACCGTCGCGCCGCCGCCAAGCAGAAGCTCGCAGAACAGAACAGCCAGCCGGCGGCGCCGCGCAACGATCCTGCCACGGCCAACAACCTGGCCATGGTGACACCCCTGGAATTTGAGAAGGTTCCCGGCGTGGAGCGGCCCGTCATGAAGCGCCCTGCCACGTCGTACGTTCCGGTCGTGACCAACCCGGGTCCCCGGGTGGACGCGCCACGGAAACCCGGACTGCGGCGCCCCGGGCTGACCCGCAAAGGGACTGCGGGCCCTGCCGCCGGGCGGGCCGGTGTCCTGGCCCGGGCCGAAGCAGCCGCCAAGGCCGAAACGGCACGTCCGGTAAGCGCTGCGGCGATTTCCGCGGGGGAGGCCGACGAGAACTTCGTGGGCGGAGAACCGGTGGCCGCGAATTCGGCCTACGGGCTCGATCCCCTGGATGCGGCTACGGCCGGCCTGGGCCGGGCGCGGCGCCTGCGCATGCTGCAGCTCGGCGTCCTGGCCCTGGGGATCGTGGCCCTCATCGCCGGCATCACATTGATCGTCACCGGGCTGGCCCGCTAGGACTGGGGCTGCCAGCCGTGCACGCAGCAGCGGAACGTCCCCCGGCTACCGGGCTCCGCTGTCAGAGGCAGTCCTCGCCGAAGCGCCAGCCCCGTGCAGGATTCCCACGTCAGGTATTGACCACACAGTTTCATCGCAGGAAATTTTCATCACAACAGATTTTCATCACAACAAGGAGTCCCATGACTGCAACCGATTCATCCATCACCACCGCCCGCCACGCAGCCCGCGCTGCCTCGGAGAAGCTTGCCGAGGACATCGTGGCCCTGGACGTCAGCGAACGGCTCGCACTGGCCGACGTCTTCCTGATCGCCTCGGCCCCGAGCGAACGCCAGGTCAACGCGATCGTGGACGGCATCGAGGACGAACTCGCCAAGTTTGACCAGAAGCCCGTGCGCCGCGAAGGCCGCTCCGGCGGACGCTGGGTCCTGCTGGACTACTCGAACGTCGTCATCCACGTCCAGCACGAGGAGGACCGCGTCTTCTACGCCCTGGAACGCCTCTGGAAGGACTGCCCCGTCGTCGATCTCCAGCTCGGCGACGACGCCTCCGCCAAGGCCACCGCCAGCACCGACGCGGAGTAGCAGCCCGCGCACCGGCCGGCCCGCCGGAGCGAAACGGCGGCGAATATGCCCGATTTGGAATTTTCGGAAGGGCTGTTCTAAGATATTTGAGTTGCTTCGGAGAGATCCGGAGAAAGAACCGGAACTTTGCGCCTCATTAGAGGCCATCGGAGCAGCGAAAATTCGGGGCTGTGGCGCAGCTGGTAGCGCACCTGCATGGCATGCAGGGGGTCAGGGGTTCGAGTCCCCTCAGCTCCACCGGACAATCCGCCGGAATCGAAAGATTCCGGCGGATTTTTTCTGCCCGGATTCGCACCCGGTTTCGGGGCTATAGGACAAAACGTGGGTTATGGGACAAAACGTGTGTAAATGCCGGGCGTGTCAGGTGCGTCCTGCCGAGTTCCGCGCCCACTTTTGTGCCCGTATTGGTGCCTGGGTTTCGTGTCTTCTTTCGCTCCCGGTTGTCGTGCCTGGTGTGACGCCGCGCCGGCTGGCAGGGGTGTTGGGGCGGTGAATGTGACGGGTCGGTGCGCCGATTGGCGGAAGCGGCGATTGTGGTTTAGGCTATTCAGGTTGCTTCAGGGAAGACGAGACTTCCCGGCAAATGAGGGGCTGTGGCGCAGCTGGTAGCGCACCTGCATGGCATGCAGGGGGTCAGGGGTTCGAGTCCCCTCAGCTCCACCAACGAAGGGAACCACCGGAGACGGTGGTTCCCTTTTTTGTGCCCTAACTTTGTGGCTTAACTCTGTGCCCTGGCGTGCCCGCTTTGCGCCCGGGGCATCGGCGGCCGGCTTCGAATGGCGCATCCGTCAAGACTGTCTCATGACCGGACGTCACAAACAGTCATTTAAGGTCTTCTAAGCGAGCGGGACCTTGCTATCGTCGCTAGGAGACGGCCGCCATGCGGCTTAGCCGGAAGGCCATTTCCGGCTCCCCGACTAAGGACCATCATGAAGCGCACAGGACTTTCCGTTATCGGCCTCATTGCAGCGGCAGGACTCGCCCTCACGGGCTGCGGGTCTGCCTCCACCACGGCGGCCAGCTCCGCACCGGCGGCCGGCGCAGACACGTCCCTCAGCGACGTCAAGAGCGCTGGCGTGCTCAAGGTCGGCACGGAAGGCACGTACAAGCCGTTCTCATTCCACGCCAACGGCAGCGGTGAACTGACCGGCTATGACGTGGAGATCATCAACGCCGTTGCCGGGAAGCTGGGCGTCAAGCCGGCCTTCCAGGAAACGCAGTTCGACGCCATCTTTGCCGGCCTCGACGCCAAGCGGTTCGACGTCGTGGCCAACCAGATTTCCATCACGGACGAGCGTAAGGCGAAGTACGACTTCTCCGCTCCCTACACGGTGAGCACCGGCGTGATCGTCACCAAGGCCGACAACAACAGCATCACGTCCTTCGACAGCCTGAAGGGCAAAACCACGGCGCAGTCGCTGACGAGCAACTGGTACAAGCTGGCCCAGCAGAGCGGCGCGAACGTCGAAGCCGTGGAGGGGTGGGCGCAGGCGATCACCCTCCTGAAGCAGGGCCGTGTCGATGCCACGATCAATGACAAGCTGACGTACCTGGACTCCCAGAAGACGCAGCATGACGACAGCATCAAGATTGCCGCCGAGACCACGGACAAGTCACTGAGCGCTTTCGCCCTGCGCAAGGGATCAACCAGCCTGACCGGTGCCATCGACAAGGCCCTCGGCGAGCTCGCGGCCGATGGCACCCTGACGAAGATTTCCCAGAAGTACTTCGACGCCGACGTCTCGAAGTAGCGCTGTGGCAGTCGTCGAGGAATGCCGCGTCCGGGCATGAACATCAACTGGGAACTCGTGTGGTCATCGCTGGGACCTCTCCTCACGGGTGCGATTGCCGGCACTATCCCGCTGGCGCTGGCGTCGTTCAGCCTGGGCCTCGTGCTGGCCCTGCTGGTAGCCCTCATGCGTCTGAGCCGCAACCGCGTGGTGTCCGCGGTCGCCCGGATCTATATCTCCGTCATCCGCGGAACCCCGCTCCTGGTCCAGCTGTTTGTCATTTTCTACGGGTTGCCTTCAGTCGGAATCACCATCAGCCCCTGGCCCAGCGCAATCATCGCGTTCTCCCTCAATGTCGGCGGGTATGCTGCGGAAGTCATCCGGGCGGCCATCCTGTCCGTCCCCAAGGGACAGTGGGAGGCCGGCCACACCATCGGGATGTCACGTCACCAGACCCTGGTGCGGATCATCCTGCCGCAGGCTGCGCGGGTCTCGGTCCCGCCGCTGTCCAACACCTTCATCAGCCTGGTCAAAGACACGTCCCTGGCGTCGCTGATCCTCGTCACCGAACTGTTCCGCCAGGCGCAGCAGGTAGCGGCCTTCAGCCAGGAATTCATGCTGCTGTACTTGGAGGCGGCCGTGATCTACTGGATCATCTGCCTCGTCCTCGCCAGCGGACAATCCGCTCTGGAGAAGAGATTGGACCGCTATGTCGCCCACTGAAACCCCCGGCCCGGACGCCGCTGCCCCGGAGGCCGCCCTGCTGACCGTCAGGGGCCTGCGCAAGTCCTTTGGCGACCACGAGGTACTCAAATCCATCGACCTCGACGTCCGCCGCGGCGAAGTGGTCACGCTGATCGGGCCGTCCGGTTCAGGCAAAACGACAGTGCTGCGGTGCCTGAACGGCCTCGAAGTGCCCGACGCCGGCGTCGCCGAGTTCGCGGGGCAACTGAGAGTCGACTTTTCCACGACGGCGGCGAAGAAGCAGCTGTTTGACCTGCGGGACCGCAGCGCCATGGTGTTCCAGCACTACAACCTCTTCCCGCACAAGACCGTCCTGGAGAACGTGATCGAAGGCCCGGTCCAGGTGCAGAAGCGGCCCAAGGCCGAGGCGGTCCAGGATGCCCAGGAACTGCTGGCCCGCGTCGGGCTGGCCGACAAGGAAAAGAGCTATCCGTTCGAGCTCTCCGGCGGGCAGCAGCAGCGGGTGGGCATCGTGCGTGCGCTGGCCCTCCGCCCGCAGCTGCTGCTCTTCGACGAGCCGACGTCAGCCCTTGACCCGGAGCTGGTGGGCGAGGTCCTGACCGTCATCAAAGAGCTCGCGGACGAAGGCTGGACGATGGTGGTGGTCACCCACGAGCTCGCGTTCGCCCGCGAGGTGGCCGACGAAGTGATCTTCATGGACGGCGGCGTGGTGGTCGAACGCGGCCACCCGGACACCGTGCTGCGCGACCCTCGGGAGGAACGCACACGGCAGTTCGTGGACCGGCTGCTCAACCCGTTCTAAGGCAGAGTGCGGCTAAACTTGGGCAGGTGAACGACTCCTTGCCCCCGTGCCCCGAATGCTCCAGCGAATACACCTACGAGATGGGGGCGCTCCTGGTCTGCCCGGAGTGTGCACACGAATGGTCCGCGTCCGCGGAGACTGACACCGAGGCCAACCTCCAGGCTGAATCCGTCATCAAGGACGCCGTCGGCAACGTCCTCGCCGACGGCGACACCGTGACGGTGGTCAAGGACCTGAAAATCAAGGGCAGCTCGACCGTCATCAAGGTCGGCACCAAAGTCCGCGGCATCCGCCTGGTCAACGGGGTGGGCGACCACGACATCGACTGCAAGGTGGACGGCGTGGGTCCCATGCAGCTCAAGTCCAGCGTCGTCAAGAAGATCTGAGCGGGGGCCGGGGCATTACCGCACAGACGGCCCGCCGGGCCGACGTCGTGGTGGTGGGCGCCGGCCAGGCCGGGCTCTCCGCGGCCTACCACCTGCAGCGCCGCGGCTTGGTTCCCGCTGGTCCCTCCGAGGCCGGCGCCGGACGGCCCGCAGTGGCGGGCCGGGCTGCCGGGACCTACATCGTCCTCGACGCGGAGGAGGGCCCGGGCGGGGCCTGGCGGCACCGCTGGAAGAGCCTGCTCATGGCCACGGTGAACGGCATCAGCGACCTCCCCGGCATCCCGCAGCCGGCCGTGGATCCTGCCGAGGCCAGCTCCAGTTTCCTGACCCGCTACTTCGGCGGGTACGAACACGACCTCGGCCTGGCGATAGAGCGGCCCGTCAAAGTGCAGTCAGTGAGCCGCGAAGACGCCGATCCTGCCGGGCGATTGAAGATCACCACATCCCGCGGCGAGTGGTCTGCCCGCGCCGTCATCAACGCGACCGGCACCTGGACCAGGCCCTTCTGGCCCATCTACCCGGGCCAGGCAAGCTTCCGCGGCCGGCAGTTGCATGTGGCCGACTACGTCTCGGCCGAAGAATTCCGCGGTCTGCATGTCATTGTGGTCGGCGGCGGGATCTCCGCCGTCGGGCTGCTCGATGAGATCTCCCAAGTCACCGGCACCTCGTGGTTCACCCGCCGGGAACCGGTCTGGCGCGAGGCCGCCTTTGACCGGCAGGCGGGCCACTACGCCGTCGCCCTCGTCGAGGAGCGGGTGCGCCAGGGCCTCCCGCCGCAGAGCGTCGTGTCCGTGACCGGCCTGATCCGGACGCCGGCACTGCGCGCCGCCGCGGAGCGCGGCGTCCTTGACCGGCAGCCCATGTTCACCGCGATCGAGCCCGACGGCGTCCGGCTGGCCGACGGCGGCTTCCTGGCCGCCGGGGTGATCCTGTGGGCCACGGGATTCCGGGCCGAGCTCGACCATCTCGCCCCGCTGCACCTGCGCGGACCCGGCGGCGGCATCGCGATGGACGGCACCCGGGTTGCGGCCGAGCCCCGGGTTCACCTGGTGGGCTACGGGCCGTCCTCGTCCACCATCGGAGCCAACCGTGCCGGCCGGGCCGCCGTCGCGGGAATCCTCACACTTCTGGCCGGTTCGGGATAACGTAAAGCCTTGCAGGTACCAAGCTTGAGAAGAAACGGCGGCACAACGCGCGTGGCGGACACCAACTTCGAATCCCTCTTGGCCCGGTTGAGACGATTCCCGGATGTCGAGGCCGCCAACCTGCAGGCGTGGGACGCCACGGACAAACTCCTGCTGGACACTACCCTTGAGATGCAGGCGGCAGGCTTGCTGCGGCCCGGGGGACGGCTCACGGTCGTGGGGGACCGGTACGGTGCCCTCACGCTGGGTGCCCTGAACTCCGAGGCCCCGACGCCCGGGACGGGCCCCGTCCGGGTCCACCAGGACCTCATCACCGGCGAGCGGGCGCTCCGCGCCAACGCCGAGGCCCTGGCAATCGACGCCGGCTTCGAGCAACTCCCGCTTGGCGCCGCACTGCTGGAGGGCGCCGCCGTCGTGTTGCTCCAACTGCCCCGGTCCCTCGCGGAACTCGAGGAAATCGCCGACGCCATCGCCCGCTACGCGGCGCCCGACGTCGTCCTGCTGGCGGGTGGCCGCGTCAAACACATGAGCCTGGGCATGAACGCGGTGCTGGGACGCTACTTCGCGGACGTCCAGCCCCAGCTGGCCCGGCAGAAGTCACGGCTCCTGCTGGCCCGGCGCCCCAAGCCCGTCCCGGCAGCCCCGCCATTCCCGGTCACCGAGGTGAACGAAGAGTTGGGGCTAACGGTCTGCGCCCGGGGAGCCGTCTTCGCCGGCACCGGGCTGGATATCGGTACCAGGTTCCTACTGGACTTCCTGCCGCGGATGCCCCACGCCTCCCATGCCATTGACCTGGGCTGCGGCACGGGCATCCTTGCCGCGATGTACGCCCGTGCCAACCCGGGCGCCCGCGTCACGGCCACGGACCGGTCCGCGGCCGCCGTCGACTCAGCCCTCGCCACGGCCCGCGCCAACGCCCTGGCCGGCAGGATCGACGTGCTGCAGGACGACGCCATGAGCACGCTGCCGGATGCCAGTGCCGACCTGGTCCTGCTCAACCCGCCCTTCCATCTGGAAGCGGCCGTGCACGCCGGCGCCGGGATCAAGCTGATCGAGGCCGCCGGCAGGGTGCTAGCTCCCGGCGGGGAACTGTGGACCGTGTTCAACAGCCACCTGCACTACCGGCCGGCACTCGAACGACTGATCGGGCCGACACGCGAGGTCGGCAGGAATCCGAAGTTCACGGTGACGGCCAGCACCCGGCGCCCACAAAAGTGAAACATTCGGGTCGAAAAGCAGATGTGTGGGCGCACGCCTGCACGTAACGTACGATTCTGACAACTGCTGTGCGTGGCCAAAGACGTTTAGAGGTAACAGTGACCGAGATCCGGCAACCCTCACCGAGGCGAGGGACCAACCTACCGAAGATGGGCGATTTCAACCTCACGGTCATCCTCGACGCCATCCGCCGCGCGCCGGCCGGGCTGAGCCGGGTGGAGCTGGCCCAGATCGTCGGGCTGTCGCCGCAGACCATTTCCAATATTTCCCGCCGGCTGCTGGACCAGCACCTGATCGTCGAGGCCGGCAAGGAAGGCACCGGGCCGGGCAAGCCGCGGACCATGCTCCGGCTGAATCCCGCGGGGATGTACGCGGTGGGCGTCCATCTGGACCCGGCCGTGCTCACGTTCGTGGTGCTGGACCTCCTCGGCGCCGTCGTCAAGCACTCCCGGATCAGCACCCCGCCCGGCACGGACCCCGGGGCCGTCATTGACACCATCGCGGCGGAAATCAAGAGGCTCATCGCCGACTCCGGGGCCAACCCGGCCCGGATCGCGGGGCTGGGCGTTGCTTCCCCGGGCCCGATCGACCTGACCGAAGGCGCGGTGGTGGATCCGCCATTGCTGCCCGGCTGGGACCGGGTCCGGCTGCGGGACGCCCTCACCGAAGCCACCGGCCTGTCCACCCTGATGGACAAGGACGTGACCAGCGCCGCCGTCGCGGAAACCTGGGCCGGCGGCCCCAGCGGCGAAGGCAGCTTCGTCTTCATGTACATGGGGACCGGGATCGGCTGCGGAATTGTCCTCAACGACGAAGTCGTCCGGGGGACCTCGGGCAACGCCGGGGAGATCGGGCACATCATCGTGGACCCGGACGGCGCCCTTTGCGACTGCGGACAGCGCGGCTGCGTGAAATCCTCCGCCATTCCGCAGGTGCTCGTCGCCCAGGCCGAGGCGGCCGGGGTGCTGGACGGTGCGCGTCAGGACCGGAGTGCGCCGGAGGTCCAGGAGCGTTTTGCGCAGTTGTGCGAACTCGCCTACAGCGGCAACGAACAGGCGAAGGAGATCATCGAACGATCCGCCGTGCTCGTAGCCCGTGCGGTCTCGGCCGTCACGAACGCCCTGGACGTGGACCGGGTGGTGTTCGGCGGCCCGTTCTGGACCTGCCTGTCAACGGCCTACCTGGAGAAGATCCCCGGTTTGATCGAGGCGAACAGCGCCACCCGGCTGATCCACGGGATCGAAGTTGTGGGCACGGGCGTGGGCGAGGACGTCGGTGCGGTCGGCGCGGCCTGCCTCGTGCTGGAACACACGCTGGCTCCGCGCTCGCAGCGGCTGCTCCTGGAAGGCTAGCGGGGTTAGGGCCCGCTGGGCCCGGCCGGTTTCAGTCGATGTCCTCAATGACCGTCCCGAACGGGATGCTCTCGTCCAGGTGCGCCTGGTGGCCGGTGGGGCCGCGGTTGTAGGAGACGCGCACGCCGTGCGACTTGTCTGCAGCCGACTGCATGAGCACAGGCCGGACGGTGTTGATGAAGCTCTCGCTCTTGCCGGCGAGGTACTCCTGGTAACTGGCTGGAAGCTGGATCATGGCAAAAGGATAGTCCTGAGCAAGGGCGATGGGGAGGGGGCCGGGCAGCGTAACAAAATCGGCCCGGCCGCGAACATTATTCTGTCCGGACCCGCAGAAGGCCGTAAAGGTGCGTCTTAATTCGGACGCCGACTTGAAGGGCCCCGCTACCGCCCCTTAGAGTTCTATACAAGTTACCTCAGTAACGTGTCAGCGATCCTCCGTTGAAGGCATGCCCCAGGGCGGCCCAGGAGGGTGTGGGTGCCCCCATGTGGGCCTGACATTTGCTCACGGACAACTTCGTATCAGGCGTAACAGTCGCGGCTGCGCCCTGCTGGAGTTCCCTCCGTGTTCCCCAAACTCAATTCATTGGCGACCCGTCCCGTTTTCCGGGCATGCGCCAGTGTTCACAGCCAAGGACGCAAATGTCACCACCAAGCCTTATCGACACCCATCCCAACCTGGCCGGCGCGGCTCCCGTTGCGCTGTCCTACGAGCTGTTCCCGCCGCGGTCGGCCGCCGCCGCTGAATCCCTTTGGACCACCATCGGCGAACTGGAAGCCACGGACCCGGATTACGTGTCCGTGACCTACGGCGCCAGCGGCTCCAACCGCAGCACCGCCGTCGAGCTCATCAACCGGCTCGTGCAGGAAACGACGCTGCGGCCCTTGGCCCACCTGACCTGCGTCGGGAACTCCCCGGAGGAACTGGCGGAGATCATCGGCGAACTGCTCGACGTCGGGGTCCGTGGCATCCTCGCCCTGCGTGGCGACCAGCCCAAGGACGGCGCAACCCCGCCGCCCGGGTCGCTGCGCTACGCCCAGGACCTGATCGAACTCATCCGCCGCGTGGAACAGCGCCGCTCGGCGCTCCTGTGCGCCGGCAAGGTCGCCGTCGGCGTCGCCGCCTACCCGACCCGTCACCCGGAATCTCCCAGTGAAGCGCACGACGTCGAGGTCCTGCTGGCCAAGCAGCGCTCCGGCGCCGACTTCGCCATCACCCAGGTCTTCTTCCACACCGAGCAGTACGCCAACCTCCTGACCCGGGCACGCCGGGCCGGGGTGACCATCCCGATCATCCCCGGTGTCATGCCGCTGACCAGCCTCCGCCGGCTCGCCCGCCTCGGCGAACTGACCGGCGTGGAGCCGGCGCCGGAGCTCATCGACCGCCTCGCGGCCGCCGATACCGACGCCGAGCGGACCCGGATCGGCGTCAGCGCCACAGTGGACCTCGCCAACGCCGCCCTGGAGGCCGGCGCCCCCGGCATCCACCTCTACACGTTCAACGAGCACGCCGCCGCCCTCGACGTGCTGGACAAACTCGCACTGCCCCGACCGCGCAGCGGCAATCGGCAGGGCGGCAATCGGCAGGGTGGCAGCCGGCACGGCGCCGGGCGCATCAACGCCTCCCGGCGTGCCGCCAGTCAGCTCGCCAGCTGACCGCTCAACCGTCGTCATCTGGCAGGCTCCCGGCCTGCCGCCAGCAGCCAGCCAGCCAGCCAGCCAGCTGACCGCCCAACCTTCGTCATCTCTCGGGCTCCCGGCGTGCCGCCGGCCAGCGCTTCAGCTGACCGCCCAACTTTCGTCTTCTGTCACCGACCAACTCCAAGGACTTCCCATGACTGAACTTCCCAGCACTGAACAGCGCACCACCCCCTTCCCGTCCGCCTCGATCCTGGGCTACCCGCGCATCGGCCGCCGCCGCGAGCTCAAGAAGGCCGTCGAGGCCTACTGGGCCGGCAAAATCGACGCCGCGGCCCTGGACACCGCCGCCAAGGAGATCCAGCTCGGCACCGCCAAGCGCCTCCAGGGCCTCGGCCTGACCGAAGCCGCCGCCGTTCCCGGCACGTTCTCCTACTACGACCAGGTCCTCGACGCCGCCGCCCACCTCGGCGCCGTGCCCGCCCGCTTCGGCAACCTCCTCAACGCCGAGGGCCAGCTGGACATCGACGGCTACTTCACCCTGGCCCGCGGCAACAAGGACCAGCAGCCGCTGGAAATGACCAAGTGGTTCGACACCAACTACCACTACCTCGTCCCGGAAATCGGCCCCGAGACCCCCTTCGCGCTGACCTCCAACCGGATCGTCGAGGAATTCGAGTACGCCCTCGCCAACGGCGTCCAGACCCGCCCGTACATCGTCGGCCCGGTCACGTTCCTCCTGCTGAGCAAGGCCTCCGACGACGCCCCGGCCGGCTTCAGCCCGCTGTCCCGCCTCGAGGAAGTCCTGCCCGTCTACACCGCGCTGCTCCAGAATCTTGCCGCCGCCGGCGCCAGCTGGGTCCAGCTCGACGAGCCCGCCCTCGTGGTGGACCAGGACACCCCGGCCGAGGAAATCCAGGCCGCCGTCGCCCGCTCCTACGAGGTTCTCGCCGCCGCGGCGCAGCGCCCGCAGCTGTTTGTCTCCACCCCGTACGGTGCGCTCAACGGCCAGCTCGGCACCCTCGCCGCCACCGGGATCGACGCCCTGCACCTGGACGTCTTCAAGGGTGAGGTCCCCTCCGCTGCCGCCTTGGCCGCACTGGGCAACAAGACCCTGGTTGCCGGCGTCGTGGACGGCCACAACATCTGGCGCAACGACCTCGCGGCCTCCGCGAAGAAGATCGCCGAGCTGAAGAAGTCGGTGGCCAAGCTCGCCATCAGCACCTCCACCTCCACCCAGCACGTCCCGCACGACGTCGACGAGGAAGTCCAGCTCTCCGAGCAGTTGCGCAGCTGGCTCGCCTTCGCCGACCAGAAGGCCGTCGAGGTTGTCACCCTGGCCGGCCTGCTGACCGACGAGGCGGCCGTCCGGCCGGCCATCGACGAGGCCACCCGCGTCATCGCCTCCCGCGCCGAAGCCGAGGGCGTACGCCGCGCCGACGTCCGGGCCCGCACCGCCGCGCTGACCGACGCCGACTTCAACCGCTCCGCCTACGCGGTCCGCGAAGCCGCTCAGGAGAAGGCGCTGGACCTGCCGCCGCTGCCCACCACCACGATCGGCTCCTTCCCGCAGACCTCGGAAATCCGCACCGCCCGGGCCCGTGCCAACCGCGGCGACCTCACCACGGGTCAGTACGAGCAGCTCATGAAGGACGAGATCAAGCGCGTCGTGGACCTGCAGGAGGAGCTCGGCTTCGACGTCCTGGTTCACGGCGAGCCCGAGCGCAATGACATGGTCCAGTACTTCGCCGAGAACCTCGAAGGCTTCGACGTCACCGTGCACGGCTGGGTCCAGTCGTACGGCTCGCGCTGCACCCGTCCGTCCATCCTGTGGGGCGATGTCACCCGCAGCGCCCCGATCACGGTGGAATGGGCCAGGTACGCGCAGTCCCTGACCAACAAGCCGATGAAGGGCATGCTCACCGGCCCGGTCACCATCCTTGCGTGGTCCTTCGTCCGCGACGACCAGCCGCTCGGCGAGACCGCCAACCAGGTGGCCCTCGCCCTCCGCGACGAAATCGCCGACCTCGAAGCAGCCGGCATCAAGGTCATCCAGGTGGACGAGCCCGCACTGCGCGAGCTCCTGCCCCTGCGCAAGGCCGACCAGGCCGCGTACCTGGACTGGTCCGTGAAGTCCTTCCGCCTCTCCACCGCCGGCGCCGCCGACGCCACCCAGGTCCACACGCACCTGTGCTACTCCGAGTTCGGCGCCATCATTGACGCGATCGACGGCCTCGACGCCGACGTCACCTCGATCGAGGCCGCCCGCTCCCGCATGGAGGTCGTGCACGACCTCGAATCCCACGGCTTCGGCCGCGGCGTCGGCCCGGGCGTCTATGACATCCACTCGCCCCGCGTCCCGGGCGAGCAGGAAGTCACCGAACTGCTCAGCACCGCCGTCAAGCACGTCCCGTCCCGCCAGCTCTGGGTCAACCCGGACTGCGGCCTGAAGACCCGCGGCTACGCCGAGACCGAAGAGTCTCTGCGCAACCTGGTCACGGCCACCAAGACGGTCCGCGCCGAACTGCTGGAAGCAGCCAAGTAGCACGCCGCTGAACCCGCCAGCCGACATAACAGCCGAGCTGACATAACCTGACATAACGACGCCGGCCGGTCACCTGCAAGGTGACCGGCCGGCGTCGTACGTTCTGCGCTGTCCTTCGACCTGCGCTGTCCTGCGACCTGCGCTGTCCTGCGACCTGCGCTGTCCTTCGACCTACTCTGTCTCTGGACCCGTTCTGGGCTTGGACCTGCTCAACCCCGGGACGGGGGAGGAGTCAGGATTCCCAGAGGATTTCGTCGTCGACGACCCCGTCCTCGTCGGCGGAGGCGACCAGGACCTCGTCGGTGAAGTGCTGGCCCAGCGTGAAGTCGAGCACGAAGTAGCGTTCGGGCTGGCCGGGGTAGATGCCCACGTGGCCCAGTTTGAGCGCCTTGAGGAAGACCTCGTCGGTCAGCTGGCTCTTGTCCTCGACACCGAAGACCTTTTTGAGGTGCTCGTCCTTGATCGCGTTGCAATGGAAGTGGCGGTACTCCTGCGGGCTGGTGCCTTCCTGCGCCAGTTCCTCGGCGATCATTTCGCGGACCTGGTCCACAAGTTCGGGCAGGAAGCGCAAGCGGTAGTCAACTTTATGCATGGCCGCTTCGTCGAAATGGTCATGCGCGTTGACATTAAGGTCAAGCTCCACGGTCTGCCCCGCCAGCTCATGCGTGGCGGTGAGATTATGATCCCTTCCGTGGTTGAGCTCGACCTCGCCGAAGTGCTTGCTCGCTACCTTGTTCATATCTTCAACATAGTCCTGAAAACCGGACCATTCCAGCGTTAGGGCGGTTTTATCCGGTGCCGGAGTTCCATCCGGTAGCGGACCGCTGGAGCGGGCGCCGGGCTGTACATTGATCGGATGCAGACCGTAGCCTCACCCGTCGCCCGCGCCCGGGCCTTGTTCGACGCCGGCACGACCCGTCCGCTGGCCTGGCGGCTGGAGCAATTGCGCAATCTCCGGCGCATGCTCGGCGAACGGCACGCGGACTTCGCCGCGGCCCTCGCCAGGGATGTGGGCAAGCACCCCACCGAGGCGCAGCTCGCGGAGATCGGCTTCGTCGCCGCGGAGGCGGCCCACCTGGAGCGGCACCTGGAAGACTGGCTGCGGCCCCGCCGTGTGCCGGTGCCGCTCGCGGCGCGGCCGGCCCGGGCCTGGACCGAGCTCACTCCGCTGGGCGTGGTGCTGGTGATCGGGCCGTGGAACTATCCGCTGCAACTGGTGCTCGCCCCGCTGGCCGGGGCCCTCGCCGCGGGAAACACCGCGGTGCTCAAGCCCAGCGAACACGCCCCGGCCACCTCGGCCGCCCTGGCCCGGTGGGTTCCCGAGTACCTGGCCGGTGCCGCCGAGGTGGTCGAGGGGGCCATCCCGGAGACCGCAGCCCTCCTGGCCGAACGCTTCGACCACATCTTCTTCACCGGGGGAGAAGCAGCGGCCAAGGTGGTGATGCGCGCGGCGGCCGAGCACCTGACCCCCGTGACACTCGAGCTCGGCGGCAAGTCCCCGGCCTATGTCGATGCCTCCACGGACCTGGCCACGGCGGCCAAACGCATCGCCTGGGGCCGGTTCATGAACGCCGGCCAGACCTGCGTCGCCCCGGACTACGTCCTGGCACGGGAGGAGGTCCTGGATCCGCTGCAGGCCGAACTCATCAAAGCCGTCACGGCGCTCTTCGGCCCTGACCCGGCGGCCAGCCCGTCCTACGGCCGGATTGTCGATGACCGGCACTTCGCCCGGCTCGCGGCCCTCGCCGACGCCAGCACCGTGGTGCACGGCGGAGGACGCGACGCCGCCGCCCGCTACTTCGCGCCCACCCTGCTCCGGCCGGCGCCCGGCGACGCCGTCATGGCCGAGGAAATCTTCGGACCGCTGCTGCCGCTGGTGCCGGTGGCCGGGCTCGAGGAGGCAATCGGCCACGTGAACGGACGGGCCAAGCCGCTGGCGCTCTACGTCTTCAGCAAGGACCCGGAAACACGCCGGGCCTTCGCCGAACGGACCGCGTCCGGGGCGCTGTGCTTCGACATTCCGGCGGCCCACCTGTCCGTCCCCGGGCTGCCGTTCGGCGGAGTCGGCGGCAGCGGCATGGGCGCATACCACGGCGAACACTCCGTGCGGACGTTCTCGCACGAGCGGCCCACGCTGGACAAACCGCTCTGGCCCGACACGCTCGAACTGATCTACCCGCCCTACACCCGGACCAAGCACCGGATCATCGACGCGCTCGTCGCGCCGGTGCGGATGCGGGGCCGGAAGCGCTGAGCGTCCCGCGCCGGGCTACCCCGCCTGCTCGCCCTCCCAGTCGACGTTGACCCACCGCTGCCCCTCGTCGTCCCAGGACTCGGTGTGCCCCAGCAGGGCAATGTCCTCAAAACTGACGTCGATCCCGTGCCCGCGGAGGGTTTCACGGAGTTCCTCGGTTGCCGCGCGGACCGCGGCGGCGACTTCCCCGGGGTTGTCGGAGGCAACGGGACGGGAGGCTGAATAGGTTTGGCTCATGGACCCCATCCTTATCGATCGGGAGCCATGTGGGAACCCCTCCTCAGTCGCGGTGCCCTCAGGCCGGGCGCCCTCAGTCGCGGCGCCCTCAGCCTTGGTGCCCTCAGGCTGGTCGTACGGTCCCGAGCTTATGCATGGTCTCGGCCAGCAGTTCCACGAACAGCTGGACCTGGGCGGTCTGCTTCTCGTTGATCAGCAGGGCAAAAACATTCCGGGCGAGCCGGATCTCCGGCACATCGAGGACCACCACGCCGGCCGGGCGGTGCCGCAGCGCGAGTTCGGGGACCAGTGCGGCGCCGAGCCCTGCGGCCGCCATCTCCAGGCTGGCATGGAAATCATCGCTGTAGGCCACTACACGGGGATGCAGGTTGCAGCTCGCGAAAAGGCGCTCAATCACCGTGGCGTCGGAGGTTCCCGGGTGATGCATGATCCAGGGCATGTCCGAGAGGTGCGGGGCGGCCACCTTGGAATCCGTGCCCATTCCCCAGGCCGCCGGAAGCACCACCCGGAAGTCGTCGTCGCCGATCCACTGCCGGTCCACCGTGTGCGGCCACGCGAGGCCGGACTGCCCCACCTGGTACACCAAGGCAACGTCGAGCTCGCCGCCGGTCCGCAGGCCCTGGATGGTCTGGGCCGGCTCTGCGACCGAGACCCGCAGGTCGATGCCGAGCTTCTTCCAGGCCGGGTTCTTCAGGATCGGAGGCAGCACATAGGTGGCGAGGCTCGGGAAAATGCCCAGCCGCAGCTCCTGGCTGGTGCTTTCCTGCGCCCGCGAGGCAGCCGCCATGAGCGCCTCGATGTCGGTGAGCACCTTCGCCGCATGCCGGGTCATGACGACGGCGGCATCCGTCGGGTGGATGCTGCGCGCCGCCCGCTGGAACAGCGTGACGCCGGTGTCACGCTCCAGCGCCGACATTTGCTGGGAGACGGCCGACGCCGTGTAGCCGAGCCGCGCCGCGGCGGCCGCGAACGATCCGAGCCGGATCACTTCCACAAGGGTCCGCAGATGAACGGGGTTGATCAAGGGCTGCCCTTCGCCTGGTAGCGGGTCCACTGGAACGGGACCGGAATGGCGGGACCGGAAATCCCGCTTCATTCTATCCGGCACACCCGGGCGCTCCGCGGGCGCGTCCGAAAGGCCTGCGCCGAAAAAAATGCCAGAATCCTACTCATCCGATGCCCCGACGGCGACGAATTGCCCGTAAGACGTTTTGGACGAGACAACAGGAGCAGACCAGTGTCGCAAGCAGCAGGGATTCCGGCAGGCCGCCGGGTTGCCGTCATCGGCAGCGGGGTGGCGGGGCTGACCGCCGCATACGTGCTGAACGGCCAGGACCGGGTGACCCTCTTTGAGGCGGACTCCCGGCCCGGCGGCCACGCCCACACCCACGATGTGCCGCAGGACAATGGGCCGACCCTGGGCGTGGATACCGGCTTCATTGTCCACAACGAACGCACCTACCCCACGCTCCTGCGCCTGTTCGCCGAGCTCGGCGTCCAGACCCAGGACTCGGAGATGAGCATGTCCGTCCGCTGCGACGGCTGCGGCCTGGAGTATGCCGGCGCGCGTCCCAACGCCAGCGGCATCATTCCCCGGCCCTCCACCCTGCTGCGCGGCCGCTACCTGCGGATGCTGCTGGAGGTCACCAGGTTCCACCGCCGGGCCCGCGCCCTGCTGGCCGAACCCTCCACCGGAGCAGCCCGGGGAGAAGAACTCACCCTGGGGGAGTTCCTGGCCCGGGAGAAGTTCAGCAGCTATTTCGTCTCGCACTTCATGACCCCCGTGGTGAGCGCCGTCTGGTCCTGCGACCCCACCACGGCGCTGGCGTACCCGGCGCGCTACCTGTTCACGTTCCTGGGCCACCACGGCCTGCTCGGCGTCAAGGGCTCGCCGCAGTGGCGCACGGTCACCGGCGGCTCGCGCACCTATGTCGACAAGGTCGCCCGGACCCTGCCGGACATCCGGCTCTCCAGCCCCGTCACCGGGGTGCAGCGGCATGCCGCCGGCGTCGACATCACGTCCGTGCGGGGCACCGGGACTGTCAGCGAAACCTTTGACGCCGTCGTGATCGCCACCCACCCGGCGCAGGCCCTGCGGATGCTTGCCGATGCCTCGGCCGCCGAGAAGGACGCCCTGGGCGGCATGCCGTACTCGGTGAACCAGACGATCTTCCACCGCGACGCCGCCGTGCTGCCGGCCAGCCCCAACGCCCAGGCCTCCTGGAACTACCGCCTGCCCTCCTGCGACGCCCGCCCGGACAAGGTCCTGGTCAGCTACGACATGACCCGGCTGCAGCGGCTGGAACCCGTGGACGGCGGCCGGTACATCGTCAGCCTCGGCGAATCCGAACTCATTGACCCCGCCACGGTCCTGGACCGCATGGTCTACGAGCACCCGCAGTACACCCCGGAGTCGCTCAAGGCGCAGGAGCGGATCCTCGCCCTTGGCGATGAGCGTCTGGCGTTCGCCGGCGCCTACCACGGCTGGGGATTCCACGAGGACGGCGCCCTGTCCGGGCTCAAGGCCGCTGCCCGGCTGGGCCGCGACTGGGACCGGCTCCCGGCGTCCGGCGGCGCTGTAAATGTGCGTCCCGCGGCCGTGGACCGGGACCTCCAGCCGGCCACGGTTCATCAGGCCACAGTTCTTCAGGACACAGCGGAGGCATCATGAGCGACCCCGCCACCAGCCGCCCCGCCACCATCCGCCCCGCCACCGGCGGCCCCGCCGTCCAGCGGGCAGCCATCTACCGGACGGCCATCTCCCACGTGCGGCGCACCCCGCTGCACAACGCCTTCACGTACCGCAGCTACAGCTGGTATGTCGACATCGACCACCTGCCGCAGCTGCCGCGCCTGCTCCGGCCGCTGGCCGGCTTCCGCGTGGAGGACCACCTCGGCGACCCGGCCGGCACCCTGCGCGGCAACGTCGAACGCTACCTCACAACCCAGGGGATCCGGCCCGACGGCGGACGCATCACGATGCTCGCCAGCGCCCGCGTGTTCGGGCACGTGTTCAACCCGCTGAGCGTGTTCTGGTGCCATGACGCTGCGGGGAACCCGCGCTGCGTCGTCGTCGAGGTCCACAACACCTACGGGGAGCGGCACTGCTACCTCCTCGAAACGGACGGCGCAGGCCGGGCGAGCGTGCCGAAGGCGTTCTACGTCTCGCCGTTCAACGACGTCGACGGCCAGTACCGCATGAAGCTCCCCGAACCCGGCGACCGCCTCGCCGTGTCGATCGTCCTGGAGCGGGAGGGGCACCAGCCCTTCATCGCCACCATGGACGGCGTCCGCCACGAAGCCACCTTGCGGAACATCCTGTCCGCGGCGCTCGCGGTACCCCTCGCCCCGCTGCGCGTCTCCGCGCAGATCCGCTGGCAGGGCATCAAGCTGTGGGCACGCCGCCTGCCCATCATCAAGAGACCACACCACCCTTCACAGGAGGCAGTTCAGTGACAATGACCGAAGCGACCGGATCCGGTACGGGACGGACACCGGACACCACCCGCAACAGCGCTGTGAACGGCGCAATAAAGGGCGCAATCGACGCCGCAATAAGCGGCCCGGTTCCCTACACGGTTCCGCAGCCGCCCGTCACCATTGACGCAGCCATCTGGCCCAGCATCGCCGCGGTGCCGTCGAGCCTCAAGGCCCGCCTCGCCGGGCACGCCGCGGAGGCCATCTTCAAGGCTGCCGTGCGCAGGCTCCCGCTGGAAGTGCGCTACCCGGACGGCACAGTATTGGGTAAGCCGGCGTTGAGGCAGTCGGCGCAGGGGCAGCCCGAGTTCAGCGAGACCCCCGACGGCGGCACCTACCCTGTCATGACCATCAACCGGCCGGAGGCCTTCGCCGCCCGGCTCGGCGACGGCGGCCTGATCGGCCTGGGCGAGTCCTTCATGGCCGGCGACTGGGACGCGGACGACCTCACCGCCGTCATGGAGGTCTTCGCCTCCCGCGTCGGCACGTTGGTGCCCGAGCCGCTGCAGAAGCTGCGCGGCCTCTACCTTCCGCGCCAGCCGCGCAAGGAACGGAACACCGAGAAGAACACCCGGTCCAACATCTCCCGGCACTACGACCTCTCCAACGAACTCTTCGCCTCGTTCCTGGACAGCACCATGACGTACTCCAGCGCCCTCTTCCCCGAACGCGGAGACGCCTTGCGGACCGTGGCCTGGGACGGCCTCGCGGCCGCGCAGCAGGCCAAGATCGACCGGCTGCTGGACAAGGCCGGCGTGAAGGACGGCACCCGCGTCCTGGAGATCGGCACCGGCTGGGGCGAGCTCGCCCTCCGTGCCGCGGCCCGCGGCGCCACGGTCTACTCCGTCACCCTCTCCAGCGAACAGCAGGAACTGGCCCGCCGGCGCGTCGCCGAGGCCGGCTACGCGGACGCCGTCACGATCGAGCTCAAGGACTACCGCGCCGTGGAGGGCGAGTACGACGCCGTCGTGTCGGTCGAAATGATCGAGGCCGTCGGCTTCGAATACTGGGCCACCTACTTCCAGACGATCGAGCGCGTCCTGGCCCCCGGCGGCAAGGTGGCCATCCAGGCCATCACGATCGCCCACGACCGGCTCATGGCCACCCGCACCAGCTACACCTGGGTGCACAAATACATCTTCCCCGGCGGAGTTATCCCCTCCGTCCGCGCCATCGAGGACATCACCGAGAAGCAGACCGGGCTGCGCGTCCGCGAACGGCTCGCGATGGGCGAGCACTATGCGCAGACCCTGCGGCTCTGGGAGGAGCGGTTTATGGCCCGTGCGGACGAGGTCGGCGCCATGGGCTTCGACGCGGTCTTCCAGCGGATGTGGCTGTTCTACCTGTGCTATTCCCGGGCCGGGTTTGAGACAGGCTACCTGGACGTGCAGCAGATCGTGCTCGACCATGCCGCCACCAAGAGTGTCGCCGGCGCCACTGCCCACTCAGCCAACGCAGCCAACTCAACCAACTCAACCAACTCAACCAACTCAACCAACTCAACCAAGGGCATCGGCAAGGGAGCTGAGAAGGGAGCCGCGGCATGACGGGACAGCTCGCGGACACCATAGCCGACGTCCTGCGGCCCGTTGTCGGCGGGGAACTGCCGGTCCGGCTCGTCGTCTGGGACGGCAGTGAGGCGGGACCGTCCGGCGCGCCCGTGGTCCGGCTGAACTCGCCGGACGCCCTCCGCCGCCTGCTTTGGGCGCCGGGGGAGCTGGGCGCCGCCCAGGCCTACGTCACCGGCGAGCTCGACGTCGACGGCGACCTCAACGCCACGCTGCAGCACCTCTGGAAGGTGGCGCGGGACCGCGGCCTCGGCAGCATCCGCCCGACGCCGGCCCTGCTGGCCGGCGCTGCCCGGATCGCGGCAGCCGCCGGGGCCCTCGGCGCGCCGCCGCAGCCGCCGGCCAGCCAGGCCCGGGTCAGGGGCCGGCTGCACAGTCTGCTCCGGGACCGGGCGGCCATCAGCCACCATTACGACCTCAGCAACGACTTCTATGCCCTGATCCTGGACCCGCAGATGGCCTACTCCAGCGGCTACTGGACGGACCCCCAGGGGGAAAACACCTCCGGATACGGCCTCGAGGACGCCCAGCGGGACAAGCTGGACCTCGTATGCCGCAAGATCGGCCTGGCCCCGGGGATGCGGATGCTCGACGTCGGCTGCGGCTGGGGCTCCCTGAGCCTGCACGCGGCGCAGCACTACGGCGTCGACGTCGTCGGCGTCACCCTCTCGGTGGAACAGAAGGCGTTCATCGACGCCCGCATCAAAGAACGCGGGCTGGAGGGGCGTGTCGAGATCCGGGTCCAGGATTACCGGGAGATCCCGGACGGGCCGTTCGACGCCGTCGCGTCCCTTGAAATGGGTGAGCATGTCGGCCAGCGCAACTACCCCGTCTATGCGGCCGCCCTGTTCGGCAACGTCAAGCCCGGCGGCCGGGTCCTGGTCCAGCAGATGTCGCGGCACGGCAAACACCCCGGCGGCGGCCCGTTCATCGAGTCCTTCATCGCCCCGGACATGCACATGCGTCCGGTGGGGGAGACGCTGGGGTTCCTCGAGGACGCGGGCCTCGAGATCGAGGGGGTGCAGGGCATGCGCCGGCACTACGTCCGGACGTTGGAGGCCTGGTACGCCCGGTTCGAGGAGAACCACGACGCCGCCGCTGCCATGATGGGCGAGGAAATCGCCCGCGTCTGGCGGCTGTACCTGGTGGGCGCGCTGCGCAGCTTCGCCGAGGCCCGGATGGGCGTGGACCAGATCCTCTGCAGCCGGCCGGAGCCCCTGGGGTAGGACCGGTCAGCTGCCGGCTCGGCAGCCGGGCACGTCCCGGAGCGTCCCTCAAGTAGCTCCCAGGGTCCTCGACCGGGGCCCGGCGGCGTTCCCGTGGCGCCCGGTCACGGCGGACTGTTGGAATGCGGGTGTTAGAACAATCACGTCCCCATGAGGCGGGCACCACGGTGTCCGCCTCTTTCGTGTGCCCGGACACCAGATGTAGTGGCCGGCGCCACCGTCCGGGGTCCCCGCGGAAGCGCGCGACACGCCGTCTGCGGTGCGACACGCGGGGGTGATTAATGTGGCTAACTACTCCACAGGGTGTGGATTTCGTCCGCCAAAATGGCGGAAATCCGGACATTTGGCGGGCCCCCTCCTGTGGATTAACGGTGGGTTAAATGACATACTTGTAATACATCATCTTGGGGTCCACGTGAGGCTCTTGCACTACATGTAGTATCGACTTACAGTTCCAGCAGAGCATCACGCGGGACGGTCGGAGCCGGGGAAGCGCTCCGAAGAAGACTTTCAACTAAGGGGACAGGACCATGACCGTTACGGTTTACACGAAGCCGGCCTGCGTTCAGTGCAACGCGACCTACCGCGCTCTGGACAAGAAGGGCATCGCCTACCAGAGCGTCGATATCTCCCAGGATGCGGAGGCCCTTGAGCGCCTGAAGTCCCTGGGCTACATGCAGGCCCCGGTCGTCGTCACGGACCAGGATCACTGGTCCGGTTTCCGTCCGGACAAGATTGAAGAACTGGCGCAGGCATTCGCTGTAGCCTGAAACGCTCCGGACGCCGCTACCGGGCAAAATTCCACGGTAGATGAGGTGAGTCCCATGGTTGTAACAACTGATGATCGGGTAGCTACCACGGCTGACAGCGGGGAAGCGGTCAGCACAGCGGCTCCCGAACTAACCCACTGCAGCCTCATCTACTTTTCCTCCACTTCCGAAAACACCGCGCGCTTCGTGGCGAAGCTGGGCGTCGACGCCGCCAGGATCCCCCTCTACCCGAGGGACGCTCCGCTGGCGGCCCGGGAGCCGTACGTGCTGGTGGTGCCGACCTACGGCGGGACCGGGGGAGAGGGATCTGTTCCAAAGCAGGTCATCAGGTTTTTGAATGACCCGGGCAACCGGAAGCTGATCCGCGGAGTGATCGGCGCAGGGAACACCAATTTCGGGGACAACTACTGCATGGCCGGGGACATCATCGCCGCCAAGTGCAAGGTCCCGCACCTATATCGCTTCGAACTCATGGGGACGCCGGAAGACGTCAACCGCGTACAACAAGGATTGGAAGAGTTTTGGACACGACTGTCGCAGACACAGCAGTAACAGAGGGCGCAGGCCTGCCCAACGGCACCAGCACCGGCACCGCCGTCGCCGTTGAGAAGCAGGAACAGAAGAAGCACGAGATGCCAGCCGCGTACAAGGGCCTGGGCTACCACGAGCTGAACGCCATGCTGAACCTTTACGGCCCCAACGGAGAGATCCAGTTCGAGGCCGACCGCGAGGCCGCGCACCAGTACTTCCTGCAGCACGTGAACAACAACACCGTGTTCTTCCACGACCTCGAGGAAAAGCTCGACTACCTCGTCAAAAACGAGTACTACGAGCGCGAAACCCTCGACCAGTACACGATGAACTTCATCCGCGAGCTCTACAACCGCGCGTACAAGAAGAAGTTCCGCTTCGAGACCTTCCTGGGCGCGTTCAAGTTCTACACCTCCTACACGCTGAAGACGTTCGACGGAAAGCGCTTCCTGGAACGCTACGAGGACCGCGTCTGCATGGTGGCCCTGCACCTGGCCCGCGGCGACGAGAAGCTCGCCACCCAGATGGTGGACGAGATCATCGAGGGCCGCTTCCAGCCGGCCACCCCGACGTTCCTGAACGCCGGCAAGAAGCAGCGCGGCGAGCTGGTCTCCTGCTTCCTGCTCCGCATCGAGGACAACATGGAGTCGATCGGCCGGTCCATCAACTCCGCCCTGCAGCTGTCCAAGCGCGGCGGCGGCGTGGCCTTCGCGCTGACCAACATCCGTGAGGTCGGCGCGCCGATCAAGCAGATCGAGAACCAGTCCTCCGGCGTCATCCCCGTGATGAAGCTCCTCGAGGACAGCTTCTCCTACGCCAACCAGCTCGGTGCCCGCCAGGGTGCCGGCGCGGTGTACCTGCACGCGCACCACCCGGACATCTACCGCTTCCTGGACACCAAGCGCGAGAACGCGGACGAGAAGATCCGCATCAAGACCCTCTCGCTCGGCGTCGTCATCCCGGACATCACCTTCGAGCTCGCCAAGCGGGACGAGGACATGTACCTGTTCTCCCCGTACGACGTCGAAAAGGTCTACGGCATGCCGTTCTCCGACGTCTCGGTCACCGAGAAGTACTACGAGATGGTGGACGATTCCCGGATCAAGAAGACCAAGATCAAGGCGCGCGAGTTCTTCCAGACCCTCGCCGAGATCCAGTTCGAATCCGGTTACCCGTACATCATGTTCGAGGACACCGTGAACCGGGAAAACCCGATCGACGGCAAGATCATCATGTCCAACCTGTGCTCCGAGATCCTCCAGGTCTCGCAGCCCACGACGTACCACGATGACCTGTCCTACGACCAGACCGGCAAGGACATCTCCTGCAACCTGGGTTCGCTGAACATCGCCAAGACCATGGACTCGCCGGACTTCGGCCTGACCATCGAGACGGCCATCCGGTCCCTCTCGGCCGTCTCGGACATGTCCAACATCACCTCGGTACCCTCGATCGCCCGCGGCAACGACCAGAGCCACGCGATCGGCCTCGGCCAGATGAACCTGCACGGCTACCTGGCCCGCGAGCGGGTCCACTACGGCTCCGAAGAGGGCCTGGACTTCACGAACATCTACTTCTACTCGGTGGTGTTCCACGCTGTCCGCGCCTCCAACCTGCTGGCCATCCAGACCGGCCAGACCTTCGGCGGCTTCGAGAAGTCCAAGTACGCCTCCGGCGAGTTCTTCGACAAGTACACCGAGCAGGAATGGGTCCCGCAGACCGAGAAGGTCGCGGAGCTGTTCAAGAACATCCACATCCCCACGCAGGATGACTGGCGCGAGCTGAAGGCCTCCGTCATGGAGCACGGCATCTACAACCAGAACCTGCAGGCTGTCCCGCCCACCGGTTCGATCTCCTACATCAACAACTCCACCTCCTCAATCCACCCGGTGGCGTCCAAGATCGAGATCCGCAAGGAAGGCAAGCTGGGCCGCGTGTACTACCCGGCACCGTACCTGACCAACGACAACCTGGAGTACTACCAGGACGCGTACGAAATCGGCTACGAGAAGGTCATCGACACCTACGCCGCAGCCACGCAGCACGTGGACCAGGGCCTGTCCCTGACGCTGTTCTTCAAGGACACCGCCACCACGCGCGACATCAACAAGGCCCAGATCTACGCCTGGAAGAAGGGCATCAAGACCATCTACTACATCCGTCTCCGCCAGCTCGCGCTGGAAGGGACCGAGGTGGAGGGCTGCGTCAGCTGCATGTTGTGATCAACTGATTTAGGTTGATTTTTGCCGAGTACGACGGCGGGTGGCCGCCCGCCGTCGTACGCTTTAACTAAGAACTAACCCAACATTTAGGGGATGACATGACCGAAAAGGTCAAGCTGCTTAGCCACGTCGAGGCGATCAACTGGAACCGCATCCAGGACGACAAGGACGTGGACGTCTGGAACCGCCTGGTCAACAACTTCTGGCTGCCGGAGAAGGTGCCGTTGTCCAACGACGTCCAGTCGTGGGCCACGCTGACCCCGGACGAGCAGCAGCTCACCATGCGCGTGTTCACGGGCCTGACCCTGCTGGACACCATCCAGGGCACCGTCGGCGCCGTCTCGCTGATTCCGGACGCCCTCACCCCGCATGAAGAGGCTGTCTACACGAACATCGCGTTCATGGAGTCCGTGCACGCCAAGAGCTACTCCTCCATCTTCTCCACGCTGGCCTCCACCAAGGAGATCGACGAGGCCTTCCGCTGGTCCACCGAAAACGAGAACCTTCAGAAGAAGGCCCAGATCGTCATGGACTACTACCAGGGCGACGACCCCCTGAAGCGCAAGGTGGCCTCGACGCTGCTGGAGAGCTTCCTGTTCTACTCGGGCTTCTACCTGCCGATGTACTGGTCCTCGCGGGCCAAGCTGACGAACACGGCCGACCTTATCCGCTTGATCATCCGCGATGAGGCCGTCCACGGCTACTACATCGGCTACAAGTTCCAGAAGGGCCTGGAGAAGTGCTCCGAGGAGCGCAAGCAGGAGATCAAGGACTACACGTTTGAGCTGCTCTTCGAGCTCTACGAGAACGAGGTCCAGTACACGCACGATCTCTACGACTCCGTCGGCCTGGCCGAGGACGTCAAGAAGTTCCTGCACTACAACGCCAACAAGGCCCTCATGAATCTGGGCTACGAAGCCATGTTCCCGGCTTCCGTCACCGACGTAAACCCGGCGATCCTGTCGGCCCTGTCGCCGAACGCGGACGAGAACCACGACTTCTTCTCGGGTTCGGGTTCGTCTTATGTGATTGGCAAGGCTGTCAACACTGAGGACGAGGACTGGGACTTCTAGGCTGCTGCTGCTTCTTCTTCTGCGAGATGTCGGCCTAGCCAGCTGGAAGTCATCTTCCAAGTAGCTGCCATCAAAGCGGGCCCTGCACGGTGAATCGTGCAGGGCCCGCTTTTGCTTTGCAAGCTTTCACCAGCTCGCGGGATGATCGCGCAAGGTATTGGTGTCAGCGGACTTTTACGCGACGGGTCTTACGGCGACCACGGACCCGTCGTGCGTGTTCTTCCCGTAGCTAGCCCACCTTGGTCACAGCCGTTTGGACAGCAACACGCCGGTGGGAGTGGTCCCGGGAAGCGCCCGGGGACGGATTTCGGGGTGCGATTCTTCGCCCGGCGGGGACGGGGCCCTTGTCCTGTTCCGGGGTGGCGACTACTCTGACCTCGACCGTCTGCACTGCTGCGGGCGGTTCACCGCCTACCAGGAGGATGCCTTGAAGTTCGATCCGAACACCACAGCCGTTGTACTTATCGAATACCAGAACGACTTCACGTCCGAGGGCGGCGGCTTACATGACGCTGTTCGACCGGTCATGGAAAAGACCGACATGCTCGCCAACACGGCTCGCGTTGTCGAGGCGGCCCGCGCAGCGGGGGTTACGGTAATGCACGCCCCCATCACGTTTGCCGAGGGCTACAACGAGCTCGGCAAGCACCCGTACGGGATCCTCAAGGGGGTCGTGGACGGTGGCGTGTTCGTCAAGGGAACCTGGGGTGCGGCCATCATCGACGAGTTGGCGCCGGCAGAGGGCGACATCGTCATCGAAGGCAAAAGGGGTCTGGACACCTTCGCCAGCACAAATCTGGACTTCATCCTGCGCAGCAAAGGCATCACCACCATCGCCCTGGGCGGGTTCTTGACCAACTGCTGCGTTGAATCAACCATGCGCAGTGGCTACGAGAACGGGTACCAGGTGGTGACACTGAGCGACTGTGTCGCTGCAACATCTGTTGAGGAACACGACAACGCAATCGCATACGACTACCCGATGTTCTCCACCCCGATGACTGCCGAGGAATTCTCCAGCCGACTGTCCTAAGTTTCCAGAAGAAGCAAAGGCCGCACCGTCCGGCCCTCCTTGCACCGGATTTGCATGCCTAGAACCGGGTCGTGCCGCGCAGCCGGCGGGGGCGGCCGTCCGGGTCCATGACAAGGCGGCTCATTGGATCCGCCCAGAGACGCTGGCGGGGCGACACTGGCTCTGGAGTGTGATGACGTACGTGTCCGGCGGGTCGGGGCGAGCGGCGGCCAGCTTCATGCCAGCGGTCGAGAGCATCTGCGGTCGCGTTCCAAAGTTCGAGCCCGGCCGTCGGGTCGTGGAACTGGGGATCGTTCTGGTCCAGGCCCAGGTGTTCGGCCCAGAGTTGGAGCCGGAGCCCACGGGCCAACGGCCGGGAGGTGTCGTGGCCGCTGTCTGTGCCGGGCGCTTCCCGGTTGTCCGCAGTCGTGTCGAATACGGCGCAGGTGAGCTCGCTGTCGGTGGTCCAGGATCGGCGGTTGAAGTTGTCTGAGCCGCAGGTAAACCAGGTGTCATCGATGATGCAGATTTTGGCGTGGACGTAGATCGGAGTTCCCCAGCGGTTCTCCAGGTCAAACACGCCGACCCTGCCGGGCGCGACCCGGTGCAGCATTCTGATGGCACGCAGTTGCCCGATTCGGCTCGGCGGCCCTGCGAGAGGCCCATCCGAGTCGGGGTAACGGGGCACGACGGCAATCACCCTCAATTTTGGACTCCTTTCGAGGGCCTCAGCGATTCCGGCTGCGACCTCTGTCGACCACAGGTACTGATCTTCGACGTAGATCAGCGAGCGGGCGCGGGCGAAGGCCTTCGCGTAGGCGCGGGCGATGCTGCGCTCCCCAACAGGCGCGAACGGGAACGGGGGACGTTTCACGCCATAGGTGCGCAGCAGTTGCACGGCATGAGGGCCAGCAGGTGGCGGCGGCGGTGCAGTGGCCGGGAGCGGTTCGGGGTGACGGGGCATACGGGCCAAACGTTGCAGAAGCATCCGGTAGGGGGTGTGGCGGTCCAAGGGATGGGGGTCGTTCCATCGTTCAGCGAACACTGCCAGCACATCTCCCACCACGGGGCCGCGTAGTTCGAGGGCGGCATCGTGCCAGGGGGGTCGTTTCCCGTACCGGGAATCCATGGTCACCGGCTGCGGGTCTCCCGCGTGGTCGGCGTCGTCTCGACGGCTGTGCGAAAGGTCGATTCCGCCAACGAACGCGACGTCCCGTGACGGATCGTCACGGCGGCGGATGACGAAGAGTTTTTGGTGATGGGAGCCGAACAGGCGTACACGCTGATCCAGCAGCACCTCTCCGCCGGCGTCGTTGACCTGACGGCTTAGGAGCTCATTGGATCGGTTGCTGATTGGGGACGATACGCGCTCTCCGTGGGATCTCCAGACAAGGCCCCGCACTTCCACTCCCGCCCGGGCCAACGCCGCGAGCACGTCGCCGATCGACGGTCCGTCCGCCAGCAGCCGCTCGTCGGCGTCGCCACGCCAGTCGGTGAACCACACGCGGTCTCCCGCCTGCAGAGCCGTCAACTCCTCATGCAGCCGGGCGAAGTAGGTCGCTCCATGAATCAGAGGCCTCACCAGATTGCCCTCCGACCACGACGGCGATCCGGCACCGCCCGCGTGTACGTCTGTTGCCAGATTCCCCCGCTCAGCGCGACTCAGAAACCACGTACCAGCATCAGTGTCCACTCAGTCCTTCTTTCGGGGCCTGAGGCCAGGCCGCTAGTGTCCGGTCTCCAAAGTAGCCTACGACCGTGCTGACAGCGACCGGGCCGCAATCGCCGGGTATTGGCGGATCGCCGTAGCGCCTGGGACCCGGTATCCGGGTCCTGTGCCGGGGCAGCGGCTAGCCTTCTCTGCCGGGTAGTGAGCCTGGCGGGAATGGGACGGATAGTGAAAACCCGTTGACAGACTGACGGAGAAATCCGGGCGACCGAGACTCCAGGTCTGTCCGGGTGTACCGGGATGCAGGGGACCAGGTGTCTACAGTCCTTCTTCTCCTTCTTACGTTTCGTCGTGCCGGGAGTAGGCGGATCCGGAGGGCGTCCGTTCCAGTAGTCCGAAGTCGATCATGTAGCGGCGCAGCAGAACGACATCATCGGTATAACTGAGGAGCCGTTGATTGACCTGCTTTTCCGTTAGGTATTCGCCAGGCTCGATGGCTTGGCTGACAATCCAGGCCAGAAGTTCCCGCCGTTCGTCCATGTTGGCTGGATACCTCTCGATCCTGCCCAGGCGCATGAAGCGAGCCAATCCGGTCTGCGCCTGTCGCCGTGGTTGCTGCATGAGCAGGTTGCGGAAGATCGCCTCAGACGCCTCCAGTTCGTTACCAGCATTCCGTTCGACAAGCCCTGACTCAAGCAGGGCGGCGATGGCCCGGTTTCGCCGTCGGTCATTCAGATCAGCAGCCACGTCGGGGAGCTTGGCGCCGAGCACTATTTGCGCGTAGGCGGTCCGGGCGTCGTTGTTGGCGAGGGTGGCCACCACTCTTCGCCAGTGCGGTCCGCTCAGTCTCGTCCCTGCGGTCACAGCGTTTTCCTCACTCTGCGTCGGCCACGCCTGCGCTGGTCACCGTGTGGTTGGTCACCAGGGAAAATCGTAGTCCTGCGCGCGTGTGACGGACAGGGTCTGCGGGCGGCAGGCTGGTGACCTGCACCGTCTCGCCGACGCAGACCCGGCACACCAGCCAAGGTCCGGATGCACTAAACAATCCAGCTGGCCTGGCTCCCGGACGGGACCGCCGTTGTGCCAAACCAGATGCAGGTCGACAGGCTCCGTTGCTACAGCTCACGCCCAGAATCACCACTAGGACCCAGCGAACCCGGGTGGTTTCGCCCAAGAGACAAGTATCGTCCACTGGTGACCCGTCGGCCGCCAGGCCTATAGGCTCCGGACTCAGCCGTCATTTCGGTCAGCCGTTTCAACGCAGTGCCTGCTGGCAGCCAACTGCCCGAGGGGTCACCTGCGGCCAAGCCACGAACACGATTCAAAAGACAGACTTCGCTCATACGGTGCCAGCCATAACAGGCACTTATCAATGCAGGGGGACTTGATGCGGTTCTTAGCCCGGCTGGGACTTGTCGGCCTGCTTCTGGTGCCACTGCTGGGAACCGGCATGCTTCGCGCAGTGGTCGCACCGGCAGCCGCCGCGAGCTGCCAGCCCACCACGCCCGCACCGACCAACTCGTACCCTGGCGCCACCGTCGTGGCCGACAACTTCGAATCAGATAGCCTCGCCCCGTTCGTCGTCAACACCTCCGGAACCGGAACCGCCACCATCTCTTCGGCCCTGGCCCACACCGGCGGCTGTGCCGCCTACCTGCACGTAACCTCCGACGCCGGCTCCCTCGCCTACCTCACGGCCCCCCTGCCGGCAGGAACCCCGTCCGCCTACGCCGACGGCTGGTTCAACATCACCACGGCCGGCCTGACCGGCAGCGACGTACCCTATTTCCGGTTCTTCTCGGGAACCACGCGGATCGCCGACGTATACCGCTACAACAGCAACGGCCAGCTCTGGCTGCGAGTAACGTCACCAAACGGCACCTTCGTTTACACGCGTCTATTCTCCTCCAGCATCCCCCTCGGCTCCTGGCACCACGTCGTCATGCAGATCGTCCCCAATCTGAGCGCGACAACGATACAGGTCTGGTTTGACAGTGTCCTCGTCTATTCCAGTAACCAGGTCAGCACCGGATTCACCACCTTGTCGAGGGTGCAGCTTGGATCCGAACATGCGAGCCAGATGGGCGACAGCTATGTCGACGACGTCATCATCAAGAGCGGCGCCCAGGCGGCCCCGGCGTTCACCGCGGCCACGCCTCCCACGACTGCCACGGTCGGCGCCCCTTACACCTACACCTTTGCCGCATCGGGTAACCCGGCCCCGACGTTCAGGGTGAATTCCGGCTCCCTGCCGGCCGGGCTGAGCCTGAACACGACTTCCGGGGTCCTGTCGGGCACGCCGACGGCGGCCGGGACGGCAACGTTCACGGTTGCTGCGACGAACGGGGTCAGTCCCGACGCCGTCACCCCGTCCATCACGATCACGGTGAACCAGGCCCAGGTAGCCCCGGTGTTCACGGCGGCCACGCCTCCGACCACTGCCGCGGTCGGCGCCGCCTACACGTACACCTTCGCCGCGTCCGGTAGCCCGGCCCCGACGTTCAGGGTGAATTCCGGTTCCCTGCCGGCCGGGCTGAGCCTGAACGCCACCACCGGGATCCTGTCCGGCACCCCGACGACGGCCGGAACGGCAACGTTCACCGTCGCCGCGACGAACGGGGTCAGCCCCGACGCCGTCACCCCCTCCATCACGATCACCGTGGACACCGCCCAGGCGGCCCCTGCGTTCACTGCGGCCACGCCTCCGACGACGGCCACGGTTGGTGCCGCCTACACGTACACCTTTGCCGCGTCCGGTAGCCCGGCCCCGACGTTCAGGGTGTCCTCCGGTACGTTGCCGGCCGGGCTGAGCCTGAACGCCACCACAGGCGTTCTGTCAGGCACTCCCACCAAGGTCGCAACATGGGATCACATCGTCATCCTGGTTGAGGAGAACCAGAAGGACACCTCCATTCTTGGCAATCCCAGCGCACCGTACCTGAACTCCCTCGCCACGTCAGGTGCGAACATGACGCAGACGTTCGCGGAGGCCCATCCTTCTCAGCCGAACTATCTCGCGTTATTCTCAGGGTCTACGCAGGGGATCACGGATGACAGCTACCCGCATAGTTTCACGACTACGATGCTCGAAGGCCAGCTAAAAACGGCAGGCAAAACATTCACGGGATTCGCCGAAGGCCAGACCTCGGGAACCAACTACCTCGCTTACCACTCCCCATGGAACAACTGGGCATCCATCCCGTCATCGGAACGCCTCGATTACAGCGCATGGCCGACTGACTTCACAACGCTGCCTACGGTGTCGTTTGTTGTCCCGGACAGTTGCAACAGCATGCACGACTGCTCCATCGGCACCGGTGACACGTGGGCAATGAATCACATGGACACGTACCTGCAATGGGCGAAAACCCACAACTCACTGCTGATCACCACATGGGATGAAAACGATTCATCGGTAAGCCCGAACAAAATCGCAACCTTCTTCAACGGTGCCAACGTCCTCCCGGGTAACTACACGCAGACCATCAATCACTACAGCATGCTTGGCCTGATCCAAGACGCTTACGGGCTCCCGCGCAACGCAAACACGCTAGGCGTAGCGGCACTCGCTGCCCCATTCAGTGGAACGTTCACGGTCACCGCGACGAACGGGGCCAGTCCCGACGCGGTCACCGCACCCATCACGATCCACGTAAACCCCGCCCAGGCGGCCCCGGCGTTCACCGCGGCCACGCCTCCCACGACTGCCACGGTCGGCGCCCCTTACACCTACACCTTTGCCGCATCGGGTAACCCGGCCCCGACGTTCAGGGTGAATTCCGGCTCCCTGCCGGCCGGGCTGAGCCTGAACACGACTTCCGGGGTCCTGTCGGGCACGCCGACGGCGGCCGGGACGGCAACGTTCACGGTTGCTGCGACGAACGGGGTCAGTCCCGACGCCGTCACCCCGTCCATCACGATCACGGTGAACCAGGCCCAGGTAGCCCCGGTGTTCACGGCGGCCACGCCTCCGACCACTGCCGCGGTCGGCGCCGCCTACACGTACACCTTCGCCGCGTCGGGAAACCCGGCCCCGACGTTCAGGGTGAATTCCGGCGCCCTGCCGGCCGGGCTGAGCCTGAACACCACCACCGGGATCCTGTCCGGCACCCCGACGGCGGCCGGAACGGCAACGTTCACGGTTGCTGCGACCAACGGGGTCAGCCCCGACGCCGTCACCCCCTCCATCACGATCACGGTGAACCCGGACACGACCGCCCCTACGGCCCCCACAAACCTCTCCGCCGTGGCCGGCTCCGGCCAAATCGCCTTGGCCTGGAGTGCCAGCACCGACAATGTCGGCGTCACCCGCTACAACATTTCCCGCAACGGGGCACCCATCGGTACGGCTACCGGCACGACTTTCGCCGATGGTTCAGTAGTTTCAGGCACCACATACAGCTACACCGTCACGGCGCAGGATGCGGCCGGGAACCTCAGTGCTCCCTCGAACACCGCCACGGCCACAGCCTCCGGCGTCCGGACCATCACCGTCGACAGGATCGTAACCGCCCATCAGGGCACCAACGCCGCGACGGTCAGCGCCTCCGGCCTCACGACCACCGGAAGCAACCAGCTCCTACTTGCCTTCATCAGCTCCGACGGCCCCAGCGGCGGAGGCACCGAATCCATGCGGTCGGTCAGTGGCGGCGGCCTTACTTGGACGCTCCGCCGGCGCACCAACGCCCAGGCCGGCACAGCCGAAATATGGCAGGCCGTCTCACCCGCCCCGCTCGCGAATGTCACGATTACCGCAACCCAGAACTCAGGCACGTGGCAGTCATCCATGACGGTCGTGGCGTTCAACAATGCAGATACCACTAATGGCGCCACAGCCGGCGCCAGCGCCGCTTCCGGACCCCCGAGTGCCAGCCTCACCACCACGCGCGCAGGATCATGGGTTTGGGGCGTTGGAACCGACTGGGACGCTCCGCTTGCCCGGACCGTCGGGCCGGCCCAGACCCTGGTTGATCAGTACCTTCCCCCGGCTGGCGATACATATTGGGTGCAGCGTCAAGCCGGGCTAACAGCCACAAGCGGAACGGTCGTCGCCATCAACGACACCGCCCCCACCACCGACCGCTGGAACCTCGCGCTCATCGAAATCCGCGCCGCGCCCTAAGGCCCCACGGCGGACGTACACGTGCCAAGGCAGGGACCGTCGGCCGGGCCCGACCTGGGCCGAGACTCTCACCAAGACAGCCGCCTCACTTCCAAAAGACTGGGTGCCTATGGAACAGTGTGAGTTCTTATGAAACGGATCGGATTTCTGTCCTTCGGCCACTGGGGCGACGTCCCTGGGTCGCGCGTGCGTAGCGCGGGGGAAGCGCTCCTGCAGTCGATTGAACTGGCCGCGGCCGCGGAGGAAGTCGGTGTCGACGGAGCGTTCTTCCGGGTCCATCACTTTGCGGAGCAGCAGGCCTCGCCGTTCCCGCTCCTCGCCGCGATTGCCGTACGCACCTCACGGATTGAGATTGGCACCGGAGTCATCGACATGCGGTACGAGAACCCGCTCTACATGGCTGAGGAGGCCGCCGCCGTCGACCTCATCAGCGGCGGCCGACTGCAGTTGGGAGTCAGCCGTGGTTCGCCCGAGTCTGTGCTGGCCGGCTACGAGGCTTTCGGGCACCACCCGGCGGAGGGTGAGTCCGACGCCGACATGGCTCGCCGGCACACCGATCGTTTCCGGAGCGCCATCTCTGGTGCAGGCATGGCCAGGGGCAACCCGCAGGTCAGCGGGCACACTGGGCTGGTCCCGCTTCAGCCCCAGTCCCCGACGCTTCCTGAGCGCATCTGGTGGGGTGTCGGGAATCGTGCCAGCGCCCGATGGGCCGCGCAGCAGGGTCTGAACCTCATGTCCTCGACCCTGCTGACGGAGGACACCGGGGTTCCTTTCGATGAGTTGCAGGCAGAACAGATCGCCGGATTCAGGGAGGCCTGGGCAACGGCCGGCCACACGCGCACGCCCCGGGTATCCGTATCGCGCAGCATCATTCCGCTGATCGATGACGAATCGCGCCGCTACTTCGGGCTGCGGGCGCAGGCTGAGGCCCGGGACCAGGTGGGCTACCTCGACGGCGGCCTGGCCCGTTTTGGGCGCAGCTACATCGGTGAACCCGGCCGGCTGGTTGAGGAGCTCTCCCGGGACGCGGCCGTGGCCGCGGCGGATACCGTGCTGATCACAGTCCCCAATCAGCTTGGCGTGGATTTCAACGTCCGACTACTTGAGTCGATTTCCCGCGACGTGCGCCCGTCCTTGGGGGAGTGACGAGGGCGCCGGCTGGTACCGCTGCTGTTACGGCCTGCAATTATGCGGTCTGCAATCACTCGATCACACGCTGAGGATTAGGAGGCCGTCCGGGAAGGGTGCGTCGAGGGGCGCTGGCCGGTCCGGGTGGTCGGTTTCCGCCGGTGTCAATGGGTGCGCAGCTGTGAAGTGGTGCCAGTCCGGGAAGGGATCCGGGGGCAGTCCCCGGTCCAGGCCGGGATCCGGGGGCAGTCCCTGCTCCAGGTCCGGGCCGTGATGTGGTTTGGGGTCCGCGGGAAGTCCGGGGTCTAGGGGCAGTCCCAGATCCGGGCCGTTGTGCGTGGCCGGGGTGTGGTCTGGCCAGTGGGGTGGTTCCCAGTCCTGGTGTTCGGCGGGGTAGTGCCGTCCCGAGGGGGAGATCCAGCCGGGCGGGCTGGTTTTGCTGGCCCCGACGGGTTGCCAGGCCGAGGAGTGTTTGAGGCGGTGGTGTTTGGGGCAGGGCTGGCCCAGGTTGGCGATGCCGGTGGTGCCGCCGTCGGCCCAGGCCAGCAGGTGGTCCGCGTCGTTGTCCAGGGAGTGGTTGTTACAGCCCGTGAACGTGCAGTGGCTGTCGCGGAGCCGGAGCCAGTGCCGCTGGGCCTTGGTGACCCGGTAGCTGCTCCGGCCGATTTCCAGCGGGGCACCGTCCCGCGGGTCAACCAGGACCCGGTAGAAGGACCCGGCGCCCTCGGCGACCAGACGCCGGGCCATCGACGGCGGGATCGGCCCGTACCCGTCCAGGACGGCCGGTTCCCCGGTGACGCCGAGCAGGGACAGGACCGGGACGGTGACCAGGACCTGCGCCCGCGGCGACGGCACACCCCCACCCACACACCCGCCCATGCCCGTGCCGGTGTCCGGTCCGCCGGCCCGGCCGGTGCCGGTGGTGGTGCCGGCCGGCCCGCAGTTGGCCATGCCGTCGCCGGTGGTCCCGGTGCCGGTGTTCCCGCCGGGACTGGTGGTGGTGGTGAGGAGCCAGGTGGCGGTGATGTCGGCGCGGAGCTGGGCCAGGGTGCGGGCCTCGTCCGGGCCCTGGAGGGCGCGGGCGGCCGTGGTGGCCCGGTCCCAGATCCCGGCGGCGGTGTCGGCCGGGAGGTAGGCCGAGAGCCAGGCCATGCCGTCCCGGTCCGGGACGTACTCGACCCGCCGGTCCGCGGCGCTTCGGGCGTGGCGGGCCTCGAGGCTGTCCCGGTGGTGGCGTTCGCGCCAGGTGCGGGCCTTGGCCCGGAACCGGGACGCCGTGAGCTCCCCGGCCGGGCAGCCCCGGGCCGGGTCCGGGGCGCCGGGGTCCAGGAAGTGCGCCTCCAGCCCGGCCGCCCCGGCCCGGTCCAGGTTCTGGGTTTCGTCGATAATGACCCGGGCGTGGGCCCAGGAGATCGTCCCGGCGCCCAACGCGGCCAGGGTCAGCGGCAGCGCCGTGGTCAGGGCGTGGGCCTCGGCGAGCAGGGCCCCGGCGGCGCGTTCGCTCACGGTCAGGACACCCGCGACCTCGGCGACCAGCGCCATTTCCTGCACGGTGTGCTCCCGCGGGGACGCCGCCGGGGCCGCCAGGGCCGTGGCCGCCCGCAGATAGTCCGCGGCCAGACGCACCTTCAACGCCGCCATCCGGGCCTCCAGCCGCGCCACCCCGGCCAACCCGTCCAGACACCCCTCCGCCACATCCCGCAACGGATCAGAGCCCCGCAACGGATCGGCGTTGTGTAGCGGATCCGCGTCCCGCAAAGGATCAGCGTTGCGCGGGCCGGCGGGCTGGAACAGATCGGCATCGTCCAGTGAATCGGCGTTGCGCAGCGGATTCACCTTGCGCAGCGGATCCCCGTTGTGCGGCCGGTCGGCGCCGGGCGGATCAGCCGGGCCGGCAACGGTTCCGAGGCCGGCACCGGCGCCCGTGAAAGCAGCAACTCCGGCAACAAGCGCGGCAGCAGACGCGGCGACGGCCGCCAGGGCCTCCCTGCTTTCCGCACCCCACGCCGCCGTGTTATCCATGCCTCGATCATCTCGCGAGCCACCGACAATATGTACGAAATGGGGCTGAACCGGATTTCTCTCGTGGTTGGTGGCGCCAGGCGACGTTGAGGCTGCTGTTGACGGTCTCACGCTCCGCAACGGTGATCTGGAGAGCTCAGGCTCGCCCGGTTCCTCTGAGAGGTCGGGCGTCATTCAATTCGCCGGGAAAGTGATCTCGCACCATAGGTTGTCGGGTCCGACGTGAACCCTGGCGTCGGCGACTGGGGCATCAGCCCGGACGATGTGGGCGTTCATGGCGGTGAATGCGGCCAGCAGATTCTCGTTGGGGATGTCGCCCCATTGCTCGACTTTCCCGTAGGGGAGCATCGCGTAGGTTCCGTGATTGCCGATGGCGTTGGTGACGTAGTCCCGCGGTGTGGCGTTGTGGGAGCCGTGGTGGCCGATCTTGTAGAACGCAGGGTCTGAGACGAGGGCGCGAGCCGAAGGGTCTTGCAGGACATGCTCCCAGGCGCCCTGTTGCGAGTCGCCCACGAAGACGAGCCTGGTGCCGACGACGTCCAGAACAAGGAAGACGCTGGTGTTGTTGACGGACCGCTCGAGGATGGAAGCCGCCGCCAGAAGTTCGTTCGCGTCGTCGAGGAGCGTCTTGAGGTTGAGTGTTGCCAGAGCGCTGACGAGTTCGATGCCGATGTCGCGAGTGACGTCGTCTGGCGTGACACTAAAGATCCCGTCGAAGAGTGGCTTGGCCGGTGTCTGGTCGCCAGCGGAGCCGCTCGCGGATTCGGCATCCAGGGCCTGTTGCAAGGCGAGCCAGCGGGCCGACGCGGGAGGGTTCATCCGTTTGAGCTGATCAGGGTCACGGGATGGTCCGAGGACGTGTACGTTGACGCCCGGCACCGATGTGCGGATGACGTTGAGCTGGGCGAACTTGTCCGGGAGGTACCGTACCTTCGGGACGTTGAAGAAGTGTTTGCCGTTGCGTCCGAGCAGGCGGTCCATGGCGTCTTCATTTCCGAGCGAGTTCAAGGCCAGGGCGCTGGCAACCCCCAGAGCCAGGGTTCGTGCTTCGTCGTTTAGTGCGGCGGCCGCACGGCCGATCAGGGCGTTCAAGCTTCTCGCGGCGCGAGCGAGCCCGCTCTTCAGAACCCTGGCATCGTCGTCGGAATCGTCCTCGACGAACGGCACCCAGACTTCGCCGACGCGGACCTTTTCCCAATCGTCGTAAGCGAATCCTGTGATGTGGTCGGCATGGTGGTGAGTTGCCACGACCACATCGAGGGTGGGTGGTGTTCCTGGCGCGGCCGCCTCGGTGAGGTCGGCGATGATCGCATGAACGACGTCGAGGAGGGGCCGCGCCTTGCCCTGGCTGTGGACGCCGCAGTCCACCAGCATCCGCCAGGCCTGATCGTCCCGTTTGACGGTGGTCAGGAAGGCGTCGCCGAAGCCGACGTCGTACATGCGGACGGTGACTGAGGGAGCTGGCATTCTCAGGCTCCGTCCTGGCCGGCGTGCAGGCGAGCGAAAGACAACCGGAGCGTTGCGGGTTCGACGGTCCATGCCGAGAGCGCATCCATGTCTTCGACGTCGCCCATCCAGTCGCGGATCGACCCCAGCCGTTCGGTGCCAGCCCTATCGAATGCGAGGGCGCACTCTTTGAGGTCCCGCGACAGATCGTCGAGCTTCGCGCGGTCCGAAAGCGGCAACGGTTTGGTGACGAGGAATTCGACCCGGCCGTCCACGCGGGCGATCACAGTTGTGCCGGCGCGAACGGCTGCACGTTGAGATCGTGGGATCTGCGAACCGGCCTCGTCGGTTCGCTGATCTTTCAGGTCGTCTCGACGTTGGGCGAACTGGATGGAGACGATCGGCCGGGGTTGCCCGTCAGAGGCCCGGAGGTAGACGACACGGGCGCTGACTATCTCGATCTTCCCTGCGGCTTTGTCCAGGCCTAGTTCGTAGGCGTGTTCCACACCCCAGTTGTGAATGAGTTTCCGAAGACGCCTGCTATCGGGCTGTGAACTCAAATGCTCGGGGACCGCCCGCCCGGGGGCATCTTCCCCTGAGGACGGAGTGGTGGCGGGGTCGTCGGCGAAATAGACGGTACTGCCTGTGTCAAGATCGAGGGTTGCTTCCAAGATGAGGGGTGCCAGGTCGACGGCGTTGATCCCACCCCGGAGGTTCAGGTCCAGGGGCGGTTTGGACCAGACGAGGGACTCGTCAGCAAGGGAGGTCACCCCCGGAGGGTAGATCCCGCGCCGACGGAATGCCTCGACAAGAATTGCCCTGAGATGTGCGACGTCATCGGGGTAGAGTTCCCGGTCAGAGGTGACGATCGCCCGGACGACATCACCGAAAGTCACGTCGACGACGGGGAGGTATTCGAACGCCCGGACCACCATTTCCATGAACCTGTCGGCATTCATCGCCGCCGTGGCGGTGACGCGTTTGACCAAGTCTGGTGGGAGCGCACCCGGCGGGAGGATGCCGGTGCCCGCACTGGCGATACGCCGAAGATCGGCGATCTGCGCTTTGTAGGTGTCAATGAACGCGTCAAAGACGGCGGCGACGAAGCACGCCCCCCGATCGTGTGGTTCGACCGCTTTCAGGAATGCGTCCGGGGTGCGGGGGGATCCGATCGCGGACCTCAGTGCTGCGCCACGGCCGGTGGACTCACCAAACTCGCTTGCGAGATCCAGGAGTGCCGACCCTTGCTCGAGTGTCCCTTCCGATTTCTCCACGGCGTCGGAGACGACTTCGGGGAAGCCGAAGTGGTTGAACAGCGCAACGAGGTCGGCGATTGCCTCATGCCAGGCCAGCACGTCAGGGTGGGTCGGTTCTGAAAAGTACCTGCGCATCCGGTGCACGATGGCGTGGGTGACTTCATGGGCGATCACGTCAACGGACAGACAGGTGAATATCATCTGGCCCGGCAGGTTGGCCCCAGGGTCCCTTAGATCAGCGCGGAAGTAGCCGAACAGGACGGCCCGCCGGTCCTTGTCGAAGTATGCGTTCCGTCCTTCGAACGCATGCGGGACGAGGCGGAGCTTATCGTCGCCACGCCAGCGGAAGCGGCGGCCGCCGAATCGTTCGAATCGCTCGATCACACTCATCGCCACGGCGTAGACGACTTGCTGATGGGTTCGGGGGTCGTTTTCCGCGGGCTGCATACCTCGTTGAGCGAGGATTGCGGCGTCGTTCAGGTCAACCGGCAAATACCAGAGGTCACGAGCCGCGTCATAATCGACGACCTGCAGGAGCCTGCCGGCCGGCCCAGGCCTCAGGTCTGTTTCGAACGGGATGTCGATGGTGAGAAACCTGCCGGAGAGACGGGTCGACATCGGATCAAAAGCATACGCGCGAAGCAGTCGCCGGGCCGGCAGGACGGGCTGGGGCCGGTCCCTCTTCGCAGTAGTCACGGCTCAGCCCGGGCCGACGCCGGTAACAATGGTGGCCCGACCCAATCTGGATCGACCCAGGCTACGCTGGCCGGTGCCTTGAACGTTGGATCGTCGACGGCCCTGGTGTTCACGCTTGCATGGACAGAGGCGCCGTCGGGGACCTTCCTGTTGCGCGTGCCGAGGAAAACCCATGCCCGGCCGCGGCGGTGCAGCACCGCGGCCGCATCAGCGGCTGTGACCGTGCAGGCCGCCGCGACTGCACGGGGCCGAACCCGCATTCCCTCGGCAATGCCGCCCTCGATGATCCACTTCAAGGCGATGGTCGACAGCCGGGGCGCACGATTCCTGGTGCCCGGGTGGGTAGCCTGGCCGGCAGGTGGCTTGTCGATGAAGGTCCCTCCGACATCGCTGTGCACGCCGGCGAACCAAACCTCTTCCAAGGATCCGTCGGTGCGGGCGTGGACCAGATACTCCTTGAAAGGGGCCCGCTTCTCATTGATCGATACGGCGTGGCGGATGCGCAGGGCGTTGGGGAGTTCGCGGGTATATGGCCAGCGGATCTCCCATCGGAGGAACCCGGCGGCCTTGACAGTGTCCCAGACGCCCAGGTACTTCACCGGCACCGTCGATTTGCCGTCGACCTGCTGCCCGAACACTTCCGAGGTGAGGTGCACTTCGTCCCAGTCCAGCTTCATTTCACCGCCCCGGCGGGCATAAGTGGCGACCACATACGGAACGAGGTTTTCGGAGCCTGGACGCATCACACCGATGGCGCGAAGAATCCCCACCAGGGCGCGGGCCGTGTAGGCGCCACGGCTAAACCCGAAGATGAAGACCTGATCCCCGGGTGCCCAGTTCCGCATCAGCCAGGTATAGGCTTCCCCGAGGTTCTGCCGCAGGCCCCATCCGAAGGCAAGGCCGCCTAACCGCGAGACCGATCTAGCGAGCGGAGTCCACGCGCCTGCGGACGCGAACGTGCCGACCCCAGGGTCATAGTAGGCGATCTGCTTGGTGGGATCGGAATGATCGAGGAGGTTGTACAGCAAAAGGACGTTCGTGTTGCCCCTGGCCCGCAACTGGCCACCGGTCCCATCCAGACACATCACCAGATTCCGGGACATTTGACACCTCCCCGCCGGGAACCGCCCTCACCTGAAACCGATCATCCCCCTGGACGGGCGCCAAGGGAAGAGGGGACTACTATCTCGTCCTCGACCCGTCGGGGGAGACCGCGTGCCGGCCCGTTCCATGAGACACGGAATCCGCGGAGAGCTGCGGCATCGCCGGGCGGTCGCCCTCGCGCAGCCAGTCGTCGAAGAACGCGTCGAGTTGCTGACCCGAGGCTTTTTCCATGACGGCCTCGAAGTCTTCCGTCCCCGCCGTCGAGTCGTTGAATCGGGTCAGCCACAAACGGGCGCCCTCAAAGAACGCCGCGTCGCCGATCGTCGCGCGCAGCGCGTGGAGAGCAGCCGCACCTCGAAGATAGACCTGGCCCACGAACAGGTTGTCGCGGCCCGGGTCGGCAATGTTGAGCGCCCAGCGGTTGTTCTTGTCGAGGTAGGCCACCGCGTCCGCGAACTGCTCCGGCATCGTGGCCGTGCCCTGGTGCTCGGCCCACAGCCACTCGACGTACGTCGCCCAGCCCTCGTTCAGCCAGATGTCCTTCCAGTCAGACGGACTCACCGAGTTTCCGAACCACTGGTGCCCGAGTTCGTGCACCACGGTGTATTCGTCTGCGACCTCCGAGTAGACCGGCCTCGTCTGCGTCTCAAGCGCATAGCCGACCGTGTCGTCGTCGACGATCGCGCCGAACGACTCGAACGGGTACCGCCCGAACCGGCCCTCCAGGAAGGTGATCATTGCGGGCTGCTGTGCGAGTGACGCATTGGTTTCCGCCAGTGCCGCGCCCGTCACGCCGGCGTCGATCGCGTTGATGATCGGCAGCCCGCGCGGACCCACCTCGCGGGACAGGGCAAAGTCGCCGACGCTCGCCGTCGACAGGTAGCTGGCCATCGGTTCCGAGGCCTTCCAGGTCCATGTCGTCCACCCGGCCTTGGTCACCGGGCGGCCGACGGGCAGCCCGTTCGCCACGGCCGTCTTGCCGTCCGGCACCGTGATGCGGAACGTGTAGGTTGCCTTGTCTTCGGGGTCGTCGTTCACGGGGTACCAGGTCGCCGCGCCCTCGGGTTCGTTCACGACCATGGCGCCGTCAGCGGTCGTGACCCACCCGTAGAGTGCCCCGGTGGTGTCGAGCGGCCGTCCGGTGACTCCGCCGTACTCAATGACGATCGTCGTCGTCTGTCCCGACTTCAGCTTCGGCTGCAGACCGACGGTGAGTTCCCAGATGCGGTTCGCGTCGTCCTGCTGCTGTGACCACCCGGCACGGTCGCTGCCCTGCGGCTTCCCGTGCGTCGCGGCCCTGCCGTCGACCCGGACCGACGTGACGCCGAGGCCGCGGAGGTCGAAGTTGAGGGACTGCAGGTCCTGCGTCGCGCGCAGTGTGACGGTCGCGACGCCGCTGAGGCGGCCTTCGAGCACCGCGGCGTCCGACGGCGGCGCGTAGCGCAGGGCGAGGTCGTAGTGCAGGACGTCGTACCCGCCGTTGCCGGCGTAGGGGAAATATGCGTCGCCGCTGCCGGATGCGCCCGCTACGTAGCGGGGTCCGTCGTGTGCGGGGGCGGCCTGCGCCGCGCCGCTGATCGCCCCGGACCCGGCCGCCGCCAGCACCAGGGCAATCGCCATGTGGCGTAGGCGTCCATTTCTTTGCCTGTCCCTGTGCCCAGAGGCGACATTCGTTCCGTGTGCCGGGAGCTGGTGTTCGATCATCTGCAGGTCCTTTCCGCTCACTAGTCTGGACATCCGAGGGTGATCATGACCGGAGGCATGCGGGTCTGTGGAATGTGGCCCATGATCCTCACAGATCCTCGGAAAACCTTGGGCCCGCTTGAGGAGATCCGGTAGAGATCCGGGGGAGATCCGGCAAAGTTCCGTGTAGTCGCTTTATCCAACGACGTGGACAGGGCGGACGACGGCGGTGCCGTCGCCGCAAGATTACGGAGACGGCACCGCCGCCAAGGCCGGGACCAACGCCTAGCGGGCCGGCCGCCCGTAGGTTTCGAGGAGCCGCAGCCAGACCTCGTTGACCGTGGGGTAGGCCGGAACAGCATGCCACAGGCGGTCGATCGGGACTTCTGAGACCACCGCGATTGTCGCGGCGTGCAGCAGTTCGCTCACGTCCGGACCGGCGAAGGTCACGCCGAGCACGACCTTTCGCGTTTCGTCGACCACCATCCGGGCGGTGCCCGTGTAGCCGTCGGCCCGCACGCTGGCACCGGCGACGTGCCCGATCTCGTAGTCGACCACCCGGATGTCGAAGCCGCGCTTGCGCGCATCGGCGGCGGTGAGGCCCACGGAGGCAATCTCCGGGTCGGTAAACGTGACCTGCGGCACCGCCTCGTGGTCGGCGGTGGCCACATGGGTTCCCCATGGCGCGTCCGATACCCGTGCTCCGGTGGCCCGGGCGGCGATGACATCACCCGCCGCGCGGGCCTGGTACTTCCCCTGGTGGGTGAGAAGGGCCCGATTCGTCACGTCGCCGGCCGCGTAGAGCCAGTCAAAGCCCGGAACCAGCATGGTGTCGTCGGTCTCAATCCAAGCCCCGGGTGTGAGGCCGATCGAATCGAGGCCGATGTCCCGGGTACGGGGGGTGCGGCCGGTTGCCACGAGGACTTCCTGGGCGGTGATCGAGCTCCCGTCCCCGGTTTCGAGGGTGACGCCGCTTTCGTCGCGGGAAACGCGGGTGGTTTTCGTCTCAAGCATTACGGTGACACCTTGGCCGCGAAGGGCGTCCGCGACCAGATCGCCGGCGAAGCGCTCCATGCCTGAGAGCAGCCCGCTGCGGGAGACAAGGGTTACCGCCGTCCCAAAAGCGGCGAAGGCCGTCGCCATCTCGGTGGCAACTACGCCGCCGCCAATGATCGCCAGGCTTTCAGGAACAGCCTTGATGCTGGTAGCCTCCCGGCTCGTCCACGGCCGGGCACCAGCCAGCCCGTCGATGTCGGGAAGGAGGGCATCTGATCCCGTCGTGATGGACACGGCCTGGCGGGCGGTGAGCACCGTCGTCGAACCGTCCGGGCCCGTGACGGTGACTTCCTTTGTGCCGGTGAGCCGGCCGTGACCGCGCACCAGCGCAATGCCGGCGCTTTCGAGCCACTTCACCTGCCCGCCGTCGGACCAGTTACTGGCGAATGAGTCCCGGCGAGCCAGCACGGCTTGCACGTCGAGTTGACCGGTCACGGCCTGCGCGGCCCCGGGAACCCGACGGGCCGCGCGCAGCACCTGGGCGGAGCGCAGCAGCGCCTTTGAGGGCATGCATGCCCAGTAAGAGCACTCGCCCCCGACGAGCTCGCCTTCGACAATCACCGCGGTCAGGCCGCCCTGGACTGCGCGGTCGGCGATGTTCTCGCCCACGGCACCGCCGCCGAGCACGATCAGGTCATATTCTGCTGAACCGTCTGTTGAACCGCTTGGGGTGCTCATCGCCCGGGCGCCCGGGTGTTGATTTCCTGAAGAGACCAGGTGTTGCCGTCCGGGTCGCTGAAGGTGGCAAAGGACTGGTAATCGGCGCGTTCGGGGTGTGGTCCGGCAACGCGGTGCTGGTTGTCGCGGTGGAAGATGAATCCCTTCGCGTAGTGGAATACCTCGGAGACGTCAACGCCCTTTTCCACAAGGTCGGCCCGGGCGGCGAGGATATCCTTCACGGCGAAAATCTGATTCTGGAGCGACCCGGGTGTGGCAGCGGTGATGCTCTTGCCGATGATGATGGATGCTTCCGACCCGGGAGGGGTCAGCTGCGCCACCCGGTACTCGTCGCTTGCGATGTAGTCGATATCGAGGCGGAATCCGAGCGATTCGTAGAAGGCCTTGGCCCGGTCGACGTCCGAAACGGGAACGAACAGTACTTCAAGCTTCAAATCCATGGTGTTGCATCCTTTTGGTGAGTTTCGTGAGTTGGGTGTGGTTGTTTTTGTCGGCACCAGCCGGTGCCGCTGCCTGGGTGGGTGGTGCTAGCCGGCGGTGAGCCGGTGGCCTGCTTCGGCGAGCGTGCGGGTCATGTGTTCCGCGTACCACTGCGGCCATTCGGTGTCGTACACCCCGCCCAGGACTTCGGTTTCGTAGATGCCGTGGGCGGTCGCGGCCTTCTTTAGTGCGTCTGTCAGTACCTCGGTGATGGGCTGTCCCATGGGGGTTCCTTTCGGTCGGTAGTGGGGGTCTAGCCGCGTCACCGGTTCAACTGGTAACGATACTGGCATGCGATTGCGTCACCTGTCAAGGAGGTGATTCGCCTTAGGGCACCCAGGCAGCTAGCTTGACATTTTGGTAGTCAGCAAGCTACGCTCTAGCTACTACAACTGGAAGTCAGGCAGGTGGCTCTATGTCAATCAAACTCAAAGGCGCGCTCGAGGACCGGGGCGCCTGGCGGATGGAGAACTGCTCCATCGCCATGACGATGGAGATCATCGGTACGCGGTCATCCATGCTCATCCTGCGGGAGGCCATCTACGGCACCACCCGATTCGACGACTTCGTGCGACGGACAAAAGGCACGGATGCCATAGTTTCGGCCCGGCTCAAGCAGCTTACGGATCTTGGCCTCTTCGAAAAGCGTCCCTACCAGGAAGAGGGCAAGCGGAAGCGCTATGAATATGTCCTGACGCCGAAGGGTGCAGATCTCATGCCCGCGGTGTTCGCGCTGATGCAGTGGGGCAACCGGTATTTGCAGTCCGACGACGGTGGCCCGCTGCGGCTCGTGAAACGCGGCACGGACATTCCAGTCGTCATCGGACCCCATGCCGAATCGGATGCGCAACTCGGGTTCGACGATCTCGAAATCGCCGCAAACGGCGACTGGATCGAGCAAGGGCGCGCCTGACCAGTCAGCGCCGCGCTGCCCCGGACGCCGGAGCTCAGCACACAAATCAACCACGTTGCCGGAGGATCGTTGGCCGGCAGAACAGAAGTCCTCAAATGTCAGCTATTGCATCCCTCGAAACTCGTACACCGGCCGCGCGCCGTCGCTCCAGGCTTCCTTCCGGGGCAGCCTTCGCGGGGAACGCGGTCACCTTCATCAGCCTGTACCTGGCGGCGGGCGCACCGACGCCCCTGCTTCCCTTCTACCAGGAGCAATGGCATTTTCCCGCCGCGGTCCTGACCCTGGCGTTCGCTGTCTACGCGATCGGTTTCCTTGCCGCCATGCTGACTGTCGGTTCACTATCCGACCATGTCGGCCGGCGGCCCGTGCTGATCGGAGCACTCCTCGTTCAGCTCGCGGCGACCCTGATGTTCCTCGTGGCCCCGGACATCGGGTGGGTGATTGCCGCCCGCGTCGTGCAGGGCCTCGCCACCGGCGCCGCCACCAGCGCATTCACGGCCACCCTCGCCGAACTCGCCCCGCCGAACCGGAAAAGGCTGGGCAGCATTCTTGGCAGCGTCGGCATGACCGCAGGACTCGCTGTCGGCGCATTGCTTGCCGGGTTCGCCATCCAGTTCACACCCGAGGCGAACACGATCATCTTCACCGTCCTCACGATCGTGACGGTCCTGGGAATTGTCGTTGTCGCGCTCTCGCCTGAGAGTGTGACCCGCACACCCGGAGCGTTGCGTTCCCTGATTCCGCGCGTCTTTGTTCCGCCGGCCGCCAGCAAGGAATTCGCCGCCGCCGCCCCCGTGATTGCCGCCGTCTGGATGCTCGCGGGCCTGTCCCTCGGGCTCGCGCCGACCATCGTACGCAGTGTCTTCCACCTCAACAGCGGACTGGTCAACGGCCTCAGCGGCTTCATCGCGCCGGCGACGTCGGCCGTGGTGGGAGTCGCTTTCGCCCGGTTCAGCCCCCGGCGCGGAATGACAACCGGAATTTACTCATCCATCGCCGGGACCGTCGTCATCGTGGCCGCCGTGCTGTCGGGAAGCCTCGCGCTCATGATCGCCGGGCTGGTCGTCATGGGCATCGGCTTCGGCGCTGCGTTCTCCGCCTCGCTGCGTCTGATCATGCCGCTGGCCGTCCCTCAACAGAGGGCGGGCATCGTCGCAGCCATTTACGTCGTCGCCTACATCGCGTTCGGCCTGCCCGTCATCATCGCGGGCCAGTTGGCCGCTCCGCTGGGCCTCCTGCCGACGGTCGTCGGATATGGGGGCGCGACCGTCGCCCTCGCACTCGTCAGCCTTGTCGCTCAAATGCGCATCAGCCGCGGCCGGCAAAAGTGAAGGAACATTTCAGACTGCCATCTGCGGCACACGTAACGAAGGGACCGGCATCATGAACACGTCCACGACGAATCAATCCCGCTTCGATATCACCGCACTGCCACTGCCCGTCATCCAAGCCCCAATGGCGGGCGGCCCCTCTACCCCACAGCTTGCGGCCGCCGTGAGCTCCGCCGGAGGACTGGGGTTCCTGGCCGCGGGATATAAAACGGCGGACAGTATGGGCGCCGAGATCAAGGCTGTCAGGGACCTCACCGACGCCCCGTTCGGCGTCAATCTCTTCGTCCCCCAGCCCCCGATAATCCGGCCTGACGTCCTAGAGCAATACGCACATTCCCTCGCCTCCGACGCATCCCGCCTGCAGGTGACCCTCGGCGATCCCAGACACGATGATGACGACTGGCAAAACAAACTCGACGTCCTCTACGAGCTGGCCCCCGCCGTCGTGTCGTTTACCTTCGACGTGCCGGAGGCGGGCATCATCACCGCGTTGCAGGAACGGGGGGTGTCAGTGACCGTGACGGTCACCTCGCGTGCCGAAGCGAAGCTGGCGATGGCCGCCGGGGCGGACATGCTCTGCGTCCAGGGACCTGAAGCTGGCGGGCACAGGGGTACTTTCGATCCAACCGCGCCCGCAGGAGTCACCCCCCTGCACGTGCTGCTCAACGATTTGTCCAGCCTGGAGATCCCGTTGATTGCAGCAGGTGGCATTGTCACGGGGGCAGATACGCGGGCTGCGCTTTCGCGGGGTGCCGTGGCAGTCCAGGCCGGCACCGCCTTCCTCAGGGCAGACGAAGCTGGCACCGGAGCCGTGCACCGGGCCGCACTTTCCTCTGGTCAATTTACGACGACGGCCGTCACCAAGGCCTTCTCCGGCAGATATGCGCGGGGTCTGTACAACGACTTCATGCGGCAGCACGACCCCGAGGCGCCCTTCGGATATCCGGAAATTCATCACCTGACCCGTCCCCTGCGGGCCGCAGCAGCCGGGGCCGGTGATTCCCACCGTGTTAACCTCTGGGCGGGCACAGGGTTTAACCGCTCCATGGTCGGCTCGGCCCGATCCATCCTTGCCCGGCTCGCCACCTGAGCGCAGGCTTCAGCGCACCGTCCGCCGAAGCGCGGCGGCTATTTTCCGGCTACCGAAGCCGGTTTGTCCGCCCTCTTGCGAGCCCGGTAGGCGGCAGCCTTCATCTTGTTGCCGCAGGGGTCCATGGCACACCACTCCCGGCGCGCGCCACGGGACCGGTCAATGTAGACCCGGGTGCACTCATGGTTCGCACACTCCTTGAGCAGCGGCGCATCGGACCCGCTGAGGACCTCGATAGCGTGACGTGCCACGCTCGATAGCGCCTGGGCCGGGGTTCCGTCGGTCCGCCGGCCAAGGGGCGTGAGCTGCTGAACGACGGGCGGCGTGCGGGCGGCATCGTTCACGATGGAGAGGGCGTCGCTGTCATAGTCACCCCCATCAACTCTGGCGTGAACGAGTGAGTAGATGGCCTCCCGCATCACGATGGCCTCGTCGAGGTCGGCCCGCTGGCATTTTGTGTCCCCGTCGATAATGCCGGATTCACGGAACCAGTCATCCAGGCTCTCAGGCGACGAAAGCATTTCGAGCGGCGTCCCGAGCCGTGAGCGAACTGTTGCGGCGAAGTCGAGGGCCGGATTTCCGCAGACGAATGAATGTTTCATGTCACCAGTTTGACAGGTGACGATCCATTATGCAACGATCGTCACCTGTTCAACCAGTGACGACGCCCGGCGGAACAGGACACGTCTACTCGAACTGGCATGTCGCAGTTATCTCATCCACCGTGCATCTACTGATTGGAATATGAAATGAAAAAGGTCCTCTTGGTCCTCACCGGAGCCACCTTCTGGGAGTTGAAGGACGGCTCGAAGCATCCGACCGGATTCTGGGCGGAGGAGTTCGTGGTCCCCGACCGCATCTTCCGGGAGGCGGGCCTGGAGGTGACCATCGCCACGCCGGGCGCCGTCACCCCTGTTGCGGACGAGTTCAGCCTGGTGCCGGAGACGAACGACAACGACAACGAGAAAGTCGAGGAATTCCGCGCCTACCTCGCGGACTCCAAGGAGAACCTGGCTGCCGCCGTCGCGCTCGAGGAGGTCGATCCCGGCGAGTACGACGTCATCTTCGTCCCTGGCGGACACGGTCCCATGCAGGATCTGTCGACCAACACCGACATCAAGCGGATTTTCGAGGCAACGCTCGATGACCCGACTAAGGTTGTCGCCTCTCTGTGCCACGGTCCCGCTAGCTTCAGCACAGCCACCCGTGACGGGCAGTGGCTGTTCAAGGGCCGGCGCCTCACCGCGTTTCTCGATGAGGAAGAATCCCAGGTTGGCTTCGCCGACAAGGCACCGTGGCTTCTGGAATCCCGCCTCCGCGAGTATGGCGCGATCTTCGAATCCGGGCCCGCCTGGGGTTCGTTCGTCGTCGTCGACGGCAACCTCGTGACCGGACAGAATCCCGCATCGGCTGAGGCAGCAGCCAAGGCTGTTCTCGATCTGGCCGCCCGGGTCTGATCCTGCCCTCTCTCACCGGCGCCGGCAGCGCACCTGCAGCTGCCGGCGCCGCCAGCAACACCCTTTCCGAGGACACAACATGAGCAAAACCCGAGCATTGGTCATCATCACTAGGGCAACAACATGAGCGAGAAAACAGTCGTTATCACTGGTGCCTCACAGTAGCGGTCAATCTCACCGGATTTTTCCATGTCAGCCAAAGGGCTGTCGCTCTGATGGAACAAGCGGGATCCGGACACATCATCAACATCACCACCACCCTGGCCGACCAGCCGAGCACAGACGTGCCGGCGATGCTCGCCGCCCTGACAAAGGGCGGGCTGAATTCGGCGACGAAGTCCCTTGCCACCGAGTACGCAAGCCGCGGGATTCGGGTCAACTCCGTATCCCCAGGTGTCATCAAGACCCCGATGCACCTGGCTGAAACTCACGCGCAGCTTGCGGGGCTGCATCCTATGGGCCGTTTGGGGGATATCGACGAGATTGTCCATGCCGTCGTCTTTCTCGAAGAAGCCGAGTTCGTTACCGGTGAAATCCTCCACGTCGACGGCGGCCAGCACGCCGGACGATGACCACACACCTCCACTTAAGAACGGATTGATCAGTCATGCCTATTGTCACCATTGACATCACACGAGAAGGATCGACTTCGGCTGCGGCAACAGCCACCGCCGCCGAAAAGGCCGCCATCATCAAAGGCGTCAGCCACGTGTTGCTAGACGTCCTGAACAAGCCCCTCGCCTCAACGTATGTCGTGATCAATGAAGTGGACACGGATAACTGGGGGTGGGGCGGACTACCCGCACTCGAGTACCGGCAGGCTCTGCGCGACGAAGCGTCGAAGGACGGGCACTCGTAGCAAGGGCCCGAGCGGCCAGGCCCGAACGCCGCCGCAGGCTCACGCGATGGTCAGCTTATTCTGCGAGGTCCGGCCTGCGATTCTGGGGCGATGCCTCCGACGGGCTGGTCCCGGTCCAGGTTGGCGCTTGAAACATCTGGAACAGGGTTCTTCGGCAGTTGTTCGTGTTCGTGCCTCCCAGCTTCCGCCGGCCGGTACAGGCGGCACAATGCCGGACGTGTTCATCGGCCACGATCTCGTCCCGGACAATGTGGCCCTCCCGTGCGAGGGACGGATGAGTGCCGTGCCGCCCCACGACCTCCAGCAGACATCCCGGGAAGCGGCCGCATCATCATGGGCGCCCGCGGCGCCCTGACGGGCGGGGGCTAGGCGACGTTGGTGCTCGGGGTGCCGGGGCCGGCGTTGATGGCCGCCGCCACCAGGCGGTCAAAACTCGCGGTCCCGTTCTCGGGCGGGACCACGGTGAAGACCGCAACCCATTTCTCGGGGGCATTTTTCTCCAGTGTGGAAGCCCGGGCAACATGCAGGTGCAACCCGGCGACGCCGCTGACAGGGAGCGGAAGCTTCTCGCCGCTCTTGGCCATGCGCCGGAATTGCCTGACCGACAGTTGGTCGCCCGGGCTGTGCGTCACCTCGGCGAGGGTCTCGTTGATCCTCGTGGTCAGCCCCCGCATGAACCGTCTCCGGGCCGAGACCGAGCGCACCGTGAGAAGCGCCGCGAAGCAGAGCGTAAACAAGACCACGGCGCCGAAACTTCTCAGGCCGGACAGGAAGATCATCAGGAACAGGCACAGGATCAATCCCAAAATGCTGGACATGATGAACTTTGTCACGGGGTTTTCGCCTGGTTGCTTTGACCAACGGACAAGAGCGACGGTGTTCTTGCGGGGCTGATCGCGCCTTGAAATTTCCATGATTAGTACCCCTTCACTTCGATCAGCGCTTCGGCCAGGATGATTGCCTCGCGTGCTTCCTTGAGATCACCCAGCAGCCCCATATCGGGGATGGTTCCGGCGGCAACGGTGGAGCCGGCGAGGTCGGAAAAGATGCCGCTCAACTCTTCGCGGTCCTGTGACAGCATCCGGGACGACGTCAGCTTGATCCTGCTCAGCTCAAGCTCCAGCAGTGACTTGTCGATGGCCTCGCGACGGCGTTGGATGACCGCAAGCTTTTCCGTGACGCGCTCGACACGGCCGCGGAGCATTGATTCCATTTTTCCTGCCACGACGTGGAGTTCGCACAGCGCCGTATAGGACTGCGGCGACCCGGAGTGCGCGGCGAGCTGCTCACTGACGTAGTGGCGCCGTCGTTCCCATTTCCGGACGGCGGATTCATAAGGTTCCACGAGCAGCGAGACGGCTGCCAGGGCCTTGTCCAACGACCCGGCCCGGGTGGTCAGGCTGGTTGTGGCGGCGTCCAGCCTCGCCAGGAAGGCGTCGTAATTGTCGTAAGGGCGCGTGTTATCGGTAGTCACGAGCCACTCGCGCGCGGTGGCGCGATTCCCCTCGCCGGAAATTGCCCCCGTCTCTCATGGCAAGAGGATAGGGGCTCGGAGCCCGCTGGCATAGGGTGCGGGCGTGGATTCGGGCCGCATCGGGCCGGTTTCACCGGCACAGCGCACGGTCAGCACCGGGGTAGCAGGGCATCGGGGTCCTGCCGGGCGCCGATCCGGGCGTGCGCGTCATGGACTCGGGCGGCGTCGGGAAGGCTGCCGTGGGGTAGTACCCGGCGACCTCCATCATGTAGTTCGCCCATTGCGGGCCGGCAAGCATGTACCCGTCGATGGCTTTGTAGAACGTGCCGTTGACGGTGATGTTCTGGCCCGGCCGCTTCTGGCCTTCCAGGGCATCCCCGAAGAAGGATGCGGTCGCTATGCCGCTGGTGTATCCCACCACCCAGGTGGCGCCGTTGGTATTGGAGGTGCCGGTCTTGGCCGCGACCGGGAATCGGGTTTGGACCTTGGGCTTGATGTAGACGCCGGACCCGCGCTTCAGCACGTCCTGCAGCACGGAGTTGACGCCGCGGGCGACCTCGGGTTTGAACGCATCACGGCAGGCGCTGGACTCGGCAGGTAGGTTTCGTCCGGAGGCGTCGGTTACGGCCACAATCGCAATCGGTGCGCAGTACTTGCCGTCATTGGCGAACGTGGCAAACGCGTTGGCCAGATGGAGCGGCGCCACCCCGATGGCGCCCAGCAGATTGCCGAGCTGGTGCATGTTAATTTGGGCGTTGTCGACGCCGCTGTGGAGCCCCGCGGCGTCGACCATCTTCTGGATGCCGCAGAAGTCGAGTTGGGCGGCCTCGGCGAAGGTGGCGGTATTGATGGAGTTGTACAGCCCGTAGTCCACGCGCATGCGGCGGTAGTACCCGGCGTCGTTGTTCTGGAGGTCGTCCGCCGCGCCGAGGCTCTTTTGGCTGGTGCTGTAGGCCCCGAGCACCCTGCCGCAGCTTGACCTCCAGCGGAACCCGAGCGGATAGGAGCGCCGGGATGCGTCGACTATGGCGGCCAGGGACTTGCCTTCGTTGAGCCACTCCGCGAACGTGAACGGCTTCATGGTGGAACCGGGCTGGAACCCGCCGGCGCCGTTCAGGTCATTGCCGTTGGCATCCTTGGAATCGACATTGAAGTTCAGCTGAGTATCGAATTTCCCGGGCGCCGGGAGGAACACGGTGTTTTGCGCCATCGCCAGGATCTTGCCCGTGCCGGGGGCGATCGAGACCAGCGACGCGCCCCACTTGTCCGGGTTGGCCCCGGCCGTGGCATCGACCTGGGCCTGCGCGGCCAGCTGCAGCCGGCTGTCCAGCGTGGTGCTGATGGTCAGGCCGCCGCGAAACAGCTTCCTCTCGCGCTCGGCCATGTCGGCGCCGTAGGCCGGGTTGTTGAGGATGAGATGGGACACGTAATCGCAGAAGTACGGCGCCATTTCCGCTCCGGCGCAACCCTGACGCCCCGGGGTGATCTTCAGATCCACCGGGGCGGCGACGGCGGCATCGTGCTCGGTCCGGGAGATCGCGCCGTAGCTGAGCATTCGGTCGAGGACCTGGTTGCGCCGCTGGATGGCGTTTTCCGGATGGACGGCGGGATTGTAGAAACTGGGGCTGTTCACGAGGCCGGCGAGCAGCGCAGCCTGCGGCAGGGTGAGGTCCATGGCCGTGGTGCTGAAGAAGTAGCGGGACGCCGCTTCAATGCCGTACGCGTCCCGGGCGAAGAACACGATGTTGAGGTAGCCCTCGAGGATCTGGTCCTTCGTGTACTTCTTCTCCAGTTCAACGGCGAGCTTCATCTCGCGGATCTTGTCGGCCATGCTCTTCTGCCCGTTGAGGATAATCTGGTCGCCCCGGTCCGCCGAGACCAGGGATTCGTTGAGCACGTTGGTCACGTACTGCTGGGTCAGGGTGGAGGCCCCCTGCCGGCTGCCGCTGCGCAGGTTGGACACCAGCGCCCGGACAATCCCCTGGGGGTCGATCCCGCCGTGCTCGTAGAAGCGGCGGTCCTCGATCGCCACGATTGCGTCCTTGATGTAGTGCGACATCTGGTCGAGCCGGACCTTCACCCGGTTCTCCGCATAGAAGGTGGCGATTGGTTTCCCGTCGGCGCTGAGCACCCTGGTGGACTGCGACGGCGGATCAACGGTCAGTTCCGACGGAAGGCTGTTGAACAGGACAATCGATTCCTTGACGGCGACGCCGGCACCGGCCACGGTAGGGACCAGGAGACTGGCGGCCAGGACGCCGCAGACCGCGCTAGCGGTCAGGAAGCCGAAAAGCCGCCACAGGGTCGCGGCGAGTCGGGATCGGGTGCGTTTCCTGGGCGCCATGGTGCCTGAGCAGCTAGGTCAAGGAGTCGATGGCGACGGTGACCGCGAGCATGAGCGGAACGTCCTCGCCCGCCGCGATTTCGACGCCGTACGAGTCACGCACGCGGAACCACTTCTTCGAGATCGTGGCGACGGTGCGGCCGTCGCGCTCGATCTCGTACTCGTGATCGACGATGTTGCCGTGCGCCTTCATGTCGGCGCCGTCCTTCACATCGATGGTGAAGCGGTCCCGGAGCCCGATCAGCGCCTTGTGCACGGTCGCGGCGGTGTCGCCGCCGCGTTCGACGGCGACCTTGTCCCGGAGGGAGAGCTTGCGCTCCTGGATGCGCGCCACCTCGGTTCCCGAGGAGTCCTCCAGAACGAACGTGTCGCGGATGCGCAGAGCCTTGCCGTCGACCTTGTAGACGCGTCTGCCTTGGTCGTCTTCGATCCAGAAGTCATCCCCGATCGACAGCAGCTTTTCGCGCATCTGAAACCGCTCGCCTGCGGGCTCGTCACGCCGGTGGTGCAGTAGTCCCATGCCCTGACCATAGGGCCGCTTCGCCGGCGGGCGCCTCACCCGAACCGGATGGTCCGCGGGAGGCGCCGGGATCATTCTACGAATCCGCGGACTTTGGCTCCGAAGCAGCAGCAACGTCCTTAAGTGCCGGGACAATAAGTGCCGGGACAACCGGGAAGTCTGCCGGTATCCGTCGGAGACGGGGAGCTTCGTCACGCGGCCCCTTCGGCGGAGAGGAGCCCGCGGGGTTGTCCAACGCCTCCGCAATGATCTGGACGATGTGGCGGGAGCCGAGTCCGGCCAGATCGGCCACCTGGGTGCGGCAGGAGAACCCGTCGGCCAGGAGGACCCGGTCCGGGGCAGCCGCGATCTTGCCCAGAATTCCCTGTTCGGCAATGGCCACGGAGACGTCATAGTGGCCCTTTTCCATGCCGAAGTTGCCGGCCAGGCCGCAACATCCACTGGAGACGTCCACGTCGCACCCCATGGACTGCAGGAGCTCCAGGTCCTTCCCATAGCCCATAACGGCGTTCTGATGGCAGTGCGGCTGTGCGAGAATCCGTTCCCCGCTGGCAGGTGGCTGCCAGTTGATGGACGTGAGGAATTCCGAGACGGTCCGGGTCCGGGCTGAGACCTGCCGGGCGCGTTCGTCGCCGGGCAGCAGTTCGAGCAGGTCCGAGCGCAGCACCGCCGTGCAGGACGGTTCGAGTCCGATCACGGTCCGGCCGTCGGCTACATGCGGGTACAGGACGTCGAGGGTCTTCCTCAGGGCTGCCTTGGCCGCGGTCAGCTGTCCGGTTGAGATCAGGGTCAATCCGCAGCACGCACCGGGGCCGGCAATCTCGATGTCACATCCTGCGGCCTGCAGAACCTTGACCGCGGCGAGGGGGACCTCGGGGCTCAGCGCGTCCGAGAACGAATCCACCCAGAGCAGGACCCGGCGGGGAGGGGCGGCCGTGTCCCCTGCCGGGCCGGCGGCAGCCGCCGCGACCCTCCCGGGGTTCAACGCCGCGGAACGGGCCCCCAGGGAGCGGAACGGCTCTTTGGGGAATGTCGGCAGGGACCGGCGGGGATCGGCCCCGGCCAGCCGCAGCATGGTCCGGCGGAGGATCCCGATGGAGGCAACCTTGTTGACCAGGGGGCCGAGCGGTCCGATCAGTCCCAGCCAGGCCGGCAGCCGGCCCAGCGTGTAATGGCTGAGCGGACGCAGGCGCCCCTTGTAACTCTGGTGCAGTGCCTCTGACTTGTACATGGCCATGTCGATGCCGGTGGGGCAGTCGCTGGCGCACGCCTTGCAGCTCAGGCACAGGTCGAGGGCCTCATGGACCTCCGGGGACTTCCAGGACATCTCCACGATGCCGCCATTGAGCATTTCCTGGAGTACGCGGGCCCGGCCCCTTGTCGCGTCCTTTTCGTCCTTGGTGGCGAGGTACGAGGGGCACATGAACCCGCCGTCCTCGCGGAGATCGGCCCGGCATTTGCCCACACCCACGCAGCGGTGCAGGGCGTTGGTGATGTTGCCGCCGTCGTGGGCAAACGCGAAACCGTCCGAGGCCAGCAGGTTGCCGGCCTGCGGCCGGCGCAGGTGTGAATCGAAGGGCTCCGGATTGATGATCACACCCGGGTTGAAGATGTCCTGGAGGTCGAAGAGTGCCTTGAACCCGGCCATCGCGGCCAGGGCCCTGGACGAATACATGGTCTTCAGCAGTTCGCCGCGCGCCCGGCCATCGCCGTGTTCCCCCGAAAGCGAGCCGCCGTACTTGGCGACGAGGTCCGCCGCGGCCGTCAGGAAGCGCCGCATCACACCGGTGTCGCCGTCCAGCGGGAAGTCGATCCTGACGTGGACGCAGCCGTCACCAAAGTGGCCGTAGGCCAGCCCTGAAACGTTTTCGCGGGCCATGAGCAGTTCAAGGTCACGAAGATAATCGCCCAGATGTTCGGGCGGGACGGCCGAGTCCTCCCAGCCCGGCCATGCCTGGTTTCCGGCGGCGGTCCTGCCGGCCAGGCCGGCGCCGTCGGCGCGGATCTGCCACAACCGTTTGGCCTCCGGTCCGGCCGGAAGGACCAGCGAGTCGATGGCACCCGCGTCCTGGACCATCCGCTCGGCGGCCGCCACGGCCTCTTCCGACGTCGCTCCGCCCACTTCGACCATGAGCCAGCCGTTGCCGGCCGGCATGGCGGGGACGGCGTGCTCTCCTTTGGCGTTGCGGATCACGTTGACCAGCTGCGCGTCCAGGCCCTCCAGCGCCAGCGGACGGTGGGGGAGCAGGCCGGGAACCGCGTCGGCCGCGGCGGGCATGTCCGGGTAGCCCAATACGGCCAGGGCCGGGGCCGCCGCCAGCGGAACCAGCCGGATCTCGGCCTCCAGGATGATGCCGCAGGTACCTTCCGTTCCCGTCAGGGCGGCGGCGAGATTTGCGCCGTTCTCCGGCAGGAGATGCTCAAGGCTGTAGCCGGAGATCTGGCGGCCGAAGCGGCCGAATTCCAGCCGGAGGACGTCCAGGTTGGCGGTGATGAACTCATTGAGTCCCGGGACCCGGGCCGTGGCGTCTTTGCCAGAGCCCAGCTCCAGCACCTGTCCCGAACCGGTCAGCCAGCGCAGCCGGCGCACGTTATCCGCCGTCCGCCCATACGAGAGACCGTGGGGGCCGCACGCGTTGTTGCCGATCATGCCGCCGATGGTGCACCGCGTGGAAGTGGACGGATCGGGCCCGAACCGCAGCCCGTGGACGGCGGCGGCCCGCTGCAGGTCACTGAGCACAACGCCCGGCTGGACCACAGCGGTCCGGTTCCCGGCATCGATGCTGATGATCCGGTTCATGAACCGGCTGAAGTCCAGCACCAGCCCGGGCCCCACCGCATTGCCGGCGCACGATGTCCCGGCACCGCGGCCGGTGACGGCCAGCCTGTGCCGGCGCGCAATCCTGACTGCCTCGACGACGTCGTCCGCGTTCCTGGGCATGACCACCACCTGGGGTACCACCCGGTAGTTTGAGGCGTCGGTCGAATATTCCGCACGCCGACGGGTGCTGCTGTCAACGATGCCCGCAACGGCTGCGGTGAGTTCTTCGACGATCGTGTCAATGTTCATCCGTGGTGCTCTTCCTTGTCCCTGCGGCGTTGCGTGGTGGGATGTTAGTACTGCAGGGGCTTGCCGCGCAGCTCCATGGCCCGGCGGACCCGGTTCTGTGCCAGTGAGCGGGCGGCATGGTGGGTGGTGGAATCCAGCTTCTGCGCCTCTGCCAGGACGATGGCCGTGTTCTCGCGGAGCTTGTGGGAGACGGTGGTGAAGATCTGGTCCGTCTCGGGACGGAACGGCGAATACCGGGCCTCCATGGCGAAGGCGGCGCTGACGACGCCGCCGGCGTTGGCGACGAAGTCGGGCACGACTGTCACGGATGCCGCGCGCAGCGCCTGCTGTGCCGCGGCGTTGGTGGGAAGGTTTGCGCCCTCCACCACGAGCTTGGCCGAGATGCTGCCGGCGTTTCCCTCGTGGATGACATCCTGCAGGGCGGCAGGGATGGCGATTTCGGCGTCGACGAACAGCTCGGTGCCGGCCGGGACGGCCAGCTCCGGAAATTCTTTGACCAGGCTGTCGCCGAGCCGCGGCCGCATGGCCAGCAGCCGCGGGATGTCCAGCCCGGCGGGATCGTGAAGCGCGCCCTCAGCGGTGGAAATCGACACGACACTGTAGCCGAGCTCATGCAACCGGGCAGCAGTGGCATGCCCGACGGCGCCGAAACCCTGGATGGCCACGCGCTGGCCCTGGAGCCCGATGGTTGCTGCGGCCTCATCCGTCACTTCGGCAACGCCGTAGCCGGTGATGCCCAGCTGGTCGTAGGGCACGCCGCCGAGATCGTACGGAGTGCCCACCGCGGCACCGCGGTCGCCCAATTCGTCGATGATGATGGCCGCGTCGTTTTCCGTCAGCCCCATGTCCAGGCCGAAGACGTACTCGGACGGGACCTCGTTGCTCAGGGCCCGGACAAAGGAGCGGAGGATCGCTTCCTTGTGGAGGGAATTGGGATCGGCGCGGATGCCGGCTTTGGCGCCGCCGAAGAAGAGGTCGACGCCGGCCCACTTCCAGGTCATGACCCGGGCCAGGCGGGCAATCTCCTCGACGGTCACGCCGGACTGCATCCGTGTTCCGCCCTTGCCCATGCCGCGGGCGGTGTTGTCGATGACCAGCACGCCCTTCATTCCCGTTTTTGCGTCGCTGACCGTGACGATCTTTTCCGGTCCCCATTCATCCATCATGTCGAACAGACTGGTCATCGCTGGATACTCCTTGTGCGCTAAGTGATGTGGCTGAGGACTGCCGCGAAGGCGGTGCCGGCCGGACCGGCCGGCACCGCCTGCGCCGCGGTTTCTAGAGGAACTTCACGCCCTGGGCGAGAGGCAGCTGTCCCGAGTAGTTGACGGTATTGGTCGCCTGGCGCATGTAGACCTTCCACGAATCGGAACCGGACTCGCGGCCGCCGCCGGTTTCCTTCTCGCCGCCGAAGGCACCGCCGATTTCGGCCCCGGAGGTGCCGATGTTGACGTTGGCGATGCCGCAGTCCGACCCGCTGGCCGACATGAAGCGTTCGGCCTCGGCCTGGTCGTTGGTGAACACGGCCGAGGACAGGCCCTGGGGAACGTCGTTTTGGATGGCGATGGCGTCGTCGAAGTCCGTGTAGGTCATCACGTACAGCAGCGGCGCAAAGGTCTCGTCCTTGACGACGGCGGTCTGGGCCGGCATCCGGACGATCGCGGGCTCCACATAGTAGGCTCCCGGCTCGTCGTCGGCGTTCACGCGTCCGCCGCCGCAAAGGACGGTGCCGCCCTGTTCCTGTGCCGCCCTGATGGCGTCCTGCATGCCGTCGAAGCTGGACTTGTTGATCAGCGGCCCGATCAGGTTCTCCTCGTCCAGGGGCGTGCCGATGCGCAGCGTGGCGTAGGCCTTGACGAGCTTGTCCGTCAGTTCATCAACGACCGACTCGTGCACAATCAGGCGGCGCATGGACGTGCAGCGCTGGCCGGCGGTTCCGACGGCGGCGAAGACAATGCCGCGCAGGGCCAGGTCGAGATCGGCCGACGGCGCGACGATTGCCGCGTTGTTTCCGCCGAGTTCGAGCAGGGCGCGGCCGAAGCGGCGGGCCACGCGGGGGGCGATTTCCTGGCCCATCCGGACCGAGCCCGTGGCGGAGAGCAAGGCGACGCGCGGATCATCGACGATCACCTGACCGCCGGACCGGTCGGCCAGGACCAGCTTGTGCAGGTCTGCGGGGGCGCCAACGTCCGCGACGGCGCGGGCCAGCAGGGCATCGGCGGCCAGTGCGCTGAGCATGGTCATCCCCGATGGCTTCCACACGATGGTGTCGCCGCACACAAGGGCCAGCGCCGTATTCCAGGAGTAGACGGCGACCGGGAAGTTGAAGGCGGAGATGACCCCCACGACGCCCAGGGGGTGCCAGGTTTCCATGAGGCGGTGTCCGGGGCGCTCCGAGGGCATGGTCTTGCCGTAGAGCTGGCGGGACAGGCCGACGGCGAAGTCGCAGATGTCGATCATTTCCTGGACTTCGCCGAGGGCCTCGGACTGGATCTTGCCGGCCTCGGCCGTCACGATCCGCGCCAGGTCCTCCTTGTGTTCGGTCAGCAGCTCGCCCCAGCGCTTGACCAGGTTGCCGCGGAGCGGCGCGGGCACATCACGCCACGTCTTGAACGCCTCGTGCGCCTGGCCGATCATTGCGTCGATGTCCGCCGGCGTGTTGACCGGCAGGGTCATCAGGACTTCGCCGGTGAGCGGTGAGGACGCCTCGTGGGTGCCTCCGAGGGTGTCAACAGTGACGCCGCAGGCTTCCAGTGCATCGCGGACGATCGCTGCGAGTTCGGACGTTTGGGTCAGAGTTTCAGTCATCGTGATCTCCTGTGGTTGTTTGGTCTGGCGGACTGATTAGCGGGTGACGGTGATGTTCAGGCGGCGGGCCAGGTCCGCGATCGACGCGTCCTGCTGCCGCTGGTAGAGGTCGTTGGGGTCGTGGACCTCGGAACCGACAATCCGGGACATCCGGTGGATGTCGTACACGGTTCCCGGCTGGGCCTCGTCCTTTGAACCGTCCTGGGTCAGGTTTGACTGGAAGATTCCGGCGGCCGAGCGGGGGAGGAAGTCCTCGTAGACAATGGGTTCCGGGACGGCGATTCCGGCCTCTATGAGATCGGTCAGGGACACCGTGCCGGGCAGGGATGCACTGCCCGGGGCTGCGCCGTCCAGAGATGCACTGTCCAGGGCCTCTTCGTCGAGGCGGTAGGTGAAAAAGGCCAGTCCTTGCAGGGCCAGTTCCTTCTCGGTGCGGGGCAGGTGCTCCGCCCACACTCCGGCGGCGACCTCGACGCGAGTCGTTCCGGCCGGGGCCGAGGCCAGCCGGGCATCGGACTCGGCGACCATCCGGTCGTAGAGGTCGCGGCCCGCCACGGTCAAGGCAATTCCGCGGGCCTCGACTTCGCCGAAGCGCACCCGCAGTTCACCTTCGCTGGTGGACCCGTCGGCGTAGCGGAACACCCGGTTTTCACCGAGCGCCCGGAAGGACGTCTGGCGCAGGAGCAGGTCCGGCCCGTCCCAGCGCGGCGGCCCCTGGATCTCATCGATCATGCTGATGCCGCGGGCCTGCATGCGCTTGTACAACTCATCAATGTCCAGCACCCGGGGCGTGAGGTGGTTGATGTGCGTGGTGGAGACGCCGCCGATGTCGGATGCGACGGCGGAGACCGCCTCCAGCTTCTTGTACCATTCGCAGTCCACGGGGTCGCCGGAGAGTTCAAAGGCCGCGGTGGCCAGCTCCAGCAGCCGGTCGGCGTCGTCCGCCGCGAGACCGCCGTCCGCGGCGGCCCGGTCCGCCAGGGTGAGCAGTTCCTCACCGAACAGCTGCCGGGCGCCGATGAATGCGGCCAGCTCGGCGCGCAGCTCTTGGTCAAAGAACCGCGGATCCTCGGCCGCCAGCATGGAGGTGAATACGCGGAACGGATTCTTTGCCAGTTCGGCGCCATCGATCGGGCGGAAGGCCGTCGAGACCACGGGAACGGAACTGGAGGACGCATCGCGAAGGTCATAGAACCCGACCGGGTACATGCCGAAGGCCGCAAAAACGCGGGCAACCTGTGCCATCTCCTTCGGGGAGCCGACGCGGATGGCGCCGTGGCGCTCCGCCGTCACCCGTGCAATGCTTCCCAGCCGCTCGGCCTCGGCACCATGTTTGGCGACGTACGCTTCGTTGACTTCGGTGGAAACCTCCACGAGCGTGTTGTACGCGGGAACTTCCCTGCCGTACATGGCGGAGAGCCGGCGCGCGAACTCGGCACGAAGTTCCCAGGTTTCAAGGGCGGTCATGGCGTGGTTCCTTTCACGGTCATTGCTGTTGAGTGGACGATGCGGCGCGGGGCGTTCTGCTCTAGATCGTTCCGCACTAGATGATGTGCACTTCTTGAATGAGCTGGTCGGCCGCGTGGAAGCGTTCGGCGGAGAATGACGTGTGGTCCAAGAAGGATTCCCGGTCCAGGTACAGGTCCCGGACGAGTTCGCCGACGGCAGGGCCCTGCAGGAAGCCGTGGCCGGAGAATCCCGTGGCGTAGTAGAAACCGCCTACTGAGCTGGACGCACCGATGAGTGCATTGTGGTCCGGCGTGTTCTCATACAGTCCGGCCCAGCCGCACTCCAGCTCCGGAGCCTCCAAAGCCGGGGCACACACGCGGGCAGCCGCGTTGAACTCCGGCAGCCATTCATGGGTGAAGTCACGGGCGAACCCAGGCTCCTGGTTGGAGTTCGAAATCCCAAGGAGCATGCCGTTGCGGTAGTTGTGGAAGTACAGCGTGGTCGACAGGTCCAGCGTGAACGGCACTGTAGGCATGGGTGAACTCATCTGACGGGTCATGCCGATCTGCCGCCGCACCGGAACCACCGGCAGGCTCACGTTGACCATGTCGCCCACGCGCTGCGACCAGGCGCCGGCACAGCAGATGACGGCATCGGTGGTGATGGTGCCGCGGTTGGTGGTCACTGAACTGATGCTTCCGCCTGAAGCGGCCACATCCATGACCTCCGTGTGCTCAAGAATGCATACGCCCAGTGCGGCGGCCGCGTCGGCATAGGCCTGGACGACCTTCCCCGGTTCGGCAAATCCATCCTCCGGTGAGAAGGACGCGCCAACGAGGGCTTCCCGGCGCAGGAACGGGTTGATTTCCACTGCCTCTGCGGGCGAAATCATTCGGCTGGTGCTGCCAAGGCCGTTTTGGATGGCGGTGCTGCGCTCGCAGTCCAGGATTTCGGATTCGCTGCGGCACAGGAACAGGTAGCCGACCTTGCGCAGGCCGATGTCCGTGGCGAACCGCTGGCCGAAGTCCTCAAAGGCGCGCAGGCTGCGCCGGCCCAGGACAATATTGGCCGGATCCGAAAACGTAGCCCTCACCCCGCCAAGGGGCTTGGAGGACGATCCTGCGCCCAGATCGGACCGGTCTACGAGGACAATATTGCGAACGCCCGCTTCGGCCAGATGGAACGCGATGCTGGTCCCCATGATGCCGCCGCCGATGATGACGACGGCCGCGTGCGACGGCTGTTGGGTTCCGGGAGGAAGCTGGAGCGAGACCACATTTGACATTGATCGTCCTGTCTCAGTTGCGGAAGCATACCCACCGCTCTGTGGGTATCAACTATCGGTAATGGGTTATATATAACCATCTTGGGGTCCGATGTGATCTACGTCAAGCAAAATGTTCCACGGATTCTCCCGCGGGCACGCAGCGCCGGGCGGGGAGGGGAGGCGCCGAGGGGTCAGCCGGAACGGCCTGGTGTTCCCGGCTAGGGGAGCGCGTAGCTGAGGTGCTCGACCATGAGGGACTCAACCAGCTTTCGGTCGCCGGCAATCAGGGCGGCCAGGATGGGGCCGTGCTCGGCGGCGCTGGTGGCAAGCAGCCCGCGTTCGGCCAGATGGTAGGAGCCGCTGATCCGGCTCTGGTCCCGAAGGTTTTCAATGATCTTCGTCATTCGCGTGTTCCCCAGCAGTTCGACGATCGCCAGGTGAAACTGCTGGTCATGCTCTAGGTAGTCGACCATGCTCTCTGGCTTGGCTGACGCAAGCGCGGCTTCCGCCAGTTCGGTGAGCCGCGCGGCCTCGGCGGGGGAGACGCCTTGTTCGGCGACCCGGCCCACTGCGGTCACCTCGATCAGCAGGCGGAGGTCATAGACCTCTTTTTGGTCCTTCGGGGTCATCTCCACGACCCGGAAGCCGCGGTTCCGCACCACTTCAAGAAGGCCCTTCTCGCTCAGGGCCATCATGGCCTCGCGGACCGGGCTGTTGGAGACGCCCAGCTGGGTGGCCAGAGCGTTGGCTGAGTAGATCTTGCCGGGCTGCATGTCGCCGGACATGAGGGCGTGCCGGACTATGGAGGTGGCCTCGTCCTTGAGGGTGACGCGACCTTCGCCCAGTTCAGATATCCCCGCAACGGCAATTCGCTGTTCCTGCATTTCGCTCCTCAGACGGTGGTCCTCACGGCTAACACTAAGTCACAACGCGCATGCCGCCGCGAAAGGCTGTGACGATTTCCGACTTCTTTCCACACAATCCCGCGACGATTTTAGTGCTTGACATCCATGGGTAATGCATGGAGATTGGTAATCGACAATCGATAGTGTGTCATACATCACCAATTACGCCGATGTGCATCGAACCGTCGGACACCGAACAAACTTCAGCTCTGATCAAAGGGGATCATCATGAACACTCGCAAAATCTTGGTGGGCGGCACATCAATTGCCCTGCTGGCGCTCTCCCTGTCCGCCTGCGGCGGCACCGCCGAGAGCTCCGTTGCCAAGGGCTGCCAGCCGGCATCAACCTTCAAGACGATCTCCGCCGGCTTCCTGACCGTTGCCGCCCCCGAGTTCCCCCCGTTCTCGTCCGATAAGGACGGCAAACTCACCGGTGTCGACGCCGACATCATCAAGGAGTTCGCCGCCAAGAACTGCCTCGACATCAAGGTCGAGGCGACGTCCTACGCCGGGACCATCCCGGCCGTCCAGAGCGGGCGCGCCGACGTCGCCATCGGCTGCTACTACCGCACCGCCGTCCGGGCCGACATCGTCAGCCTGTCGGCTCCGGTCTACACCGACGAGATGGGGATCATTTCCGAGAGCGGGGTCAAGGACATTAAGGAGCTCGAGAGTATGAAGGTAGGCACCGTCGACGGCTACCTCTGGGTGCCGGACATGAAGAAGGTCATGGGCGCCAATCTGACCATCTACCCCAGCGCCGTGGAGATGCAGGCAGACCTCAAGGCCGGACGCATTCAGGCTGGCATCGACGGATTCGGCTCCGCCGTCCAGATGTACAAGTCCGATGCCAAATACAAGGTTGCAGGCGCCAGCGCCGACGCCCGCGTCATTGCCTCCAAGGAGCCTGCCCAGATCGGTTTCCCGATCGGCAAGGACAACGCCGACATGACCAAGGCCGTGGATTCCTCCATCGCAGCCATGAAGTCCAGCGGCAAGATCGCGGAGATCGTGAAGTCGTATGGCCTGCCCGAGTCGGCTGTCGAGACCGGTGAACCCCGCCTGGTGAAGTAGGAACGTCTCCCATACACCGTTCCGGCACCGCGAGCAAAGGAAACCGATTCCATGGATTCACCTGCCACCCCTACCTTGCCTCAACGGTCGGCACCCGCCTTCCTCGACGGCGCTGCCATCGCGTCGGCACTGACGGCGCTCGAGGCCGTGGCCGCCATGGAATCGGTCCTGGCCTCCGGGTTCGATCCCGAAACGAGCGCACCAAGGACCCGGGTGGAAACTGGCAGCGGAACGTTCATGCAGATGCCGGCGAGCCATGGCCAGTACGTCGGCACCAAACTCCTGACCATCACGCCGGGCAACGCAGCGTCCGCGTCTCCGGTGATCCAGGGACTCTACGCGCTGTTCGGCGGCGACGACCAGCGGCCGCTGGCCGTGCTCGATGGCGTCGCGTTGACCGAACTGCGGACGTCCTCCGTTTCGGTGATGGGGGCCAAGCTCCTGGCGTCGCCCGGACCTAAGCGTCTCGTCGTGTTCGGCACAGGGGTGCAGGCGTGGGCCCACATCGAGGCATTTGCCGAAATCTTTGAACTGGACAGCGTTGACATCGTCGGCCGCAACGCGGAAGCAGCGGAGCGGCTTGTGAAAAACGCCGAAGGACTCGGCCTGCCTGCCGCCGTCGCCTGTCCGGAAGCCGTACGGAAGGCCGATCTCGTCATTTGCGCGACGGCGTCGCCGACTGCCCTCTTTGACGGCGCCCTGGTGAAGGAATCCGCCGTCGTGGTGGCCATCGGGTCCCATGACAGGGAGCACCGCGAACTCGATGACGCGCTTCTGGCCAGGGCCACGGTGTGCGTGGAGTCCAGGGATTCCGCCACGCGGGAGGCCGGAGACATCATCCAGGCCCTGGAATCAGGCGCCATCGCCGGGCCGTCACACCTGGTCACCCTGGCCGACCTTGTTTTGAAACGCCGGGAGGTGGCCGCGGGCCGTCCGGCCGTCTTCAAGACCACCGGCATGCCGTGGGAGGACCTTGCGGTCGCCACCGCCCTCTATGAAGCCTGCCCCCGGCACGACTATGAGAAATGGAACAACCGATGATTGAACCCACTACCCGGACCGGAACGCCCGTGGTCCAGGTGAAGAATCTTGCCAAGGCCTACGGTTCGAACGTGGTGCTCCGTGACGTCTCTTTGTCCGTGCCGGAGGGATCCGTCACGGCCATGATCGGGCCCAGCGGCGCCGGGAAGAGCACCGTTCTGCGGTGCATGAATCTGTTGGAGCAGCCGGACAGCGGTGAAATCGAGATTGATGGGCATCGCATCAACGCCGGCAGGAAGCCCAATCCCAAGAATCTGGCAGCCCTGCGACGCAGCGCCGGCATGGTTTTCCAGCATTTCAACCTCTTTCCGCACATGACGGTCCTGAAGAACATCAGTTTGCCCCAGGAACGGGTCCTTGGACGCGGCCGCGAAGAGGCCAACGAGAAGTCCATGGAGCTGCTGAGGCGCATGGGCCTGGCCGACAAGGCGGACCAATATCCGTCGCGGTGTTCCGGCGGCCAGCAACAGCGCATCGCCATTGCCCGGGCGCTGGCTCTTGGCCCGCGGGTGATGTTGTTTGACGAGCCGACCTCGGCGCTGGATCCCGAAGTGGGGGTTGAGGTGCTCGAGGTCATGAAAGAGCTCGCGTCCACCGGCATGACGATGGTGGTGGTGACCCACGAGATGGCGTTCGCGGGAAATGTTGCCGACGAACTCGTGGTGATGGCCGACGGCGGGATCATCGAGAAGGGCGAGCCCGGACAGATACTGCAGGATCCCCAGCATGACCGCACGCGCCGGTTCCTCCGCGCCGTGCTGGAGCGCTGAGCCATGGAGATGATCCGGGCCATCGCCATCGGCTTGCCGCTCACAGTCCTCGTGACAGTTCTGGCCCTGTTGATCGGGACGGTTGTCGCACTGCCCATCGTTGCCGGGCTGCGCAGCCGCAACCGGCTAGTCTGGCTGATGTCGCGCGGGCTGGTTGACCTGTTGCGAGGGGTCCCGCCCGTGGTGTGGCTCTTCATTCTGTATTACGGCGTCTCTGTCGGCGCCATCCGGCTCACGGCATTGCAGGCCGGTGTCCTGGGCCTTGGCGTCGTGGCCGCTGCCTATCTCGCAGAGATCTTCCGTGGCGCCATCTCGTCAATTCCCAAGGGCCAGTGGGAGGCCAGCTCGGCGCTGGGCTTTCACCGGGCCACGGTCTGGAGCCTCATCATCGGCCCGCAAACGGCGCGGGCCGTCGTTCCGGCCTACACGACGTTTGCCATCGGGCTGCTCAAGGATTCCTCCATCGCCTCGTCCATCGGCGTGGCCGAGATCGTCTTCATGTCCAGCCAATACGCCCGGCAGTCCGGCGAAGGCATCATGGTGTTCTTCGTGGCTGCCGGTGTCTACATACTATTGAGCGTTCCGCTGGGACTGCTCTCGAGGCACCTTGACATCAAGATGCGGAAGGCGGTGGCCCGATGAACAACCTGGTCGATGTCGCAATCCAATACGGGCCGACACTCTTTGACGGACTCAAAGTCAGCCTCACCCTGACGCTCCTGAGCCTGGCCTTTGGACTGCCCCTGGGGCTGGTCTTCTCCTTCGGCGTGACCGCCCGCAACAAAACGTTCCGCTATCTCTCGGTGTTCTTCGTCGAAGTGGGCCGCGGCGCGCCGGCTCTGGTCCTCCTGCAGCTGATGTACTACGGCCTGCCGAACGCCGAGATCACCCTCAGCTCCATGGCCTCGGCATGTTTGGCCCTGACCTGGACGACGGCGGCCTACAGTGCCGAGCTGATCCGCGGCGGCATCCAGTCGGTGCCGCCGGGTGAAGTCGAGGGGTCCCATGCGTTGGGCATGAGCTACCGGGACTGCCTGAGGTTCGTGGTCATCCCGCAGGGATTGCGCATTGCCCTTCCTTCGCTGATGGGTTTCGCCGTACTCCTGTTTCAGGCGACGTCGTTGGCCTATTCAGTTGCCGTCCCGGAACTCATGAGCCAGGCGTACTCGATCGGCTCATCCACGTTCCAGTACCTGCCGGTGTTCATCGTCGCCGGCCTGCTCTACGCTGCCATCTCGATCCCCGCAACGTGGCTGTCCGTCTTCGCGGAACGCATGCTGAGCCGGCACCTGTAGACGATGACAGGGAGCAACCAGATGAACACACCGCAATCGGCCATAGTCGTCGGCGCCGGCATCGTTGGACTGTCGACGGCCTGGCACCTGCAGCAACGGGGGCTATCCGTCACCGTCTTGGACAAAGTCGGGCCGGCCGCCGGAGCGAGCTGGGGCAACGCCGGCTGGGTGACCCCGGGCCTGGTCATGCCCCTGGCGGAGCCGGGCGCCTGGAAGCACGCCCTGCAAAGCCTGACCGATCCGGACGCCCCGTTGCACGTGCCGCTGCGTTTCGACCCGCAGCTGTGGAAATTCCTCCTGCGATTCGCCGCGAACATGAACGCCCGGACGTGGCGGCAGACCATGTCAGCACTCCAGCCCATCACGACGGCCGTCGATGAGTCCTTCGCCGAGCTCAAGGCGCACGGCATTGCCTCACCGGTCATTGCGGCGCCCTACGTTGCAGGCTTCAGCAGCGCGGGGGCCGCCGCGGCGTTCCGGACGGAACTGGAACATCTCCACGCCATGGGCCAGAGCATCGGTGTCAGCACCCTGGCCGACGGGAACCGTCCGGCGGTGCTCTCCGACGCTGTGGCGCACGGCCTGGAGATATCCGGACAGAGCTATCTTGATCCGGGTGACTTCGTCTGGGACCTGGCCCGGGCCTTCAAAGCCTGCGGCGGCCAGATCATGGACGGCGCCACCGTATGCTCCGTTGACGCCGGGCCGTCGTCGGCAAGCGTGACGTCCGACGACGGCAACCGGCTCACGGCCGACGTCGTCGTCCTTGCCACCGGCGCTTTGCTGCCCAGGCTGGCCACTCGGTGGGGGCTGAAAATCGGCGTCCAGGCCGGCCGGGGCTACTCGTTCACCGTCGACGGCGATTGTCTGCCGGCTGGACCCCTCTACTTTCCGGAACAGCGGGTTGTCTGCACGCCCTATCAGGGGGCGCTGCGGATCGCGGGAACCATGGAGTTCCTTGATCCGGACGAGCCTCTGAATTCTGCCCGGCTTGAGTCAGTAGCGCGAGCCGTTCGTCCGCTGCTGCGGGGCATCGACTGGCCGTCTCGTCGCGACGAGTGGGTGGGCTCCCGCCCGATCACTCCCGACGGTCTGCCCGTTGTTGGCCGCCTGGCCTCGGACAGAATTTTTGCGGCCGGCGGACACGGCATGTGGGGGATGGTTTTGGGACCGGCGACGGGCAGGTTACTTGCCGAGCAAATCGTGACCGGTGCCATGCCGCGGGAAATAGCGGCGTTCAACCCGCTGCGCAGATAGGACACTCAGCCGGGGTTCCAGCGGCAAAATATCAACAATGGAGGGCAGATTCGTGCGAATTCTCGTCATCGGCGCAACCGGAGCTGTGGGGCAAAACGTGGTCCGGGCTTTGTCCGCACACCACGAAAAGGTGGGCGAAGGGCGGCTGGAAATCATCAGCGCCTCGCGCTCATCGACCGACTATCCCGTAGATTGCCGGGACGATGCCAGCGTTGAGGCACTCTTTGACCGGGTTGGGACGGTGGACGCGGTGGTCAGCACCATTGGCGGAGCCAAATGGGCGTCGGCCAGGGATGCAAGCCTGGAAACGTACGCCTCGACGGTGAACGGCAAGCTGCTGTGCCAGGTCCGCATCGCCCTGGCGGCCCGTAGCCATGTCCGGGAGGGCGGGTCCATCACCCTGACCAGCGGGATTGTCGGAAACTATGCGTTCCCGGGCGGATCGCCCAGCGCCATCGCCAATATCGGCCTTGACGCCTTCGTGAAAAGTGCCGCCGCGGAGCTGCCGTACCTGCGGTTGAACACCGTCAGCGCCACGGTGCTGGAGGAGTCCGCTGATGCCTATGCGGCGGTGTTCCCCGGCTTCGCTGCCGTGCCCGGCGCCGTGGCGGCCGCGGCCTTTGTCCGCAGCGTCTACGGTTCCGAAACGGGGCGGACGATTAAAGCCTGGTCATAGCACGGGAGCGCGTCGGTCGCCGCTGGTAACCTGAACATAATTGTTTGAGTAATCGGAGGGGCGGGCAGGCCGGTGTCTGAGGTGCAGAAAAAGCGGACCAGGCGGGCCGACGCGGTCCGGAACAAGGACGCCATCATCGATGCGGCCCTGACCTGCCTCAGCGATGATCCGGGGACTAGCATGTCTGAAATTGCGCGCGTCGCAGGAGTGGGCAGAGTGACCTTGTATGGACACTTTGCGGACCGCGAGGAACTGGTCGGTGCCGTCTTCGCCCGGACAATGGACAGTGCCGAGGCCGAACTCGCCGCCGTGGACCTTGAGCAGGACACCTGGGTATGCCTGCAGGAGCTCGTCCAGTCGTCCTGGCGGGTCCTTTACCAATTCAACTCGCTGATGGCGGCTGCCGAACGGTACTTCTCGGCCGAGCAGATCCGGGCACACCACGACAAGCCGCTTGCGCGGGTCATGGCTGTGCTAGAGAAGGGCAGGAACGAGGGGATCTTCCGGACCGATCATTCACTCACCTGGCAGGCGGCGTGTTTCTACTCCATCCTCCATGGTGCGGCCGCGGAGATCCGCGCGGGACGCCTGGCGGAGGTCGACGCGGCCAGGATCCTTCCGTCAACCATCCGGGCCCTCCTGGTCCCGCCGTCGGAACCGGCGCGCTAGGGGAGCGGCGGGCTCCCCGGGCCAAGGAACTCGCGGATTTTCGTTGCCATGGCCTTGGACTGTGTCCAGTGCAGGTAGTGGTCTCCCTCCAGGACCACCAGCTCGTGGCGCTTAACGTTGGCCAGCTGGCGTTCGTGCGCGCCGAACCAGTCCGGCTGCTCCTTCATCGTGTCCCGGGACAGGAAGTCGAGCACCGGGAGGGTGTCGGGGTACCGGACATCCCGGAGCTTCGCCGCGTTCTCGCCCACGCGGAACGTGTCGTCGGTGACGGCCTGGTTCCCGAAGTTCCAGCTGGTCATCTGGCGCATGTGCTGGCGTTCGGCCGGCGTGAAGCTGTCGCCCCCGGGTTCCCCGTAGCCAAGAGCCGTGGCCCAGCGGACCAGGCCCGTGGTCGACGGGATGTGCGCCCAGGAGTAGTCCGCTGCGGCCGCCTCCGAGGGGGCAGTCGAGCCGCTCGTGGATGCTTTGCTCGACGGGACGGTGGGGTCGATGCCGATCACCGCGGACACTTCGCCGGGATATTTGTTGGCGTAGTACAGCGTGGAAAGGCCGGCCAGCGAGTGCCCGATGAGTGTGTACGGTGCCTTGATCTCGAGCCTTGCCAGTACTTCGTGAAGTTCCTCGGAGATGTTCTCTATGGTCCGGGGCCTGGCGGCCATGTCGCTGTAGCCGTAGCCGAATCCCTCAACGGCGATGACCTGGTAGCCGCCCAGTTCCCGGATCAGCGGGGCAAAGTCCAGTCCCGGCGCCGGGGTTCCGAGCCCGCTGAGCAGCACTATCGTCGGGCCGGCATTGCCGGTTCGGGTGACGTTGACGGTTCCCCCGCTAATGCGGACTTTCTCCCCGTAGGCGGCCGCCCCGGACTTTTCCGTTTGTTCCAGGATGAGGTTCATCCCGGTGGAGGCGAGCAGCAGCCCGGTGACACTCAGCGCCACCACCCCCATCACGCGGAGGGCCCTTCTTCGCCGAGGCCGGCGACGCGGCTGGTCCGAGGCTGGGCGCGTGCGGCGGGAGGGGCGAGGCAACATGGCAGGACTCCAGGGAATGGCAGGGGCTCGTCAATAAATCGTACAGCGATGTTCGAGATAAAGCACCGCCGGCTGTGCCACAGCTTTTTGCAACCGGCTCCCACTAGATTCGGCGGATGCAACCAGCCGCGAAGATCACCCTGAGCATCAGGTCTGCCGCCTCAGCCGCTCTCTTGGCCTGCCTCCTGGCCGGCTGGCTCGTGGCGGGCCTGCCGTCGCCGGCCCGGGCAGCGGGTGCCACGTACTTCATCAGCGCCGCGGGGAGCGACAGCAATTCGGGAACCTCAAGCGCTGCGCCGTGGAGATCCCTCGCGAAGGTCAACGCGATCATCCTCCAGCCCGGCGACACCGTCAGCCTCCGCAGGGGTGACACCTGGACCGGAGGGATCGTGGTCAGCCAGAGCGGGACCGAGGCAGCACCGATCACCTTGAATGGCTACGGCAGCGGCTCTGCCCCGACGATTACCGGCGGCAAGTCGGGAAACTGCATCAGGATCAACGGCAACTTCGCCACAGTTGACGGTCTGCGCGGCGTCTCCTGCGGCTATGCGGGCATCAGCGTCACCGGCGACCACAATACGGTCCGGAACTCCAGTGCCGCCAACAATGCCGTGGGCATCAAGGCGGGAACCGGGTCTGACTTCGGAAAATACACGGCCAACGTGCTGACGAACAACAACATCATGAACGTCCTGACGCAGGGCACGAACTGTGGAACGCCCCAAGCCGTGAACTGCAGTGACGACTCCGGCGCCTCCGGCGTGCTGATCAACGGCAACGATAACGAGCTTTCCGGCAATACGGTCAGCGGTTCCACCGCGTTTTCCTACGATTACACCCGCGACGGCGGTTCTTTCGAAATCTACAACGGCAACCGGAACTATATTCACCACAATGTGTCACTGGATAACAACAACTTCTCCGAGATCGGAAGGTCCACCGGGACTGCGGACGGCAACACCTACCGGTACAACCTGGTCCGTTCGACCTGCGGCGCCAACTGCGCCCAGGCCAAGGGCCTGATCGCCCGCGGACCAGGAACGTCATTCGGACCCACGAACGGCACGGTCTTTGAGTTCAATACCGTCTACCTGAACGGTCCCCAGTCCCAGGCCGTCGTCTGCCATGCCAGCTGCCCGGCGTCGACGGTGATCCGCGGCAACATCCTGGCAGGCGTCAAGAACTCCCTGTGGATCAACGGCTCCGGCTGGACCGAACGGCAGAACGTCTTCAACGGTCCCATCAACGTCGTGCCGAACAGCACCTCCACCACGGCACCCGCGCGCTTCGTCAATGCCCCGGCCGATCTCCACCTGACGAGCACGAGCCCGGCCATCGACCGTGCCGGAGCCAGCCCTGCCGCTTTCGACCTCGCCGGAGTTGCGGTGCCTCAGGACGGTGACTGCAGCGGAGCGTCGGCCGCCGACTCAGGCGCCTATGAGTTCGACCCGCCCAACTGCTGACGCGTTGTTGCCGCCGCCACCCATCCGGGCATCAGGCTTGAATCACGTTCAATAGCCCGGCTATTGTTTTGATTCAGAACAATATCCGCGTCCATGCGGAACCGGAGTTCGGGCCGCACGCGGGGCCGCGGCGGCTGTCAGTGAGGACGAGCGAAGTGACCGAAATCCGATGGCTTGAAGCGTTCGTTGCGGTTGCCGAGGAACTCCACTTCGGCCGGGCGGCGCTGCGCCTGCACACGTCCCAGTCCCCGTTGAGCCAGACGATTCGCAAACTCGAGGCTGACCTGGGAACGCGGCTCTTCGAGCGGAACACCCGAAGCGTGGCGTTGACTCCCGCCGGCCATGCCCTCCTGCCGCGGGCCTACCGCGTACTGCAGGAGATGCGCCTGGCCCGCGAGGCCGCCCAGACGGAAGTTGCGGGCATCCGGGGCAAAATCAGAATCGGTTTCTCCGGAGCGGTCAACCACTTGACCCTTCCGCCGCTGACCCGCGCCGTGCGGCGACGCTACCCGGACATCGAATTGGACCTCACCAGCCGCGTGCGCACCGCGGACGGGCTGGCCAGCGTCGCGAATGGCACGCTGGATCTGGCCTTCGTCGGCATGCCCGAATCCCCGGTGCCCTCAGTCGCGGCCCGGCTGGTGGCCCGGGAGAGAATCGGGGCGGTGCTGCCCCTGGATCATCCGCTGGCCCAGGAGGGGTCAATACCGCTGCAAAGTCTGGCGGCCGACGACTTCATCTCGCCGCCGATGGACGGCTCGTCCTCCATGACGGAGGTGCTGCTCGCGTCGTGCATGGCGGCGGGGTTCCGGCCCCGCGTGGTTCAGGAGCTCTCGGATCCGTACATGGTGCTGACATTCGTCGCCGCTGGCGTCGGGGTCACGCTGATGAGCAGCGGCATATCCAGCATCATTCCGTCCGGCGCCACTTACGTGCCGCTGGACGACCCGCAGCACTACATGAACCACGCAATTGCCTGGTCATCCGAGAATGACTCCGCCGTCCTGGCGGCGGTCCTCGCGGTCGTCGAAGAGATCTTTCCGGACTCGCCCGGCTGAGAGTTATTGAGACTCAAATCTACATAGTGATAGATCATTTCTGTCGTGGACTTACACAGTGCCACGCAGCACACTTGTGGATGAGCCGCACACAGCGGCGGAACCTGGCCGCAGTGTCGCCGACTTCAGGAGACTGCGTGGTCACGGTTCCCGGTCACATGAAGGGAACACCATGTCAATGTCGACATCGGCGTCAGCACGGCCTCGGAACAACGCAAAAATCGCGGCGGTCTCAGGGTTTGTCGGAAGCGCTCTTGAGTATTACGACTTTTTCATCTTCGGCTCAGCGGCAGCGCTGATCTTCGGGAAGCTGTTCTTCGCCCCGGGCCCGTCGTCGATGCTGTTGTCCTTCGCCACCGTCGGCGTCGCCTACGTTGCCCGCCCGCTCGGGGCAGTCATCTGCGGCCACCTCGGCGACAAATTCGGGCGGAAGAGGGTGCTGCTCTTCACCTTGCTCCTGATGGGCACGTCGACGTTCCTGATCGGCTGCCTTCCCACCTACAGCCAGATCGGCATGGCAGCACCCGTCCTGATCGTGGCCCTGCGGCTGCTCCAGGGACTGTCCGCCGGCGGCGAATCGCCCGGCTCGAGCTCGCTCACCCTCGAGCACGCCCCCGACACGAAGCGCGCCTTCTACACGAGCTGGACCATGAGCGGCATCATGTTCGGCATCGTGCTCTCCACCCTCGTCTTCATCCCGGTGGCATCCATGCCGGAGCAGCAGCTCCTGGCCTGGGGCTGGCGCATCCCCTTCCTCGCGAGCGCAATCGTGACCGTCGTCGCCTTTGTGCTTCGGCGGCTGCTCGAAGAGCCTCCCGTCTTCGAAGAGGTGAAAGAGAACGACGACGTGGTCAAGGTGCCCCTCGTCACCTTGTTCCGCCACCACTGGCTCACGGTCCTCCGCATCACCGCCATGTCCCTGTTCACCATCATCAATACGATCGTCAACGTGTTCGCGCTCTCATACGCCACCTCGGTAGTCGGAGTCGACAAGGGACTCATGCTGGTGGTGATCGCCGTGGCCAACCTCACTGCGGTTGCCATGGGCCCCCTGGCAGGCATCCTTTCCGACCGGATCGGCCGCAAGCCCGTCTTCCTCACCGGGCTCGTGCTGCAGATCGGCATGATCTATGTGTTCTTCGCGGCACTGTCCGCCGCCAACGTAGCGCTGATCTTCCTGACCGGAATCCTGCTCATCGGGGTTGCCTACACCGGCGCGAATTCCATTTACCCCGCCTACTTCCCGGAGCAGTTCCCGGTCAAGGTCCGCTACTCCGGGATGGCCGTCAGCCTCATGTTCGGCCTGCTCCTGGCCGGGTTCGCTCCCGCGATCGCCGAACTCCTCATCGGCGGCGACAAATCCAATTGGGTGCCCGTGGCAACATTCGCGGCCGTGGCCTGCCTTATCTCCGCGATCGCCACCCTTACCGGACCCGAGACCTTCAGGACCCCGACCGCGCTGCTGGGACTGAAGAAATCCCCCAAGCGGTTCCAGGCGCCACCGGCCGGCATGGCAGAAACAGGCATGGCAGCAGCCGCCACGGCAGAAGCAGCCACGGCAGAAAAGGCACCCGTATGAGCGTCCAGACGCTGGAGAGCACGTGGGCGTTTCCTGGCCGGGTTCCCGACCGCACCCACCGGCATCTCGTCGGCCTGCTCGGTGCCGGCATCGCAGGATCGCTGACGCCCGGCCTGCACGAATCGGAAGCTGACCGGCTGGGTCTGTCCTACACCTACCGCGTGATCGACCTCGACGCTATCGGCCAGACGGCCGAACGGTCCGCCGCCCTGGTCCGGAGCGCAGCCGACCTCGGCTACGACGGACTCAACGTCACGCACCCCAGCAAGCAGCTGGTCCAGGCGGGGCTGGACGATCTCTCACCCGACGCCCGCATCCTGGGTGCCGTGAACACCATCACCTTCCACGACGGAAAAGCAGTCGGCCACAACACCGATCACCTCGGTTTCCTTGGCGGCTTCCGGGCCGGCCTGCCCTCCGCCGCCACCAACCTGGTGGTCCAGGTCGGCGCCGGCGGGGCAGGAGCGGCGGTGGCCTTCGGGCTCCTCCGCGCCGGAGCCAAACAGCTGGTGATCGCGGACATCGACCCGGCCAAGGCCGAGAGCCTCGCTGCGCGGCTTGCCCCGCACTTTCCGGACAGCGAGGTGTCCGTCACCCGCACCGACGCGGTGGCCCCGAGTCTCCTGGAGGCCGACGGACTGGTCAATACGACCCCGATCGGCATGAGCGGCCATCCAGGTCTTCCCCTCGATCCCAGGCTCATCCACTCCCGGCTCTGGGTGGCGGACGTCATCTACCGGCCCCTCGAAACCCAGCTGATCAAGGCTGCGAGGGCCCGGGGCTGCGAGGTGCTCGACGGCGGACGAATGGTGGTGGGGCAGGCCGTCGCGGCCTTTGAACTCTTCACCGGCATCCGACCCGACGCCGACAGCATGCTGGCCTCCTTCCAGGACGCGGTCCGCTCATGACCTCAGAACTGGCACCGGGCATCATCTCAAGAACGCCCGGGTCCATCGCGGAGTCGCGCTGCCTTGTCATCGGAGCGGCGAGCGGCATTGGCCTGGCAACCGCGGAACGGCTGCGGGCGTCGGGCGCCGTCGTCATCGGGGCGGATCTGCCGTCCGCCCGCTGGTCCGGCGGCCGCGCCGAATCCTCACATGCCGCCGGCTGGTCCCTTGCCATGGACGTGACGGACCCCCGGTCCGTCAGGGCGGCCGTTTCCTCGGCCTTGCGGACACTGGGCGGCCTCGACGTCGTCGTGAACTGCGCTGGCATCCTCGGCCGGGTGGCCTCGGCCCTCACCACCCCGGTCGAGGAATTCGACCGCATCCTGAAGATCAACCTGACCGGCGCGTTCATCGTCTCCCAGGCCGTCCTGCCCGCCATGGCGGAGGCGGGCTACGGCCGGCTCCTGCACATCTCGTCGACGGCGGGCAAGGAAGGCGTCATCAATATGCCCGCCTACTCTGCCAGCAAGGCCGGCATCCTGGGCCTCGTGAAGTCACTGGCCAAGGAGTTTGCCCTTTCCGGCGTCACGGTGAATGCGCTGGCCCCCGGCAATGTCATGACACCGCTTTTTCAGGAAGTCCCGGCGGAACAGCAGGCGGCACAAGCGGCCAAGATCCCGATGGGCCGGTTCGGGACGCCGGCCGAAGCGGCAGCACTCATCGAATTCATCGTTTCCCCTGCTGCCTCGTACACGACCGGATCCGTCTTTGACCTTTCCGGCGGCCGCGCCACCTACTAATGGCACTGCCGGCCCACCACAAGCAGCCCATCCCAGTCCTCCACGATCCCCGCATCAGAAAGATGGCCCTTCCGATGACCACTCCAGCACCCACAGCCCCCCGCACCCTCCGCGTTGGAATCGCGGGATGCGGCGCCATTTCCCGTAACCACCTGGCGGCATTCCGCGCCCTGGACGACGTGCAGATCGTCGGGGTGTGTGACATCGACCCGGACAGGGCCCGTGCCGCCGCTGCTGCGTGGGAAGTTCCCGCCGCCGTCGGCAGCGTCGGCGAGCTGCTGGACCTGGGCCTTGACCTTGTGTCGGTCTGCACGCCGCATCCCACCCATGAGGACGTGGTGCTGCAGGCTGCCGCGGCCGGGGTCCACGTGCTCTGCGAGAAGCCGATCGCCATCGAACTGGAGTCCGCGGAGCGCATGGTGGCAGCCTGCGACGACGCGGGCGTAAAACTGGGGGTACTGTTCCAGCGCCGGTTCTGGCCCGCGGCGCAGCGCATCCGTGCCGCGATCGACGACGGCACCCTGGGCCGGCCAATCCTGGGCCAGTGCTCGGTGATGCTGCAGCGCGAACCCGAGTACTACTCCCGTGACGCCTGGCGGGGGACCTGGGCCAGCGACGGCGGCGGGGTGCTGATGACCCAGGCCATCCACTACATCGACCTGCTGCAGTGGTTCATGGGGGACGTGGCGGAGGTCTACGGCAAGATCAGCACGTACAAGCACGGCGGGCACATCGAGGTGGAGGACTCCGCCACCGCCGTCATCACCTTTACCTCGGGGGCCATGGCAACCCTGGAGGCCTCGACGGCGGTGTCCCCGAGCCTGGGAGTGCAGCTCCGCATCACGGGGGAGACGGGCGCCTCCGCCTCCCTGACCGAGTACCCCGAAGGCAGCGACGGCCGCATGGATTTGTGGGCTGCGGGCGAGACGATCAGCACCGAGCCCGCCCACCCGGAAGGAACCCGCCCGAACGTGGATCTTGCCGCCATCAACGGCCAGCTCATCCCGCACCACGCCACCCAAGTCCGCGATTTCGTTCGGGCCCTCCGGGACGGCACGGATCCTGCCATCACCGGCCAGGACGCCACCAGGGCGCTGCGGATCCTGCTGGCCGTCTATGAGTCGTCGCACTCCGGGCTCCCGGTGCGCTTCACTGAACAGCGCACTGAACAGCGCACTGTGCAACAGACAGAGCAACATGCAGTGCAGCCGCTCGCGACGGTGGCGGGCTAGGGAATAGTGATGGAACAGAACACACGCCACAGTGCCCAGCCCCTAAGCGCCCAGCCCCTGAGTGCCCAGCCCCTCACGCTGGGCCGCAATGGCCGCACCCCGAAGACGCTCCGCAACCGGCTCGCCTCCGCCCCCATGGAACGCAACTACGGCACCACCGAGGGCGCCATCACGGACCAGTACATCGACTACCTTCTCACCCGGGCCAAAGCCGGACTGGGGCTGGTCACCACCGAGGCCACCTTCGTCCGCGCCGACGGCAAGGGCCGCACGCACCAGCTGGGGCTGCACACGGATGCGATGATTCCCGGGCTGCGCCGGCTGACCGACGCCCTGCACGCCGAAGGCGCGCTCGCCGCCGTCGAGCTCAACCACGGCGGGCGCACCGCCCAGGCCGCCGTGTCCGGGTTCAAGAACCTGGCGCCGTCGCCGGTGCCGTGCGCGACGGCGGGCGGCGAGGTTCCCCGGGAACTCACCGCCGCCGAGTGCCATGAGCTGGTGGAGGCCTACGCCCAGGCCGCCCGCCGGGCCGTGCAGGCCGGCTTCGACGTCATCAACATCCACGGCGCGCACGGCTACCTGATCCACCAGTTCATGTCGCCGATTTCCAACCACCGTACGGACGAGTTCGCCGCGCCCGAACGCTTCATGAACCTGGTCATCGATGCCGTGCGGGCAGCGGTCCCGGACACGATCGTGGGCCTGCGCGTCTCCGTGGTGGAAGGCCCCGCGGAGGGAATCAGCGCCGAACAGCAGGTGGAGATCATCGCCAGGGCGCACCTGGAACACTTGGACTTCCTGGACATCTCCGCCGGCAGTTACGAGGCCGGCGAGTGGATCGTGCAGTCCGGCGAGTGGAAACCGGGAATCCTGGCCGACTACGCCAGGGCCTACCGCCGGTTCGGGCTGCCGCTCGGCATGGCCGGCCGGCTGAATACCCCGGAGATCATCGAGAAGGTCCTCCGCGAGGGGACATGCGACTTCGTCAGCCTGGCCCGTGCCATCCACGCCGACCCCGCTTTCGTGGGCGGGGTCCTGCACGGCGGCCGCTACCGCCCGTGCATTGCCTGCAACGTCTGCATCGACAACCTGGGGCAGGGCCAGGTGACCTGCACGGTCAACCCGGCCGTGGGCCGCTCCCGCGTCCCCGTCCCCACCCCGGCCGTCCGCGACGGCTCCCACGTCCTGGTGGTGGGCGCCGGTCCGGCCGGCCTCACCGCCGCCCGCGAGCTCGCCGAAGCCGGTGCGAAGGTGACCGTGCTCGACGCCGGGACGCGCCCCGGCGGGCAGTTCGCGCTGGCCGAACGCATGAAATCCACCCCTGATTTCCACCGCTTCGCGCAGTGGTCCGCGGAGGAAAACACCCGGCTCGGCATCGACGTGCGGCTGGGCACGCACGCGGACACCAACGACACCGGCGCCTTGGCCCGCGCCACCGCGGCAGACGCCGTCGTGATCGCCATCGGCGGATTCCGGCCCGCCGCCGGGTTCCCCGGCGACGAGTCCCCGAACGTCCTGGATGTGCGCGAGTGGCTCGGCGCCCACGCGGAAATCCTTGACGCCGGCGCGGCCGGCAGCACGCCCGCAAACGCCGCCGTTCCGGAGGCCGTGACCATTTGGGGCGCCGATTCCGTCGCCATGAGCGTTGCGGACACCCTCGCGGACCGCGGGACGGCAGTGCTTCTGGTGGGCCCCCAGGACGTCATTGCCCCCGAATCCGGGCGCCGCGCCAAAATCCTCGCCGTGCCCCGGCTGACGGCCAACCCCCGGGTGCGGGTCCGGCTCGGAACGGCTATCGAGGAGTACGACGGCGCCCGTGTCCGGATCAGCGGCCCGGGCCTTCCGCCCGGCGGGGAATGGCTGGCCGCGCCGGGACCCCTGCTGGTTTCGCGGTCCGTGGTCCCGCTCGACGGTTCGGTCCCGGCGGACCTCCGCGACGCACAACTGAGCGGCACCGCCGGGGTACCGGTGACGCTGGCCGGAACCGTCGTGGACCAGACGCCGGCCACCGCCTCCAACGCCGTCAAGAGCGGCTACGACGCAGCCCAGCGCATCGCCGCGCTCCTGACGCCCGGCGCCGACAGCAAGACCATGAGCCTGAACGGAGCAGCATCATGAGCCGCACCACCCGCCCGCTACTGGGCCTCGCCCAACTGTCCCTCCTGGACACCGCCCCGCCCGAACTGCTCGGCATCGCCGCGGAAGCAGGTTTTGACTTCATTGGCGCGCGGGTCCGTCCCGTGACGGCCACCGAACGGCCCTACGACCTCCAGCCCGGTTCACCGATGGCGAGGGAGACCGTGGCCCGGATGCGGGACACCGGCGTGACCGTCCGTGACATCGAATTCCTGCTGCTGGACGGCAGCGACCAGCGGGAAGCCTGGCTGCGGATGATGGAAGCCGGGCAGGCACTGGGAGCCAGTTCCTTGACGGTTGCAGCGGCCGACCCTGACGGCTCCCGGCTGGTCCACACGCTGGCCCGGATGGCCGAGGACGGCCGCGGTTTCGGCATCGTCCCGACCCTGGAAGCGATCTCGTACCAGCCCGTCGCCTCGATTGCCCAGGCCGCGGACATCGCCCGGCAGAGCGGCTGCCGGATCGTGGTGGACACCCTGCACTTCAATCGCTTCAACGGTTTCAACCTTGTCAACGACCAGGGAGACGGGGGAAGCGGGGGAGCCGGGGCCCAATGGGACCAGCTGCGCGCCAACGCGGACCTCGTGCCCCTGCTCCAGCTGTGCGACGGACCGTCCCGGCGGCCGTCCAGCCGCGAGGAACTCGTCGTCGAATCCCGCTCGGAACGCGAGGTGCCCGGCGAGGGCGACTTCGACCTCGCCGCCGCAGTAGCCGCGCTCCCGGACGGCCTCCCGCTGAGCGCGGAGACGCCGTCGGACCGCCGGGTGGCGGAACTCGGCGAACTCGGCTGGGCGCGCCGGCTCAAATCAGGCGTGGAGTCAGTGCTGGCTGCCGCCGGCACGCGCCGGGAAGCCGGACACCTCCAGGGAGCAGGCCCCCGATGAACGGATCCAAGGACATGACGACGGCGGAGCTGACGTCCGGGGTACGCATCCCGCTCATCGGGCTGGGAACCTGGCCCCTGGCGGGCGAGGATGCCTCGGCCGCGGTGGCCCAGGCCATCGAAGGCGGATACCGGCATATCGACACGGCCGAGAACTACGCCAATGAGGCCGCTGTGGGGGAGGGGATCCGGCGCAGCGGCATCGAGCGCAGCCAACTGTTCCTCACCACCAAGTTCAACAGCGAATGGCACAGCAAAGACGGAGTGCTCGAGGCCTTCGGTCATGCCCTGAAGCGGCTTCGCACGGACTATCTGGACCTCTTCCTGGTGCACTGGCCCAACCCGGCCCAGGGGCAGTTCGTCGACGCCTGCGAGGGCCTTCAACGGCTGGTCGACGACGGGGCCATCCGGGCCTGGGGAGTGTCCAATTTCATGCCCGCCCACCTGCGGATCGTCCACGGCGCCGGGCTTCGCGTCCCGCTGAACCAGGTGCAGATCGACCCGGAGCACGGCCAGCCCGGGCAACTGGCCTACCACCGCGACCACGGTATATTGACGGCGGCCTACAGCCCGCTCGGCCGCAACGGAGCCTTCCTCAGCCACCCGGCCGTGACCGGGCCGGCCCGGGAGTTGGATAAGACACCGGCGCAGATCGTCCTGCGCTGGCACATTCAACACGGCCGGGTGGCCGTCCCCAAGTCAGCGAACCACCAGCGTCAGCGCGAGAACCTCGACGTCTTCAGCTTCGTCCTGACCCAGGGGCAGCTCGACGCCATCGACGCGCTCGAAACCGGGGCACCGCCGCGCCTGGATTCCGACACTTACTTCCACTGAAAGAGACATGACATGGCTATATCCCAAGACACTGAACGTGAACGTCCCGGCGTGGACTGTGACGTCCTGGTGGTGGGCTCCGGCGCCGGCGGGCTGTCCGCCGCGGTCACGGCCGCCTACCACGGACTGAAAGTCATTGTGGTGGAAAAGGCAGACGTCTGCGGCGGTGCCACCTCCTGGTCCGGCGGCTGGGCCTGGACCCCGGGGAACCCGCTGGCCAAGGCCGACGGCGTCAACGAGGACCGCGAGCTCTTCCGCACCTACCTCCGCCACCGACTGGGCGGGAACTACCGCGAGGACAAGGTGGACGCTTTCCTCGAGGCGGTTCCGCACATGGTGGGCTTCTTCCACGACAAGACCAGCCTGCAGTTCGTTCCGGGCGCCAAGATCAAGGACATCTACGGCAGCACGCCCGGCGCCGGGACCGGGCACCGCTCGGTGGGCCCGAAGCCGTTCAACGCCCGGCGCATCAGGCCCGGGCTGCGGGCCAAGATGCGCCACCAGCTCTACGAGACCTCGTTCCTGGGCATGGGCATCATGGCAGGCCCGGACCTCACCAAGTTCCTCTCCGCCTCCCAGGGCAATCTGCAGGGGCTGTTCCACGCCGGCTGGCGGGTGGGGCTGCACCTGCTGGATCTCCTCACGCACCGGCGAAACATGCAGCTGGTCAACGGCACCGCCCTCACCGGCCGGCTCATGAAATCCGCCGATGACCTCGACGTGGACATCCGCGTCTCCACGCCTGCCCGGAGCCTGGTTGCCGATCACACCGGCCAGGTCACGGGCGCCGTCGTGGATTCCCCCGCCGGCAGCTACACGATCAACGCCACCCGCGGAGTGGTGCTGGCCGCCGGCGGCTTCCCGAACGACGTCACCCGGCGCGCCGCGCTGTTCCCCCACACGCCCACCGGCCGCGAGCACTGGACGCTGGCGCCGAAGGAAACCACCGGCGACGGTATCACCATGGCCCAGGCCGTGGGCGCCCGCTTCGACACCGACGTGAAATCCCCGGCCGCCTGGTGCCCGGTGTCACTGGTCCCGTACCGCAACGGACGCACCGGGACGTTCCCGCACATCATGGACCGGGCGAAACCGGGCAGCATCGGGGTGCGGACGGACGGTCGGCGGTTCGTGAACGAGGCCAACGGTTACTACGACTACGTCGACGGGCTGCTCACGGCGACCCCGGACGGCGAACCGGTCGAGGCGTGGCAGATCGCCGACGCCGCGTTCGTCCGCAAGTTCCCGCTGGGAATGGCCAAGCCGCTGCCCGTGCCGCTTTTCCCCTACCTGCGCTCGGGCTACCTGAAGAAGGGCAACACGATCGAGGAACTCGCCGTTGCCTGCGGCATCAGCCCGGAAGGCCTCGCCACCACCGTGGCGGAATTCAACGAGAACGCCCGCCAGGGCGTGGATCCCGCCTTCGACCGCGGCGCCAGCGAGTTCAACCGCTACGGCGGGGACCCGAAAAACACCCCGAACCCGTCGCTGCGCCCGCTGGATAAGGGGCCGTTCTACGCCGTCAAAATCGTGCCGGGGTCCTTCGGCACCTTCGCCGGGCTCGCCGCCGACGCACGGGCGCGGGTACTGGATCAATCCGGCAAGCCCATCGCCGGCCTCTACGTCGCCGGAAACGACCAGGCCTCCGTCATGGGAGGGCACTACCCGGCCGGCGGCATCAACCTCGGCCCGGCCCTGACGTTCGGCTACATCGCCGGCCGCGACCTCGCCAACGCCACACACTACGAGGACGACGGCAGCCGGGCCCCGGAAATCTGCGCCGTGAATGTTCAGGCCGCGGACAAGCTGCGCGCCCCCGCGTAAGCCGCCAGGCCCTATCCGCCGGTGCGGCCTCCGTGCAAGCATGGGGGCTCAGCGACGATGCACCGTGAGGGGACTCGATGAAATCCAACGAACTGCTGCTGGACGCCTTCGGCCGGATCCATGAGACCGTGGCCGACGCCCTTGACGGCGTCGACGACCGGACCCTGCTCCGCCGGCCCTCAGGCAACGGAAACTCCATGGCATGGCTGATCTGGCACCTCAGCCGGGTTGAGGACGCCCAGCTCGCCGCCGTGGCAGGCCTGGAACAGGTCTGGACCTCGCAGGGTTTTGTCGGCCGGTTCCACCTGCCCCTTCCCCAACGCGACACCGGCTACGGGCATTCGAGCAGCCAGGTCGACGCAGTGCAGGCGCCGCCGGAGCTGTTGCTCGATTACTACGACGCCGTCCACCGGCAGACCGTGGAGTTCCTTCAGGCCCTCGGCGACGGCGACTTCGACCGCATCGTCGATACCCGCTGGGACCCGCCCGTCACGCTCGGGGTGCGGCTGGTCAGCACTATCGCCGATTGCCTCCAGCACGTGGGCCAGGCGGCGTACGCCAGGGGCTTGAACCCCGGGCACGCCAACGGGTAGGGGAGCCGTGCACGCCGCAGAGATCCGGCACCTCTTCCCCGGACTCGAAGGCACGATCTACCTCAATACCGCCACCATGAACGTCGGCTGCGCCCCCGCCAAGGCGGCCTACGAGCTGGCGGTCCAGCAGTGGTCCGTCGGCCGGTTCGACTGGATGGGAGCAGAGCGGGCCGGGGAAGAGGCCCGCGCCATGTTCGCGGCGATCATCGGTGCCACGGTGGAGGAGATCGCGATCGTTCCGGCCGTCAGCACAGCCGCGGGAATCGTGGCCGCCAACCTGCCGCCCGGGAAGCCGGGCGAGAACATCGTGGTCGCCGAGAACGAATTCACCTCGAACTACTTCCCCTGGCTCCTGCTCCGGGAGCGAGGCTACGAGGTCCGCTCCGTTGCACCGGCCGGCGACGGCGTGTCGGCCGAGGACTTCGGCCACGCGGCCGACGGCGGCACCCGGCTCATCGCTGTGAGCGCCGTGCATTCAGCCAACGGGTACCGGGCCGACCTGCCCGCGCTCAGCCGGGTGGCTGCCCGCTCCGGCGCCTGGTTCTTCGTCGACGCGTGCCAGGCGGCCGGCGCTGTGCCGCTGGACGTGGTGCTCGACGGCGTCGATTTCCTGGCCGCGGCCAGCCACAAGTTCCTGCTCGGCTCGAGGGGCATGGGCTACCTCTACGTCCGTCGCGGGCTGCTGGACCGTCTCCGGCCCATAGTGCCCGGCTGGAAGGCCGCCCGAATTCCGAGCGAGAGCTTCTACGGGCCCCGCATGGACCTGTCGCCTACCGCGTCGAAGCTCGATGCCTCGCTGGCGTGGTTTCCGGCCCTGGCCGAGCAGGCGGCGCTCGGCATCTTCGGCCGGTTCGGGATCACGGCCCTGCTCGACCGCAATACCCTGCTCGCCCGGCGCCTGGCGGAAGCGCTGGCGGCGCAGGGGTCCTCCTTCCGACCCTTCGCCGAGGAGCACCGCTCCACCATTGTCTCCGTGCCGGTGACGGACCCGGAGGCCGTCATGGCGCGCTTCCGCCAGGCCAACGTCGTCGCGTCGGTGCGGGAAGGCAGGGTCCGCCTGTCGGTGCACTTCTACAATCTCGAAGAAGAACTCGATCGCGTGGCCGAGCTCATTGGACACGGGTGAGCGGCTCCACAATCTCGCGGGCCTGCCAGGCGGCGTCGAAATGTACACAACGTCAACGTCCGGGTCAGCCACAGGATCCTCGTAGCTTCCAGGGGCGAGGGATGTGAAACCGGCCCGCGAACTCCGCCGCCGTCGCCAGCTTCCGGGAACCCACAGCGTTAACCAAAGAGCCGCCGTCGACCAAGTCTGAGGTTTGCAGCCCCGCGATGAACCCTGTGCGGAGAATTCCCCACCGGACAGCGGGCGTGGAGACATCGGCGGTGCTGAGTGTGGCGTTGTCTGACCTGCGGCGGGGTTCCGCTCAGCAGGTGGTCACGAAAGGGTCGGGGACGTTGGGAGCGTCCACAGCCTCCGGCGGACATGTTTGTATCCTCAGCCCGGCGGCCGGGCCTTAGGGCGTGAGCGGTCCCCGCAGCACGCGGAGGGCGAAGGCGGTGTCACCTTCGATTACCCCGGCGGTCTGGAGATCGGATCGGCCCCAGAGGCCGAGGTACATCACGGGCAACGGGGCGGTAACCGTTGCCACGGCGGGGCCCGGGCCCAGTGTCCAGTTCCTGGCTCCGGGCACATGGAAGGTCACAGCCTTGTCCGGGTGCGGCATCCGGTCCAGCCGCAACTGGCGCGGCGTGAACATGGTCAGGACTTCGTCGACCCCGTCGAGCATGAAGTCCTCGCCGAGGGCGGGGATCTCCAGGCCAAGTGCCTGGCAGGCGTCGATGAGGTGGATGGCGTGTTCATGCGCCTGCCGCCGAAGCCAGAACCCGGCCGTGCGCGGCGGCGGTCCGAAGTTCCAGCACCGTTTCCCGGGATCAAGTGCCGTCATCGTTGCGAGGAACGGTGCCGCGCCCTCGAGAAACCATCCGGCGGCTCCCTTTGCCGGCGGAGGCGGTTCCGCCACGAACGTGCCCCCGCGAACCACCGTCGCGGCCCACCGCTCGATGGAACCGAGATGCCCGAACAGTTGGTCGAGCGTCCAGCCGTGGCAGGCCGGCACGGGGCGGGCCAGCATGTCCTCCGGCTGGCGGGCGAGCGTGCACAGACGGTCCAGGGAGGCGGCCAGCTCGGCCAGATAGCGATCAGGCGACATGGGATGAGCCTAATGCGACACCGGCGCGCGGGCTGCGCGCGCCATGCGGCTGCCGGCCGTCAGGGCCGTGCCCGCCGCGGCCACCGCGGCTAGTGATGGTCGGCCGCGGAGTCAGCGGAGTCAGGGTCCCTCAATCGGCCGAGCTGCACCCGGGTCTTGTCCACGTTGTCATCAGGCAGCGCGTCGCCGTGCCGATGGATGATCTTCCACTCGCCGTTCTCGCGCCGGAAGATGGTGGTGACTCTCAGGGAGTAAGGCAGGGGTTCGGCCCCGCCGATCGATGCGGTCGTATGCTCGATGCCCACGATGTACGCGAGGTCCCCGCTGGCCCCTGACGCTGTGACGTCGTACTCGAACGATGTGCAGTTCGAAAACCTGGAGGCGAGCTCGTCGAACGACGCCGAGACCTCCGCCGGCCCGACCCTGGTCATGACTGCACCGAAAAGTGTCACCGGGTCCTTGGTGGACCACAAACTTTGCCGGGGACTGGCATCGCCGTTGTGCAGTGCGGTCTCGGCCGCCGTCAGGGGCGGTAGGACTGCGGCCACAAAAGCTTCTGATTCGTCCACGGTGCTCCCTCCGTTCCGGCCCCGGCATCAATTATCCGAAGCCCCGCCAGGCGTGGCAAGGGTCCACCAGACACGGGTCGTGGCCACACAGTGGCGCAAACACGCAGGCAGCAGCGGACAACCATTCCGGCGCGCCGACACTTGCGGCCCATGCCCGGTCCCCGCGTCCCCGGTCTCCGCGTCATGGTGCGGCGCCCCCTGGGCACCTCCGGGGAAGCAAGTAGGCACTCGGGTTCCCCGGCGCAGCCCGCAAGTAGCGCCCGAAATAAAGCGAGAGCCGCCCCCGAAAAGACGAGTAGGCCCCACTCGCGCGCTAATCATGCCCCGATTCTAGGCTCCTTTGTACTGGGTTAATAAAGTCAATGTAGTGGTCAGAAACGGGTCTCAGCCATGCATGATCAAACAGAACTTCGGGTGTCGTCTGGCCATTCCAAGGGCCGTCTTCGCGGTGGACGCATGGGCGGGTCTCCACACCTGCGGAAGCACCGGACCGTCACGATCCACGCACCCTCGACCCAGCTCCGCCCGTGGTCCCGGGGCGCCTGGGCTTCCCTGCTGTCGGCATCCCTTGCATTTGCCGGGCTGTCCATCGGCGAGACCGCCGCCGCGGACGTGGGGACCATCGCCACCGATTCGCTGCGGACCAGCTGGGACAAGGACGAACCCGGGCTCTCGCCGTCGGCGGTCGCGTCATCGAACTTCGGCAAACTCTTCTCCGCGACGGTCGACGGGCAAGTCTATGCCCAGCCGCTCGTCGTGGGCGGCACCGTGATTGCCGCTACGGAGAACAATGCCGTCTACGGGCTGGACGGCGCCACTGGTGCGGCAAAATGGACCCGCAAACTCGGGCCGGCGTGGCCGGCGTCGACCGTTCACTGCGGTGACCTCACGCCGAACATCGGAATCACGTCGACGCCGGTCTACGACCCGGCGACGAAAAGCGTCTTCCTGCTGGCGAAGACGAATGACGGGGCAAGCAAACTGCTCCCGCACTGGTATATGCACTCCCTCGATGTGGCAACCGGCGCGGAGAGGCCCGGGTTCCCCGTCACAATCGAAGGCGCCCCGACCAATGACCCCACACGCCCGTTCAACCCGATGACAGCGATGCAGCGCCCGGGACTGCTGCTCCTGGACGGCGTGGTCTATGCGGGATTTGCCAGCCACTGTGACTACACCCCCTTCGTCGGCTATGTCGTCGGTGTATCGACCGCCGGACGTCAGACGACGATGTGGGCGACCGAATCAGGCAACGCCAACGCGGAGGGCGGAATCTGGCAGTCCGGCGGAGGGCTGGTGTCCGACGGTCCCGGCCAGATCCTGCTCACCACAGGGAACGGCATCTCCCCGAAGCCGGGCCCGGGTTCGAAGCCTCCCACCACCCTGGCCGAGGCGGTGGTCCGGCTCCGGGTGGGCAGCGACGGCAACCTCAAAGCCACCGATTTCTTCAGCCCGGCCGACAACGCGAAACTGAACCGAAACGACGCCGACCTTGGGTCCGGGGCTCCCATCGGGATCCCGGACGGCTACGGCACCGCGGACCATCCGCACCTGATGGCGCAGATCGGCAAAGACGGCACGCTGTACCTCTTGGACCGGGACAACCTGGGCGGCATGGCGCAGGGGCCCGGCGGAACCGACGCCGTCCTGGACAAGGCCGGTCCGTACAGCGGAGTGTGGGGCAAGCCCGCATTTCTCGGCACCACCAACGGTGGATACCTCTACGTCGTCGAGAGCAACGGGTACCTCCGGGCGTTCAAGCTCGTGCCTGGCGCCAATGGCGGGATCAGCCTCGCCGCCGTCGGGACCTCCGCCGGCACGTTCGGGTTCAGCTCCGGCTCGCCCGTGGTGACGTCCTCCGGCAAGGACGGGTCCTCCGCCCTGGTCTGGGTGGTCTATGTCAGCGCGGGGACCGGGGCAGATGCCGAACTGCGTGCCTACCGGGCCATGCCTGACAGCACGGGCAACCTCAAGGAAGTCTTCAGCGCCCCACTGGGCATAGGGGCCAAGTTCTCCTCGGTGGCTACTGACAAGGGCCGCGTGTATGTGGGCACCAGGGACGGGCACGTCCTGGGCTTCGGCGCCCCGACAACGTCAGCGGTGGGGGCAAAGGACACCGACCTCGGCAACGTCAAGGTGGGTTCCTCCGTGACCGGCAGCGTGACGATCACCGCGTCGCGGGCGGTAACGGTCAGCTCCATCACCACGCGCGCTCCGTTCTCGATCGGAACCACGCTCACGCTGCCCCGGAAATTGGCGAAAGGCGGAAGCATGACGGTGCCCGTGACCTTCTCCCCGACGGTTCCGGGCCAGGCGGACGGCACACTGACGGTCAAGACGGCCGACGGCGAGACCGACCTCCTCGGCGTCCACGGCGTTGGCACGAAGGAGGGCCTGGGCGCGACTCCGGCCTTGGTCCAGTTCACCGACGTCCCGACCAAGACAGTCAGCCGGCAGACGGTCAACATCGTCAATACGGGCACGACCGTCGCCAAGATCACCGGCGTCAGGCTGCCGACGAACACGCAGCTCCGCGTCGACCCCGCCACGGTGCCGGCCATTGGGCAGACGATCCAGCCTCTCTCCTCGGTTGCGGTGTCCATGACGTTCAGCCCAACGTCGGCGGATCCGGTGACCGACTCACTCGTCGTCACCAGCGACCGGGGAGGCGTGACCGTCAAGGTGAGCGCGACCGCCGTCTCAGGAGCGGCGCACCTGCAGATGCCGCGCACGCTGGACTTTGGTGACGTCCCGGTCGGGACCTCCGTTACCAGGGCGTTCGAGATACAGAACACCGGCAACATCCCGATGATCATCACCAAGGCGAAAGCGCCACAGGGGGTCTTTTCAACCACCACACCCATTGCCGAGGGGCTGAAGATTCCCGCGGGTGAATCCGCGTACCAGTCCGTGACCTTCACGCCCACGGCCTTCGGGCAGGCCGGGACAACGGAAACCTACTACCTGATCACTACCGATGACGGCCAGGGTGCGCTGAAGGTGATGCTGACCGGGAAAGGCACCGACGACCCGATCGCGGCCTACGCCTGGCAGACCAACGCCGGCCGCCCTAGTTCGGCGCTCGGCCGTTCGCTGACCTTGGAGTACGCCGTGGCGGGAGGAAAGTGCCAGGACTATGTCAGAGGGATGATCTGCTGGTCAGCCAAGACCGGGGCGCATGGGGTCATCGGTGAGATCAACAAACGCTACAAGGCCGCCGGCGGTCCCGCCGGGATCCTGGGCTTCCCGACGTCCGAGCAAAATGTATCGCCGGACGGGGTGGGGCTTTACAGCCACTTCGCCGGATCGGGCGGGGCCTCGATCTACTTCTCGCCGACGACGGGAGCGCATTTTGTCCTGGGGGCGATCCGATCGAAATGGATGGCACTGGGCGCGGAAACAGGACCGCTGGGCTATCCGATCAACGATGAGAAGGGCACTCCGGACAGGCTGGGACGGTACAACCACTTCTCCGGAGCAGGCGGGGCATCGATCTACTGGTCGAAGGCTACGGGGGCGCACTCCGTGACGGGTGAGGTCCGGGCCAAGTGGGCGTCACTGGGCTGGGAGACCGGCCTTGGCTATCCGACCTCCGATACTACGAAGTCCGCGGACACGGTGGGCCTCTACAACCACTTCTCCCGTGCGGGCGGAAACTCGATCTTCTGGTCACCAACGACCGGGGCGCACTTTGTGATGGGCGCTATCCGGTCCAAGTGGGCGGCGCAGGGCTGGGAGACCGGCCCGCTGCGCTACCCCACTACGGACGAGAAGGGCGCCCCGGATAAGGTGGGGCGGTACAACCACTTCTCCGGTGGCGGCGGGGCATCGATCTACTGGACCCCGACTACCCGGGCGCATCCGGTGACCGGCGCGATCCGGTCCAAGTGGGCGTCACTGGGCTGGGAGACGAGCCGGCTGGGCTATCCTACCAGCGACTCATACACGGTTTCCGTGGGCCGGGCAACGGATTTCCAGAACGGGCGGCTGACGTGGAACGCAACGACCAAGAGAGTTATCGGATAGCGGCAGCGCGCGTCAGGTCAGGAACTTCCGGATCAGTTCGGCCGTCTCCCGGGCCCGTTCCAGGTGCGGCATATGCCCGGTCTTCTCGAAGAGATGCGTCGTGGCGCCGGGCAGCAGCCTGCGCGCCTCGGCCAGGTGCCCGACCGGCAGGATGAGGTCCGAGTCGCCCCACAGGATCAGCACGGGTTTTTCTGCGGCGGCCACCTCGGCGAGCAGGCGGGCCCGCCACGTCCGACGGATCCCCCGGAACGTTCCGAGGTCGCGGACGACTTCGCGGAAGGCCCGCATGGCGCCCCGCTGGGTCCCGCGGGCCAGACTCGCAGCGATACGGTCCCGGGAGACGAAGGCGCGGTCCACGAAGAGTGCACGCTCTGTCTGACAGGCGGTCTTCCGGGTCGGCCTGAGCAGGACCCTGCCGACCACAGGCAGTGCGATCAGCCGCAGCGCCGGTGTCACGGTGGCGCCGAAGCCGGCGCTGTTGATCAGCACCAGGCGGCGCACCTTGTCCGGCCGCACCACGGACAGGCGCATCGCGACGGCGCCGCCAAGGGAGTTCCCGACGACGTCGACGGCGCCCAGTTCGCCGTCGGTATCCAAGGCATCCAGGAACCGGGAGACCCACGCGGCCAGCGTCTCGAGTGTGTGCCGTCCGGGCAGTGGGGTCGAGCCGCCGAACCCGGCGAGATCCACGCTGATTACCCGACGGCCGGCCTCCAGCAGCCGGTGCTGGTCGTCCCAGTCGGCCAGGCTCCGGCCGATGCCGTGCAGTAAGAGGACCGGGGGCCCGGTTCCCGTGTCGCGGTAGCGGGCCGGGCGGCCGTCCACGGCGATCGTCCGGGGTGCGGCCAGCGCGGGGTGCGCGCTCATGAGGCTGCGGCCCGTTCGGGGGTGCCCGATCGCGGCGTGGCGGAGCGTCCGCTAAACCGAAGGCCCTTGCCGTGAAGCCTGCTGAGCCGGAACATCCTGACATCGCGCGGGTAGTTCTGGTGCAGCCGCCACGGCGCGTGCCCGCCCTGCTTGGGCATCTGGTCGATGCCGCGGCGGATGTAACCGGAGGTGAGATCGATCAGCGGCCTGAGGTCACCGACGTCGGCAGGAGCCACCGGCGTCACCGTCGTGTGGCGGCTCCGGTCAAGGTGGCGCAGGATCCGCGCAACGTAGTGCACCACGAGATCGATCTTCAGAGTCCAGGACGCGTTCGTGTAGCCGATCGCGAAGGCCAGGTTCGGGACATCTGCCAGCATCATGCCCTGATAGGTGACCTTCTGCGACGGGTCGACCGGGACGCCGTCGACCCTCAGGTCCATGCCGCCGAAGAGCAACAGATTCAGGCCGGTGGCAGTCACCACGACGTCGGCGGCCAGTTCGGCGCCCGACGCAAGACGGATCCCCGCCGGCGTCAGGGTATCGATCGTGTCTGTGACGACGTCGGCGCCGCCGGACCGGATCGCCTTGAAGAGGTCGCCGTTGGGCACAATGCACAGCCGCTCGTCCCAGGGGTTGTACTTCGGCTGGAAGTGCTTCTCGACGTCGTACCCCGCCGGCAGGCGCTTCATCACCTGATGCCGGAGGATGCTCTTCATCTTCTCCGGACTCCGCCGGCTGATCTGGTAGCTCAGCAGTGCCCGCGCGATGCCCTTCCAGCGCGAGACGACGCCGGCCAGGCGCCGGGGGACGTGCCGCGAAACGAGGGTGTCGAAGCCGGCGTCGGTGTCCGGGAGGACGGCCATGTAGCCGGGGGAGCGCTGCAGCATGGTGACGTGTTCCGCGGTGCAGGCCAGTGCGGGCACTAATGTGACGGCGGTGGCGCCGCTGCCGATCACGACGATCCGCTTACCGCTCGCATCGAAGTCCGCCGGCCAGTGCTGCGGGTGGATGATCGGGCCGGCGAAGCTTTCCTGGCCGGGGAACTCGGGACTGTAGCCCTCGTCGTAGCGGTAGTAGCCGGAGCAGACGAAGAGGAACGAGCACGTGATGGTCACGGAAGGCCCGGCGTCCCGGATGACCTCGACCGTCCAGAGCGAGGTTTCCGAGGACCAGTCGGCACCCGCCACGCGGTGACCGTAGCGGATCAAACGGTCAACGCCGTAGGCGGAAGCGGTCTCGCGCACATACTGCAGGATGGACCGCCCCGGGGCGATCGACGTCGACGTCTCCCACGGCCGGAAGGAATAGCCGAGAGTGAACATGTCGCTATCAGACCGAACCCCCGGGTAGCGGAAGAGATCCCAGGTGCCGCCGCTGGATTCACGGGCCTCTAGTAGTGCAATCGTCTTTGAGGGGAAGGCGGTTGTCAGGCGGCACGCCGCACCGATGCCGGAGAGGCCGGCTCCCACAATGAGGACGTCGAGATGTTCGGCGATGACGGTGCTCCCTGATAGGTGCGGGCCGGTGGGTGACTGCCCTAGTCCCCGCAGTTTATGAACAGGGCGTCGATTCAGTCAACACCCTGTCGAGAGGGTGCTACGCTGACCCCATGAACCTACCGGCCCCGACAGAAACCGCTTCGGCTGCCTCCACGCCGGCTGCGCAGGGTGCGCCCGCTGCTGCCCTACACGCTGCCCCTAACCGGGGCCGCCGGGCCGCCCGGCTGTCCGGCGATGAACGCCAGCGGGCCATCCTCATGGCGGCAGAGCGGCTGCTCGGTGAAAAGGACTTCGCGGACGTCACGATCGACGACCTCGCGCGCGGCGCCGGCATCTCGCGGCCGACGTTTTATTTCTACTTCGCCTCGAAGCAGGCTGTCCTGCTGGCACTCCTCGACCAGGTGGCGCACGAGGCCGAAAAACGGACGGCCGAGGTCTTCGCCGACCTCTCCACGGCGCCGTCGGCCGCATGGCGCAAAGCAATCGAGGCCTTCGTCGGGACGTTCGCGGAGCATCGGGGGGTCTCGGTAGCCGCCGCGGGTGCGCGCTCCTCGGAGCCGGAACTCGCCGCAGAGTGGGCCACCCTGACGAACCGCTGGATCGACGCCACGGCGGCTGCCATCCAAGATGAACGTGACCGCGGCGCCTCGCCGGCCGGCCCGGAGCCGCGGCTTCTGGCCAGTGCGCTCAATCTGCTCAATGAGCGCGTCATTACGGCGGCCCTCACAGGACTGGATCCGGCCAGACCTGATCAGATGGGACGGGATCAGATGGGACAGGATCAGATGGGACAGGCAGGTCCGGCAGCAGCACTCCCGGGCGGCGGCGGGGAAACCGTCGGGGAGACCGTCGAGACCCTGCTGCACATTTGGCTCACCAGCATCTATGGAGCGGTGCCGGCCGGGCCCTGACCTTTCAGCCCCGCGGACGCCTCCCCGGGGAGTGCCCCGGGATGGCTACCGGGATTTTGCACACCCGGAGCTCGTGCGCAGCCGATGTCGAAGGAGAAATCATGCTCGCAGGCCGACTGAACGTCGCGACCGCCACATTCGCCGTGCAGGAAGTGCCGGACCCGGAGGCCGGGCAGGGTCAGGTCCGGATCGCCGTCGCCGCGGCCGGCGTCTGCCTCTCTGATGTCCACCTCATCGAGGGGATGCTGAAGCCGCAGTACCTTCGGGGCGATACCGTGACGCTCGGGCACGAAGTCGCCGGAGTGATCGACCAGCTTGGCGACGGCGTCCAGGGATTGCGGCTCGGCCAGCGGGTCCTCCTCCAGGCCGGCGAAGAGCGCGGCGGCACGGTCCTGACCCGCGGCGTGGACTACGACGGCGGCTGGGCCCAGTACGCGGTAGCGTCCGCCGGCACGGTTGTTCTGCTGCCGGACGATCTCCCCTTTGAACAGGCCTGCTTCATCCCCGACGCCGTCTCGACGCCGTGGGCGGCCATCACCTCGACGGCCCGGACCCAGCCTGGAAAGCCTGCCGGAATCTGGGGCGTGGGAGGACTCGGGGCACACGCGGTGCAGTTGCTCCGCCTCGTGGGCGCCGCCCCGATCATCGCCGTCGACCCGCTTGAGGCGGCACGCATCCGCGCGCTCGAGTTTGGTGCCGACGCCGCCCTTGACCCCAACGACGCCGGATTCGCCGCGGCCATGAAGAATGCGACGCGCGGCCGCGGGCTTGCCACAGCGTTCGACTTCGCGGGGGTGCCGGCGGTCCGGGAACAGGCGGCGCGGTCCCTGGGCGCCGGTGGCAAGCTGGTGCTCGTGGGTCTGGCGGATCAGCCGCTGCATGTGAGCAACGGGACGCTGTTCAGCTACCTGCGGCAGCAGATCCTTGGCCACTACGGCTCGGCACCCACGGATGTGACCGATCTCGTCGCCCTGTTCGACCTGGGCCGGATCGAGTTCTCTCGTTCTGTCAGCCGCGTGATGCCGCTCGCCGAGGCGGCCGAAGCCGCACGGATGCTTAGCGAGAAGGACGGCAACCCGATCCGGATCGTGCTCAAGCCGTAGCCGCCCTCAGTCGTCCCGCTCGCGCGCCAGGCGCCTCGCGCCAGTTCCTTGCCCGGCCGGACCGGGAGGGTCTGGAACCGGGTGCGTGTGGCGGCGTACATTGACGATGGGGCATGCCGACAGCCGGCCCTTGCGGAGCTCCGGCAACGAGGCTGTGCATGTGATCGTGCATGAGATTTTGCATGAAATGGTGCGCGAGACCCCCACCGCACACAGGAGTGACCAGATGAGTGAAGCCATCCAACGCCTGCTGGCTGCCATCAATGCCCACGACCTCGAGTCAGCAGCCGCGTTGTTCGATGAAACGTACAGGAGCGCGCAGCCGGCTCATCCGGCCAGGGCATTTGTCGGCCGGTCACAGATGCACGCGAACTGGGCAGCAATGTTCGCCGGCATTCCCGACCTTCGCGTAGAAGTGGTCCGATCGGTGGATGACGGCAACACCACGTGGAGCGAATGGTCCTGGACCGGCACTCGCACCGACGGGCAGCCGTTCGACATGCGCGGCGTCACGATCTTCGAGATCGAGGACGGCCTCATAACGGCGGGTCGGCTGTTCATGGAAGAGGTCGAGCAGGAAAACGTGGGCATCGCCGAGGCAGTCCAGGGGCTGTCGGGCCGCCTCCCGGGTCAGCCGACCGACCGTTGACTGAACTCTCCGGCACTTCGACGTCGCCGGCGTCGTTGCGGGTCAGGTGAGCGGCCGTCGCACCGGCGGCAGCACCGCTCCCGCCGGCAAAGGAGACCTTACGGCGCTAAGACGTCATGTGGACGAGCTACCGGGTACTTCACGCCAGAAGTGATTTCTACAGCTGCCGGCACTCGAGTGGCGGGTGCGAGAGGTCACCCGGTGCGGGTGAGGCGGCGCACCACACCGGGGGCACACGATGGAACTGCGGCAATCCGTCGGATCGCCTTGAACCCAATGAGAAACGGAGGTCATCAGCATGGCTGAGTCACTGGATGAACTAGGGCCGGTGGACTGGCTCGTCGTGGAGTTCCCCGGCCCCGACTTTGGCAAAGGCCAGATCGCCCCGTACCTGGAGGACCTGGTCAACCGTGAGCTTGTCAGGGTGCTCGACATGGTGTTCCTGAGGAAGACCGAGGACGGCACGCTCGAGACGGCAGAGATCTCCGACCTCGACCCGAGCGAGCTCGGCGAGGTGCGCACGGCCGAGGCCGACCTGGCCATGGTGCTCTCTGAGCAGGACGTCATGGACCTGGCGGAGACGATCCAGCCCGGCCACTCCGCCGCGGTGCTCGTCTGGGAGAACCAGTGGGCTGCCCCGTTCGGCGCGGCCGTCCGCAAGGCCGGCGGCCAGCTCGTGGCCAGCGGCCGGATCCCGACCCAGGCCGTCATCGCCGCGTTCCAGGCCGACGCCGACGCCGAGGCCCAGTCGCCCGAAGGAATGAAGGAAGGAGCCTGACATGCCACTGGCAGCACGACGCAGGCGCAGGACCGCCGCCGCCGTAGGCGGGGCCGTTGTGGTCGCCCACGGGATTAACCGTCGCGGTGACCGGCGGGAGGACCGCCGGGATGACCGCGGCGACCGCCGGGAAGACCGCCGCGACCGCCGCGACTGACAACCGCGACTGACGCAACAGAGCCGGCCTCCGGCTCTCGCTGTGCGCATGACCCTTCCGGGGTCATGCGCACAGCACACCCACCGAGCACCCACCGAGCACCCACCGAGCGCACTTCCCCGGCAACTCCGGGGATTCTTGCGATCCAACACAGGGCCAGCGCAGGGCCAATACAGCGCAGCCCCGATGAGCCGCATCCCTTGCCGCGAGGCGTCCTTCGGAGGAGGATGATCGGCACCCAGGAGGCCCGACATGATCCAGCTTGGCAAGTATGAGAAGTATCTGATTGAGGAATTCTTCGACGATTACCGCTCCGGTGCCATGAGCCAGCGCACGTTCACGCGTCGGGTGGCCTTCATTACGGGCAGCATGGCGGCGGCGTCGGCGGCGATGCTCCTGGTGGGCTGCACGCCCGATGAACTTCCCCGCAGCACCGAACCCATGCCGACGCCATCGTCATCCTCGCCAGGCACGGGGCCGGGCCCAAATGCCTCCTCCGGGGGCGCGGTGCCCGGGGCCAAGAGCCCGCTGTCCGTCCCCGAGGGCGCGTCCGGAATCACGACGTCGACGGTGCGGTTCCCTGCGGGCGGCACCGAAATCAGCGGTTACCTCGCCCGGCCGGAGCAGGGTTCGGCCGGTCCCGCCGTGCTGATCTGCCACGAGAACCGCGGACTGACGCCGCATATCCAGGACGTGGCGCGCCGCTACGCAAAAGCCGGGTACGCGGCACTGGCCCTGGACCTGCTGAGCCGGGAAGGCGGAACAGCGGGCATGGACCCGGACGCAGTGCCGGGGGCGCTGACGAAGGCCGGATCCCAGCGCCACGTCTCCGACTTCGCCGCAGGATTCGACTACCTGAACGCCCAGGACTTCGTTGACCACGGGCGGATCGCCATGAACGGGTTCTGCTTTGGCGGCGGCATCACCTGGCAGGCGGCGACGGCGCTCCCCGGGCTGAAGGCCACGTCGGCGTTTTATGGCCCCGCACCCGATCTGGACAAGGTTGCGGCCATCAAGGCGGCCGTTCTTGGCGTCTACGCCGAACTCGACCAGCGGATCACCGGGGCCATGCCGGCGCTGCGGGATGCCCTGGCTAAAACCAACGTCCGGCACGAGCTCAAGGTCTATCCCGGGGTCGACCATGCGTTCCACAATGACACCGGGGAGCGGTATAACCAGGAACAGGCCACCGCCGCATGGAACGACACCCTGGCTTGGTTTGGCAAGTACGTCTGAGGGCGTGGTGCCGCATCCGGACTGTTCTTCCGAGCGGAATTGAGCCTGCCGCGGCAGTTCCGCCTTCCAGGCATCACAGGCACCAGGAGGAGTGATGTTCGCAAAGCGGGCGGCTGCGGCCCTGACGGCGGCAGGCGCATTGGCTCTGGCCGGGTGCGGCTCCCCGGCTGCCCTGGACCGGCAGGCGGCCCTGACGGGCATATCCGACGGGACCCAGGCCGCCGTCGTCCGCGGCTGGGGGCCGGTGGTGGCGGGGGATGAGTTCAACTACTCAGGGCGGCCTGACCCCACAAAATGGAAGGTGTACGACGGTCCGGGGCATGGGGGCAAGGGGATCCGCAGCCCGAAGGCCTGGGCCGTGGGAGGCGGTGTAGCGACGGTCAGCGGCGACGCGGCGGGCACTACAGGCGGCATGTCCGCCAAGTTTGCCCAGCAGCGGTTCGGCCGCTGGGAAGCCAGGATGCGGACCAATGCGCGGGATACGCAATATCATCCCGTCGTAATGCTGTGGCCGAACAACAACAAATCTCCCACTTGCGCCGAAATCGACTATGCGGAAGGCACCGCTGACACCACCAAGATCAAGTTCAACCTGCACCACGCCTGCCGCGGCCCGAACTTCCAAACCCGGGCCGAACGGTCGATCGATACGACTCAATGGCACAACTACGCCGTGGAATGGACTCCCGCGGGGATCACCGGATACCTCGATGGGTCAGTATGGTTCAGCGACACGAACCCCGCACATCAGCCCACAGTGGGGATGCACCAATCGGTGCAACTGGACTGGTTCCCCAACGGGAACCCCACCAAACCCAGTCAAATGCAGGTCGACTGGATCCGCGTCTACAAGTGAGCGCCGTGGAACCGAGCGCGAGGGATTGAGCGCCTGAACCCTCGATCACTCTCCGGAGGCTACGTCCGGCCAGATCTGGAGTGCAGCGCCGGACGTTCCCTCAAAGGGCCCCGCCACAGCTTTCAACGCGGCGAGGTGCTCCGCCAGGGCCCGTTCCGGGTGCCCGGGATGCGCAGCAATTTGCCGGCGAAGCAGCTCACGCGCTTTGTCATGTTCCGGCGCGGTGTCGGCGAGGACCGCCTCGATGATTCTGGCGGCCTGATGTCGGATTCCTGCGGCATCGGCGGCATGCTCCGCGCCGGATGCCAAATCAACGGGTTCCTGTTCCTGCGGGCGTCCGGGAGTGGACGACGGCTCCACCGACATGGGCTATTCCTTTGATCATCGTTCCGGCTGAGCCCGGAACCGGTTTTCCGCCTTCCCCCCATCCCGGGTATGGACCCCGGATCTGAAGGCGGACCACCGTGCACACCATATAACGGCGCCCGGCGCCCAAACCCAACGGAGGCGAAGTTTTTGCCAAGGTGATGCACAAGTTACGGCGCGGGGCCCGGAGCGAGCCCGCATCCACCGTCGCCAGCCCATCCTTTTCCCTCCAGGGCCCGTATTGGTCATCTCCCCGAAAAGACATGGAAATACTCGCCGAGTAGCCTCGCACCATGGATTCCGTTCGGAAAGGTAATACATCATGCGTGTTGGACTGATCCGGGTGATGACGACGTCGGACCGCCGCCTGCTCAACGCCCACGGGAGGATCCTGCAGGAAGCCTTCGGATTTACCGTTACCTCCCGCTGCATCCCGGACCAGCCGTCCGGAGTCTATGACCAGGCGTCGCTTGCAGCCGCGGCACCCAAAGTTGCCCTGCTGGCGAGGGAAATGGCCGGCGACGCCGATGCCCTGATCATTAGTTGCGCGTCGGACCCCGGCCTGGCGGCAACCCGCGCGGCCGTGGATATCCCGGTCATCGGAGCTGGCTCCGCTGCCGCGGCAGCGGCACAGACTTTTGGCGGAAGGATTGGCGTGCTGGGACTCGGAGCCCATGTGCCGGGCCCTATCTCAGACGCATTGGGCGAACGCATGCTGCTCATCGACGGCGTGGGACACGTCGAGACACCCGACGCATTCCTGATGCCGACCGGGATCTTCGACACCCTCGCCGCGGCGCACATGCTCGTTGATGCCGGCGCCGACGTCATCGTCCAGGCCAGCACGGGCCTGAGCAGCATCGGCATGGCAGAGGTGCTCCGCCGCCGCCTTGGTATTCCGGTCATCGACGCGGTGACAGCAGCCGGCTCCATGCTCGTCTCGGCCGTGCTTGCCCGCGAACTGCAGGAGGTTTGAATTCCGGAGGTTTGAATTCCGGAGGTTTGAATTCGGGGGTTTGAATTCGGGGGTTTGAATGCGGGGGGTTTGAATTCGACGCCGGGGACATCCCGCCGGCGTCGGCCGGCCAACGACAAGGCACTCATCACCAAGGCAGCCCCGCGTCCCAAACGGGACGCGGGGCTGCCTTGGTGATGAGTTGGTCCTACGCAGGGACGCCTACTTGTAGACGCGGACCCAGTCGACCTGCATCTGTGAAGGTTTCGTGGCTGATCCGTCGGGGAACCAGTCCAACTGCAGCGTCTGGTGCATGCCGACGGAGGGAAGATGCGCCGGGTTTGTGTCGGAGAAGGTCTTCACGCCGTCGATGTATCCGGTGATGCCGGCCGGAGTCCACTCCACGGCGTAGTTGTGCCACTGCGTGGTGTCGATGGTCTTGGCCGCGGTGGTCTGGAAGTTCGATCCGCTGCAGGCATAGTGCAGGAAGAACTTGATTTGGGCCGTGTTGGTGCTGCCCTCGGCGTAGTCGATCTCGGCGCAGTTGGGCGAGGTGCTGTTGGGCCACAGGATCAGCACCGGGTGGTACTTCGGGTCCCGGGCGTTGGTCCGCATGCGCGTTTCCCACTTGCCGTATTTTTGTTGCGCAAATTTGGCCGACATGCCGCCCGTGGTGCCGGCCGAATCGCCGCTGACCGTGGCCACCCCGTTGGCAACGGCCCACGCCTGCGGGCTCCGCACGCCCTTGCCGGCATGCCCGGTTCCCTTGAAGACGCTCCACTTGGTGGAGTCCGGGGCGCCCGTGTTGGAGAACTCGTCACCTGCAACAACTGCACCCCAGCCCCGTGCCGTCGCGGCTTGCGAGCCGTCGCCGGTCGCTGCGACGGCTGCCTGGGCCGTAACGGGGGCGGCGGCCGGCGCGGCCGGCGTCGAACCCGTAGCGGCTGCCGCTTGTGCGCCACCGGCCCCCGCGGCGATCGGCGCGGCGCCGGGCGCGGCGGCAGGCGCTTCAGCCGCAGCGGCGGGAGCAGCGTCGGCCCCGGTCTCCCCGGCAGCGGCGGCTGCGGCAGCAGGCTTGGTGGCAGACGCAGCGGCCGCCGCCTTAGGTGCTGTGGCCGCCGAGGACGTGGAGGCCGCGGCGGGGCGCGAGGGCTCGCTGGCCGCTGAAGGAGCAGCGGTGCCCGCCGTGGGCGCCACGCTGCACCCGGTCAGGGACAGCGCGCCGACGGCCAGCGCAAGGACTATTTGATTGAAGTGCTTTGGCTTGAACTCTTCTGCCGTGAATTCTTCTTGCTTGAACTGTGCTTTTTTGAACGGTGTTTGCTTAAACAACGGACCCCTCCGGGCTTTGTGACTGGCGCACCTAATCGTCGCTGCGAGGGCGGCGGTGGGTGCGGGAAGCTTCATCCGGCCCCTGCCGCAAGGGCACGGGCGAGCAGACGCCGAACGGCGCAACCGGGCCCGGGTGAGGGCAGCCCGGGGGCCCTGCATTCGGGCCTGGCCTTCACGGCCAGGGCCCAACGTTACTCGATCGTTACCTTGGCCCGCAAACCTCCAGTCATGCGGCCGGCGGTTTGGCCGCGGGGATCCGGCGCGTACCCCGTGACCGCACCCATGTCATTCTCCGGGCGGGAAAGCGTAGGCGGCAGCAATCTGTGCCGGGGCAGCGCCGTAGGACAAGAGGATCTCGTCATGCGCTTTCAGCGGGAGGTCCCGGATGCCGGCGTCGTACTTCTGGCCGTTCACGTAGAGGGTCCAGCCGTCCAGCGGTCCCGCCCCCGTGCCCGGGGCGCCGCTGCCTCCGAGGACGCCCCATTCCGTCAGGAACTGCCCGAGGGTGAAGACCCGGCCCGCGGTGGGGGACTCGATGTGGACCACGCCCGTGGTGTCGTGGGTGTGCAGCGCTGAGATGCCGTTGGGCCTGTGGTCCGGTCCGGCGGTGATGCCGATATTGGCCGGCACCGCGACGGGCTTGCCGTCCTTCAGTACGTCCAGATGAGCGTGATAGTGGTCGACATTGCCCTCTGCTGTCAGCACCTCAAGGCCGGCCTGGGCGATCCGGCCGGGCGCCCCTGCGGTGTCCAAGGCAAAGTCGGCGGCCGCCGCCGGCGCCGGGGCCTGGGCCGACGGCGCGGTGGACGGCGCGGGGGCAGCGCACGCCGCCACCCCCAGCGTCACGGCGGAAAGTGCGACGGCGAGTGACAGCTTGGTGTGCATGGTTTCGTGAACCGCTTTCGATCGGAGACCTGACCTGATCAGTCTAGGCAGACCGACAGGCAGTCGGACAGGCAGCCGGACAGGCAGACGGGGACACAGGCGGGACAGACGGGCGAGTCAGAGGGACCCTTCGAAGGGGCCGCTCAGGACGGGTTGGTACCGCGTTTCCGCCGCGGGCAGTGAGGGGCAAGAATGGACCCGTGAGTGATGCTGGCGAATTCATTGACGCCGCGCTGCAGCAGGAGAGTTCCTGGAGCCGTGCGGACGAACTGCAGTCCCGGCTGGGAAAGGAACCCGGGGGCAGCGGGCTCCGGGTTTACGGCGCCTCCGTGGGTGCGGTGCGGGGAACCATCCGCAACGCCGGCCGCCGCTATCCCGGGCTGTCCCGTGATGAGATCACAGCGCTGAGCTCGGAACTGTGGGCGTTGCCGGTTTTCGAGCGGCGCCTGGCCGCGGTGGTGCTGCTGCAGACGAATGTGTTGCTGTTGACCAACTCCGACCTCACCCGGCTGGAGGGCTTCATCCGGGAGGCGAGGGTGCGGGACCTCGTGGACCCGCTCGCAGTCGACGTCGTCGGCCCCCTAGTGAACGGACTCGACGTACTGAGCCGGGTGCGGGCCGACAGCGTGCTGGACCGGTGGGTGCGTGAGCCTGACGCCTGGCTGCGCCGGGCCGCGCTGCTCTCGCCGCTGCTGGCGCTGCGCGCGGGCGCAGGGGACTGGGACAGATTCGTCCGCCACGCCGTTTCCGTGCTCGACGGGACCTCCGGGAGGTTCACTTCCGAGGCCGACGCCGACGCCCTCACCGACGGCGCGGTGGTCCGGGAGGCGGTTTCCCGGGTCCTGGCGGAGATGGCGAAGAAGAGGCCCGAGCTGCAGTTCACGTCCGCCCGAGGGTGACCGGTCCGCCCCGGCAGCGGCTGCCCGCGCCCTCGCTCAGCCTTGGGGATCGCCCGGGTCGCCTGGGCCGACAATGGTGCCGGCCCCGCCGGATTTTCCGCCGGAATTCGCGGGAAGCGCGAACGTCCTGGCCGCCCGTGAACCGGCAACAGCGCTCGCGGCGATGGTGACCAGTGCGCCCACCAGCAGCGCGGCGGCCTCGCCGGGGAGCAGCACCTGCAGCTGCGTCCCGATGCTCGCCGCCGCCACGGGCACGCCGAGCTGGGCCGCGGACAACACCCCGAGGGGCAGCGGGAGCCCGAGGAACACCAGGCCGGCGTGCGTCAGCAGCGTCCCGGCACCCAGGGCCAGGCCCAGACCAATCATGTCCGGATGCCCGGCCAGGTCCCTCAGCGTCAATGAGGCTCCCAGCCAGACGAAAAACACCGGCCCCAGGAAGCCGTCGCTAAGGGCGAACAGCTGCCGGGCCAGCCGCCGCGGTTCGCCGACGGCGGCCACCACCAGGCCGAAGGAAAAACCCGCCATCATCACCGACACGTTGCTGAAAGTCGCCACGCCGGCCATTGCAAACAGCGCCGCCAGTTGGAACCTCAGCTCGAGGGCGAACTTGCGGTTTTCCGAGAGACGGTGCACGCGCCCGCGGATGCCCTTGTCCTCCAGCCAGCGCAGCGCGACATAGAGCGCCACCGCACAGCCGGTCACGGTGAGTGCGCCGAGCGCCGCCCGGCCGGCGTGGGGCGGATCCACCAGGAGCGGCAGCGCCACAATGCAGGCGATGTCGGCGATTGCCACCTGCGCTGTCATGGCGACGACATCGGGTCCGCCCAGGCGCAGCGAATCGACGATTGGAAGGACCAGGGCAGCCGAAGAGGACGCCAGCAGCACGACGTAGAGCGGGGCATGACCAGTCCCGAAGAGCAGGCCGATGCCGGTGCCGACTGCCACCGCCGCCGCCGCCGCCGCCGTCGCCCGGCGGGCCCCCTTGCCGAGGGCGGAGCGGATCTGAGGATCCCTCACGGGAACGTGGGTTCCGGCCACAAACATCATCAGCGCGAACCCGATGTTGGCCAGCAGGCTAAACGTCGGATCGGAGGGGTCCACGAGGGCCAATCCCGACCGCCCGATCACGATGCCGGCGAGCAGTTCACCCAGCACCACAGGCAACCGCCAGCGCACCGGCAGTGCCAGCAGCGGGCCGGCCAGTGCGACGACGGCGATCAGCGCCAAGGACAGGAACGTCACGGCTCGCCGCTGCAGGCCGGCCGTTGGACTGTCGGGCAGGCAAGCGCGACCGGGATGGCGGTGATGCCGGCCGTCGGCTCCTTCATCATGGAATGAGATTAGTCCCCTCTGCGGTGCCGTGCGCCAACTGTGCCGTGCGTCTAAGGTGCCTGCGTCTAAGGTGCAGTCCGCCGCTCCACTACCGCATACGCCTTCCCGTCCAGGAAGGCCCAGTCATTGACCACCATGAACCCGAGCGCGTCCACCCGGTCGTTCAGGACGTGCTCGTCGAAGCCGCCGTCCCGCGGTTCAGCATCCCAGGTGGACACGTGGACGTCCCCGCCGTCCAGGATCAGCAGTTCGGTGTTGACGTCGAAATCCTCCTGGGGCTGGTTGCTCAACTGGCAGATGGCGACACAGTGGCTGTTCATTTCGGGCCTCCGCTTCGAAGGTGGTGCTGGTGGCATCATCCTATGTGCGAAAAGCCGTGGCGCCCTACGGGCATTTGCCGGCCGGCACCGTGGCCTCCGTTACCTTAATGTGACATTCGGGTGCGGTTCGCGCTACCGTGGACATGTGCCTGTTGTCTCCGATACGGGCGCTCCCCAGCCGATTGCCTAACTCTGCCGCGGCCCGGGGGTAACTCGCATCAACGACCGGCAGAGACGGGGAAACCACTTTTGGCCTGCTGATAGATGCAGGTCTTGGGGTGAAGCCGCACAGCGCCCGCAACGACGGGCCCTTGAGTGCGGCCGGGTGACTCCCATCCGAATCCGACAGCTCACCTCGCAGGCATTGGGAGAGGCTACATCCATGTCTTCAATCCGTACTTTTGCGCGCCATGCCACCGTCCTCGCCGCCGCATCCGGCCTGGTCCTCACCAGCGGAATGGCAGCCAACGCTGCCGCGGCACCTGCGAAGCGCGACTCCGCTCCGGCGTCCACTCTGGACGTCAAGGGACTCGTCAGCGCGCCGGTCAGCGCCGATTCAAGCGTCAAGATCAGCTTTGACCGCCCCGCGGTGGCCACGGTCGCCGCTCCCGTCATCGAACAGCCCAAGGCTATTGCCGCGGCTCCCGCAGTGGCTCCCGCAGCGCCTGCGGCGGCACCGAAGGCAACCGTGCAGGTGCAGGCTGCTCCGGCCGCCGCCCCGGCTGCGGCGCCCGCCGGTGGCCGGAACGCCATCATGCTCTCGGCCGCCTACAGCCAGCTGGGCATCACCCAGGACTGCACCGCCATGGTGGAAAAGGCCCTGGGCGCAGCGGGCAAGCCCGTCGGCGACATCGGCCCCCGCGCCTTCCTTGGCCTCGGAACCATTGTGGCGACCCCGCAGCCCGGCGACATGGTGGTCCAGTCCGGCCACGTCGGCATCTACGCCGGCAACGGCCAGGTAGTCAGCGGCGGCATGAACGGCGTCAACGCGACGATGGTCCACCCGCTGTCCTGGCTCACCGCCACCGGCGGCGTGACCTTCGTCCGGGCCTAAGCCCGCAGGGGCCAAACAGTCCCCCCGGGATTAGCCAGACCGGAAAGACCGGCGATCGAATTCCCTTGGGGGCAAGCGATCGCCGGTCTTTCCTATGTCCGATTACTATGGGTCAGGTTGGCCTGGGCTTATTGATCTGGGCATGATTGTCATGGTCCGCCCGGCGCGGGTCCGGACTTCTCACGGATTTCCGACGCCCGCCAGCGGGAGCGTCATCTTCATGACGGTTCCCCCAGGACCGGTCGAGGCCACCTCGACGGAACCGCCTGCAGCGACCGCGATCTCCCGGACCAGGGCCAGCCCGATGCCAAAGCTCCGCTGTCCCTGTGATCCGCCGGTAGCGGAGGCCCGCACGAAGCGATCAAAAATCCGGGCCTGATCCACACCCGTGATGCCGGTCCCCGTGTCCGCCACGGTGATGACCGCGCGGTGCTGCTCGATCGACGTCGTGATGCTGACGCGGCCGCCCGGAGGGGTGTGGGCGAGGGCGTTGTCAGCCAGGGCCAGTACCGCACGGCGCAGAGCGTTCGCGTCGATCCGGGCCAGCGGCCGGGCCTCGGCGGAGAAATCCAGGCGCACGTCCCGCTGGCCGGCCACCGGCTGAAGGCTCCCGGCGACGCCGGCGGCGGCGCCGGCCAGATCGGCGGGCGGCGCCGAGCGGTCCGGGGCGTCCGTGGTTGCCGCGAGGAGCAGTTCGTTGACAATTCCGGTCAGCGTGGCGGCGTCCTCACGGATCCGGGCCAGGTCCTGGCCCTGCCTGGATTCGGGTTCGGTGTTGCGCTGGGCGAGCTGGATCCGGGTGTCCAGGATGGTCAAAGGCGTGCGCAGTTCGTGGCTGGCGTCCTGGACGAAGCGCCGCTGCCGGGCCAAGGCGTCGCCGAGGGGCCGGATGGCGCTGCGCGCGCTGAGCCACCCGACGAAGCCCGCCAGCACGATTCCCGCCACGCCGGCGATGACCATGGCTTCGAGCACATCCTTGGAATCCAGGTAGGCGTAGGCCGTCCCGGCCGCCGGGCCCGGCACTTCCGGATGTGCGAGCTGATTCATGAGATAAAGGGCCGTGGCGGCGAGGAGCCCGAGAACCATGACCGCGCACGCGGCGCTGATCCGCAGGGCGACCTTGAGCGAGGCCTTGCGCAGCGTGGAGCGGTCCGGATTTTCGCCGTCGGTCCCTGCATTACTCACTGGCGTCGCCGATCTGGTAGCCGACGCCGTGAACGGTGCGGATGACGGCCTTGGCGACCTTCCGGCGAAGGTGGTGAACGTAGGTATCGATCATGCCGGGCTGGTCGGAAGCGTGGAAGTACGCCGCGAGGAGTTCGTCCCGGGTGAAAACCCGGTCAGGTTCCGCGGCAAGGGCCGCCAGGAGCTGGGCTTCTTTCGCTGTCAGTGACACCGCATGCCCATAGACAGACCGGACGGTGCGTTGCGCCGGGTCGAGTTCCCAGTCTCCGATCGTCAACGGTGCCGCGGCCGGAGCAAAGGTGCGCGTCAGGGCACGCAGGCGTGCTGCCAGCTCGGCGGCGTCGAACGGCTTGGTCACGTAATCGTTGGCGCCGGCGTCGAGTCCCCGGACTTTCTCGCCGGCATCGCCCAGGGCGGTCAGGATCAGGATGGGCGTGGCGATGCCTTTGGACCGCAACGCCGCGATGAGGGCGATGCCGTCCATTACGGGGAGCCCGCGGTCAATCACCATCACGTCCCAGGCCTGGGTCAGCCCCAGGTGCAGGCCGTCACGGCCGTCGGTCACCAGCCGGACCTGGTAATCCGGCTCCAGGAGCTCGGCGATGAGTGGCCCCAGGACACCGTCGTCCTCGACCAGCAGCAGGGACGGGCGGTCAGCGGTTGTCATGGCACCTATTCTTCCGCGGCCATTTCCCGGGTCCGCAGTCCGTCCCCAGTTCCCGCAGCCGTGTCGCCGTCCCCGGTTCCCGCAGCCGTGTTGCCGTCCCCGGTTCCCGCAGCCGTGTTGCCGGTGTCCGTGCGTCGGTGGGTGCGGCGGCGCAGGAGCTGCACGGCCCCCGGCACGACCGAGACGAGGACCAAGGCGACGGCAATGGCGTCGATGTTCTTGGCGATGATGTCAAAGTGTCCCAGCCAGGTGCCCAGAAGCGTGACGGAGGCTGACCAGGCCACCGCGCCGGTGACGTTCCAGAGGGTGAAGTACTTGTATTCATAGCGCGCAATCCCGGCGCTGAGCGGGGCAAACGTCCTGACCATCGGCACGAAGCGGGCCAGCACGACGGCGGCGCCGCCGTGCCGCCGGAAGAAGTCTTCCGTCGTGGTCAGGTGTGCCGTCTTCAGGATCCGGGCATCGTCCTTGAACCATCGCCGGCCGAAGGTGCGCCCCAGCATGTAGCCGACCTGGTCGCCGGCGATGGCAGCCGCGGTGACGACGCCGATCAGCACCGGCAGTGTCAGCTGCAGCTGCTGGTGCAGGAGTCCCGCGGTGAACAGCAGCGAGTCGCCGGGCAGGAAAGGGAAGAGCACGCCGGACTCGATGAAGACCATGAGCGCAATGACGCCCAAGGCGCCCGGGCCCAGGCCGGCGAGCAGGCTTGCCGGGTCCAGCAGCGACGGCGTTCCGGCCTGTGCGGCGGGAAGGAGGGTCGAAATGTCCAGGATGTGCATACTCATTTCCTCTCGGGGGCCGGCGGCCGGGTGACGGCGAGGGCCGGAAGCCGGTGCGCCAGCCGCGGAGCGGCCAGATTCCACAGCCCGGCAAGCAGTACCACCGCTGCGCTCGCGGCGAGGAACGACGCCACGACGTCGGTGGGGTAGTGGACGCCGATATACAGCCGGGACCAGGCCACGACCAGCGCCATCGCTGCCGCTCCCACGGCCGTGACCCGGGCCAGGCGGGTTCCGCGGGCCAGGAAGTACAGCGCGAAACCCAGGGCCACGGCAAAGGACACGTGGCCGCTCGGGAAACTGTTGGAGCCGGTTTCCGGCGACAGGGGATCGAACAGCATGGCGGGGTTGGGCCGCTGGCGGGCGACGATGAGCTTGAAGAACTCGCTGGCCACCCAGCCTGAGGATGCCACAACGCCGAAGGCCACCGCCTTGACCAGGCCGCCGCGGAACAGCCAGATGTAGAGGGCGGCGGCGCCGATCAGTCCGACGCCGGCCACCGGTCCAAACACCACGTTCAGCAGCATCGCGACGGCGGTCAAGGCCGCGGCGTGATGCTGGCTGAGGTCCTGGTCGACGCCGAGTTCGGCGGCGCTAAAGCCCGGCACCAGCTGCGCCGCGAGGCCGAGTGCCAGGACGGCAACGGACAGCAGGACGCCCAGCGGCATCCAGTGACGGACCTGGGGGAGGACCCATGGTGGCGGCGCCACGGCGGGACTTACGGCATCGGGGGGCACGGCGGTGGGTCGCACCGCGGTGCGGTTGAGTGCTGTATCGCGTTCAACGGGGGCGGGTCCAGTCATGGGATCCTCCGGCTCGGGACAAGGGCGCCCGGAAGGGCACCGGTCACCACTCTTCCGCCGTGCCATTAAGAAACGCTTAAGAAGTGCTGCGGGGCGTGCCGCCGAGCATTCCCGCCACGACGAGCTGCGGGGCCCTCTACGCGGCGTAGCGCAGCAGTGCCACCCCGTTGCCAAAGGCGTGCGTTTCCAAGAGCCGGAGCTGGGCCCGGCTGTCCGCATCCTTGAACATGGGGCGGCCCCGTCCAATCAGTACGGGGTGGACGTACACCCAGTATTCGTCGATCAGCCCGAGCCGACGGAAAGTATCTGCGAGTTCAGCCCCGCCGAGGGCCATGTCCCCGCCCGGCTGCGACTTCAGGGCCAGGACATCCGCCGCCACGACCTCCCGGACCACAGTGGCGTTCGGGCCGGCGGCCGTCAGGGTCCGGGAGTAGACGATCTTGGGCATGTCCCGCCAGATGTGGGCGAACTCGGCCATCGGGGGACTGACGTCGGGGTCCATGTCCGCGGTCGGCCAGTAGTCTTCCATCAGCTCGTAGGTGACGCGGCCTTCCAGGAAGGCACCCATGGGGGCGAGCTTTTCGTTCATGTGGCGGTGCAACTCCTCGTCCACCATGTGCCAGCTGATGTCGCGGTCCAGTCCCTCGAAGAATCCATCGAGGGACACCTGCATGGCCAGGATGATTTTTCGCATCGCCGCTCCTCTCCCTTTCCCCAGAGTACGCCGCGGCGAGATCCTGCCGCTTTGGGCGTCAAAAGAGGTCGAGGGTACGTTCCCAAGTGCATTTCGGCAGGATCTTGCCGAAACCGATGCAATACGGCAGGATTGGAGCCAGCAAGCGGCCAACCGGCAGCATCCTGCCGACTGGCGGGCGGGAGTGATGCCCCAAGCGGTTATGCGCGGAGTGACGCGCGGGACAGTTATGACACGCGGGGCACTTATACAGGGAACGGGCTGATACGGGATTGAGGTGCGGGGAGTGGGGGGAGTAGGCGCGGGAGTGAGTGATGCCCTCTCTGTGGCGGCGGGCATCCGGAGCGCCCGCAAGGATGCCGGTATCACCCAAGAGGACCTCGCCCACCTGGCCGGAACATCGGTGCGCACCGTCCGGACCATCGAGACGGGCACCGGGAACCCCTCGCTGCAGGCCGTCATCGCGGTCAGCAATGTCCTTGGCCTGCACCTGACGGTGCGGTGATGATGCCGTGATGCGGTGCCGAGATGCCGTGCAGTGGTGGCTGTGGAGTGAAGGCAGTGCAGTAATGGCGGTGCAGTGATGGCAGTGCTGGCGCCGGGGGACCTGCAGGACCTGAAATTTGTCCGGTCCGCGGACGTGTACAAGAACGGGGCGTTGGCCGGCCGCCTGAACCGGACCGGCTCCGGCGGGGTGAGCTTCGCCTACCTCAACGCCTATGTCTCCTCCGGCCTGCCCGCCGTGGCCGTCTCCCTCCCGCTGTCCGCCCCGGCCGTGGAGACCCCGGCCGGGGCCCTACCGGCGTTCTTCGCGGGACTCCTGCCGGAAGGGCACCGCCTCACGGTGCTAAAGAATGCGACCAAGACGAGCTTCGACGACGAACTGACCCTCCTGCTGGCCGTGGGCGCGGACGTGCCCGGGGACGTCCAGGTGGTTCCCGCGGGCGTCCCGCCGGTCGAACCGCCAAGCCTGGCCGACACGTCCCGACCGGAAGAACTCGACTTTTCCCTGCTGGCCAACACCGTGGATCTCCACGGCCTGCCGGGAGTCCAGCGCAAGACCAGCGCCTCCATGCTGACGACGCCGCTGGCCCTGCGCGGGCACCGCTATCTGCTCAAGCTGGACCCGCCGGAGCATCCGCATCTGGTGGTCAATGAGGCCGCGCACTTGCGGGCGGCGAAATCGCTGAAGATTCCGGTGGCCAAGAGCCGGATCATCGCGGACCGGAACGGACTTCCCGGGCTCCTGGTGGAAAGGTTCGACCGGGTCAAGGATCCGGCAGGTGTGTGGGTCCGGCTTCCGCTGGAGGACGGCACCCAGGTGCTGGGACTGCCGCCGGCGGCTAAGTACGGCGTCAGCTCGGAGCAGGTTGCCTCGGCCCTCGCCGGGACCTGCAAGGCGCCGGTGGTGGCGAGCCGGAACCTGTACCTGCAGTTTGTTTTTGCGTGGCTGACGGGTAACGGGGATCTTCACGCCAAGAACCTGGCCGTCCTCGGCGGCGGCCCTGACCGGACGATTGCCCCGGTCTTCGATGTCCCGTGCACTCTCCTGTACGGCGACGAGACCCTCGCGCTGCCGGTCGCGGGGAAGACCAGGAACCTCAGGGCCAGGCACTGGGCCGAGTTCGCCGACGCACTGGGCCTCCCGCCGAGGGCGGCGGCCTCGGCCAATGGAACCGCCCTCGCGGCGGCCGGCACCATCAGGCTTGAAGACCTGCCCTTCACCGGGTCGCCGCTGCGCGGCGCGCAGCGGGAACTGGGATTCCGGCGCCGGGAACTGACCGGCTGACCAGAGCTATTCCCAAGAGCCGGCTCTTGCGCGGGGAACCGCGAAGGTGAAGAATGCAGGGACTTCAACGCCCCACCGCGGGCAGTCACCTTCGGGGGAAGTATGATGCCTGCGAACCTTTTCGAACAGCAGCCCGGGCGGTCCGGATGACTGAGCCGGCACGCCACTACGGGGCCGGCGCCCACCGGGCAGACGCCGGATCAAGGCCCGGGCCGGGGCTCCCCTGGCAATTGCGGCGGATCCGGCCGCACTTCCTGACTGCGGCCGCCGTCGCGGGTGCCCTGGTAGTTGCCGGTGGCGTCTACGCCACCGTCCAGACAGGGATACCGGGTGAACCGCCGGCCGCCGCAGCGGCGACACCGTCGGGCACCGCCGTCGCGTCACCGCTGTCCGCAGCCCGGACATCACCGACGGTCACCGACGCCGGCGGGACAGCTTCGCCGGCGGCCACTGATCTGCCGGCGGCTGCGGCCGCGTCACCCAGTGCGGCTCCCGCGATTCCAGCCCCCGCTGCCCCGGCTCCCACAGTCCCGGCGGCGGCCGGCAAACCCGATGAAGTGCCCGCCGCCGCAGTTGCGGCCCGGGCCATCGGCCCCGAACTGGACGGCCAGATCAGGGCGATCATCGCGGCCAACAGGGCCTACGCGCTGGGGGTGTCGTTGATCGATCTTTCGGACGGGGTGGTCCACGGCTACGGGGTCCAGGGCAAGTTTGTGGCCGCCAGCACGGCCAAGATCCTCGCCGCGTCGGCTTACTACCACCTCGTGGAGACCGGCCGGGCCTCGCTGACTGCCCCGATGGGCGTCTCGACGGCCGGGGCCCAGATCCGCCAGATGGTCCAGCAAAGCAACAACGATTCATGGGCGCTGATCCTGGCGGCGGTCGGCCAGCGGGGTATCACCGACTACGCCGCGTCGATCGGGATCACGTACGACCGGACGGTGAACCTGCTGACCCCGGCGGAAATGGCCCGGACCCTCCAGCTTCTCTATACCGGACAACTGCTCAATGCGCGCAACACCGCCCAGCTGTTGTCCTACATGCAGCACACGAACTACGAGACGCTCATCCCTCCGGCGGTTCCGCCCGGAATAGGGGTCTTCCACAAATACGGGCTGCTGTACGGCAACCTGCACGATGCCAGTGTCCTGGTCAAGGACGGCAGAGCCTTCGTGTTCGTCGTTTACACCCGCGGCCTGAACTATTCGGACATGGGCCCGCGGACCCGGATCATCCAGCAGCTCACCCGGACCGTGACCGCCGCCCTGTTCTAGGTCAGCACCCGGCACGGGCCCGTTCGGTGGTGCCGTAGACGTCCGGGCTGACGGTATAGCCGTGCCGGTCCTGGGCCAGCGCATGCCTGTCGACGGCGGCCAAGGCATCGGCATCGAGCGTCGTCGTCGCGTCGAGTTTCAGGAACTCCTGGCTGTCGCCGCTGGAGGCCGTAACTTTGAAGCTGCCCACTCCGGCGCGGTAGTACTTCTGCTGGTGGCCGGCTGCCGACCCTTCGAGCGGGTTGAACTCATCAACCTTCAGAACAGTGGCGGTTCTGCTGACCACCTGGCCGCAGTCCAGGAAGTCAATCGACGGTGCCGACGCCTGCGTATACGGGCCAGAGCCCTCCGACGGATGGGCCAGCATGGCGACGCCTGCCCGGGCCTTGTCCACCCCCGTGATGAACGTGTTCGGTGCGCCGGTGAACTTTCCGGCGTCGAATTCCTCCGGGTACTCTCCCAGGAGCCAGACCGCACCCTTCCGGGTCTGCGCAAAGAACGCCAGTTCGGATTCCTCCAGGACGCCGTCGGAGTAGTCGCGGTCCCACAGGACAACCGTGCGAACGCCGTCGATCTCCTTGGTCAGGCCCGTCACGATCGACACGACGCGGTGGGTGTGGACCTCCGGCGGGCTCGTGGTGAGGTCCTTGACGGTGCCGCTGAACTCGGAGCGCGTCCCGGGTTTCATGGGGAGCCAGGTGTTGTCCACCCGTGGCTCCTGCGGGAAATTCCCCGCCTTGAAGTCCGGAAGAGAGCCCGGGCCGCAGTCCGTCGGGGTGGCAGACGTGGCGCTGACGGCGGCGTGGCCGGTGCCGGCTTCCGCCGGGCTGACGGTGAAGAGCGCGAGCGGCAGTGCCACAAGGCAACTGGCTACGGCAATGTTTTTGCGAAACATCGGGCTTCCTTTGCGGGGTTCAAGCGCGGCCTGTGGCCGCGGTCAGGCGGTCACCGGCCCGGCGGCCGCGCGTTCCTTCTCAAGTGTCTTCTTGGATTTGGCGAACCGGAGATAGAGCGAGGGAACGATGAAGAGATTGAGCAGGGTGGAGGTGACCAGGCCGCCCAGGATGACGACGGCCATGGGGTGCTCAATTTCGTGGCCCGGAATATTGCCCATGACCACCAGCGGCACCAGGGCCAATGCGGTGGCCAGGGTCGTCATGAGAATCGGCGACAGCCGCTCCGCCGCCCCGCGCAGCACGAGGGTGCGGCCAAACGCCTCGCCTTCATAGGTTTCCAGATGCTGGCAGTGGTTGATCAGCAGGATGCCGTTGCGCGCCGCGATCCCCATCACCGTGAGGAATCCGACGAGGGATCCAAGGGACAGGACTCCGCCGGTCAGGTACGCGGCGATGACCCCGCCTACCAAGGCTACGGGCAGCGTGAGCAGCGACAGCACTGCCAGCCGCCAGCTCCGGAAAGACGCCTGCAGCAGCAGGAGGATCACAGCCAGTGCAGCCAGGGAGTAGATCATCAGGCGGTTCGCCGCTGCCTCACGTTCGGTGTACTCGCCGAGCAGCTGCACGCTGTAGCCGGTCGGTAGATCCAGTTTCTCCAGCCGCGACTTCAGCTCGCTGACCACGGTTCCCAGGTCTGCTCCCTGGGCCAGGAAGGCACCCGTTTCCACCCGGCGGGACCCGTTGGTGCGGTCGATCTGGTTTGGCGTCGGCTGCAGGCTCACGGTCGCGACGTCGGCAAGGCGGACCCGCTGTCCGCTCGGCGTGTCGATGGGCAGGTCCTCGATGCTGGTGACACTGGAGCGGGTCGCCGGGGTGCTCCAGACCTGGACGTCGTAGGCACGGCCGTCCCGGAAGACGTCCCCGACCTCCTCACCGGCCACGAGGGTGGCGGCCGCGCGCCGGACGTCACCGGGCTTAAGCCCGAACTTTTGTGCCGCGGCAAGGTTCACCGTGACGGCGATCTGGGGGACCTCCACCTCGAGGGACACGTGCGCGTTCTCGGTGCCCTCGATCTGGTCCATGATTGCCTTGACCCGCTGTGCCTCCTCCCGGAGTACGTTGAGGTCATCTCCGTAGACCCGGACCAGGATCGGCTCGCTGGCACCGGTGATGACTTCTTCAATCCGCTCCTTCAGGTAGGTCTGGACGTCACGGTGCAGTCCCGGGTAGCCGGCAACCACTTCCTCGACGGCGGCCACCGTCTTGTCGTAGTCGGCGTGCCTGTCGATGCTGATCCAGTGCTCGCCGGCGTTGACCCCGACGATCTCGTCCGCGGCGAAGGCCTGCCCGATGTGCGTGCCGCAGTTCAGGACGCCCGGAACCTTGAGGAACTCCTCACAGCCGCGCTGGGCGATCCTGTACTCCTCCGCGGCAGAGGTTCCCGGTTCCGAGATCCAGTGCATCAGGAAGTCTCTTTCCTTGAACGTGGGGAACAGGGACGAGCCCATCAGGGGAGCAATGACCAGGCCCACCGTCGCCAGCACGCCAAAGCCCACGTAGCCGTACCGGGGCCGGTTCATGGCCTTGGACAGGGCCGTGTGGTAGCCGCGTTTGAGCACGCGGACCAGCGGCGGGTCGCGTTCTTCCAGTTTGGCGTTGCCCAGCAGGATCAGGGCCAGGGCCGGCGTGACGGTCAGCGCCACGAGCATGGAGGCAAGGACCGCAAGGGTGTAGGCGACGGCCAGCGGCCGGAAGAAGACGCCGGTCAGCCCGTCGAGGAAGAAGATCGGCACGGCGGCGACCACGATGATCAAGGTGGCGTAGACGATCGGACTCCGCATCTCCAGGGAGGCTTTCAGGACCACCGAGGACGCCGATTCATCACTGCCGGAGCCATTAATGCCCTGGGCCCGGCGCTGCCGGAGCCGGCGCATGATGTTCTCGACGTCGATGATCGCGTCATCCACCACGACGCCCACGGCGATGACCAGCCCCGCGAGGACCATTGTGTTGATCGCGCTGGACGTGAAATAGAGCACCAGTGCGGCGGTGAGCAGGGACAACGGGATGGCGATGATGCTGATCAGGGCCGTGCGCCATTGGAAGAGGAAGGCGATGAGGATCATGACGACAAGCAGGCAGCCCAGCAGCAGCGCGACGCTGAGGTTGGAGATCGCCTCCTCAACGAAGCTGGCGGGGCGGAAGATTGTGGTGTCGAAGTGGATGCCGCTCAGGCCCGGCTGCAGCTCGTGCAGGGCCTCCTCAACTCCCCGGGTCACGTCCAGGGTGTTACCCCATGGCAGCTTTTCGACGATCAGCATGAGTCCGTGTCCGTTGTTGATCACGGCATCACCAATGAGCGGCTGATGGTCCTCCACAACCTGGGCCACATCTCCCAGATGCAGAGCCACGCCGTCCTTTTCCCGGATGGTCACCTGGGCCAGGTCAGCGGGAGTCTGGATCGGCTGGACGTGGCGGACGCCCATGCGCTGGGACGGGCTGTCGATGAAGCCGCCCGTGCCGATGAACCGTCCGGGTGAGTATTTCAGCAGCCCGGCGTCGAGGGCGCCGGCGGTGACTTCCATGACCTGGTTGAGGGAGACGTTCTGGGCCTTGAGCTTGTCCGGCTCGACCTGGACCTGCAGCATCTGGAGCCGCTCGCCCCAAATGGCGACGTTGGCCACCCCGGGGACCCTTAGCAGCCGGGCCCGGATGGTCCAGTAGGACAGCATGGACATCTCGATGAGCGAGTGTTCCGAGGATGTCATCCCGATCTTCATCACGCGGCTGGTCGCGGACAGCGGCTGGAGCATCACCGGCGGGGCCGCCCAGGTGGGCAGCGCCGCGGTCACCGAGGCCATCCGCTCCGATACAAGCTGGCGGGCGTTGAGCAGGTCCGTGCCCTGATGGAACAGCAGCACGATCGATGACAGTTGCGGCACGGACTTTGACCGGATCTCATCCAGACCCGGCATGCCGGACACGGCGGCCTCGATCGGCACACTGACGAGTTCCTCGACCTCCTGGGCGGTCAGTCCCAGGCACGCGGTCTGGATTTCCACGCGGGGCGGCGCGAACTCGGGGAAGACATCCACGGACGCGGCACTCAACTGCAGGGAACCGAGCAGCATCACGGCGCATGCGAGGGCGACGACGACCGTCCTGAAACGGAGGCTGATCCCGATGAGCCAGCGCATGTCACTCGCCTGTGTCGAATTCGGCGCCGAGAAGTTCCTCGGCCCCTGTCGTGACCACCACGGTCCCTGCCGGCGGCCCGTCCGTCAGGACGGCGGCGTCGCCGTTGATGCGCTGGATAGTTATGGACTGGCGGACGTAGACCCGGGGTTCGGGGTTGGTGTAGACCCAGGCCTTGCCCGTGCTGTCGTACAGTATGGCCCCGTAGGGCACGGTGAGCTTCCCGGACTGGGGATCAACCGCAGTCGTCGCCGTTTTGATGCCGACCCGTTCGACGGCGTGCTCGGTCAGGGTGATCCGGTGAAGGTCCGTGCCGGGCACTTCGGTGACCACTGCCGGTTCACCTTCGGCCGGGGCGGCTGCCGGGGTCTGGGCGCAGCCGGCGACGCCCACTGCCGTGAACACCGTCAACAACGCCCCGATGATGAATGCCCGGATCCTGCTGCCCCGCGGCGGTGTGGAGTTCATGACGCATCCTGGCTTTCAGTTCGTTCAGCCGTACCCGGGCCGGTCCGCTCGCTCAGGGCTTGCTTCGGCTCGTAGCCAAGCAGCACGGCGGGCACAACAACCAGGGTGAAGAAAGTTGTTGTCAGCAGGCCGCCCCAGATGATCACGGCAAGCGGCTGGATGATTTCCGTTCCGACGACGCCGCCGGCAAGGACCAGCGGGAGCAGCGCCAGGCCGGTAATCAGGGTAGAAACCACCACGGGTCCCAAACGCTCCCTGGTTCCGCGGACCACCAGGGCCGGCCACGGCGCCGAGGCGTCCGCGGCACGCAGGCTCCTGACATGGCCCGTCAGCAGGAGGGCGCCGCGGACAGCGATTCCCAGGACCGCGGCGAAGGCAACCAGGGCGACCAGCGAGTTGACGCCGCCCGTGACCTGGGCGGCCAGCACGCCGCCGGACAGCGCCAGGATCAGGCCCAGGAGGAGCGGGGCGGCGAGCCGCCAGCTCCTCGTCGCCGTCTGCAGCAGCACGAGGATGCCCGCCGCGGCAACCGCCGCGAGCAGCCAGAGCCACTGGTAGTTGCTTTGCTGCTGGGCGTACTGGGTGAGGATCTCCGCGTGATAGGACATCGGGAACTGCATCTGCTGCAGGCCCGCGTCGATATCACGCTGGATATCGCCCAGCGGGCGGCCCTGGATGTCGGCTTTGACATCGATGCGCCGGGAAGTGTCATCATGCAGGATGACGGACTCATTCGCCACCATGGTCACCTGCGCGACGTCGCCGAGGCGGGCATGCCCGCCGTTGGGGGTGTCGATGATCAGGTTTCGGAGGCTGTCCAGGCTGTTATGGGTGGCTTCAGTCCCCTTCACGATGACCGAGAAGACTTTCTGTTGTTCGTAGAGGTTCCCGACTTCAATGCCCTGCACCAGGGCGGCGGCCGCGCGCCGCACGTCACCGGGGACGACTCCGGCCTTTTGGGCCGCGGCCAGGTTCACCTTGACCTCGGCGATCGGCTGTTCGGCGGGCAGGTCGACGTGGGGATTAACGACCCCGTCCGTGTGTTCCAGGATCCGCTGGACCTCCGCAGCCTTCTGCCGCAGGATCGCGGGGTCGAGTCCAAAGACCCGGACGGCAAAACCGCTGTCCCCTTCTTCCCGGATCTGGTCGATGCGTTCCTGCGGGTACGTGGAGATTTTGCTGCTCAGGCCCGGATAGCCGGCGATCACCCGGTCGACGGCGGCGGCCGTATCCGCGTACGACGCGTCGGCGGCCACGGTCACCCACAGTTCGCCGGAGCTGACGTCGCCAACCTGATCGGAGGTGATGGCGCGCCCGATGTGCCCGCCGACATTGGCCACGCCCGGCAGGGCACGCAGCTCGACGGCGGCCGCCTCGGTGATGCGGCTCATTTCCTGGTCGGAGGTGCCGGCAATCGCGTTCCAGTGCACCACCAGGGTCTTGTCCGCCAGCACCGGTACCACGGGACGGCTGCCGGTCAACTGGGGAGCGAGGGCGAGTCCGGCCAGCGCCACAACCGCGGCGGCGGCGAACACCCACCGGGTCTTCCCTGCCAGGCGCGTCACGAACCGGCCGTAACCGCCTTCAAGCCGCTTCAGGGGGCGGCGGTCCGGTGCCCCGGAACCGGCAGGAAGGACGAACGCGAGCGCGGCCGTGACGGTGAGGGCGACAATCATTGCCACAACCAGGGCGATGAGGAAGCTCTGGACCAAGGGGCCGAAGAGAGCGCCGTTCTCGCCCGCAATGAAGAGCGCAGGCGTGACGGCCAGCGCCATGATCAGCAGCGCGTAGAGGATCGGCGTGCGCACTGTCCGCAGGGCCTCCGGGATGACTGATTCGCGGCGTTGCCGGTCTTGCGCGGGCGCGGCGTCTGTCCCGCCGTCGGCGGTTTCTTTCCCGGACCCGGACCCGGGGCCGGCGTTCCGTGCCCGGGCAATGCCGTTGAGGTCCTCCGCGACATCGCCCACTATGACCGCCAGGGCCAGCACCATGCCGGCCAGGACCATGGTGTTCATCCCGGTGCCGCGCCAATCGAGCACCAGCGCCGCCGCGGTCAGCGACACCGGAATCGTAATGAGGCTGATCAGGGCCGTGCGCCAGGAGTGGAAGAAGGCGCCGAACAAGGCAACGATCAGCAGCAGCGTAATCAGCAGCGCGATGCCGAGCGTCCCGACCTCTTCGTCGATGAAGGACGCCTGCCGGTAGACGCTGGTGTCGATCGTGACTCCGGGCAGGCCGGGCTGGAGTGCACGCAATGCCTCGTCGACGCCCCGGGTCACGTCCATGGTGTTCGTCTCGGGGAACTTCTCGATGACCAGCAACAATTCCGCTTCCTTGCTGAGCAGGGCGTCGCCAATCAGCGGCTGGTGGTCTGTAGCCACGGTGGCCACGTCTTTGAGCAGGATGTTCCCGGCCGGGCCCTCGATGGGCACCTGGCCCAGATCCTCCGGCGTGGTGATCGGCAGGACATGCTGGACGCCGATCCGCTGGTGGCCCGTCTCGAAGAAGCCGCCGGTGCCCGGTGTCGATGCCTCAAGGTAGCTCAAGGGCGAAACCCAGACGGAGTTGCCGGTCGTCTTGATGACTTCGTCCAGCGTGACGCCCTTGGCCTGGAGCTGCGCGGGGTCCACCAGGACTTGGAGTTGCTGGTCGCGCTGGCCCCAGATGGCCACGTTCGCCACGCCGGGCACGGCCAGGAGCCCGGGCTTCATGGTCCACCGGGCCAGGACGGACATGTCGATGGCCGACATGTCCTTTGAGGTCAGCCGGATCATCATGACGCGGCTGGTGGAGGACAGTGGCTGCATCAGTACCGGTGCTGCCGAAACGTTGGGCAGTGCGCGCGCCTGGGTGAGCCGTTCCGAGACCAGTTGGCGTGCGCGGAAAAGGTCCGTCCCCGGTTTGAAGACCATCTGGATGGATGACAGGCCGGGCACGGACTTGGACCGGATGGCTTCCACCCAGGCCACCCCGTTCAGCAGGTCGGCCTCCATGGGGGAGGTGATGAGCTGCTCAACCTCGGCGGCCGAGAGCCCCAGTGCTTCGGTCTGGATCTCCACCTGCGGCGGGGCAAATTCCGGAAAGGCGTCCACGGACATGCTCGGCAGGCTGGTGAGTCCGAGGGCCAGGATTCCCGCCGCCGCGGCCAGGACCAGGATCCGGAACTGCAGGACCCAGCGGAGGATGGCGCTCATCATGGCCGGCACCCCGCAAGGGTGCGCAGGTCATGGGGAACCAGGTCGGGCCTGCGGCGCCGTCGGTAACCCGGGCCGTCGGAGTGAGCCGGGGGAGGGACGGGGCCGTGGGTCGGTCTTGCCACGAAACAGATCACCGGGAAAAGGATTTTGAATGCTTTTCCTGCTTGGCCAACTGCCCAAAAGTTGTTCACGGCGCGGCTCCCTGGTCCAAGGCCATAGCGCCCCCCAGCCGTCAAGAGCAATAATGATCTTCGGGCACACAGGCGTCAATAGAGATACAGGTGATGGCCATGAAGGCAGTCGCAGGGGACCGGATCATCATTCGAGGGACCACCGTCGAGTCCACGGACCGGCACGGTTTGATCCTGGAGGTGAAGGGGGCCGATGGAGCGCCGCCGTACCTCGTGAGGTTCGATGACGGCCATGAAACGATCATGTTCCCGGGCGGTGATTTCGTCGTCGAACGGACCGGGGGCGGCCCCTAAGCCCGCCGCCCTGCGGGCCCGGCCCTGGAACCGGCTTTGGAACCTGGCCCTAGAAACTCGACGAGCTCCCGGACCCGGAAAAGCTGCCGCCGCTGGACCCGTACCCGGTGGTGGCGCCGCCGCCGCGTGCGCTGCTCACGCTGCTGACGCCGGTGCTGAAGCCGGAGTTGAAGCTCGGGACCGAGAAGAAGTAGTAGGACGGATACACCGTGCCGAGAATGCTCGGCTCGTAGGCTCGACCGTATCGGGCCTTGGTCCCGGCCTGCGCACTCTCCATGTCCTTGCGCATGAGACCGGCTTCCTTCTCGTTGCGGGCATAGGCGTCGATCACGGTGTCGGCGTGGTCCTTCAGAAGCTCCGAGAGATGGGTCCTGGCATCACGCAACCGGTCCAGCGCCGTCTCGGGGGTGATCGAGCCGTCCGCCAGCTCCGATGACCAGCGTTCAAGGTCGCTGCGGCTTTCATCGCGGAAGGACCGCAACGCGGCCGCCGTCGCAGACGCTCCCTCGGCTCTGCGCTGGCTGAGCAGCTCCTCCAGGCTGTTCAGGTCACTGCGGAACGGTGCGAGCTGGTGGTCCCAGGCGGCCGGCCAGGATGCGCCACGGTTGAGCAGGGCATTCGTATCGGCAATCACGTCATCCAGCACATCGAGTTCCGCAGCGGCATCGGCGTAGCTCCGGACCAGTTTGAGGTTGGGCCGGCGGCTCAGGTCCCGGCTGCTAAGGGCATGCACCTGGTTGGAAAGCTCGGTGGCCGTGTTGTAGCGGTTCAGGAACGTGCGGTGTTTCTCCAGGACCGTGCTGCCGTACCGCGAGGACTCGGGAATGGTGCTGGCGTTGAGCTCGGTGACCTGTAGGTCCATGCTCACATTCGCGTAGCTGGCGTCACCCCGTGCAAGCTCCTCCCGGCTGGAGACCCTGGTCCGCCAGCGGACGATCAGCCACGCCGCGGCACCGCAGACCGCGGCGATCACGGCCGTCCAGGCCGTGACGAGGAAGGCCGTGGACCGGTACCACGGCTGGTTGATCAGTTCGGCGCCGCGGCGGATCCCGGCAATGGTGCCGTCGGTCCACTGGGCATCGCGGAGCAGCTCCTTGGAGGCGTTCTGGATGTCCTCGCGTTGTTCGGGGGAGACCTTGCGGTCTTCACCCATGTACGTCCCGACATGCCGGCCCACCGGATCCAAGGCGAAGATGAACAGCCCGTCCGCCCACTTCTGTCCGTCGGGGCTGATCCACTCGGGGTGTTCGGCGCGGGCGAAGCGCAGGACCTCCTCGTTCAGGTTGTCCGCGGCCGTGCCGTTGTAGGTGTAGACCGCCACCTTGGTGGGCTGGTAGAAGTCGGTGGACTCCACTGCCGGCAGGAGGGTTTTTTGGTCCAGGACGCCGGCGCGGTCTTCAACCACGACGGCGGTCGGCGTCACGGCGAGCGCCGCAGCTGCGCCGCCGAGAAGCCCGATCAAGAGCACAACCACAACGGCGAGGGCCTTCCGCATGATTCCCATTTTCCGAGCGTAGTGGCTGGCATCGGCCGCGTCGACGCAGACGCCGCGGAAGGGGGCGAAAGACATCATGACCGTGCGCTGGCCCGGCATCCATACTTGGGGCATGAGCCAGCAGCCTGAAGGACAGCCCGCAGGACCCCCCGAAGGACCGCCGGGACAGGTGGAAGGACCGCAGGATAGACCGGCGGAGAAACCGCGCCGGGCCAGGCCTGACCGGACCCTGTTGGCCGTCATGGCCGCAATCGCGGTGATCGTGATTGTCGCGCTGGCGGTGGTGCTCACCCGCGGGGAACCTGCGCCCCTGGCCGAGTCAACGCCGGCCGGCGTCGCGCAGCGCTATGCTGCCGCCGTCATTGCCGGGGATGAGGCGGCCGCCTCCGCCTACCTGACCCCCGCCGCCCGGAACAAATGCACGGCCGAGGGCCGCCCCGTTGCCCGGAACCTGCGCGTCACACTGGTCTCCACCACCGAAAGGCCGGACTCCGCGGACGTCAGGGTGCTCATCACCGTTTCTGAGCCGGGCGGCCCGTTCGGCAGTGCCGAATACCAGGTGGAGGATGTCTTCGACCTCGTTCGGTCCGGCAACGGCTGGCTGATCGACACCGCACCCTGGCAGCTGACAGTGTGCCCGGGACAGGCGAAGCAATGAGCGCCCAGCGGACTGTGCGCCGGCTGATCACCTACGCGCTGCTGTTCGCGCTGGTGGTGACCGCCGCCGTCGGGCTCGGCGGACTGCTGGGCCGGCTGCTGGTGACCGGGACGGAACTGGCCACTGACGACGTCGCCGGGCTGGCGCGGTCGCTGGCTTTTGCCCTGATCGGCGGGCCGCTCGCCGCCCTTCTGTGGTGGGCGGTATGGCGGCGGCTCGACGATCCGGAGGAGCGGTCCGCCATTGGCTGGGGTCTCTACCTGGCCGGCGCCTACCTGCTGGCCCTGCTCATCGCCTCCACCAACGTGCTGAATACAATCTCTTCGCTGATCGGCGGGCAGGGCCCGGAATGGCGGCTGTCCCTGGCCACCGGCCTGGTGTGGGCTGCGGTCTGGGCCTGGCACCGGTGGATGTGGCGTCACCCCCGGAAGAGTCCGACAGAACTGGCCGACGTCCCCACGGTGCTTGGCTCGGTGCTGGGGCTCGTGCTGGGCGTGGGCGGCGCTGTCGCAGCCCTGTCCACGCTGTTGGATGCCGCCCTGCGGGGTTCCACGACTGAGGTCTCGGTGGGTAAGCCCTGGTGGGTTTCGGCGCTGCAGTCCCTGGTCTGGGCCGTTGGCGGAACCGCCGTCTGGTGGTGGCATTGGAGGCACGATGGCGGCCGGAGGCTGCGGACCGGGCTGGCCGACGTCGCGCTCATCACGGTCGGGGTGCTCGGGGCGGGTGTTCTCACCCTGGGCGGAGCCGGCGTTGCGCTTTTTGTGGTCCTCCGGCTGCTGTTTGACCGTACCGAACCGCTGGAGCTCCTGCTGGAGCCCCTCGCGCCGGCCGTGTCCGCGGCCGCCATCGGCACCCTCGTCTGGGTCTACCACCGCAAGATCGCGCGCGGGCGCTCGGAGGCCACCCTCCAGGGCGGCAGGCTGGTGACCTCCGGCGTCGCCCTGGTCGCGGCAGCGTCCGGGATCGGCGTGATCGTCAACTCGGTCCTCGCCATGACGGCGACGCCGCTGGCCGGCGCCGGGGCGCGGACACTGCTGCTTGCGGGAATCAGTTCCCTCCTGGTTGGCGGGCCGGTGTGGTGGCTCGCGTGGCGGCCCCTGGAGCCGGCGGCGGCGGGTGCCGGGCTGAACGCGCGGCGGATCTACCTGGTGGCCGTGTTCGGCCTGAGCGCCGTGGTGGCCGTGGTCACTCTGTTGGTAATCGGCTTCCGGATGTTTGAGTTCTTCCTGGGCGATGTCAGCGGCGGAAGCCTCGTGGACCGGATCCGCGCACCCCTGGGGCTTTTGGTCGCCACCGGGCTCGTGTCCGGATACCACTTCGCGGTGTGGCGGCAGGACCGTGTCCTTTCTGCGGCCGGCCCTGCTGCGGCCGGCCCGGTCCGTCCGCGAACCATCGGCCACGTGATCCTCGTGGCAGGATCCGACTCCGCACCGCTGCGGCGGGTCATCGACGAGGTCACCGGGGCCGGCGTCACGGTCTGGAAGCGGGCCGACGGCGGTGCCGACGGCGGTGCCGACGGCGGCGTGGCGGGTGTTGCCGGCGGAGAGGTTGCTGGCAACACAGGAGCGCAGGAGGAGCAGCTGGCGGCAGCACTGGAAGGCGTGGCGGCGGCCCGGGTTCTGGTTGTGGCCGATCAGCACGGGGGGATTGACGTGATCCCGCTGCAGGGCTGAGCTGGCCGTCTTCTGCCCGTCCTGTACCTGTTGTGCTGGTGGTGCCTGTTGTGCCTGGCTTATGCTGACCTGCGCCTTCCCGGGCCGGCCAGCCCCTAGGATGGCGGCATGTCTACCTTCGAAATTTCCCGCAGCGCAGTCATTCCCGCACCCGCCGAGGACATCTTTCCGCTGGTCAACAGCTTCCGTGAATGGACCAAGTGGTCCCCGTGGGAGGCAGTCGATCCTGCCATGGAACGGAGCTACTCCGGCAGCGAATCCGGTGTCGGCGCCAAATACGCCTGGAGCGGGAACCGCAAGGCCGGCTCCGGCACGATGGAAATCGTGGACACGGACAGGCCGCGGAGCATCAAGGTCCGCCTGGAGTTCACCAAGCCCTTCAAAGCCGTCAACCCCACCAGTTTCACGTTCGCGCCGTCGGCCGGCGGCACCCAGGTCACGTGGACGATGACCGGAGAGAACAAGGGCATCGGCAAGGTGTTTGCCTTGTTCATGAACATGGACAAGGTGGTCGGCGCGGACTTCGAAAAGGGCCTGGCCTCGCTCGCCGCTGCCGCCGCACCGCGAAAAGCCTGACACGGCAAGCCCCGCCGGTGACGCTGCCCTGTCACCGGGAGCGTTCAGGAATGCCGTTCAGGACTGCCGTTCAGGACTGCCGTTCACGACTGCCGTTCACGACTGCCCGGGGGCCCGGACGAGTCCGGGGTGATGGATCCGGGCAACCTCCGGGTGGGCGCGCAGCCAGCCTTTGAGCACGTTGGCGCCGTAGGACGCGAGCATCGGGTTGTCCGGATCGTCGGTGATGCCCCGGGCCCGGGCCGCGAGCGCGAGCGGAAGGGGCACCGGTTCGATCACGGCGTCGAGCCGGGGCGAGAAGAAGAACGGGACCGTGTAGCGGTCCACGCCGGGCGGGGGCGCCTCGACGCGGTGGATGGTGGCCGCAAGGTAGCCCTGCGTGGCGACTTCGAGCATCTCCCCGAGGTTGACCACCAGGGCCCCCGGAATCGGCTCCACGGGAATCCAGTTGTCGCTGCCCGGCGGGAGCACCTGCAGGCCGCCGACCTGGTCCTGGAGCAGCAGGGTGACGAAGCCGTAGTCCGCATGGGCGCCGACGCCCTGGGGGCCGGCATCCGCGACTACACCGCCGACATAGTGGACAAGCTTGGCCATCCACGCCGGAGAGTCCTGGAACGGCTCGTCGAAGTAGTCCTCCGGCAGTTCCAGGGACACGGCGATGGCGCTTAGCAGTTCGGCGCCAACCCGGGACATGTGGTCCGCCCAGGCCATGCACACGGTGCGCAGCTCGGGCAGCGCCCGGTCCGGCATCAGGTTGGGTCCCTGGATCAGCCAATACGGCTCGTCCGCCGGGTAGTTCCCGACGGCGGGGCGCTCCGGTCCAAAGTCGAGCTGCTCTCGGGCGTCCGGCCGGCCCTGGGTGACTTCGTGGCCCAGACGCGTGTAGCCGCGGAAATGGGGCGAGAGCCGGTTGTCCAGTTCCAGCCGGGACTCAAGCGGGAGCTCAAAGAACCGCCGGGTAACGTCAAAGAGTTCGTCCACCTCGGCGGCAGAGGCCCCGTACCCCGTCAACTGGAAGAAACCCACCCGGTGCGTGGCATCACGCAAGGCATCAATAAACGCCGGGTCAAACGTGCCGTCCTGAGCCCTTGCCGTGCTGAGATCAAGAAGCGGAATGGAATCCGATGGTCCGTTCATGACTGCAAACTACCACCACCACTTTCGCTACTGAACGGTACGGCGGTTCCAGTTCCCCCGGGGCCGGTTCCCTGGCCGCCGTGCGCCTGCCGACAGTTCCCGGCCGGGGGGCCGGCACACCGCATTCCCAGCCATTGTCTAGGCTCTTCGCGGGCTTTCTTGATGGCGGTGTGCAAGAGTTCAACAAATAGAGCCGCCAACGCGATGCCGATCGGATCAAGCGGGTCGGGCCAACGAGAAAGCCGGGATCCATGAGCCGGAACGCCACGAAAACTCAACGTCGAATCGCCGTGCGGCTGCTTGTTGCAGCAGTCCTGATGGTGTCAGCGGCAGCGTGCGAGCCCTCGCCTCCCCGCGGCAGCCCGTCTGCGGGACCCACTGCCGGGAGCACGAGCACTGCGGGCTCCGGCTCGAAGCCGGGGCACGTGTTCGTGATCAACCTCGAGAACAAGGGCTATGACAAAGTGTGGGGGGCTGGCTCCGAGGCCACCTATCTCTCGCAAGCGCTTCGCAGCCAGGGGGTCCTGCTGTCTGAGTACTACGGGATCGCCCATAACTCGAACCCGAACTACCTGGCCCAGATCTCCGGGCAGGCGTCCAATGCGATGACCCGGAACGACTGCCCCACGTACGCCCCGTTCCGGCTGACGGGGACGGCGTCGCTGGGACAGGTTGAGGGAACCGGCTGCGTGTATCCGGCATCCGTCCCCACGGTCGCCGGACAGCTCAGCGCAGCCGGCAAGACCTGGAAGGGTTACATGGAGGACATGGGGACCCCGTGCAGGCATCCCAAGCTTGGCGCGAAGGACAGCAGCCAGGGCGCCAGGGTGGGCGACCAGTACGCCACCCGCCACAACCCGTTCGTGTACTTCGAATCCATCACCTCCTCGCCGGACTGCCGGGACAACGTGGTGGATTTTGGCGAACTCGCCGGGGACCTCAGGTCCGTGGCCAGCACGCCGAACCTGGCCTACATTTCACCCAATCTCTGCAATGACGGCCACGACAACCCCTGCGTCGACGGCAGCGCCGGCGGGCTGGCAGCGGCGGACACCTGGCTGAGCCAGCAGGTCCCGGCGATCCTGGACTCACCGGCGTTCAAACAGGACGGCATGCTGGTCATCACTTTCGATGAATCAGAGGGCAAGACCCTGGGGCCCTCAGGACTGCTGCCCGGCGGGACGGCCGGCGGCAAGATCGGTGCGCTGGTACTCTCGCCGTTCGTCAAGGGCGGCACGACGTCGGACCGGCCCTACAACCACTTCAGCCTTTTGGCCAGCATCGAAGACGCGTTCTCCCTGCCGCGCCTCGGGTATGCCGGTGCGCCGGGCCTGAACAGCTTCGGCGAGGACGTCTACAACGCCGGCTCCTGACAGCGGCCCCGCCCGTCGTTGCCGGGTACTTTCCCGGGCGTACCGTCCCGCCGGGCGCGTTGGGCGCATTGGGCACGTTGGGCACGTTGGGCACGTTGGGCAACAGGGGAGCGGCTGCCCGTCCTTCCCGCAGCCGCTCCCGGATGCCTCCTAGACGCCTGCGTTGTAGACGTCGAGGCCGAAGCGGTTCAGTCCCGGGGCTCCCGCATAGCCCAGGTACGGCAGGCCGAAGGTGTCTTCGATGCTGCCCAGCAGGCTGTAGTGGTTGTACGGGGTGGTGGACCAGGTTCCGCCCTTGATGAAGGGAGAAATCACGAGCGCGCCGACGCGGCCGCCGCCGGGGCCGGTGATTCCAGGCTCGGGAGTGTTGGGCCCGGCGGTTTCGCCGCAGCAGGCGGTGGCGTCGGACTGCGGTCCGTCGGATTCGTCAAATGTGATCACCAGGACACCGTCCTGTCTGAAGGCCGGGGACGACGTAATGGCCGGTACCCATTGCTTGAGCCATTCATCCGCGCCGGCCAGGCCACCCGGTTGACCGTCAACGCACGGTGCATCGTGACCGTCGTGGCACAGGTTTGGTGTGATCATCGACAGGTTAGGGGTGCTGGCCGCTGAGGCGAGGTCTGTCTTCAGAGAGGCGAGGTCGACGTCGTTCTGGGCGCAGTCCGGCGAGCCGCTGATCCCGGCAAAGTATACGAACGGGTTGTGGCGCGCCGCGTACTGGTCCCCGGCCTTGGCTTTTTGAGTGTCATCCACCGCCCCGAGGGCCGGGTGACGGCACGGTGTTCCCATGTCTTCCATGTAACCCTTCCACGTCTTGCCGGCAGCCGTCAGCTGTCCGGCGACGGTGGGCACGTTGGCCGGGAAGACGCAGCCGTCCCCTACGGCCTGGCCCTGGGCGGCCGTTCCGGCGCCGGTAAAGGGTGAGTAGGTCTGGCAATCGGCTTGCATTTGCGGGTTGGGTCCCTGTCCGGAAATCTGGGCGACGTAGTTCGGCTGGGAATTGTGTGCCGTGCCGTAATACTGGTTCAGCAGCACCCCCTGGGACCGCAGCGTCGTGGACAAGTACGGCGCCGCGGATTGCGGGCCCCACGTGGAGTCGTAGCCCTTGTTTTCGAGGTTGATGACAAAGACATGCTGGGCGCCGGGGAGATAGTCCAGGCCGGCGGCCGGTGCGCTGACAGGGGTGGCCGCCGTAGCGGATTCCGGTCCGGAGACGAGCGTGGCGGCCGCCAGCACCACCAGGGCGGCATAAGCGAGCCGCCGCACTGGGCGCGCCGAGCGGGGCCGCGGCGGGACCGCAGGCTGGGAAACGGGGCGGGTTCGGGTGTCGGGGATCAAGGCAGTGTCCATCCGTCGGCAAGGGCCTTTTCTTTGAGTCCGGACCATTCTTCGGCCGGCGGCGGCCCGACGGGGGTACAGGCCGGTCCGGCCGCGAAGGGCGGGACCAGGTACGTCGGGACGGTGAGATTGGCAGGGGCCTCGAAGTCGAGGACTTCGGCGATATTGCGGGCCTCCTGGTCCCGGGGCGTCAGCGGAGGCAGGTTCCACCGCCATTCGATGGCTTTTAGAACCGACGTGTGGTCATAGACGCCGTGGGCGACATAACCGCGCCGGGCCCTCGGGGAGATGATGGCCGCCGGCACCCGGAAACCGCGCAGAGCGGTCTCGGGGCTTGTGTCCGGGGCGTTCTCCGGTGCGACGTGGTCGTAGAAGCCGCCCCACTCGTCATAGTTGATGACCAGCATGGTGTTGGGCCAGGCCGGGCCGGTGGTGACGGCGTGATAGACCTCTGCGAGGAAGAGCTCACCGGAACGTATATCAGCATGAGGGTGGTCGTCGCCTGACGTTCCCGAACCTTCGTCCGTGAAGCGGGGATCGACGAAGGACACCGCGGGAAGGTTGCCGGAGCCGGCGTCCGAGAGGAATTCCGAATAGTGGCCAGAGATGCCCAAGTACTTGGATCCCCAGAGCGCGGTGAACGGGATATCCCCGTAGTAGTACTTGCCCTCGACGCCGGCATCGGCCAGCCGGTCCCAGATGGTGGGGAGCGAGCTGGTGGCGGAGGAATTGTGGGTGCGGTCGGTGGCGGCCGCGTGCTGGTAGAAGCGGTTCGGGTAAGTCTCGGCCATGGTGGCGGCGAAGTAGCGGTCGCAGACCGTCCAGTCGGGAGCTGCCTGCCGCCAGAAATCGAGGTCGGCGGCCGCGTAGTAGCCGACGGCGAATTCGTCGTTTTCACCGGCCCGCAGCCAGCCGTTGTTCTTGCCGTTGTTGTATTGGATTCGGCCGCCTTCGTAGGAGTGGTCCGGATCCGGGTGGCCGCAGCCCTGGAAGTCTGTCAGGTGATGGGTGGCGTGCGGTATTCCGTATCGGTCCAGGTAGGTCAGGCCGGCCTGGGTGCCGTCGGCACGGGGCAGCCAACCCAGGAAGTGGTCGAAGGAGCGGTTTTCCATCATCAGGACGATGATGTGGTCAATGCCGGACATGTCGGCCGGGGGCAGGGCGGGTACGGCGGCTTCCGCGGCGCGCCAGCTGTCGCCTGCGGCGAGGGCTGTGACGGTGGCCGTTCCGGCGGCTGTCAGGAACGTGCGTCTTGAGAAGTTCACGCCCAGCAGTAGATCACGTGGAGATTACGATAAGCGTGCTTTCGATGCCCGGTTCACCCTTTGTTCACCGGGTGTTCTTGCCCCCGGACCGGCCGCTAAGACGCCGCGGGTTCCGAGCCGTTTCCGGACGCTTCCTGGCCGTATTCGGCCGAGATCAGGATGGGGAGGTGGTCCGAGGCGCCGCGGGGCAGCGTCTCCACGCTCTCGATGTCCAGGCCCTGGGAGGTGGCAAAGTCGAAATGGCCCTTGAAGACCTTGTACCGGGTGTAGGTCCGGCGGTCGCTCATTGTGAGGTCATAGCCGGCGTCCTTCATCTTCGCGGTCAGGGACTTGGTGAAGAACGGATAGTTGAAGTCACCGACCATCAGTGACATCAGGCCGCCGCCCATGCTGAGCAGCTCCGCGTGGGCGGCATGGATCTGGTTCCGCCGCAGCGAGTTCGACGCCGTCAGCGGAGCCGCGTGGAAGGAGGCGATGACGAGCTCGTGGTCGGTCTCGTTGTCCGTCACGCGGGTTCCGATGAGCCGCTCATGGGCGGGGGCCAGGACCCGGTCGTGGAGGGACTTCTTCAAGGCGAACGTCTGGGTGTCGTAAGCGGTGAAGCGGTCCTTGCGGTAGTAGATCGCCAGGCCGAGCCGGTTACCCCGCGTGGCGTCGGCCAGGTGCAGGTTGCCGATTGTGGCCGGCAGGTCCTCGGTATCGCACTCTTGGAGGCACAGAGCATCAATCTCGAAATCGCGGGCCAGATCGACCAGCTCTCCACTGGCTTTGTGCTTGCGGAGGTTGTAGCTGATGACTCGAATCAGGAGGGCACCCCTTCGGATGATAGTTTCGGACGCTGTGATCGAGTCTACCCAGTCCGGCCCGGCGAACGATGACTATTGACGCCTGCGCCGTCCGGGTTGCGTCCCGCAGATGGTTGTTCCTGCCGGTGCGGCCGGACCGAAAGGATAGTGTGTTCTGGAATCATCAGCCACGCGAAAGGGCGGACGTTGACTGCTGTACTACCGGAACTGGCCGAGGGCGATTTCTACTACCAGGTGCTGGGTGGCGGGCGTTTCCGCTCCACGCTCCACGCCCAGGGCGCCTGGAACGAGCACGAGCAGCACATGGCCCCCGCGTCCGGCATTATGGCCGACTGCCTGGCCAGGCACGAGCCCCGCGAGGATATGCGCATGGCGCGGCTGAGCTACGAAATCCTCGGCCTGATCCCCGGCGGGGAGTTCGAGGTGGTGACCTCCACGCTCCGCCCCGGCCGGACCATCGAACTGGTGCAGGCCGAACTCATCGCCGGCGGCCGCACGGCCGTTCGCGCCACTGCCTGGCGGATGATCACCTCTGACACGTCCGCCATTGCGGCTTTCGAGGATCCGCGGATCCCGGCTCCGGAAGACTGCGAACCGTATGATGCCGCGAGCGTCTGGCCCGGCGGCTACATCGCTTCGCTGCACATGCGGATCGCCGAGGGACACCGGGCCGGTTCGGGGACGGTGTGGCTCCGCACCGACTATCCGCTGACCGACACGGCGGACAGCGGCGACCTCGCCCGGCTGATCGGGCTCGTGGACACAGCCAACGGCATTGCCGCCCGGGTTCCCCCGGGCAAGGGCAGCTATGCCTTCCCCAACCTGGACCTGCAGATCCACATGTACCGGCAGCCGGAGGGAGAGTGGCTGGGACTGGACAACGAGGTCTCGTTCGGCACGGACGGGATCGGCCTGACCTCCACGGTGCTGCATGACCTCACCGGACCGTTCGGCCGCGCGGAACAGATTCTGACCCTGCGCAAGTCCTAGTTGGTGTGGAATTACTAGTTCGTGTGGAAGACGAGCCAGCCTGCCAGCGTGGCCAGTGCCGTCAACGCGGCACCCCAGAGGATGTCGACGACGATCAGCTGCCACGGCCAGGTCTTGAGTGTGGCGGCATTGGTCAGGTCGTAGGTGGCGTAGGCGAAGACGCCCAGGGCGGCACCGTAGCCCACCGCACTGAGCCAGCTGCCGCCGTCGAGCGCCGGCCGCAGGGCAAAGAACACGATTCCGGCAATGTAGATCACGTAGAACACCAGCGCGTACCCTAGATTGGGCTTGTCGGCCAGCAGGTCACCGATCTGGCGGCGGTAGAACGGGTTCATCGTCTTGAGCCAGATGGCGTCGACGATGGCGAACGCGGCGGCTACGACGAGGAATTGCAGGATGACCATAAGGGAGCATAACAACATGCCGCAGGCGCCAGCCGGACCTCGGACACTGACGGTGGTGCGGCAGGAGGAATCCCTCGGTGCCGCCGCCGACCTCGACTTCGCGCTCGGGCTCCTCCAGAAGGTCAAGACCGGTTCGCTGGGTCCGACGCTCAGGCTGTACCGGCCGGTTCCCACGGTTGCGTTCGGGCAGCGCGACACCCACCTGCCCGGTTTCGAGGCCGCCGCCGCGGCCTGCCGGGAGTTCGGTTTCGAACCGCTGGTCCGCAAGGCCGGCGGCCGCGCCGCCGCCTACCACAAGGGCACGCTCGTCATCGATCATCTGGAACCGGACCCGGACGCGATTGCCGGTGCCAAGGGACGGTTTTCGCTCTTTGGCGAACTGCTCGCCCGGGCACTGCGGGACACCGGTGTGGACGCCGGCGTTGGTGAGATCCCGGGGGAATATTGCCCCGGCGAGTTCAGCGTGCATGGCAGGAACCCGCAGGTCCCGGAGCATCTCATCAAGCTGGTGGGTACTGCTCAGCGGGTGGTCGCGGGCGGCTGGCTCTTCAGCTCCGTGATCGTGGTGGCGAACTCCGCACCGATCCGTGCAGTCCTGGAGGCCAGTTACGCCGCGCTCGGCCTTGAGTGGGACCCGGCGACGGCGGGAGCGGCCGATGACCTCGTGCCGGGCCTCGACGTCGATGCCGTCGAGGCTGCCGTGATCGCCGCGTACGGCCGCTACGCCTCGCTCAGCCGCGCGGAGTTCCCGAGCCTGCGCTAGGCGCGCACGTCAGGGGGTTGGTCGCCGGAGGGGTGGCCTTCAGACGGCTGGCGGCGTTCCGCCCGCGGCGCCTGGAGGCTACCCAGGCGGCGGTATTTTTCGAGCCGCCGGGGGAGCAGCTCGGTGACCCCTGCACTGGCGAGGGCGGCGAGCTCGTATTCGATGGCCCGGCCGAGGCGACGGCAGAAGGCTTGCGCCTCGCCGGCGGCATCGGGGCGTTCGTCCACGATGTGCTCCACGAGTCCGTTTGCGTGCAGGGCCGCGATGTTGACGCCCTGCGCCGCGGACATGGCCGGGGCGAAGTCCGTGCTCCGGTGGACAATTGCGCTGGCGCCTTCCGGCGGCAGCGGAGACAGCCAGGCGTGCTGGGCGGCGATGGTGCGGTCCGCGGGCAGGAGGGCCAGTGCGCCGCCGCCGGCTCCCTGCCCGAGCAGCACGGACACTGTGGGGGCGTTGAGCCCGATGAGTTCGTGCAGGGAACGGGCGATTTCGCCGGCCAGGCCGCCTTCCTCGGCCTCACGGGAGAGGGCGGCGCCGGCGGTGTCGATGACCGTGACAAGCGGCAGTCCGAGTTCCTCGGCCAGGCGCATGCCGCGCCGGGCCTCCCGGAGGGACGCCGGCCCCATCGCCGCTTGTGCCACTGCCACTTGTTCAACTGCCGTTTGTCCCACTGCCGCCGTGCGGGGCGGCCTGGGCCGGGTGTGGCCGATGACTACGCAGGATTCCTGCCCGAAGCGGGCCAGGGCCAACTGAAGGCCGGGGTCCTTTTCGCCCTGGCCGGTGCCGTTGAGCGGGAGGACCTCCCGTGCGCCGTGCGCCAGCAGCTGCCGCACGTCCGGCCGGCGGAGATTGCGGGAGATGCCGATCGATTCCCAGGCGCCGGCGCCGGACGGCTTCGCCCGCAGGGTCACGGGAGGTGCCACCGGCAGCCGCGTGCCGGTGGCCAGGATGCTCAGGGCGCGGTCGACGACGTCGGGCAGTTGCCGGGGCGGGACCACCGCGTCAATCAGCCCCTTATCGAAGAGGTTTTCGGCCGTCTGGACGTTCTCCGGGAACGGGTTGCCGTGGAGGGCCTCGTAGACCCGCGGTCCGAGGAAGCCGAGCAGCGCTCCGGGTTCGGCGGCGGTGATGTGGCCGAGGGATCCCCATGAGGCCATGACGCCTCCCGTGGTGGGATGCCGCAGGTAGACGAGGTAGGGCAGCCCGGCCTGCCGGTGGGTCCGGACGGCGGCGCTGATCTTAACCATGGACAGGAACGCGATGGTTCCCTCCTGCATGCGGGTGCCGCCCGAGGCCGGACCTGCCAGGAGGGGCAGGCCCTCGCGGGTGGCCCGTTCGACGGCGGTGACAATCCGTTCCGCCGCGGCCTGGCCGATGGAGCCGGCGAGGAACCGAAACTCGCTGACGATCACGGCGACCCGGCGGCCGCGGATGAGTCCTTCGCCGGTCAGGACGGATTCGTCCACGCCGGTCTTCGCCCGGGCCGCGGCCAGGTCCTGCCGGTACTCGGGGCCCGGATCGGGGTCCGCGACGGGGCCGTCCCAGCTCCGGTAGGACCCGGGGTCGAGGACCGCGGCGATGAGTTCGGCGGCATCCAGGTGCCGGACCCCCTGCCGCGTCAACATGCCGGGCGACCTTCCAGGGCTGTGCTGGAGTCCTCGGCTGTGCTGGATTCGTGGACTGTGCTGGATTCCCCAGCCGGCCGCAGTCCCAGCCATGTCCGGATCTGGTCCCCGTGCTGGTCCAGCAGCGGCGGGGCGGTGTGCGCGGTGAGGGTGGTTTCCGCGGTGTCCGCGGCAGAGAAGAACCGCAGCGGGGGACCGGGCAGGCTCACCGTGCCGAGGACCTGGTGCTGGACGTCAATGACGAGACCCTGTGAGCGGACCTGGTCCCATTCGTAGACTTCGCCCAGGGTCCTGACCTTGCCGGCCGGGATGCCGGCGTCGTTAAGTCTGGTGAGCAGCGGTTCGGCCTCGAAACCGGCGAACGCCTGCTCCACTTCCTCGATCACTTTCTCGCGGTTCCGCACCCGGTCGGCATTCGAGGCGAATTCCGGCCGCGCGGCGTCGATCCCGAACTCGGCAGCGAACGTGCGCCAGAGTTTCTCGCTGCCCACGCTGATCTGGACCCGGCCCCGCCGGCAGTGGAACAGGCCGTAGGGGGCGATGGACGGGTGGTGGTTGCCCTGGGCCGCCGGAACCTCCCCTGCAACGGTGGCCCTGGTGCCCTGGAAGGCATGGACCCCGACCAGTGCCGCCAGCAAGGACGTGCGGACGATCTGGCCCCGGCCCGTGCGTTCGCGCTGCAGCAGCGCGGCCAGGGTGCCGAACGCCCCGTACATGCCGGAGAGGAGGTCGGCGATGGGCACGCCCACCCGCTGCGGATCGTCCGGCCCGGACCCGGTCAGGGACATCAGCCCGGCCTCGCCCTGCAGGATCTGGTCGTAGCCGCTGCGCCGGGATTCCGGCCCGTCGTGCCCGAACCCGGTGATGGACAGGACCACCAGCGCCGGATTCAGCGCATGCATGTCCGCGGCGGAGAATCCGAGCCGTTCCAGGACACCGGGACGGAAGTTCTCAATCACCACATCGGCGCGTTCCAGCAGCCCGCGCAGGACTGCACGGCCGTCGTCGCTCTTCAAATCCAAGGCAATCGATTCCTTGTTGCGGTTGCAGGACAGGAAGTACGTGGCCTGCGGATCGTCCTCGGGACCCACGAACGGCGGGCCCCAGCCGCGGGTGTCGTCTCCCGTGCCCGGATTCTCCACCTTGATCACCCGCGCGCCGAGGTCGGCAAGCATCATCCCGGCATGCGGGCCGGCGAGGGCGCGGCTCAGGTCCACCACAAGATAGCCGGTCAGGGGACCGTCGGCGCCGGGCGTGGGTTCGAAAATCATGAGCGTGTTCCTTCTTGGTCGGTCGGCTGGTGCGGATCTTGCTGCCCCGGATCTTGCTGGCGGGGATTGAGCTGGCGGGGATTGGAAGAGGTGCCGGCTACATCCAGCCGGGGACCACCATGACCAGTCAGGCGACGGCTGGCCCGACGGCGACCACGATGCCGCTGTACGCCAGAATCTGCTTGTAGAACCTGTCCTTGTCCACGTCGTCCGGGGCATTGGCCAGGACCAGGGCGCCGTTGGTGGAGAACGGGGACACGTCCACGATCGTGGAGGCGACGGCCAGGGCGGCGATCACCCCGACGGCGCCGATCTCGCCGGTGGCCAGGAACGGCACCGCCAGAGGAATAAGGGCCGCGAGGATAGCTGTGGACGAGGCGAAGGCCGAGACGATGGCACCGATGTAGCAGATCAGCAGGGCGGCGAGCAGGGGCATGCCCAGCTCGGCCACCCCGCCGGAGACGAACGTGATGGTGCCTGCTTCTTCGAGGACGCCCACGAAGGTGAGCATGCCGCAGATGAGCAGGACGGTGGACCAGCTGATCTTGTTGACGGCGCCTTTCTGGGCTGCCGGGGACACGAGGGCAAGGACGATTGCGATGGTGATCGACACGAAACCGACATCCACCTTGAAGCCGAGCGAGATGACGGCGAGGGCGATCAGGCCCAGGATGGTGATCAGTTGCGGCACCGAGGCGCGGCGGGCGCCGGTGGGCGGTTCGGAGGCGGCGGACGGCCCGGTTGCCGTTGTGGTTCCGGGGCCGGCCGGGGTGCCCTTGGCGGAGACGCCGGCGGCGGAGATGTCCGAGCCGGAGCCCGGCAGGGTCACGCCGGCCGCGCGGGCCCCCACACTGACGGCCATGCGCCTTTCGGCGGCCTGTTCCACCAGGCGGCCGCCCGGGCCGGACAGCAGCTTGCTGCCGCCGAGCACGATGAACAGCACCAGCGCGATGGCCAGGTTGAACAGGAAGCTGGCCAGGAAGATGGCCATGGGGCTGGCCGCCAGTTCCGTCTTGGCGATGATGCCGTTGACGGTGACGCCATAGACGGCGATGGGAGAGAACCCGCCGGCCTGTGCGCCGTGGACCACCATCATGCCCATCATGAGTGGATTGATCTTGTGCTTGGCGGCGAAGCTCAGGGCGATCGGGGCGATGATTGCGACGGCGGCCGGGGAGAGGGCGCCGACGGCGGTTATCACCGCGGTGATGGCGAACATCACCCACGGGATGAGGGCCACCCTGCTGCCGACCATCCGCACAGCACCCCGGACCAGCAAGTCGATGGTGCCGTTGTTCTGCGCGATGGCGAACAGGTAGGTGACCCCGACGATCGTCAGGAACAGGCCGCCGGGAAAGTTGGCCAGGATGTCGTTGGTGGACATCCCCAGCACCACCGCGCCCAGCAGGAAGGCACCCACGAAGGCCAGGGCGCCCATGTTCAGTGGCAGGACCGTGGCGAGGAGAAACATCACCACCAGGATGATGATGGACAGGACGGGAGCGGACATCGTTGTTCCTCCGGATCTAAGTGATTGCCTGGCTGGCTTAGTGGCCTAGCCTCCTAGACACTAGGTGTCTTTGTTAATAGTTCTCCGGTAGGCTTAGGGTCAAGACCGGTTGGAAGGACGCGCATGGCTAAGCAGGCGGCAACGCATCAGATTTCCCGCGTTTCGCGGCCCCGGCTGTACGAGCAGCTCGTGGAGCAGATCATGGACTTCATTGAGTCCGCCGAGCTGGGGCCGGGTGACACGCTGCCGGCCGAGCGGGAGCTCGCCGAGCGGCTGGGGGTTTCGCGGGCAACGCTGGCGCAGGCCCTGGTGGCCCTGGAAGTGCTTGGCGTGATTGACGTCCAGCACGGAACGGGCGCGGTGCTGGTCTACCGGCCCAACGTTCCGTCCGTGATCAAGGGCCTCCGCGAGCACCGCAGCCGGCTGCCCGAAATCGTCGAGGCGCGGAGCACCCTAGAGGTCAAGCTTGCCGAGCTCGCCGCGGCCCGGCGCACCGAGCAGGACCTGAATGCCATCGATCAGGCCCTCGCCGCGATGGCGGAGGAAGTCGCCTCCGGAGACCGGGGCGCCCGCGGCGACGAGCTGTTCCACCAGGCGGTGACCGCCGCGGCACATTCGGCCGTCCTGGCCCAGCTGATGACGTTCATCGCCGGAATGGTCCTGGAAACGCGCCTCGAATCACTCGGTCAGCCCGGCCGGCCGGAACAGTCGCTCGCCTCCCACCGCAAGATCGCCGACGCGATCAGGGACCGGGATTCCCAGGCCGCCGCGGCCGCGATGCTGGAACACATTGACCTGGTCTCCGATGTGGCCCTCCTGAAAAACGGCTGAAGCGGTATGACTGTGAACCTTTCCTTCGGGCCGCCGTGTGGCCCGATCAGCGGATGGCGCGACGGCGCCGTCGTGCGTGCCACCGGCATTCCGTATGCCGCCGCGGAACGGTTCCAGCCGCCCGCGCCCGCAGCCGACTGGACCGAGGTGCTGGCGGCAACCACGCTGTCCCCGGCGTGCCCGCAGGCGCCGGTGCCCTTCCTGGACGACGTGCTGGGCACCCGGTACGGCGAACTGCCGGGCAGCGAGGATTGCCAGCGGCTGTCCATCACCTTGCCGGCCGATCTCGACGACGGCGAGCGGCTGCCCGTTATGGTGTGGCTGCACGGCGGGTCCTATACGTCCGGATCGGGGGACCTGGCGATCTTTGACCCGGCCTCGCTCGTTGCTGAGACCCGCGTGATCGTGGTCTCGGTGACGTACCGGCTGGGTCTCTTCGGGTATCTGGCCACGAGTACCGGCAGGCCCGCCAATCTGGGCCTGCTGGACCAGATCGAGGCGTTCCGCTGGGTGCAGCGCAATATCGAAGCATTCGGCGGTGACCCGGGCAGGGTCACCGCGTTCGGCCAATCGGCCGGTGGCGACGCCGTCGCCCACCTTATGGCGACGCCGGACGCGGCGTCCCTCTTCCAGCGGGCCATCATTCAAAGTGCGCCTTTGGGCATTACCCGCGGGCGGGAAAAGATGAGCGCCGCCATGGGGGCCGCCGCGGAGGCGGTCTCCGACGCGACGCCGGCAATGGACGTCGTCGCCCTTGAAGAAGACGTGGCCCAGGCGGCCCGGAAGTTCGGACTGATGGCTGCGATGCCCTTCGGGATCCAGTACGGGCATGCGCCCCTGCCCAAGGAGTCCGACGTCGACCAGGCCTGGAATGCTGCCGCCCCGGGGATCGAGATCCTGATCGGTCATACCGCGGACGAAGTCCGGCTGTTCCTGCCGCGGAGCCCCCACCTGAGCCGCGTGGCGAGGATTCCGGTGGTCGGCGGCGCCGTGCTCAGGGCAGTCACGTGGGCGGTCACGGACATGGTGTACGGCAAAGCGGCCAGACGATTTGCCAAGCGGCATGTTCGCGCGGGCGGACGGGCCCACAGCTATGTGCTGTCCTGGCGGGCCCCCGGCAACCTTTACGGCGCCGCGCACACCGTTGATCTGCCGCTGCTGTTCGGCCACCAACAGACGTGGGAGGCCGCGGGACTGCTCGCGGGCGCCACCTGGGACGACATCAATGCCCACGGCAGGGCGCTGCGGGCGCTGTGGGCGCGGTTCGCCTACGGGGAAAGCCTGGGAACCCGGGGAGAGATTCCCGGCTCACTCCGGTACCGCTCGGTCTGAGCCCGAGGAACCCGTGGCCAATCTGCGCACCGGGGCCGGCCCAGACTGGCGCGGGCTGGGAATGCAGAGTTCCTTATGACCGCAGTCTAGTGTTGGCCCATGGACCTCATGACAGGGTCGGGATCATGACCACTGTGGATATCAGCGTCAGACCAGCGGCCGAGGGCGACGCTGCCCGGCTGGCCGAGGTCCATGTTGCGGCATGGCGGGCCACTTACCGCGGAGTCATGACCGATGAATACCTTGACGGTCTCGGACGCGCGGCATCCGCCTGGCGCCGCAACATCCGTGAGCCCAGGGACGGGACTGTTCACCTCGTGGTCCAACGCGGCAGCTAGGTGGCGGGATTCGCGATTCTCGGTCCAGCGGCCGGAGATTCGGATCCGGAAAGCGGCCAGCTCCACGCGATCAATGTGCACCCGGACCGGTGGGCGCAGGGTGTTGGCTCCGTCCTTTTTGCCGCCGCCGAACAAGAGTTCATCGGCCTCGGCTACGCCCGGGCGTTTCTCTGGGTGGCGAAGAACAACGAGCGGGCCATCAGTTTTTACAGCAACCGCGGCTGGCTCCACGACGGGGCGACCCTGGAGGACACCAGATTCGATCCTCCGGTGGCTGAGAACCGCCACAGCCGGACTTTCCCGCACTCAACGGCCAGAGCCGCGACGTTGTGAGCGCACCCTCGGGTCATTAGGGCACACTATTGGGTCTTTTTGATCGGGACGGGCTGGCCTACCGTGGTCAGAGGGCGCTGCCCAGCCGGGGCGGCCGACAACCCGGAAGGTCATGCCATGACAACGCACGTCGCGGACTGCAGCGTATCGAACTGTTCCTTCAACGACCATTCGGCCTGCAACGCCGCCGCTATCACGGTCGGTGGGAGCGAAGACCACGCTGCCTGCGCCACGTTCATCGACATCGGCACCCACGGCGGCCTGCCCAAGGTCCTGGCCGACGTCGGGGCCTGCCAGCGCTCCGAATGCGCCCATAACGACCACCTCATGTGCCGGGCTTCCGAAGTCCATGTCGGTCCGGGCGCTGACAACGCCGACTGCCTCACCTACGCCCACCGATAACCCCAAATATTCCGCGACCCGGTCCGGCCGGCGCTGGCAGCAGTTACCGCAGCACCGCCCCGGCGGCCCCGGCCGCATTCATGCGAAGAGCCCTTCGCCGATGAAGCCTCCTGCCGCGGTTCCCGGGGGAACCGCAAAGAGGCCCGAGCCGGTGTGTTTGAGATACTCCAGGGCCAGCGTGTCCTCCTTGGCCATGGCCAGCTGCATCGGCACGTAGTGGGTCCTGGGATCGGTGACGAAGGCGATGAAGAACAGGCCGGCGTCGAGATGTCCCAGCCCGTCCGAGCCGTCGGCGTAGTTGTAGCCGCGCCGGAGCATCCTGACGCCGTCGTTCCGGCTGGAGTGCGCGAGCCGGACGTGGGCATCCAGCGGAATCAGCGGGTCCCCGGTGCGCCCCCTGATCTCAAAATCGGGGGCAGTGAATTCCTCGCCACCTGAGAGCGGGGCTCCCGCGCCCTTGGTGCGGCCGATCAGGCCCTCCTGCTCACGCAGCGACGTCCGGTCCCAGATTTCGATGTGCATCCGGATCCGGCGCGCCACGAGATAGGTGCCGCCGGCCATCCAGGCCTCTCCCGGCCGGGTTCCGGGGCCGGCCCACACGTGCTCGTCCAGCAGGGCGGTGTCCTCGGCTTTAAGGTTGCTGGTGCCGTCCTTGAAACCGAAGAGGTTCCGCGGGGTGGTCTGGGACCGCGAGGTGGAGGAGGTCCGGCCGAAGCCCAGCTGCGACCAGCGGACGCGCGTCTGCCCGAACCCGATGCGGGCCAGGTTCCGGATGGCGTGGACTGCCACCTGCGGGTCGTCGGCGCAGGCCTGGACCACGAGATCGCCGCCGGTGCGCCCGGGCTGCAGATCATCGCCGGGGAAGTGCGGCAGGTCGATGAGGGCGTCCGGTCGGCGTCCATCCAGACCGAAGCGGGTCTTGCCGTCCTTCTCGAACAGGCCCGGTCCGAACCCGATGGTGAGGGTGAGCTTCCCTGCCCCCAGATCCAGGGTTTCTCCCGTGTCCTCGGGCGGGGCGTCGGAGGGGCCGTCGACGGCGCCTGTGCTGCCCGCGCCGCGCCCGGCCGTCATGGCCTCGGCGGCAGCGGTCCAGTCCCTTAGGAGCCGGATGAGTTCGGCCCGGTCCTCGGTGACGACGTCAAAAGCTGCAAGGTGAAGGCGGTCCTGGGCCGGTGTGATGATTCCCGCCTGGCGGTCACCGTGGAAAGGGACGACATCGCCGGGCGCCGCGAGCGGAGCAACCTGTGCCGCCACGGCGTCGCGGTCCAGGAAGCCCGCTGCCAGGCCTGCGACGGCGCCCGCGCCGCCCGCCCCTGCCAAGGACAACAGCCCACGGCGGGACAGCCGGCGTTTCCCCGGGGTGGCGGCCGCCGGTGTGCCGGGGACAGCCGCGGAGCCGCCGTCGGGTGTGTGGCCGGGGCTGCCGCCGAAGGGGCAGCCGCTCACAGGGCTACTGCCGACGTGAGCCTGGCGAGCGGCTCGCCCAGGGCGTCGACCAGGGAAGCGAGCTGCTGGATATCGGCCTGGCTGAGTTCGTTGTAGTAGGCGAAGCCGTCGCCGGCGGAGTGCTTCTTGAGTCCGGCTTGCAGGGCTGCGAACTTTTCCTTGAGGACGTCGGCCAGGGCCGGGTCCTTCCGCTGCAGAACGGGCAACAGGCTTTCGAAGGCGATCCGGGCGCCGTCGACATTGGCCTGGAAGTCCCAGAGATCGGTGTGGGACCAGAGTTCTTCCTCCCCGGTAACCTTGCCGGTGGCCACTTCGTCCAGGAGTTCCTTGGCGCCGTTGCCAAGCTTGTCCGCGGAGAGCTCTACGGTGCGGGTGCGTCGGGCCAGGTCCTGGGTGTCGGACACGAGCTGCGTGGCAATCGCTGCGCGCTCCGCCGTCGTGAGGGGAGTGTAGCCGGAGGGCGGAAACAGGTCTTTTTCGGCCCGGTGCCAGCCGGTCCACTCCTGGCCGGGCCCAAGGTCGGCTTCGCGGGCATCGAGCTTGGGGTCGAGATCCCCGAACGATTCTGCGACCGGCTCGATGCGTTCCCAGTGCATGCGGGTCGCAGCATAAAGCCCGCGGGCCTTGGCGGCGTCCCCGGCAGCGTACGCCTCCGCGAACGCCTTCGTGCCGCTCAACAGCTGATCGGTCTGATCCTTCACATAGGCGGCGTACCGCCGGGTGCCGGTGTCCACGAGAGCCTGAAGATCGGCGTCAACGGTCTGCGTGCCGGTGACCTGGACCGGCCCGGCGGACGCACCCGGGGTCTGGGCGTTGCCCGCACAGCCGGCCAGGGCCAGCGGAACGGCGGCTGCCGCCGCAACCAGGGCAAGCGTTTTCCGCAGCCGTGAAGTGTTCTTGGGCAGGGGGCATCCGGGCATGGTGTTTCCTTTGATCGGCGGGGTGGCGGGGTTCAGGCGGAGCGGGCGAGTGGAGGAGTGGAGGGACGGTGAAGGGACAGTGGTGTGGGCGAGTGGAGGGGCAGTGATAGAGGAGGGACAACGGAAGGGGCACAGGCGGGCGGCTGCGGGACAGTGTCGCCCGAGGCCCGGGCCCCGGGGGCCGGGGAGCCGAGTCATTCCTTACTTAGCCACACCTAAGTAAGGAGAATACTCATCGAGGCGGATTACGCAAACATTTCGTACCGTAATTTTGTTTAGGTAAGCCTAATCTAATAACATCGTCCGGGTGACCACGCAGCTTGATTTCATGCGGGTGCCCTTTGCCGCCGATCTAGCGAGCTACGGGGACAGCCCGGCCATTCTCACCGACACCCTGACACTGACGTACAGGGAGCTGGCGGAGCGCGTCGATGACTTTGCCCTGCGGCTGGGCCGCGAGCGGCGCCTCGTCGCCCTGACGGCAGCCAACGACCTCGACTCGCTGGTCGCCTATCTGGCGGCGCTGGCGGGCGGGCACCCCCTGATCCTCCTGCCTGAGGACAAACCGGCGGCCTTGGAAGCCCTCGTTGCCGCCTACGACCCCGACGTCATTGTGCGGTGCGGGAACGGGGGAACCGTCCTTGAGGAACGCCGGCCCGGCACGCGGCACGAGCTGCATCCGGACCTGGCGCTCCTGCTCAGCACCTCCGGATCCACGGGCTCACCCAAGCTCGTCCGCCTCTCGCACGAGAACCTGCAGTCCAATGCCGAGTCGATCTCCGAGTATCTGGACATCGGCCCCACCGACCGTGCGGCGACCACCCTGCCCATGTCCTACTGCTACGGCCTGTCCGTGATCAACAGCCACCTGCTCCGCGGTGCCGGGCTGGTCCTCACCGGCCTTTCCGTGGTTGATCCGTGCTTCTGGGAGCTCTTCCGCCGCCGGGGTGCCACGGCCATGGCGGCCGTTCCGTACACCTTTGAGCTCCTCGAACGGGTGGGGTTCGCGGAGATGGAGTTGCCCAGCCTGCGCTACGTCACCCAGGCCGGGGGGCGCATGGCACCCGAGTCCGTCAGAAGCTACGCCGAGCTGGGCCGCCGCAAGGGCTGGGAACTTTTCGTGATGTACGGCCAGACCGAGGCGACGGCCCGGATGGCGTACCTCCCGCCGGAGCTCGCGGCCACTGTTCCGGGAGCCGTGGGCATCCCCGTGCCCGGCGGCTCGTTCCGCATCGACCCCGTGCCGGGACTGGAACACGGCGAACTTGTCTACACCGGCCCCAACGTCATGCTCGGCTATGCCGGGAGTCCGGCGGACCTCGCAGCGGGCCGGACCGTCACCGAACTCCGCACCGGTGACCTCGCCAGGCACCACCCGGCGGGAGTCTACGAAGTGGTGGGCCGGCGCGGCCGGTTCGTCAAGATCGTGGGGCTACGGGTCGACCTTGGACAGGTGGAGCGGATCCTGGCGGATCTCGGTGTGCAGGCGGCCAGCGCGGGGACGGACGACGGCGTCGTCGTCGCCGTTGAAGGCGACCAGGACGCACAGCTGCTGGGCAAAGTACTCGCCCAGGGCATGGGACTGCCGCGAGCGGCCCTCGAGGTGCACGCCGTCGGGCACCTCCCGCGCCTGGCCACAGGAAAACTGGACTACCAGGCTGTCCTGGCCCTGTCCCGGCGGGAACCGGTGCCCGCGGCGGAAGCCGCCGCAGGGGGACCAGGCGTGCCGGAATCGGACCGCCTGGATAGCGTCCGGAGGATCTTCGAGGACGCCCTGGAGTGCGCCGACGTCGCGGACAGCGATACCTTCGTCTCCCTGGGCGGGGACTCGCTGTCCTACGTGGCTGCGTCGGTGAGGCTGGAACAAGCGCTGGGCCATCTCCCGCCGGACTGGCATGTGACGCCGGTCCGGGACCTGGAACCGCGCCCCCGCCCGGCACCGGTCCGGAAGCCGCGTCGGCTCTTCGTGCCGCTCGAAACCAGCATTGTGCTGCGGGCTGTGGCCATCGTCCTGATTGTCAGCACCCACGTCGGCCTGTTCAGCTGGCAGGGAACCGCCCACGTGCTCATGGCGGTGGCCGGGTACAACTTTGCCCGCTTCCAGCTCACCGGGGAACGCTTCCCGCGGCTGCGGCGGCAGCTGGCCAGCCTGGGGCGGATCGTCGTGCCGAGCATGGCGTTCATCGCGGCCGCCTACCTGGTGACCGACAACTATGCGCCCGCCAATATCCTGCTGCTCAACGCGATCGTCGGGCCCGAGGCGGTGACCACCCAGTGGCACTTCTGGTTCATCGAAATCCTCGTCTACCTCATGGTGGGGACGACGGCGCTGCTGGCCCTTCCGTGGGCGGACCGCGCCGAGAGGCGCTTCCCGCTGCTCTTTCCGCTGGCGCTTACCGGCGCCGGGCTGCTGACCCGCTATGAGTTGGTGAACCCCGGGGTGCCGCATACTGCGCCGGCCCTCTGGCTGTTCGCCCTGGGCTGGGCCATCGCGCAGGCGCGGACTGTGGGGCAGCGCTGCCTGGTCTCAGCCCTTGCGGCCCTGACCGTTCCGGGATTTTTCGAGAACGTCAGCCGGGAAGTCACGCTCCTGGCCGGAATTCTGCTGCTGATCTGGCTGCCCGGCATCCCGGTTCCGAAGGTCCTCCGCCGCCTCACGACGGTGCTGGCCAGCGCCTCCCTCTACGCGTATCTGGTCCACTGGCTGGTCTACCCGCCGCTGGCCGGGGTAAGCCCGGCGCTCGCCGTGGCAGGCTCGCTTGGCGCGGGAGTGGCCTACTGGGCGCTGTGCACGCGAGTGGTGAGTGCGGTCCACCGACGCCGGACCCGCCGTGCCGGGCGACCTGCCGGGTGCCCGTCGCGCGATCGCAGCCGGGATCAAACCAGGCTTCTGCCCAGGAAGGAGAGGACCTCCGGCAGTACGGAGCGCCAGTAGACGGTGTCGTGGCCGCCGGCCTGGAAGCCTCCCTCGTGTGCACCCGGAAGGTCCTTCACATAGTCCTTCACGCTGTAGAGCAGGCTGTCCGCCATGCCGCAGCCAATCCGTTTCGGCACTGACGCCAGCTCAGGCCGCAGGGCAAATATGTCGTTGGCCGCAAAATCCGCGGCGCCGTCGAAGTTGTCGGACCGGCCGGCGTCGTACTGGCTCCAGACTGCGGGACTCATCGCGGCGACGGCGCGGAGTCCGGGGACGCGGTGCCGGGCGGCGAGGAGCAGGGCACCGAATCCGCCCATCGACAGGCCGAACACGGCGAGACGGCCGGTGTCGACTCCGTGGCCGGCGAGAACAGGGAGGAATTCCTCCACCAGAATGGACTGCGTGTCTGTGCCGGACGCGCGGCGGTGCCACCAGCTTTCGCCTCCGTCCACGGCGGCGATCGCGAAGGGCGTCCCGCCGCCGGCCACGTGCTGCGCCAGGACCCGGCCCCGCCGAGGTCATCGAAGATCATGCGGTGGTCAGCGTGCGCGCCATGCAGGAAGAGCGCCACGGGCGGCGGGGCGGGGGACCCGCCGTCGGTGGCACCGGGCACGGCCATTGACCATCCTGTGGGTTAGTGTGGCCGGAACCGTGAGGTGAAGCTCCCGGTGCGCATAGTTGCCGGTGGGGCCAGGGCCGGGGCTGTATCCCGGCCCGGCCCGGCTGCGCCCGGGCCGGTGCACCTCGCGAGGGCCGCCGCCAGGATGCCGGGGCCGAGCCCCAGCAGGCCTCGTCGGGAAAATCCGGGCGATCGCATAGCCCCGATCATAGGCCTGCCGCGCCCGGGGCCGGGTGCACCGGCCGTGCGGGGCCCGGCTCACTGTGCCCTTGGAGAGCTTCGGCAACAATACGGGAACGAAGACAAGGCAACTCTGTGCGCCGGCTTCTGTGCCAGCGACAATGACGGCATGGCTTCACGTATGGGGGACCGTGATCGGCGCGCCGGGATCTGTGCCACGATCGGAGTATTCATGCTGCTTGGCCCGATATCGGGGTGCGCATCCTCTGCTGGCCGGGAGCCGCCGTGCTTCCCCCCGGCCTATTCGCTGACCCCGGCCGAAGCCAAGCCGGGGCAGCGCGTGACAGTGGCGGCACCGGACGCTGACTGCAATCCCCGCTACGGCAAGAACGCACTCATCGAGGTGGGCATGACCGACGCAACAGGTGCGGAAGTCGTCAAGGCCACCGCCGCCATGAACGACGCCGGCGGGTTCACCTACACGTTCGTCGTCCCTGCCGGGACAGCCGTGGGAGATGCGGCCGTCACTGCGGTGCCGTTCAACATTGACTGGTGCGACGACACCGGCAGGAACAACCGCGTGGCAGGCACGGGCGCCGACCCCTTCGTGCGGGTGTCGTGTGTGATGCCGGTGAAACACCTGACGATCACCGGCGGAAGTGCGCCCCCGGGCAGGTGATGCGGGCGCGAGGCTAGTTCCCGGTCTCGCGGCGGCTACTCGTAGCGGAGGGCATCGATGGGGTTTTGCCGTGCCGCCCGCCAGGCTGGGAGAGTTCCGGCTAGGAAGGCGATGGCCATGACCAGCAGAATGACCCCCGCCACGGGTCCGGGGGCGAAGGCGAGGATGTGGAGGCCCTCCAGTTCGCTGAGGGGTCCCCGGGCGAGGGCGCCACTGACTGCCGTGCCGAGCCCGATGGCCGCGGCGGAGCCGATGGCGCTTCCGAGGAAGCCGATGAACGCCGCTTCGGTGCTGAAGAGCGCGAAGACCGATCCGCTGCCCATGCCCATGGCTTTCATGAGGCCGATTTCCCGGGTGCGTTCCTGAACGGACATCAGCAGGGTGTTCACGATCCCGAAGCCTGCCGCGACGAGGGCAATGACCGCAAAGGCGTCCAGGACACCGATGATCCCGTTGATCACCGTCTTGACAGTGCCGATCCGGTCATCGAGGGTCTGGGCGGTGTAGCCGGCCGCGGCGAGCTTGCTCTTCATGTCCTCGACCTGCGCTGCGGCGGACGGCGCGAAGGTGGCCGTGGCATTGGCCCACGCGCTCTTTGACGCGGCAGGTGCCCCGGTGCCCTGGGCATCGGCGAGGGCAGTTGAGAGGGCCTTGTTGATGAAGGCACCGCCGCCGCCGAGGAGCGCGCTCTGTTCAATGCCCGTAATGCGGGCGGTGATGGGGTGCATTGCTCCGGTCGCGTCGGTGATGCCGATCGTGGCGTCCTGGCCGACGGCCTGGGCGTTGTCGGCGAAGCCGAGCGGGGCAACGTAGCTGGACGGAAGGACCAGTTGCGGCTGGGTTCCGGAATCGTCCAGGGCAGCGCCGGCCGCGAGCTGGGGCTGCGCGCCGGCAAGGGGGCTGACCGACAGCTGGTATTTGTCGTGGCCGCTCCATTGGATGAAGTCCGGGCTAAGCCTTGTCACCGGGGTGACGCCGGTGATACCCGGGATGGCGCCGATCGTGTCCAGATCAGCCTGGTCCAAGGCAAGCTGGGTTGAACCCGGGCGGCCGCCAGCTGCAAGGACTTTTATGCCGGCATCGTATTTCTTCGGTCCGGAGGCGGGACTGCCGCTCGTGTCGGTCTTGCCGACCGTGAAGGAGCTGCTTGAGCCGACGGCAGCGATTTGGCTGTCGATGTAGTTGGAGATGCCGGTGCCGAGGCCGTTGGTGATGGTCAGGGTGAACGCTCCGACGAAGATCGCCAGGATGGTCAGCAGCGTGCGCAACTTGCTGCGGAGGCTGTTCGCCATGGCGGTTGTCAGGATTTCGAGCGGGTTCATGCCGCGTGCTCCTCGTCGGTGTTGATCAGCAGGCCGTCGCGGATATACAGACGGCGGTTGAAGCGGGCGGCAAGTTCGTGATCGTGGGTGACGGTGATCAGGGTGATGTCATGGTTGGCGTTGAGGTCGAACAGAATGTCCTCGACGATGCGCCCGGTGGCCGTGTCCAGGTTTCCGGTCGGTTCGTCCGCAAACAGGACCTGGGGACTGTTGATCAGGGCCCGGGCGATCACGACCCGTTGTTTTTGGCCGCCGGAGAGGTTACCGGCCTTGTTGCGGGCCTTGTCGGCCAGTTCGAGCTGAGCCAGGACGGCCATTCCGCGAGTGCGCCGTTCACGGCTGCCGACGCCGGCGATCTTGAGCGGGAGGGTGACGTTCTCCAGCACGCTGGAACCGGGGTTAAGAAAGAACTGCTGGAACACGAAGCCGAACATCGTATTCCGCAGCGCGTTGAGCCTCCGGCCGCTCAGGGTCTTCGCGTCGGTCCCGTTGACGTGGACCTGGCCGCCGCCGGGGGTGTCCAGCAGCGCGAGGATGTGCATCAGCGTTGATTTGCCGGAGCCGCTCTTACCCACGATCGCCACAGAATCGCCACGGGCGATCTCCAGGGAGACGCCTTTGAGGGCGTCGAAGCGGTCAGGCCCGCGGCCGTAGGTCTTAGTGAGGTCTTGGGCGGCCAGAATTGGCACAGACATGGGGATCCGTTCAGGAGTTGGGACTAAGGGGTTAATAGCACGAAGCGCGAAGAGAGGGGCCGCGGGGTCCGGCGACCGAGGTCAGAAGCCTCGCGGACGGAGGACGGTGATGACACTCATGACGGGGCGAGGCCGAATCTCTGGAAAAGCAGCGGCAGGCCGGATTTGAGGCCAAAGCTCACAGCGTCGCCGCGGTGTCCGATCCCGGGCCCGACGAACCGGTGCGTCGTCATGCCGGCCGCCTTCGCGTCTTTCGCGGCCGAGGCGCTCTGGGGCCCGTACTTTGAGTCAAGGGCGCCGCTGGTAAAGATGGCGAGCTCATCGGTGTATTTGTGGGCCTTGAGGATCGTTGTGGGTTTCTCCGCAGTGAACGCGGACTGGCTCCCTCCGAAAATGGTCTTCACGGTGTTGGCCGCGGTGCCGTCCAGAGGGTCAAGCTCTCCCGAGATGTCGAGCAGCGAGCCGAAGATCTCCGGTCGCTTGGCCGTGAACGAGAGCGCGCATTCGCCGCCGTTGGAGTATCCAGCCACGGCCCATTGGGTTCGGTCAGTGGCAACGTTGAGGTTTTTGCGGATGTAATTGACGACGTCGGTCGTGACATAGGTGTAGACGTTGCCCTTGGCGGAGTCAACGCAGACAGGATTCCGATAAGGATCGCCCAGCTGATCCACCGTCAGGAGCAGCGGGGCCAGCCCGTGGTTTTGCTGGGCGAGGGCATCGAGCTCCTGAACGGCGGATCTGCTCTGCTCCGGGCCTCCCGGCTGGCCCATCATCATGATGACGACCGGCAACGGCGGCGGATTGTCCACCAGGGCAGCGGGCGGCAGGTAGAGGAAGGCGTCGCGGGCGTGGAATCCTGAGGCGTCAGCGGGAATCGTGACTGACCCGCTGCGTCCGACGGCCGGCATCCCTGCAGGAGGCTTCCAGCTTTGCCAGAGCGGGGCCTTGGACTCGGGCTGGTGAGGCGGGTTCAGCTTGGGAAGGGTCAGATGGTTGGCCTGGTTCATGCCCAACATTGCCCCTAATGTCGGGTTCAGTCCGTAGCCGGCATTGATACCCAGCGCTGCCGTCGCCATGAACAAGAGGGAGGCGACGACGGCGACCGCTTTCCGCCACCAGCGGGACCGCCACAAGTTCACGACAGCCAGGCCCAGCCCCGCGAACGCGGAGATCACCCAGACGCGGGTGTCCGGGTCCAGCGGCAGACCGAAGACGTTCAGCAGCACTTCGCAGACAAGCAGAGTCAGTGCTCCGGTCAGGGCGCCGGCGGCCGTGGCGGCGGCCGCGGTGACAAGCCACCTTCGCCGTCCGGGCAGTGCTGATGCTGTGTGCGGCGCCGGGTTGCGGACCTCCCCGACCGAGGGCCCGATGCGGGCTGCACGGCGCGGCAGGAGTCCGGCGCGCAGGAGCAGGAACAGGATCGCCAGAGCGGAAAGGGCGTAGAAAGAATAGAGCAACGCTTGATCGACGACGCTGACATTGAGGAGTTGCTCCATCTTGTTCTCCTCCTGTCCGCGATGGGGGCCACGCCCGGCGGCCGGCCGGGTCTGGGCGCTGCTTCGCAAAGGAATGCAAGCGCCTCAAGGGGCTTTTATAGCACGCCAGCCGGAGGCGAAGCTGGGAATTTGAGCGGTGCTACCATCGTTCCGGCCCTGGCCCGTGGTCGATGATTGATTAGCGTGGCCGCCTTTTGCCGGCTTGGACGTGGGTGGTCAAATGGAGCGACAGGATGGGCCTGCCTGGATTGTCCCAACATCCTGAAAGGATTCCGTGTGCCAGAGTCGCCGCCCGTCGCCGGGCACGGGCGATCCCGTCGCCATAGGTCAGTGCGCTGGCTGCTCGCGGTGTTGCGGGGGGCTCCCGTCACGGTTGCGTTCGTCGCCGCCTTCTGGAGCCTCGGTCTGCTGACCTCGAGTATCGTCTCCGGCCCGGCACCGCGGTGGAGGGCCGATGTGGCGGCGACGGCACAGTCGTTGCCGAATCATTGGTGGGCGGTCTTGGCCGCTCCTTTCTGGGCTCGGGACCTGTTGGGCTACGTCGTGGGAACGGTGCTGGTGCTCCTGGCCTGCATCCCTTTGGAACGGCAGATGGGAAGCAGGAAATTCTGTGTCGCAGCCGTCGTGACCCAGGTTGCGGGCATCCTGGCTGCCGCCGGATTCTGGGAGGCCACCCGGGCCCTGACTGGGAACTGGGCCCGGGCCATGAGCGGGACGTTCATTCTTGGCCCGAGCGTATTCATCTGCGGAACCGCCATGGCCGCCACGGCTTCCATGGGCCCCTTGTGGAGGCGACGGATCCGACTGGGACTTTTTGGGCTTCTGATACTTTTGGCACTCTATAACGGGGGATTCGCAGATCTGGCCCGTTTGGGAGCCGGTGCCGCCGGCGCGCTCCTGGGCCCGGTCCTCCTGGGTCGCCGACCCCGGCTGGTGCGCCCGGTGAGTTCAAGGCACGAGGGGAGGGTGCTCGTAGCCCTCCTCGTGGCAGTCTCGGCCGTCGGTCCGGTTGTTGCCGGCCTTGCCCCGCACGCCGTCGGGCCGCTCTCCGTTTTGCGCTTTCTGTTCACCGATATCAGGCCTGTGGACGCCCAGGCGCTGCAGGAGATCTGCGCAGTCCCTGCTCAGCATCGGGACTGTGAGGCCGCGCACCTGCAGTTGAGGGCCGGGGCGGGCGCGATCTTCATGGCCATTGTTCCGTCCTTCCTGCTGCTGCTGCTCTCCGAGGGCCTTCGACGCGGCCGACGCTTCGCCTGGGCCGGGGTGCTGGTGGTCCAGGCAGGATTATCACTGCTCGCGCTGGTCACCCTGGTGGGTGTGCTGCAGGCAGCGGGCCCGGACACGGTAGCGGGGGAGTTGGTGGACGCGAGCCAGCCGGGCCACAGCACCCAGCCGCTGGCACTCGTGGTCCCGCTTCTCCTGCCCGTCATGATCTTCGGCGTGCTGCTTGCCTGCCGGACGTTGTTTCCTGTCACCGCACCCCCCGGGACCTACAGCAGGCTCGCCCTGCAGGTGCTGGGCCTGGCCGGCGTCCTGGGACTGATCTATGTCGGGGCGGGGCTGGTCCTTGCCGCGGAATTCACGCCTGTCCCCGCTCTCGCCGATTTAGTGGCCGACGCCCCGGACAGGTTCCTGCCGTTGGGCTTCACAGCGGACGTTCCGCCTGCCTTCTTTCCTGAGGGCACCCTAGCAGTCCTGCTCTACGAAGGAGTCGGCATCGTGTTCTGGGCCGTCACGGGCGTGCTGGTCCTCAAATCGTTCGTTCGGCCGACACACCCCCGGCATCCCGAGGACCAGGACAAGGCCGTGGCGATCCTCACGTCACAGGAGGGCAGTTCGATATCCTGGATGACTACCTGGGCCGGGAATACCTACTGGTTCTCCCGCACAGGTCAGAGTTTCATCGCTTACCGTGTCATCGCCGGGATCGCCCTGACGGCCGGAGGACCGGTCGGACCCAAGAACCTGACGCCGGCGGTAGTGAACGAGTTTTACGGCTACTGCAGGTCCAATGGATGGACGCCGTGCTTCTATTCCGTTGCACCGGAGGTCAGGGCTGCCGCAGCCGGCCTTGGCTGGGATTCCGTCCAGGTTGCCCAGGAAACTGTCCTGCCCTTGGACTCCCTGTCGTTCAAAGGGAAACGATTCCAGGATGTTCGCACAGCCTTGAACAACGCGGCCAAAGCCGGAATCCATGCGGAATGGGTTCGCTATCCCACGGCCGGCCTCAGTATCCAGACCCAGATCCTGGCCATCTCCGAAGAGTGGGTCGCGGACCGCAAGTTGCCCGAAATGGGCTTCACCCTGGGCGGACTCGACGAACTCAATGATCCTGAAGTTCGCTGCCTGCTCGCCATTGACGCCCATCAACAGGTGCACGCGGTGACCTCGTGGCTTCCGGTCTACCGCAACGGACGGATCGTCGGCTGGACACTGGATTTCATGAGGAGGCGCAGCGCCGGTTTTCGGCCGGCTGTCGAGTTCCTCATCGCTTCCGCAGCCATGAGCCTCAAGGACGAGGGCTGCGATTTCATCAGCCTTTCCGGTGCGCCCCTGGCGCGAGTGGCTCAGGCCCCGCCCCAGGACGAGACCCCGGCGCGTCTTCCGGCGACCGCTGGCCTGGACCGGCTGCTGGATCTCTTGGGATCCGCACTCGAACCCGTCTACGGGTTCAGGTCCCTCCTTGCCTTCAAGAGCAAGTTCCACCCCCTCTATGTGCCGCTCTTCATGGTTTATCCGGACTCGGCAGCTCTGCCCGGGATCGCCAATGCCCTCACCCGTGCATACCTGCCGGAGTTGTCCCTGGGCGAGGGATTCAGGCTCCTGCGCAGCATCCTTAGCAAACGCACCCGGACGGTTGCGCGCGCGGGTCGCCGGCTGGAGTGATGGCGGACGTCGTGGCGTCTTTGGTCTTCACCCCTGTGCGCTGGCCCGCACGTCCGGTGCCGGGTATGAGATCTGGCGCCACACTGCAACGGTAAATGGCTTTGTTCTCGTAGCTGTCATTTTCAGAAGTCGCCTGCACGGAAGAGCTATATAGCCTCTCGCGGACACTTACACTGGGCGCCTGACTCCCGGGAGCTGAGCCTCGTCTGGGCTCGCCGAATCGGGGCATCCCTTCTTCAGTGCCCCCGGATGGTGTGTCGCAAGGCTTGTGCTTGTGCTGTGGGTACGGGGATTTGGGGACTGCGACTCTTGCACATCCCAGTGGCTTCGCGGTAAATCGACGACAGCCCCGACAACAGAAGATCATGATTGTCGTGGGATTACTGTTTCCGGTCTGCGGGGCCGCGTTCTCGACTGCAGGCAGGCAACGTTGGAATAGCGGCCTGACTGTGCGGCATTGCAGTTATTGCCGCTGCGGTATGGGACTGACCAGACCGGACAACTAAAGACACCCCTCGTCCGTGTGAGGAGCGGGGCGGGGCGGGCTGGCGACCTACTGGGTTCTTGTCATCTGCGGATGACCGCACCAGCGAAAAAGAGGCAACAAGGGACTGCCCCCGGTTTTGTTGACTCCTGACTTGTGAGGATTCAGTCCTTGCAGCAAGGATGTTCACATGCCCAAGCCTTTCCCCGCTGAGTTCCGCCGTGACGTGGTCGCCGTGGCACGCAAGCACGAAGCCCCGATCTCACAGATCGCTAAAGACTTCGGGATTTCCGAAGCGACCCTGCACAACTGGCTCAAGAAAGCCGACGTCGAGGACGGCGTCCGCCCCGGAGTGACGGAGAAGGAAGCGGCAGAACTCAGGGATGCCAGGAAGCGGATCCGGCTGCTGGAGCAGGAGAACGAGATTCTGCGCCGGGCAGCGGCCTTCTTCGCCCGGGAGCTGCCCCCAAAATGAAGTTTCCGCTGGTCCTTGACCTTGCCGCGGACGGAATTCCCGTCGCGGTGGCCTGCCGGGTGCTGGGTTTCTCCAAACAGGCCTTCTACGAATGGAAGAGAAGTCCCGTCTCCGAGCGCGACTGGTCAGATGCCCACCTGATCAACGCGGCGGTGGACGTCCACCGGGACGATCCGGGGTTCGGGTACCGGTTTATCGCCGACGAGCTCGAAGACCAGGGTTTCAGCGCCGGAGAGAACCGGGTCGCACGGCTGTGCAGCAGCCAGCGGATCTGGTCTGTCTTCGCCAAGAAGCGCGGCCTGACCCGCAAGGCCGGCCCGCCCGTGCACGATGACCACGTCCGGCGGGACTTCACAGCAACGGCACCGGATCGGCTGTGGCTCACGGACATCACCGAGCACCGGACCGACGAGGGCAAGCTCTACCTGTGCGCCATCAAAGACGTCTACTCCAACCGGATCGTGGGTTACTCCATCGATTCCCGGATGAAGGCGTCCCTGGCAGTCTCGGCCCTGCACAACGCAATAGCGCTCCGGGAGCCGGAGGGAACCGTGATCCATAGTGACCGCGGCTCCCAATTCCGCTCAAACGCCTTCGTGCGGACGTTGAAGGGCAACCGGCTCACAGGATCGATGGGACGGGTCGGCGCGTGCGCCGATAACGCCGCCATGGAATCCTTCTTCTCGCTCCTGCAGAAGAACGTGCTGGACAGCCAGCGATGGTCCACAAGGGCGGACCTGCGCCTGGCCATCGTGACGTGGATCGAGAAAACGTACCACCGGAAACGCCGCCAGCGGCGCCTCGGACGGCTAACACCGGTCGAGTTTGAGACAATCAATAGCGGCCTCAAAGCCGCCTAGCGACACCAAACCCCGAGAGTCAACGAATTCCGGGGCAGTCCCCAACGATGTTTCACTCAAAACGCGCCCGGTTCCTTTTGGCCGGTCTTCTGGGCGGTGGCATGCAGCTCACGGCCTGCACACCGACGACCACTTCCGCGCCCCCGTCGGCGAGTCCGACCCAAAGCACGGGCGAAAGTGCCGCTGGTGGTCCGCTCAGTAATCACGCCGTCGCACTCGCTGAAGCTGCGTGCGCAGAAAAGGAAGTGAATCCACCCTGGTACTCCACGATGCTGGGCTATGAGCACCATGACAGCGCCCGTTCCAAGATGTATCCCTGCGCGCAATTCACCGGGTCGCTGACCGACCCCAACAATGTGTACGCCTACAAATCCCCCGACAATTTTTATGCGCCGTCCATGATGGCGACCCGGGGCGTAAATGAAATGTACGTATACGGCGGTTCGCTCGGCAACGCCAACCCGCTGCCCTCCGGGCCCTATGTCGCACGGGTTGAGCCCGGCTCACTGAAAGAACTGTGGCGCACGAACCTGCTCAACACCCACATAGGCAACCAGTGGATTGGCGCCGGGTCGATCGAATCCATTGACGGCGATGTCCTGGCCATCGTCAACACGTACCTGTTCAAAATCGACGGCACCACCGGGGCGGTTAAAAAGGTTGTGTCCCTCCCGACCATCGGCAGCGCACCAGAGGACAGCTACTTCAACGGGATGGACGGGTGGTCCGATGGAACGCTGGTCATGAAGAACCTGGCCCGCGTGCCGGGCTGTAAAGAGCAGGGATTCTTCGCCGTCGTCAACTGCCCGAACCTGGAGAAGACGCCCCCATCCACCATGGTGGTGGTGGACTCCAAGAATCTCGCAGTGCTTGCCTCCAAGCAGATGGAGCAGATGATCGGCGGCCGCATCACCGCGGCCGAATTCAACGGCAAGAAATATGCCTATGTTGCCGGCCCGACCAAGCTGTACCGCTATTTGTGGGACGGCACGAATATTTCCCTGGACACGAGCTGGGGTCCGGTCTCCTATCTCCAGCCCGGCGAAACCGGGGCCTCCGCAGCCTCGATCCTGGGCGATCAGGTCCTGCTGATGACCAACGGGGGCGCCCCGACCCAGACACCGCTCAGTATCGTGGCGATCTCCCAGTCCGACCCCACGAAGATCCACCGGATCCAGCCCATGCCCCTGCAGCAGGGACAGATCAGCTACATCCCCTCCGCGCTGTCGGTGGATGCGGTCAATAACCGGCCTTACACCATGGATCCTGGCCCGGGGAAAGTGGCAGCGGTCGACATTAATCCACAGACCGGCGAGATGAAGCTGGCGTGGAGTGTGGACCAGTCGACGCTTAGCTGGATGGTGCTCATCGGACCGCCGGACAAGCGGGTACTTGTCGCGACGGACATCAAGACGAACACCTCCATGCCGAACCCGCTCGATTGGCAGTCCGGACCCATTGGCGCCAACTACACCGAGCGGGTGCAATGGCGCGAAGCATCCACGGGCAAACTCCTGGGCCAATCGGATTACTACAGCCCCATGGTCGTTGGCATGCAGCTGTGGCCCGGCTACGGCGGCCTGATCTACGATGGCCTCACAGACGGAGGGCTGGTGGCCTTCCAGCCCCTGCCGAGTCCCCCAGCCACACCTTCGCCGACGCCTACGCCCTCGCCCTCGCCTAAGGGCTAATGGGTACCGCGGATCCGCCGATATTCTCCACGCGTCTGATCCGTCTGATGCGGAAGGGCCGGCGCGTGCGTGCCGCACCTGGAAGTTGGAGTCGCCGTCTATGCGGCGGCTCCACCTACGGCTTGCAGGTTGGGCTTCGCATTTCTCTCCCCCAAGGAGGGCGCCGTCCGAGTTGCGGACGGGGCCCTCCCTGGGCGGTCCTGACATGAGGGTCCGGACGGCGGCTATCTGTCGGCCCCTGAGGTCTGAACGTGGCGTCCCTGTTCAGGGCGACTCACACCCGAGGCACGGTCGCCTTGATTGCCTATTGTCTACCCCTGTCTGCCACCCGGTACGAGACGGGCCGCCTCGAAAATCATGGTCGGGACAAGGCGTCAGACATCCTGGACCTCGGAGCAGGCACGGCCAGACGGACCGGCTGGGGCGGAACTTCTTTCCGGGGAGCTGCCGGAGCAGGAGCGCAAGCCCTGGCGCGCGTGAAGTCACCCGGAGTGGATGAGGTGCCCGGGCTTCCCGGGGGAACAGGATGGAAACTGCGACGATCCGTCGAATCGCCTTGTCCCTACTGAGAAACGGAGGTCATCAGCATGGCTGAGTCACTGGATGAACTAGGGCCGGTGGACTGGCTCGTCGTGGAGTTCCCCGGCCCCGACTTTGGCAAAGGCCAGATCGCCCCGTACTTGGAGGACCTGGTCAACCGTGAGCTTGTCAGGGTGCTCGACATGGTGTTCCTGAGGAAGACCGAGGACGGCACGCTCGAGACGGCAGAGATCTCCGACCTCGACCCGAGCGAGCTCGGCGAGGTGCGCACGGCCGAGGCCGACCTGGCCATGGTGCTCTCTGAGCAGGACGTCGTGGACCTGGCGGAGACGATCCAGCCCGGCCACTCCGCCGCGGTGCTCGTCTGGGAGAACCAGTGGGCTGCCCCGTTCGGCGCGGCCGTCCGCAAGGCCGGCGGCCAGCTCGTGGCCAGCGGCCGGATCCCGACCCAGGCCGTCATCGCCGCGTTCCAGGCCGACGCCGACGCCGAGGCCCAGTCGCCCGAAGGAATGAAGGAAGGAGCCTGACATGCCACTGGCAGCACGACGCAGGCGCAGGACCGCCGCCGCCGTAGGCGGGGCCGTTGTGGTCGCCCACGGGATTAACCGTCGCGGTGACCGGCGGGAGGACCGCCGGGATGACCGCGGCGACCGCCGGGAAGACCGCCGCGACCGCCGCGACTGACACCACAGAGCCGGTTCCCGGTACACACAGGTGCGCATGACCCTTCGGGGTCGTGCGTACCCCCGCCGGACGTCGGCTCCTCCCCCGTACGGAACCGCCCCGGGGCCACGTTCTGATGAAAGGTTGTCACCATGTCAACGGCTAAGGGAGATCTCAGTTCAGCCGAGAACCTCCACGGAGTGCACCATGGTGAGATCGTCGTCTTCACCAGGGACGCCGACGGGCCCGGAGCTTCCGGCGTCATCTACAACACCCTCGGGCTGACCGATGACAAGTCGCATGAGCAGTTTGATGCTGAGTTCCGGGCCCTCGACCCGGAAGAGTTGAAGAAAGACTTCGGCGGAGACGTTATCTGGATGAACGGCCCGCGCCGGGCACTGATGGACCGGTTGGACGCGATGATCTTCAATGACTCCAAGATCAGTATGGTCGGCCCCATCCCAATGCGCACGGTCGGCACCATGCACCTGCCTGACCTGGAGGCGTTCCTCGCCGTCGAAAAGGAGCGACCGCCCTACACCGAGATGACCATTGGGCGGAGCACCAACTGGTACTTCAACGCCGGCCGGCAGGTGTACCAGTTAGTCTCCCCGACCGGCAGCGTCTACATCATGCAAAGCGCCTCCCAGCACGTCGACCCGCACAACACCGTCGACCGGCTGGCAACGCTAGGAGAGCGCCTGAAGTTGCCGCAGGGGTGGGAATACCGGACCCCGACGCTGCAGGAGGAACTTGTCGTTCGCGCCGAAGCGAACGGCGCCCCGGCACACATTGTCTTCGACGAGTACGAGGACAACTACCAGCGCATCGACAACGTCTAAGTCACTGACCGCACCGGCCGACTCCGTTTCTGCACCAAGGAGAACACGATGACACATTCCGCGAAAGTCCCGAACGACGACGCTGACACAACCGTGATGCGCTTCGATGGAGTACGGGGGCAGCGCTACGCCGAGATCATTCTTATTGCCCCCGCCGAGACCGGCGAGATGATCGGCAGCATCTATAACACCACAGGCTTGAACGATCCCGACGGCGCCGGCGACACCTGCCCCCAGCCGCTGCTGGACCAGCTCGACATGCGGGTCCTCGCGGAGGAGTACGGGATCCCTAGTGTCTTCAAGAACGGTCCGCGCCTTTGGTGCCTGGACTGGATGGACATCGTGGTCGGCAGGGAGCGTGATTTTCACGGGTTGAAGGCCCGATGGTGCATGTGGGTGGATGTCCCCACGGGGCTGGGCCATCAGGAAGAAGTGGCCTACAAACCCATTACCGGCCGGCGTGACACCCATTTGGGCATCAACAACGGATCACCGGCCTTCATCCTGGACGACCCGGACGGCGATACGTGGGTGATGAAGTCAGTCAGCCTCATCATCGACCCGCACCAGACATACGACGCCATGACAAACCTCGGCGAACGCCTGCAGCTGCCGGCAGGGTGGTCCTACCGCGCCGTGACACTGGAGCAGGACCTCGTACTGACCCCCGAGAATGGGACTGCACGCATCCTCCAGGATGACCTCGGCAACACCTACGACCGCGTGGGCGGACCGTTCAGCAACTACAAGCCCTGAGCGTCGGGCCGCCGGCCCCGCCGGCCGGCGCCCCCGACCGGACCCGAATCCGAGGAACCCGCCATGGCACAGACCCCCAGCGCCACCCCGGAGACCTCTCCTGCCCCACCGGCGGAAGAGTTCGACTGGCGCGCCGAGTATGCCTACACCGCGGGCGTTCAGGCATTCATCTACGGATTTCCCTACATCTACAACGCCAAGGTCCGGCACGACTGGGTGACCAGCACGCAGGACCCCGCCGTGATACCGCAGGGGGCAGTCAACGAGTTCTGGCATGCCAGCCGGATCCTGGATGCAAGCTACCGGGCGGGAGGCTGCCCCAGCACCGACTCTCTGTACTCCGTGGCCTGGCTGGACCTCGGCCAGGAGCCCTTCATCCTGACCCACCCGGACATGGGCGATCGGTATTTCACCTTCCAGCTCGCCTCCTTCACCTCGGACAATTTCGGCTACATCGGTCAGCGCACCACCGGCCCGGGTGCGGGTCACTTCGCCATCGTCGGACCGCGCTGGGACGGTGAACTGCCGCCGGGGGTGCAACGGCTCCGGCCCTCGCCCACGCCTTGGGCGCTGGTGCTGGGCCGCACTGCCGTCAACGGCAGCGCTGACCTGGCAGACGCACGCGCCCTGCAGGCCCAGTACCGGCTCACCCCGCTCAGCGTCTGGAACTCACCCGCGGCGGCCGTCCCGGTGCCGCAGGACATCTACGCGCCGGTGCCGGTGACCGAGGACCCCCTTGGGCCCTGGAAGACCCTCAACGCGATGCTGGCCGAGAACCCGCCGTCATCCACGCACGCCTTGGTCCTGGAGCAGTTCAGCGGCCTGGGCGTCGGGGCCGGCCTGGACGTCGAGGCGCAGCCGGAAGCGGTCCGCCAGGGCCTGGCCCGTGCCACGACCGTTGGCATGGCCCTGCTCAGGGACCAGTTCACCAGCGGCGACTGGGCGACCATCGTCAACGGCTGGAGGTACCCGCCCCCCGAGGAGGGGAGGTTCGGCAACGACTTCCTGCGCCGGGCCGCGGACCAGTCGCTGGCCGGCATCGCCGCCAACGACCCGGCGGAATCGATGTACCTGATGAACTTCCAGGACGTCACCGGCGCCAGGCTCGACCCGAAGCGCCGGTACACCTTGCGCTTCCCGCCCGATGGACTGCCGCCCGTGGACGCGTTCTGGTCCCTGACCGCCTACACCGCCACAGACCTCAACCTCATAGCGAACCCCATTGACCGGTACACGGTCGGGGACCACGCGTCCCGGCTGCAGCTGGACGGCGATGGCGGGCTGAGCATCTACCTTCAGCCGGACCCGCCGGCACACGAGCGGGAGTCAAACTGGCTGCCGACCTCCCCGGAGAGCCCGTGGTTCGTGCTTCTCAGGATGTACCGGCCCAGGCCCGTAGCCCTCGACGGGTCCTGGAGGTGCCCGGGAATCAGCCGAGCGGACTGAAGCGCCGCACGCGATGGTGGAGGTAACGAGATGGTCCGGATTTTTCGAGTGTTCGTGGAGGTTGGCGCTGCCGGCCGTGACCGCGCCGCCGACCTCGGAGCGTCCCCTTCAATTCCTGACCGGAACCGCCGGACCTCTGACCGGGAAAACTACGAGAAACGGGGCCTGACATGGAGCTGACAGTAGTCGTCGTGGTCGCCGCCAGCATCTTCCTTTGGGGGCTGGTTTCCGCGAGGCTTCAGAGGGCTGACCTCACCGCTCCGATCGTCTTCACCCTCATCGGCGCAGTCGTGGCCCTGACCGGCATAGCCGGCCCATCGGCCTCCGAGCGGCTGAAACCCGTGGTCGAGATCACGCTGGTGTGGGTACTGTTCGCCGATGCCGCCCGCATCCGGGTCCAGGACCTCCGCAGGGGCCTGGGCCTGTATGTGCGGCTGCTCGCCGTCGGACTTCCGCTCACAATAGTCGCCGGGTGGGGCCTGGCCGCATGGTTCTACCCGGGCCTCGGGGTGTGGCTCGCCCTTCTGGTGGGCGCCGCGCTGGCGCCCACGGACGCCGCGCTCGGCATCCCGGTCGTGACGAACCCGGTAGTACCGGCGCGCATCCGGCGTCTCATCACGGTAGAGAGCGGACTCAACGACGGCATCTCCACACCGGTGGTCATGCTCGCCATCGCCGGCGCCGCGGCCGCCGCCGGTCATGAAGGCGCCACCGGCGCCGGAGGAGCCCTGCTCGAGCTCGCCGTGGGCGTGGCAGTCGGGGCAGGCATAGGGGCATCCGGTGGCGCCCTGCTGCGCATCGCCCGGCGGGACAAGTGGGCCGCCGAGGACTTCACGGGCATCGCGGTGCTGGCCCTGGCCGTCCTCGCGTACGGCGCCTCCATAGTGGCCCACGGGAACGGCTTCGTCGCAGCATTCTGCGGAGGCCTGGCCTTCGGCGCCGCGGCCGGCCCGCGCGGGCCGGCGGAAGTCCAGTTCCTGGAGCAGGCCAGCGGTTTGATGTCCCTGCTGGTGTGGCTCGCCTTCGGCGTTATCGCCGTGCCCATCATGGTCGAGCGCATCAACCCCGCCATGATCCTCTACGCGGTCCTCAGCCTCACCATCATCCGGATGGTCCCCGTGGCCCTGGCCCTCATCGGCGCAGGCCTCGACCGGAACACCATCCTTTTCGTCGGCTGGTTCGGCCCCCGCGGGCTGGCCTCCCTGGTCTTCGCCCTGCTGGCTCTCGAAGAACTCGGCAGCGCAGCAGACGAGGCCGTCGCCGTGGTCGCCGTCACCGTGCTCCTCAGCGTTATCGCCCATGGCCTCAGCGCAACACCCCTGGCAAGCAAATACGGCCGGTCCACCGCCCCGCAAAAACACCGTGATGCGGCCCCGCACCCTGGAATAGCGCTTCGAGGACTGCCCCGCCAACGCGGTGATGCCACAGCGCCCGATCAGCTCCACTAGACCCAAGCAAGCCCGTGGGCAACGCGGCTTGATGATCAGGTTCAGACAGGGCCCTCTCGCGGTCAGACATACAGGCCAAGGAGAATTTCCCCAGCCCGGCCCGCAGGCGGCTATGCCCGATTCAGTCCCGAGGCCCCGACCCCGGATGTTGCCGGTACTGCCGCAAGTTCTCCATGACTTATCCCAACCGGAACATGAGTTTTTCGCCGTCCGGTCGCTCCTCCGTGGGCGAAACGTGCCGGTAGAGGGTCTGGCGCGTTACGCCGAGTTCGGTGCAGAGTTCGCTGACTTTGGTTCCATGCTTTCTCATCGAAGCCAGAGCAAGCCGGAGCTTGGCGGGGGTCGCCATCTGCCCGGACCATGCCGAGACATCCGTGAAGCTGCTCAGCGGCAAGGGTGTCCCGCCGGCCGAGGCACCGTGGGTGCAGATGACTGATGCTGCCCTGCTGGCGCACTTGCCGGAAATCGCCGCCGTCGCCTCCTAGGTCACGAGCGGCTGAAGGCCTGGGTGGGGCCCCGCGTCAAAGACTCATCAGTTGGTCGCGCATTGGCGAGGTTCTTGGCATGACCAGGCAGTCAGCCTGGGAGCGCTTTCAGCCCCCCGCGCCAGGCATGACGATCCATCTCCGGCGTTGACTCGTGGGGTTGGCCGGCGGCCCGGGGAACGGTGCACCACCGCCGGCGCGGTCGCCGCCGGTGCCGCTGCCGAGGAAGCTTCGGGTGAGGGCAGCGCCGTCGGCCATCAGGTCATCCACAGCCTTCGCCAAATGATTGTCGGCAACGGGCACGTCTTCCAATGCCGCAGCCACGACGGCCCGGCGGACGAGCTCGCGCGCAAACGAGGCAGTGGTGCCTTCGGTGCGGGCCGCAGCGTCGGCAATCGCGTTCGCGCTGAAGGGGATACCGCGGGCATAGAGTCTGATCAGCGAGACACGCTCCGGCTGGGCCGGGAGGGGTATTTCCACGGCCAGATCCACCCGTCCGGGACGCTGGGCAAGGGCACGTTCGAGCATGTCCACCCGGTTGGTGGTGAGGACGAACGCCACATCGGCGTCGCTGGCCATGCCGTCCATGGCGTCGAGCACCTCGAACAGCAGCGGCTGGGGTCCGTGACCGAAGCTCCGGTCCTCGGCGATGAGATCGCAGTCCTCAAGAACGACGATGGAGGGCTGGAGGGCCCTGGCCATGGTGGCGGCCTCCGAGATCCTGGCGAGCGATCCTCCCGACAGGAGGATTGCCGTCACACCGTCGCTCCGGCCCAGCAAATAGCGCACCGTGTGGGTCTTGCCGGTCCCCGGCTTGCCATGGAGCAGGATCCCCCGTTTGAGGTGCTGTCCGTGCTTGTTGAGGGAGTCCCGGTGCTCGGCGATGCCTATGGCGTGGTCCGAAACTTTCGCCAGCAGCCCAGGCGGCAGGATGACATCAGATGCGGCAAGGGCCGGCCGGGCGTGAAACGTCACACCGGTCGCGCTAGGTCCGTACTCGCCCATCGTCAGGGAAATAACCTGCCCCTTGAGCACGCTGCGGTGCTGCATCTGGCGGCGGAACCCCGAGAGGAAGCGTGCGGCGTTGTCTGTAGTGCCGGCCAAAACTTCAAGGGAAGCTGACTGCCGGCCATACCTGGGGTTGGCGTCCCGCTGCAGCACGGCGATTGGACTGCCGTCGTGGCTGAAGAGCCACAGCCCCAGTGCCACGGCCTGCCGTTGTTCGTCCGGGCCGACCGCGAGGTTGGTATAGTCCGGCTGGGACAGGGGGTATTGGGGAAACGACTGCGATTGCTGCAACATATCGCTCAGCGACTGATGGTGGCGCTGGTCCCCGCCGCCAATGCCCACGAGCCGGAACCCGGGGTCCCCGGCGGCAATCTCTGCTATGAGGATGTCAGCATCCACGAACCGGTGCGGCGGAATTTCCTCCACCACCACGGACACAGCTTCCGCCTGGACGTCCAAATGGTCGGTAAGCGTTGTCAGCAGCTGGGTTCCACGCTTCACCCGGTGTTGTCCGGACTGTGCAAGCTCCACCAGCCGCGCAAAACTGTCGATGAACTTCCCCAAATATTCATCCATGGGCAGACCCTACCAGCGCCGCCCCCCGACCAGCCGATGGAAATGTCAGGCGGCGGTTGCGCCGATCGGGATGTGGCGCCCTGGGGATCCCTGATCACGGCGCTGTGAAATCCCGGCGTGTCCATGGGCGCCATCACGATGCCACGCCCAGCCCCTAAGCGCTGCCTGGTTGAGGGTGGCTGACCGTCAGTCCGGTCCGCGTCGCGGTAAGGGCGTCGGCAAGCCGGACGGCGTCCCTGGCCCGCGCTTCGTCTGTGAGCGGCACGGTGCGGGCCTCACTGGTGCAGTTCAGCAGGGCTGCGGTGACCTCCAGGATCAGAGCCGGGAACCGGCTGAACCGGTAGCCGCCATCGGCGGGGTCTTGCGAGTGATTCAGCGCCCTGGTGATGAGTACGGCTGCCTGCGTCCTGCGCGCCATGCCCAGTTTCATCAGGATGGTCGACACCATGTTCTTCACGGTCTTTTCTGACAGAAACATCTCCTGGCTGATCTGGCGGTTGCTCATCCCTTTCGCCAGGCCGATGGCGGCATTCATTTCCTGCCTTGAGAGTCGTCGGAGTCTCTCATCCGTGCCTGCGGGCCCGGGCCGCAAGGGCGGGGCAACGAGCGCGGGATGGAAGCGGCCGCTGTGCGCGGTGTGCCCGGCCAAGGCCCGTCGGATGAGCCTGAGCTGTTCGCCGCTGTCATCCTCTTTGGACAGGCACCCCCACGCACCGGCCAGAATGGAGTCGATCAGCACGGCTTCGTCGCCGTCCCCGGTCATCAACACGCACCGGATGCCCGGGGCCGCCGCGGCAATGGCGCGGCACACGTCGGCACCGGACACGCCCGGAAAATCATCACCAATAATGACCAGTTCCGGGCGAAGGGCAGGAATCCGCCGGACCGCTTCGCCCGCGGATCCTGACTCTCCGGCAATGCTGAGACCATCGGACTCCAACAGTTGGCGCAGGCCTCGCCTCACGACTTCGTGGTCGTCCAGCAGATACACCCCCCGGCCGGCAAGAGTTGCGCTTGGGTAAATTCTCGGGTCAGCCATCATTGGAGGTCCGTTCCTTGGCCTTTGACTGGAAGGCGCTGTTAGTGGGTCCCCGGCGCCGGCCTCACGGATGTGAAAGAACCCGGATCACTGTCCGGTCCCCCTTCCGGCGTGCATTCATGTGCACAGGATCTCTACTTCTCACGCTAGACCTAATAGTCACCCAGCCCTAGTGGCTCCGGGTAACAGTCTTCCAAGCCCGGGACCGGACTATCTTCCGGTGCGCAGCGCCTATCGTGAGGGGCCGGGGATTGATAGTCTGAAATTGGTCAGGAAGGGGCCCTCCACTCCATTGCGGGGAGATTCTGCCTCATGACTACCGGATCCGATGTCACCGTCAGTGCCGCCGACTCTTTGACGGCCGACTCGTTGACGACCGTCTCGTTGACGACCGACGCGAGGCCGTTCGGATCCCTGGCGGCGCCCACTGCGGGCGCCCCGATTCCGCTGCAGCGCAGTAGTAGCTCAGAGGTCATACCCGGTTGCTCCGCCGCCGTCGGCCGCTGCCAGACACGGACCGCAGCAAACCCTCCCACACTCCGCCTGCATCCGCACCCACGCCCTCGCTCCGGCCCACTGCCCGGACACTGCGACCAGCAGCCTGATTCCGGGGTCCCTTAGACCAGCGCGGATGCGACCCTGTGAAACATCACGAGTCGGGGGTGGGCCGCATCCGCGCTCGCATTAACCGTGGGCGCTACCGTGTAAAGCATGTTCGTGCCTGCGACGTGAGGTGCCGCCCGCGAACCGATCATTTCACGGCGCCTGATCCGGTTCGGTGCCCTCGTCTACTGGACCCGAATCCGGGGTGCTGTAAGGAGCCCGGGGCGCGGGGGAGTCCAGAGCGTCCAGCCGTTCGTTGACGGCGTGGGCGAGGATGTCCCGTTGGAGGTCCGGCAGTGACATCGCGCCGTGCAAATAAGCCTCCACCTCGAATTCGCCGGCCTGCCCACCCAAGGTGAAGTACTTCAGCCACAGTTCATCGAGGCTGAGTCCGGTGTAAGGCAGTGAAGCAGCAATTCCGCGACGTTGCTCGCTTTCTTCATTGCTCAAGGCCATGGATCCGCCTTGTGATTACGTGCCGGACGACGCAGAGAAACGGATCAACGCCGCTGCGGTCTCATGCAAAGTTTCCCCCGACCGGCGTGACATGGCAATGAGGGTTCGGAAGGCGTCGTCCTCCCCGGTGTTATCCCGTGCCATCAGCAGGCCCTTGGCCACGCTGATCGTGTCGCGCTGAAACAGGGCGTCTTGGAGCTGATCGCTCAGGGCTGCGGCGGCTTCACGGGCCTGGGCATGCAGGACGAACAGCGATGCTTGTTCCGCAAACAAGGCCAGCAGCCGGACGGCGTGGTCCGCGAAATGGTCAAGATCGCGGGCGTAGACCTTGACGGCCCCGACCGCCGTGGTACCGGTCAAAAGAGGGCTGCTGGCCACGGACCCGAAACCCAGGGACGCTACCGCGGCACTCCAGGCGGGCCAGCGCTGATCGCTGGCAACATCGCTGACGAGGACGGGCTGACCGGAAGCCCACGCCGCGAGGCACGGACCTTCGCCCAGCTCAAACTGCGCTGAGTCCGCCTGTGAGACGATCGTGCCCGATGCAGCAGCCGTGAGCCGCTGTCCCGAGGGCTTCATCAGGCTGACACCGGCTCCCATCGCACCCGGAATCGCCGCGACGGCGGCGTCCGTGATCAGGTGCAGGGCGTGCGCAACGGTCTCCTCGGTAAGCAGCATTCGCGACGCACGGGCGAAGACCGCGGTAAGCTCCTCCGCCAAAGGCAGATCGGTAGTCATGTTCCACCTCGACAGGTTTCACTGTGCCGTGGCGGGGCGCTCCGGCTGCGTATTCAAGCATAACTGGCCGCGGGCCGCCGGGCACCCCTGTTGCCTCACGTCAATAGGTCCGGGAGGGTTGATTCGTTGCCTCACGTGAAAAGGTCCGGTTCAGGGGCGGGTTGAACGAGGTGTTGACTTTGTAGTTGCGGGGTGCGGCTTTGGCTTGGGCGAGGGTTTCGAGTTCACCTGTCAGTCCCAGGATCTGCCGGGACAACACCGCGGGTTTTAGGCGTTTGAACTGGGCGTTCATGGTGATGACGGGGCGTTTGCGGGTGTCCGGGTGGCGGGCGGCGCGCTGGTGCGGGGTGAGCGCGGCATCATGTTTCTTGATGACTTTCGCGCCGTGGCGTTCCTTGGACACCAGCTTCTGCTGCGGGAGCAGATAGTTCGTGAACAGCCCGTCAAGCTCCCAGATCTCGTTGAGCTTCTCCAGTTCCGCGGCGGTGTCATAGCGGTAGTAGCCGACCAGCTCCCGGACCCTGGCCCAGTTCTTTTGTTCCACGTGGGCGCCATCGTTCTTGTTCCCCGGACGGGACCGGGTAAAGGTGATCCGGTGCTCCTGGCAGTAGGCGAAGAGGTAGTCGTTGATGAATTCGGTGCCGTTGTCCGAGTCGATCCCCACGATCGGGAACGGGAACCGTGCCAGCGCGTACTTCAGGGCCGCGAACACCCATTTCTGCGCCTTGTTCGGCACGGACCGGTTCACGGTCCATCCCGTGGCGATATCCGTGACCGTCAGCGTGAAGCAGAACTGCCCGGAGGCCACCCCGCCCTCGTGCCCCACCAGGTCGATCTCCACGAACCCGGGCACCGCATCGTCCCAGTCCGCCCAGGTCCGGACCGGGATCTGGGACTTCAGCAGCGATCCGGGCTTGGTGTGGGAACGGCCCCGCAGCACCAGCTTCTTCCGTTCCGGGGCCAGTCGGCGGTCAATCGTTGCCGCGCTCATCCGCATCAGCAGCTCCGCCTCCTCATCCGAGAGCATCAGTTCCCCGTCCCGGCGCAGCAACGGCACCAGCACCGGCAGCATCGGGGCCAGACGTTTGCCGGCCGGAGCGCGCAGCACCGCCCAGCACACCACCAGAGCCTCGACGACCCGCGGACCATACACCGGCGGCCTCGGCTCCCGGGCCCGCACCGGCCGCAGCTGAAGCGCCTGCCGCAGGGCCCGGCGCGCATAGTCCCGGTTCCAGCCCGTGAGCTCCACCAGCTCATCGAGGATCCGGACCTTCTCCGGCCGGCCGGCCCGGGCATACGCCCTGGCCTTGATCACCGTGACAGCCTTCCGCTGGCTCATCGTCAGTCCCATCCCTCAAGGATGTCCACGGCCCCGTCGTTCCCGGACCTTTTCAGATGAGGCAACGTACCCGGCTCCACGGACCTTTTCCATGAGTCAACGCGGCACCTGTTCACCTCGGTGCGGCACGCGTAGTCTGAGAAGAGGAGATACCCCCGGAGAGTCCGACCGGCCGTCGTTCTTCACAGCAAGGCTGCGTACGAACTAGAGCGCGCAACCGTAAGACAGGGCTCCTGCAGAGGCGACCCAAAGGAAGAGGACGCCGTCACTTCACAACCAGGGGCTGCACCCACCGCGGAACAGCTCCAAGACCTGCTGTTGGAGAGCCCGGGCTTCACCGATTTCCTCCTCAGCCTTTCCACCTTGGCCGCCGCCGCTTTTGGCGGTCCGCACCCCCTGATGTGCGCCATCACTGTTGAACGCGACGGGAGCCCGGCCACCGTCGCCAGCAGCGGGCCCGAAGCGCAGCGGCTGGATGAAATCCAGTACAGCCTTCACGACGGTCCATGCCTGACCGCGCTGCGGACCACGCAGACGATCCTGGTGACTGATGTGGGAACGGATCCGCGCTGGGAAGTCTACGCCCGCGACATGTCCGAGGAGAATGTCCGGTCGGTACTGGCCGTGCCGATCCCCACCGATACCGGATCCGCGGCGGCCCTGAACTGCTACTCGTCCGAATCCGGAGTGTTTGAACCCGGCACTGTCGAGCGGGTGCAGGAATACGCGGCGTCCATCTCCACCATTCTTCGCCTTGCCCTCAGGGTCCATCCGGCTCCGCCGTATCCGGAACACCTGCGTTCGGCCCTGCAATCGCGTGCAGTGATCGACGCCGCCGTCGCACTGGTGATGGCCCAGAACCGGTGCAGCCATGACCAGGCACTGGCCCTGATCAGCCGTGCCGCCACAGTCCAGGGCACCCGGATGCATGACATTGCCGCCGACATCATCGCCGGTGCCGGACCGGCGGCCGGTACGACTGATCGACGCGGTACGGACCCAACGGGCAGCTAGGCCGCCACTATCGTCCGGACGCGTGGTCCTGCGGCCGCAGGACAACTGACCGGCCCTGAACCGGTGCTGATTCAGGGCACTAAGACCTGCCCCGTCCTGCCGCCCGCTATGTAATATGATTTGGGGGCGTGCGGCCGGAAGGGGTTGGGGTGAAGCTCGGGGAGCAGCGGTTGGGCGGCAGGGCCGCCGACGAACTCCAGGACCTTGTGCTGGCAAGCTCGGACCTGGAGGAGTTCCTGGGCGGACTGGCCCTGCAGGCAGCCATCTGGCTCGCCCGGGCAGACCGGCACGTGATTTGCGCCGTTGCCGTAACGAGGCCCAGGAAACCCGCCACGATCGGCGCCGGCAGCCCGGATGTCCTGGAACTGGAGCAGCTGCAGAGCCAGGGTGGAGAGGGCCCCGGCATCACCGCGATGGCCGAGAAACGCACGGTATACGTCAGGGATCTGACGCGCGAGACCCGGTGGCCGGAATTCTGTCAAACGGCCGCCAGCGGGGGCCATTTCGCCGTCCTAGACATCCCCATCGAACTGGACGGCGAACTCGACGGTGAAGGCGACGGCGAACGTCGGGCCGTCCTCAGCGCCTACGCGAGACGCCGTTCCGGATTCACGGCCGGCGATATCGTCACCGCGGAAAACGTGGCCCGGCAGGTCTCCCGGCCATTGCGTCTGGCCTTGCGGATCGGCCGTCTCCAGGGCGCCCGCGACGATCTCGCGTCCGCCATGCAGTCACGGACGGTCATCGACATGGCAATCGGCGTGGTCATGGCACAGAACCGGTGCGGCCCGGACGAGGCGTTCACGTTGCTCCGCAAAGCCTCCAATGCCCGCAACACCAAACTGCGCGATGTTGCGACGTCGATCGTCGCCTCGATCGCCGGCATAACCGATATTCAGTCACGCTTCGAACTGTAGGCCCTGCAGGCCTTTTGGGGTCGGACGGCCGGCGCCGTCAGGGGCGGGCCGCGAGGATCTGCTCGCGCAGGATGTCCGCGTGGCCGCAGTGCTGGGCGAGTTCCCTGAGCATGTGCAGGTAGACCCACCGCAGGGGCAGCGGGCCGCGCCGGTTACCCTTGACGAGGTCGTCAAGATCGAGGGAAGCGGCCCGCCGCCGTGATTCCTCGCAGGCCCGTCGGTAGGCGGCCTGCAGGTCCGCGATAGTATCGGCCGCTTCGAGGATGAACGACTCATCGGGGGTTGCCGGGATTCCGATCTGCTGCCGGCTCCTGCACGTGATGGCCTCGTCGAACCAGACCTTCTCCACGAAGGTTGCGTGCTTGACCAGACCCAGGAGTGTGGTCCGGGACGGTACCAGCGATGCCCGGGCCTCCTGCTCGCTTAGCCCGTCCAGGCAGTCGTGCAGTGCCGCCCGGTGCTCATCGAGGAACGCATCGAACTGGGTGCGCAGGTCCGCGGTGAGAGTTGCAGGATCCAGGCTGGGGAATGGGCTCATGGCCCCACATCCTATTGGGGGGGAGGTCCGGTGCGGAAACCCGGACCGGACCTCCACGGGGCCAATGGCAAGAACCGGGACGGGGTCAGTGCCCCCGCGCGATCCATTCCTCGAGGTGCGGGGCTTCCTCGCCGATCGTCGTCGGATCCCCGTGGCCGGTGCGTACCACCGTGTCCGCGGGGAGCGGCAGGACCCGGTTCCGGATGGAGTCGATGATGGTCGGGAAATCGCTGAAGGACCGGCCGGTCGCTCCCGGGCCGCCCTGGAACAGCGTGTCGCCGCTAAACACCGTGTTTTCAACCCCGGCGCCGTCCACCCCAGCGCCTTGGCGCTCAAGGACGAAGCAGACGGATCCCGGTGAGTGGCCGGGGGTGTGGAGTGCCACGAGCCTGGCCCCGGCGACGTCGAACGTGTCGCCGTCGGCAATCGCGTGGTCCGGCTCGGTGCCGGGGAAGACCCGCTCCCAAAGCATCCAGTCGTCCCGGTTCAGGTACACAGGCGCGTTCACGAGCGTCCGGACCTCGCCGACGGCGCGGATGTGGTCATCATGGCCGTGCGTGAGCAGGATCGCCGTGACCGTCCGGCCCGCGACGGCGGCGGCTACAGCAGCGGGATCGTGCGCGGGGTCGATGATCACGCATTCGGCGTCATCCCCGATGATCCACACGTTGTTCTCAACGTCCCAGGTCCCGCCGTCGAGCGAAAACGTCCCGGAGGTGACCAGACGGTCGATCCGGGTGCTCACAGCTCCACCACCGAGCGCAGCACCGAGCCGGCGTGCATCTTGCCGAAGGCCTCTTCGATCTGGTCGATCGTGATGCGCTCCGTCACGAAGGCGTCCAGGTCCAGCTTGCCCTGCCGGTAGAGGCTGATCAATGCGGGGAAGTCGCGCGAGGGCAGGCAGTCGCCATACCAGGAGGACTTGAGCGAGCCGCCGCGGCCGAACACGTCCAGCAGCGGCAGTTCCAGGGTCATTTCGGGGCTCGGCACGCCCACCAGGACAACGGTGCCGGCAAGGTCGCGGGCGTAGAAGGCCTGTTTGTACGTTTCCGGACGGCCGACGGCGTCGATCACCACGTCGGCGCCGAAACCGCCCGTCAGTTCGCGGATCGCCTCGACCGGGTCGACGGCGGAGGAGTCCACCGTGTGGGTGGCGCCGAGATCCTTGGCACGCTGGAGCTTCTTGGCGTCGATGTCGACGGCGATCACGGTGGTGGCGCCGGCGAGCGCCGCACCGGCGACGGCCGCCACGCCCACTCCGCCGCAGCCGATCACGGCGACCGAATCGCCGCGCTGGACGTTTCCGGTATTGATCGCGGCGCCGATGCCTGCCATGACGCCGCAGCCGAGCAGGCCGACGGCGGCGGGGTCGGCCTCGGGGTCGACCTTGGTGCACTGGCCGGCGGCCACGAGGGTCTTTTCGGCGAAGGCGCCGATGCCAAGCGCGGCGGTCAGTTCCGTGCCGTCCTCCAGCGTCATCTTCTGGGTGGCGTTGTGGGTGTTGAAACAGTACTGGGGCTCACCGCGCCGGCAGGCACGGCACTCGCCGCAGACGGCTCGCCAGTTCAGGACCACGCGGTCACCGGGGGCAATTTCGGTGACGCCAGGCCCCACGGCGCTGACCACACCGGTGGCCTCGTGGCCGAGCAGGAACGGGAAATCATCGTTGATGGCGCCCTGCTTGTAGTGCAGATCGGTGTGGCAGACGCCGCAGGTGAGGACGTCGACGAGGGCCTCGCCGGGGCCCGGGTCCGGCACCAGAATCGTCTCGAGAGTGACGTCGGCATTCTTGGAACGGACTACTGCGGCTTTGACTTTGTGGACCATGGAAAAGCTCCTCTGCTCTGATCACGGGGTACCCGCACAACGTACTGGCACAACGGGCGGCGGCGCGGCCCTTGGGAGGCCGCGCCGTCGTGGTTCTGCGCCGTTCGGGGACAGGTCGTCTGGGGATAAAGGGAAGGGCTAGGCGGCGAGCCTGCTCTTGACCTCTGCTGCGGAGGGGTTCGTGGCGGCGGTGCCGTCCGGGAACAGCACGGTGGGGACGGTGCGGTTGCCGCCATTGAGCTGCTCGACGAGATCGGCGGTGCCTTCGACTTCCTCGATGTTGATCTCCGTGTACCCGATGCCCTGCGCGTCCAGCTGCTTCTTCAGCCGGGTGCAGTAGCCGCACCACGTGGTTGAAAACATGGTGATGGTGCCGATTTCGGGGGTGAAGTCCACGAAGTTCTCCTCAAGCTGGTGGTTGGGGCCGGCATGCAGGGCCGGGAGCCCACGGAAGTCGTACGTCACTTTCAATAACCGTACCGCGCGGCCCGCTATTCCCGCACGTACGTTGCGGAGCCGGGGACGGATGACACGTAAATGGGTGCGGTGGCATGCTGGGGACATGTGTGGACGCTACGTGATGGCCCGGGCCGTCGGAGACCTGCTGGCCGAGTTCGACGCCCAACTCGAAGAAGAGATCGTGATCCCGCCGTCGTGGAACGTCGCCCCGACGGCGGACGTGCCCATCTTGCTCGAACGGCTGGTTGACGGAGACCCGGTGCGGCAGCTGCACATTGCACGCTGGGGGCTGGTGCCGTCCTGGGCTAAGGACCCGGGCATAGGCTCGAAGATGATCAACGCCCGCAGTGAGAGCGTGCTGGAGAAGCCCGCCTTCCGGAAGGCGACCCGGTCCCGCCGCTGTGCCGTCCCCGCGGATGGCTATTACGAGTGGAAAGGCGAGGGCCGCGGCAAGCAGCCCTACTACGTGCATCCGAGCGACGGCGGCCCGATCGTGTTCGCCGGACTGTACGAATGGTGGAAAGACCCCTCAAAGGCCGACGGCGACCCGCACCGCTGGATGCTCTCGACGTCGATCCTCACCACCGACTCGCCGCCCGAAGGCTACGCCGGCGGGATGCTCGCGGAACTCACGGCCCTGCATGACCGGGTGCCGCTGCCGATGAACCGCGAGACCATGCAGGCGTGGCTGGACCCGCACGCCGAAGACGCTGCCGCATTGGTGGACCTGGTCCGCTCGGGGGCGCACGATGTGGCCGAGGGCTGGACGATCGACGCCGTCGGCACCGCCGTCGGGAACGTCAAGAACGACTCGCCGGAACTCATCCAGCCGGTGGGAAGCCTGTTCTAGCGGCGCGGCCGGGGCTGGGGGCGTTGGTCCCCAGGCTCAGTGCGTCGCTAATCCACTGCGGTGGTTGTTTACTGCGGTGGTTGTTTACTGTGGTGGTTATCCGAAATACGTCGATCGTGACTCCTCTGGTGCCTATGCCGCAATCAACGCAATTCATGTGGGGAGCGCAAGTGCAGTCCTACTTGCAAAGGTTCTAGGAGGCTCGCACGCTAAGAAGGTTCCCCAGGACAATTCGAGGCGAGCCGATGAGTACGTCAGGCCGGCTTCTGGGCTGGCTGCTTGGTCTTCCGCCGGTTCGGTCGCCGTCCCTGCGGGGACAACGTGATTCGGCGATCCCGGAACGGGACGGGGTGGCGCTGATGGCGGACCGGTATTTTCCCGCGGCCGATCCCAAGGCGCCGGTGGGGTTGATCCGTACACCGTACGGGAGGCGGTCAGCCAACATCCTCGTGTCGCGGCTCATCGCCGAACGCGGCTATCAGGTTCTTATCCAGAGCCTGCGCGGCACCGGCGGATCCGGCGGAACATTCAATGGATTCGCAATGAACCACGACGACGGCCCGGCGACCATCAAATGGATGCGGGGGCAGGACTGGTTTCCCGGTGTGTTTGCCACGTGGGGCGCCAGCTACCTCGGGTACGCCCAATGGGACCTCGCTTCCCAGTCGATACCCGAATGGAAGGTAGCCATCATTGACGGCAGGCCCTCCCAAGAGGCTTGGACAGTAGGCGAGACCCGAGTGATCCCAACCCGTGCGCGTCCCGAAACGCGCCGCGAATCGCTGTTCGGCCTTCTGGCTTTCTCCCCGGCACTGCAAGGCCTCACCTGGGGTACGGTGACACGCCTGGTCGAATCCGATTCGACGTCAGGCCGTCACCGTCCACGGTGCAGGAGTGGTTCGCCCACCACTATTGAGTGGGACCGGCAGCCGGGTCATGGCTGGAACCTGTAGCCGATGCCTGCCTCGGTGAGGAGGTGGCGGGGGTTGCCGGGTTCGGGTTCGAGTTTGCGGCGAAGCTGTGCCATGTAGACGCGCAGGTAGTTGGCTTCCTTGGTGTAGGCGGGACCCCAGATTTCGGTGAGGAGTTGCTGCTGGGTGATGAGTTTTTCGGGATTGCGGACCAGGAGTTCCAGGATGCCCCATTCGGTGGGTGTGAGGCGCACGTCCTGACCGTTGCGGGTGACGCGTCTCATGGCCAGGTCGACGGTGAAGGAGGCTGTGGTCACGATGGGGGCTTCGTCGGCCTGGATGCTCCGGCGTTGAACGGCCCGAAGCCGGGCCAGGAGTTCGTCCAGTCCGAAGGGTTTGGTGACGTAGTCGTCGGCTCCGGCGTCAAGTGCTTTGACCTTGTCATCGGAGCCGTGCCGGGCGGAGAGAACCAGGATAGGGACGCGGCTCCATTGCCGGAGCCGGGTGATGACCGTGGTGCCGTCGATGTCGGGCAGGCCCAGGTCCAGGACGATGACGCCGAAGGGGTGCCGGGCCGCTGACCGGAGGGCGGATTCGCCGTCGGGGGCCGTCGTGACGTTGTATCCGTGAGCGTGCAGGGTGATGTTGAGGGCTTTGAGGATATGGGGGTCGTCGTCGACCACGAGCACATCGTTCACAGCGTGCCTTCCTTGCTGGACAGGGGCCGGGTGTGGTGCCGGCGCAGGAGGGCTGACTGCGCCTGAATCGGGGCCTGGGCAGCATTTTGGTCGTAGGCGGTGCCGGAGGAGAGCGGCAGCCGGATCACCATGGTCAGTCCGCCCGCTGGTGTCGCTTCCGCGGTGAGGGTTCCTCCCATGGCCTCGGTGAAGCCTTTGGCGACGGCCAGGCCGAGCCCGACGCCGGTGGCCTGCGGGACGTCGTCGAGGCGCTGGAAGGGCTGGAACATCCGGAGGACGCTCTCTGCGGGGACGCCCTGGCCGTGGTCGATGATGCGCAGTTCTCCCGCGGGGTGGCCGTGCAGAGTTGCGTGGCTGAGGCCGCCGGCTGCTCCGACGAGGACGATGTCGGAGTCGGGGGCGTATTTGACGGCGTTTTCGACGATGTTCGCGATGACGCGTTCGAGCATTCCGGCGTCGGCGTCGACTTCTGGCATGTTTCCCGGCAGCTCCACCCGTACCCTGCCGGCGGGGGTTCCGTGGAGGGCAGCCGGGATCACTTCGTACCAGCGCACCGGTTTGATGAGCGGGTTGACGGATTCGGAGGTGATCCGGGACATGTCCAGCAGGTTGCCGACCAGCGCGTCCAGCCGGTCGGAGCATTCGTCGATGGTGGCGAGCAGTTCCTGTTGTTCCTCGGGGGTGTAGTGGACGTCAGGCTGTCTGAGGCCCCCGACGGCCAGTTTGATGCCAGCCAGGGGTGTGCGGAGGTCGTGGGAGACCGCGCGGAGGATGGAGGTGCGCATGGTGTTGCTTTCGGCTAGCCGCACGACTTCGCTGCGGCTGGCCGCCAGTTGTTGGCGTTCCAGTTGTGCGGCCAGGTGCACGCCAAAGGCTCCGAGCAGCCGTCTGTCACTGGCCGGCAGCGTCCGGCCGGAGAGCACGAGCCGGGTCGTGGGGTCGATCTGTTCGATGTTTTCTGCCCCCTCCGGCGCGGCGGGGGCTACGTCGCCGGCCCGCGCAACGAGCCGCCAGCCGCTGCTCCCATTGGTTCCGGTCCCGGTGTGTCCGGTGGAGGTATAGAGGGCGGCGCCGCTGACCTGGAATACGTCCAGGGCCTGTTCCAGGAGTCCTTTCAAGTTGTCCTCGGCGCCGGCGGCCCCGCGGGTAAGGTCGCCCAACGTGGTAGCTTCCGCGCGGGCCCGGGCGGCCTCTTTGGACCGGCGGGCGGAGAGGTCAACGACGACGGCGACGGCGCCGGAGACACCGACGAAGACCAGAAGGGCGAGGAGATTCTGCGGGTCGCTGATGGTCAGAGTGCCCACCGGAGGGGTGGAGAAGAAATTGACCAGCAGGCTGCTCCAAAGGGCGGCGAGGATGGCGGGCCAGAGGCCGCCGACGAGGGCGACGGCAACGGACCCGGCGAGCTGGATAAGCGCCGCGGTGGCGACGTTTTGATCCGGGTTCAGTAATAGGAGCATCTGCAGCAGTACGGGGACCACCCCTGCCAGGATGAAGCCTGCCGCGACCCGGATACGGCCAAGGTCCCGTTGTTGCCGCGGGCCGGCGCCGCGGCCGCCCAGGGGGTGGGAGACCATATGGACGTCGATGTCTCCCGAATCCCGGACCACCCTGGTCCCGACTCCGCCGCCGAGCAGGCTTTCCAGCAGGCCCGCGAGCTTTTTGTGCCGGGAGATGCCGACGACGATCTGGGTGGCGTTGACGCTGCGGGCGAAATCCAAGAGGGCGTCGGCCGGATCCTCGCCGGTCACCACGTGGTAGCTGCCGCCCAGGTCCAGGATCAGGCGGCGCTGGGCCTCCAGCGCCTGTGGCGACTCCTCGGCGATACCGTCGGCGGCTCGGACGTGGACCGCCAGGAGGTCCCCGCCGTTGACCCGGTTGAGGATCCTGGCGCCGCGGCGGATGAGGACTTCGCCCTCCGGGCCGCCGGTCAGCCCGATAACGATGCGTTCCCGGGCCGGCCAGCTGGCTTCGATGCCCTGTTCGGCCCGGTACCTGGCCAGGCCTTCGTCCACCCGGTCTGCCAGCCACAGCAGCGCAAGTTCGCGCAGGGCGGCGAGATTTCCGAGACGGAAGTAGTTCGCCAGGGCGGCGTCGATCTTGTCCGCGGCGTAGATCTTCCCGTCGCCCAGGCGCTGGCGGAGCAGCTCCGGGGAAATGTCGACCAGATCGATCTGGTCGGCGCGGCGCACGACGTCGTCCGGCACCGTCTCGGCCTGCCGGACGTCGGTGATGGCGCTGACGACGTCGCCGAGGGACGCCAGATGCTGGATATTCACCGTGGACAGGACATTGATGCCGGCATTGAGGAGTTCATCGACGTCCTCCCAGCGTTTGGTGTGGCGGCTGCCGGGGATGTTGGAGTGGGCGTATTCGTCCACGACCGCGGTTCCCGGTGCCCGGGCCAGCACGGCGTCGAGGTCCATTTCCTCGAACTCGGTGCCCCGGTAGGGCAGGCGTCGGGGCGGGATGATCTCAAGGCCCGCCATGAGGGCCCTTGTGTCGGCCCGTCCGTGGTCCAGGGCGAACGCGACGACGACGTCCTCGCCGCGCTTGCCGAGCCGGTGCGCCTCTTCGAGCATCTCGTAGGTTTTGCCGACCCCGGGTGCGGCCCCCAGGAAGATCCGCAGCGTTCCACGTGCCATGGGGGCTATCCTCCCGCTTGGACTTTCACTTGGACGGGGCCGCGGCGGCCAGGTCAACGTTAAGGGCCGTCACGTTGACGGACGGCTGGCCCAGGAAGGCCGTCAGGCCGCTGTTGGTGTGCTTGTCGACCAGGGACATCACGGTGTCGGCGCTCAGATGCTGGGCCGCGGCGACGCGGGGAACCTGCAGCCGCGCATACGCCGGGGAGATGTCCGGGTCCAGTCCCGAACCGCTGGCCGTGACCGCCTCGGCGGGCACCTGTTCCTCGCTGATACCTTCGGCGGCGGCGACGGCGGACCGGTTCGCGGTGACGGCCTCGAGCAGTTTCGGATCGTTGGGGCCCAGGTTGGACGGCGAGGACGACGCCGGGTCCCACTTCACGGCCGAGGGCCGGGCGTGAAACCAGCGCGGGTCCTGGGCGCCGGAATCGTCGGCCGCGGCCTGGGCAATCAGGGCCGAGGCCGCCGGGGCGCCGGTGCCGTCTTTGATGATGGAACCGTTGGCCTGGTACGGGGCGATCAGCTGTCCGACGCCGAAGACGGCCAAGGGGTAGGCCGCGCCGAGGACCAGGGTGGCGAAGAACAGGAACCGGACGGCGGTGCCTGCCTGCCGGAGGTAGCCAGTGAGAGTGTTCATGGGGATGTTCCTAGCCGATTCCGGGGATGAGGGAGATCATGAGGTCGATGATTTTGATGCCGATGAAGGGGGCGATGAGGCCGCCGAGCCCGTAGATCAGCAGGTTCCGCCCCAGTGCCTGGTTGGCGGAGACGGCACGGTACTTGACCCCGCGAAGAGCGAGCGGCACCAGGGCGATGATGATCAGGGCGTTGAAGATCACCGCGGACAGGATGGCCGAGGACGGCGTGGCCAGGCCCATGATGTTCAGCAGTCCCAGCCCCGGGAAGGCAGCGGTGAAGAGGGCGGGAACGATTGCGAAGTACTTGGCGACATCGTTGGCGACGGAGAAGGTGGTCAGGGCGCCGCGGGTGATGAGCAGCTGTTTGCCGATGCCGACGATGTTGATGAGTTTGGTGGGGTCGGAGTCGAGGTCCACCATGTTGGCGGCGTCCTTGGCGGCGGGGGTGCCGGAGTTCATGGCGACGCCGACGTCTGCCGCGGCCAGAGCGGGGGCGTCGTTGGTGCCGTCCCCGGTCATGGCCACCAGCCGCCCTGCGGCCTGCTCCTTCTTGATGACCGCGAGCTTGTCCTCCGGGGTTGCCTCGGCCAGGAAGTCATCGACTCCGGCCTCGGCGGCGATTGCCTTGGCGGTGATGGGGTTGTCGCCGGTGATCATGACGGTCCGGATGCCCATTTGCCGCAGTTCGGCGAAGCGGGCGTTCATGCCGGGTTTGACGACGTCGGCGAGGTGGATGGTTCCCAGGATGTCCGCCCGGCCCTCCTTGTCGATCTGGGCGACCAAGAGGGGTGTGCCGCCCTGGGCAGAGATTTCCTGGACCCGGTGGTCAACCTCGGCCGGGGTGTGGCCGCCGTATTCGGCGACGAATGCCGTCACCGTGGAGGCGGCGCCTTTGCGGATCTGCAGCCCGTCCATGTCCAGTCCGCTCATGCGGGTGGTGGCGCTGAAGGGGACCACGGCGAAATCGCCGGAGGAGCGTTCAAGGGTGGCCAGATCGGATCCGGTCACGCCCTTGTCCGAGGCGAGGTCCACGATAGAGCGTCCCTCGGGGGTTTCGTCGGCCAGGCTGCAGACCCGGGCCGCTTCGATCAGCCGGATCCTGTCCACATGGTTGGCGGGGAAGAAATTGACGGCGCGGCGGTTGCCGTAGGTGATGGTTCCGGTCTTGTCCAGCAGCAGTGTGGTGATGTCTCCGGCGGTTTCCACGGCACGGCCTGAGGTGGCCAGCACGTTGTGCTGGACCAGCCGGTCCATGCCGGCGATGCCGATCGCCGGGACCAGCGCCCCGATGGTGGTGGGGATCAGGCAGACCAGCAGGGCGACCAGCACGATCGGGGACGGGGTGGCGCCGGCCAATGCGGCGAACGGTGCCAGCGACATGGTGACAGCCAGGAACACGATGGTGAGGGAGACCAGCAGGACGTGGAGGGCGATTTCGTTCGGGGTCTTCTGCCGCACGGCGCCCTCGACCAGCTTGATCATCCGGTCGATGAACGTCTGGCCCGGCTCGGCGGTGATACGGACAACAATCCGGTCCGAGAGCACCCTCGTGCCGCCGGTGACGGACGACCGGTCACCACCGGATTCGCGGATCACCGGGGCTGATTCGCCGGTGATGGTCGATTCGTCGACGCTGGCCAGGCCCTCGATGATTTCGCCGTCCGAGGGGATCACGTCCCCGGCCTCGCAGATCACGACGTCGTTGAGCCGCAGCTCCGTGCCGGGAATGTCCTTCGTGGTGCCGTCTGGCTGCCGGAGCCGGGCCGTCACGCCTTTGCGGCTGGCGCGGAGGCTGTCGGCCTGGGCCTTGCCCCGGCCCTCAGCGATGGACTCCGAGAGCGTGCCGAAGAGAACGGTGAGCCACAGCCAGACGGTGACGGCGATGCCGAACACCGAGGGCCGGTACAGGGAGATCGCGGTGCACAGGGCGGCACCGACCAGCACTGTGAACATGACCGGGGAATGGATCATCTGCCGCGGGGAGAGTTTCCGGACCGCGAGCGGCAGGGCGGCCGCGACGGACGAAAGCGTCAGTTTTGCCGGGGCCTTGGTGTGGTGTTTGTGCTCGCCGGGGGTGCCGAGGGGGTTGCCGTCGGCGTAGGTGGCGGCGGCGAAGTCCGTCTGGGACGGGGTCATTTCAGGAGTCCTTCTGCGAGGGGGCCCAGGGCAAGGGCCGGGAAGTAGCTGAGGGCGGTCAGGATCACTGTCACGCCGAGCAGCAGGCCGCCGAACAGGAGGCCGTGGGTGGGGACGGTGCCGGCGGAGGCGGGAACCTTGCCCTGACGGGCGAGGGACCCGGCGAGGGCGAGGACCAGGACAATCGGGAGGAAGCGGCCTAGCAGCATCGCCAGGCCCATCATGACCGACAGGTAGGGGCCCGAGGTGGTGATGCCGCCGAACGCGGAGCCGTTGTTGTTGGCCCCGGAGGTGAAGGCGTAGAGCACTTCGCTGAACTGGTGCGGACCCGTGGCGGGGGCGTTGGCCACGGCGTCCGGCAGCAGGACGGTGATGCCGGCCAGCGCCAGCACCAGGGTCGGGGTGACCAGGATGTACATGGCCGCCAGCTTCATTTCCGTCGGGCCGATCTTCTTGCCCAGATACTCCGGGGTGCGACCGACCATGAGACCGGCGATGAAGACGGAAATGATGGACAGGATCAGCAGCCCGTAGAGCCCGGACCCGGTTCCGCCGGGGGCGACTTCGCCGAGCATCATGTTCACCATGGCCACCCCGCCGGCCAGCGGCGGCAGCGAGTCGTGGGCGACGTTGACGGCGCCGGTGGAGGTCAGCGTGGTCGAGGTGGCGAAGATCGCGCTCGGCACAGGGCCGAAGCGCTGTTCGAAGCCTTCGCCCAGGCCGCCGGCGGCGGCCGTCGCGGTGCCCTGGCCGGTGGAGACGGCCCATCCCATCAGCGAAATCGAAGCCAACCACAGGGTGCCCATCACGGCGACCACCGTGTAGCCCTGTTTCTGGTCACCCACCATCCGGCCGAAGGCGTAGGGCAGGGCCGAGGGGATGAGCAGGAGCAGGAACACCTCGAAGAAGCTGATGAGGGCGTTGGGGTTCTCGAACGGGTGGGCGGAGTTGGCGTTGAAGTAGCCGCCGCCGTTGGTCCCGAGCTCCTTGATGGCTTCCTGAGACGCCACCGGGCCGCCCGGAATGCTCTGGGTGATCCCGGCCGCGTGGTTGGTGACGTCGGTGGGCCAGAAGTTCTGAACGACGCCGCCTAGGACCATGACCAGGGCCGCGACGAACGCGATTGGCAGCAGGACCCGGAAGGTCGTCCGGGTCAGGTCCACCCAGAAGTTGCCCAGGCGCTGCGTCCTGGTGCGGGCGATGCCGCGGATGAGGGCGACGACGACGACGATGCCGACGGCGGCGGAGAGGAAGTTCTGCACCGCCAGCAGGGTCATCTGCACGAAGATGCCAATTGTGGTCTCCGGTGCGTAGGTCTGCCAGTTCGTGTTGGTTACAAAGGAAATGGCGGTGTTCATGGCAATCCACGGGTCGACACCGGGCAGGGATCCGCTGCCGGGCAGGACGCCCTGCAGCCGTTGCAGGCCGAAGACGGCCAGGATCGAGACGGCCGAGAACGCCAGGACGCTGCGCAGGTAGACGGACCAGGTCTGGTCGGTGGTGGCGTCGATCCCGGCGAGCCGGTAGAAGAGGCGCTCGGGCCGGCTGGACGTGGTGCCCTCGAATACGCGGGCCAGGTAGATGCCGAAGGGCTTGTGCAGGGCGGCCAGGACAATGAGGAGCGCGGCCACCTGGACAGCGAAGGATGCAGGGTTGAAGGTCATGATCCGGTCACCATTTTTCCGGGCGGATCAGGACGGCCAGCAGGTAGCCGAAGAGGCACAGCCCGGCGATGAGCAGGACGAGCCACATGATCGCGTCGGCGCTCATTGGCCGGCCTCCGGCCGGTCATCGGCACCGCCGACCATTCCGGCCAGGACGTGGCCGATCCACATGACGAACCCCATGGCTACCATGAGGATTCCGATAACAGCCAGGTCGGCCATTGCAGGTTCCTTTCATCCGCGCCCCGTTTGCGGGGCTACTGAAAGTCAACTCCTCTCCAGAGGCAAAAAGCCGGTTCCTGATGGTTTCTTAACGCCCGGCGGACGGATCTTGACGCCGTCTTAACGTGCGCGGAAATTCCGGACCGTCCCGCATCCATGCTCCGCGTGTACGGCAGCGCACCCAGCGCCCGGCTTGTCGAAAAATCCGCAGCCGAACACGCTGCCGGCAATAGGGGGCGAGGGTGAAGGAGGGCCGGCCCGCCGGCAGCCGGTTCAGGGCAGAGGACCCTGCGCGCATCCCGGACCGCGTCCGGCCGCCGGCACTCAGCCGACGTGGACCCAGGGCCGTTTGGTCACGTCCGGTTCGGCTTCGCGGAGCACTTCGCGGGTGACGGGGGCGATTTCGCCCTCACCGAACGCGAGGAAGCGCAGCAGGTTGGTGACGGGGTTTCCCTCGGTCCAGCGGAAGTAGATGTGCGGCATCAGCCCGGTCACGTCCCGGATGTGCAGCAGCACAGAGGCGATCGTGTTGGGCACCACGGGTCCGTGAACTTCCAGGATGTGGTAGCCGTGCCGGACCACCCCGCGGACCTCCAGAGCCGTCTCAAAGTCGGAGGAATCGTCCACGATCACTTCCAGGAACAAGGCCTGGTAGTCCACCGGAAGGTGGCTGACCTCGATGGCGGAGGTCAGTTTGTCCCGGTAGGCCTCGGGGCTCAGGCGCAGGGGTTCGTGGGCGATGATCGCGATGGGGCCGTCCAGGTTGGAGGACATGAATTCCAGTGCCTGGCGGTCCATGTGGACGTGGGTGGCGTGGAGTTCGAAGGAGCGCCGGATGCGTGAGAGCAGGGAGATCACGATGATGCCCGCGATGAAGAACGAGGCGATCCGGATGCCTTCGGGGCGTTCGATGATGTTGGCGATCGTGGTGTAGATGAATACGACGGCGATGATCCCGAAGCCGATGGTGCGTTTGCGCTGTTTCCCGCGCCGGGCGGAGAGGGTTACGGCGACCGCGGCCGAGGTCATCAGGACCAGGACGCCGGTGGCGTAGGCGCCGCCCTGGGCGTCGACGTCGGCGTCGAAGAGCCAGGTGATCAGGAACCCCACGAGCGTGAACACCAGCACCAGCGGCCTGACCGCGCGGGCCCAGCCCGGAGCCATGCCGTAGCGGGGCAGGTATCGCGGCACGAGGTTCAGGAGCCCGGCCATCGCGGAGGCCCCGGCGAACCACAGGATGGCAATGGTGCTGATGTCATAGACCGTGCCGAAGCCGTTTCCCAGGTATTCGTGCGCGAGGTACGCCAGGGCGCGCCCGTTCGCCGGCCCGCCTGGCTGGAAGTCCTGCTCCGGGATCAGGACCACCGTGGTGAAGCTGGTCGTGATCAGGAAAGCGCTCATGATGACGGCGGCCGTGGTCAGCAGCCGGCGGGCCCCCTTGATCCGGCCTGCCGGCTTCTCTTCGGTGTCACCGGGGCGTCCCTGGATCTGCGGCATCACGGCGACGCCGGTTTCGAAGCCGGACAGGCCAAGGGCCAGCTTGGGGAAGACCAGCAGGGCGATCCCGACGACCATGAACGGGCTCCCGTGCTGGGTGGTCAGGGCAAGCCACCAGTCGCCCACGGCAACGGGGTGGGTAAACACTTCGAGGATGGTCGTGATCACGACCACCACGTTCAGGCCCAGGTAGATGCCGACCAGGGCGACGGCAACGCCAATGGCCTCCTTGAAACCGCGCAGGAAGACGGCACCCAACAGGGCAAGCAGGAACAGTGTGACCGGCACGTTCTGACCCTGCATCCAGCCCGGAACGAGGGGGTTCTGGATCGCGTGGGCTGTGGCGTCGGCCGCGGAGAGCGTCATGGTGATCATGAAGTCCGTCGCGGCGAACCCCAGCAGGACCAGCACAAGGAGTTTCCCGCCCCAGCGCGGCATCAGCCGCTCCAGCATGGCGATGGAGCCCTCGCCGCGGTGGCTCTCACCGGCAACCCGGCGGTAGACGGGCAGGGCGCCCAGCAGGGTGACAGCCACCAACACGATGGTCGCTAGCGGCGAGATCACGCCCGCGGCCAGGGCCGCGATGGCCGGCTGGTAGCCGAGGGTTGAGAAGTAGTCGACACCGGTCAGGCACATCACCTGCCACCACGCATGCTTCTTCAGGTGCGAGTCGCTCACCGCGCCCGGTCCCTGGTGGACCCCCTTAGCGTCCTGCAGGCCGAACAGCAGCCATCTCCTGAAGTTGTCCCCGGCTCCCGGCCGCACCGCCGAAGGATCCGCAGGCGGCCTGCTCATCGTGGTCATCTATGCCTCTCCGCGCGATGCCCGCCATCGTGTCCACTGCCGACGATAACACCGGCTCCGGGCGCCGATCCCGGACCGGCACCGATCTTGACGGATCCTTAACACCGGATCGACGCGGCCGCCATGACGGGTGTTTGGTGTGGGGTAACGGGTTCAGCGAGACGCGACCGGGGCCGGGATTTCAATGTAGAGATTGGATCCTGCACTTGCCCGCAGGTACCAGTGTCTGCGGCGCCGCAACGGCCGGTAGGTGTGTCCGAAGGGGTCTTTCACGCGGACACGCTGCTTCAGCAGGTCCTGGTGTGTGAGCAGGCGGTCGATCTCCTCCAGATTGCTTGGGTGTGATGCAACGCCGTTGATGTCAAGAAACCATGAACCCTCGGCCGTCTCTGGCCCGTGTTCCAAGGCGAGGGTTTCGAACAGGGCCGTCACCGCTTCGTCCCTGGTAACGGGGTAGAAGCGCCGGATCCGGTGTCCTTCAGGGTGTGCGTTTTGCGCGTCCGTCCAGGCGTGGCGGAGCCAATGGAATTCCACCGGTCCGATCGAGGGCCCAAGAATCAGGCGGCGGTTAGGATCCAGGGCCAGGCGGTAGGCGCTTCCGTTGCGGTCGATGATGCACGCAGCTTCCCCGACGTATTCAAAGGCCGCCAGCAGTTCCCCTTCGGACCGGTGGTAGGAAAAGTCCCCGCTGTCATCGACAGCGATGAAATCCCGGTTCGTGCCGCCTGTGACCGGAAGACTCGATGCGTCCGGTATCCGCCGGGATTTGGTGTTCATTCTGGTTTGCTCCTGCCGAGGATCTGACCGCGACCACAGTGGCCGCAGTGTCCTCGTGTCTTATGACACCACCGCCGAAACCTCAACGGAACGGGCCTTAACGCTTTCCATATGCCGGAATCCCGGATATTTGCGTGATCTTAACGCCGGCCTGTCCGGGCTCACTAACGGGGCGGAAGTCAGTAGGGGCTTGTTTCGGCGGAGACCCGGGACTGGAGAGATCAGAGAGTTGCGGCACGGCGTTCGGCGGTCAAGTTCATGCCGGAGCCGCATAATGTTCTGGTGCGCCATTGACAGTTCGGCCTGAAGAACATGCAGCCTGAGCATTGAAACCTGCTATGGAGGCCTCTGGTGCTGAGGCAGTGGACTTGAGCCAGGTCCGGACGTCGGTGTCTTTCCTGCTGGCTTTGTAGAGGGCATGGTGTGATCGACACACCCTGCGCGCGACCTCACCTTACGTGTTTACTGCCTTGTTCACAGTGTCACTTTGCCGCCGCCGTCGACCGCCCAGCCGGGGTTGAAGGCGACCTCCCAGCGGTAGCCGTCGGGATCGGCGAAGTAGCCGGTGTAACCGCCCCAGGGCTGGGTCTTCGGTGCCGCGACGATGAGGGCTCCGGCGGACTCGGCCTCGGCCATCACCCAGTCGACTTCCGCCGTGCTGGCAAGGTTGTGGCTCAGTGTGATGGACGCAATGCCGGCAGGGGGATCGGTGGCCGCTTCGGACTGCATCTGGCCCGCGTCCCAGAGCGAGAGGAGGAGGCCGTGGTTGACCTGGATGAAGAGCACCTCGCCGGGGACTTCCCGGTGGACGGGCCATCCGAGGCCATCAACGTAGAAGCGGCGTGAGGCGTCAACACTGCGGACACCCAGCGAAATTAAGTCGACTCGTGGCTGCATCTTTCGATACTGTCATGCACATGCCCACAAATCACGCAGACGACAAGACCGCCCAGGCCGACCGGGAACAGCTCGCTGCCGTGAGGGTGGCTGTTGACGAGGTGGACGAGCAGATCGTGACCCTGATCGGACGCCGCGAACGGCTGATCCGGATCGCCGGAACCCTCAAGGCGGACAGCGCTGAGGTCCGTGCACCCGGGCGCGTGGAGCGCGTCATCGAACACGTCCGCGCCACGGCGGAAAAGAAGGACATCGACGTCGAGCTCGTCGAAAAGACCTACCGGGCCATGATCGATGCCTTCATCACCCTCGAGCTGGAAGTGTACAAGTCCAGCACGTAGGAGTTGCTGGGGAGGGGCTTAGAGGGCCTCTTCGACTGGCACGTTGGCCTGGTACTCGCGGCCGTCGGCGTCGCTGAACGCCGTCATGAGGTGGCCCTTTGGCAGCCCCAGCACCGTGGTGAGGGGGAAATGGCCGGTAATGGTGTTGCCCGAATGCTCAACCCCCTTGAGATCGAAATTCTCCTCCGTGCCGTCATGGCTGAAGCAGTAGAAGGAAACGGCCTCGCCGTTCATGAACTCGATCCCCATTCTGCGCTGGTGGGAATAGTCAGGGGTTGCCGCCAGGAGCCCCACCACATAGGCGCCCTGGCCGGGAATGTTTCCGTCTATATCAAAAGTCGCCACCAAGATTGAATCCTTGGCGGCGATGCTTACGTGCTTCAGGAGTGCGTTGTGGGAGCTCATGGCTCAATCCTGCTACCTGCACCAGCGTCCGTCCACCCCTGAACTGGGTTTTGTCGCCTCCCCGACGTAGACTGTATTTATTCGAATATATGTTCGAATATGAACCTGCTTTTGGTTGAGCCCGGTTCTGGTTGGTCTTGGTTCTGGTTGGCAAGGATCAGCTAACTGAGATCCAGCAGGGGATCGCCGGCACGGACAGGGCCGGCGGCATGCGGACGGCGCGGGAGGCAATGTGGGGATGTTCAGCGAGTCCGTCGATGTTGCCTGCACGCCCTCCGGGCAGCCACTGCGCCTGGACTGGGCGGGCCGGCGCTACACGGTCTGTGCGGAACCCGTCCGCTGGTATGAACGCCGCCAGTGGTGGACGGAGGAAGCCCGGGCGCCGATAGGGAGCGGTCCGGGCCTGGTCGACCATGAGATCTGGCGGGTCCAGGTGCGCGCCGCCGGGGAAGACACCGCGGAATCCACCCTCACCCTGGACCTGAGCCGGCACATCGGCAGCGGCCGGTGGCGGCTCCTGCGGATCCACGACGCCCTGAAGCCCCTGCGGAAGCCCGAAACAGCATGAACTTCACCCACCTGCACGTCTCCACCGCCTTCAGCGCCCACTACGGCGTCTCGTGGCCGGAGGAACTGGCCGCGGCCGCGGCCGCCGACGGCGCCACCGCGCTGGCCTGCACGGACCGCGACGGCCTGTACGGAACCGTCAAGCACCTGAAGGCGTGCATGGCCGCCGGGCTGGACGCGATCGTCGGCGTGGACCTCGCGGTCTTTGACGACGACGGCGACCTCCGCACCCAGCTCGGGGGACGCGTCGTCGTGCTCGCGCACGGCCACAACAACGGCGCCGGCTACCGGGCGCTGTGCCGGCTGATCTCCGACGCCCACGCCCGCACTACGGGCAAAGCCGGGGGAGCGGTGCCGGTGGCCGTCACCCGGGCGGAGCTGGCCTCCCGCACGGTGGACCCGGAAACCCTCCAGCCGGTCCTGACGGTCCTGATCGGCCCGGACTCCGACGTCGGCCGCGCCATGAGCGGCCGGAGATACCTGCGCCCCCGCACCTTGTTCAAACGCTGGCTGGACGCCCTGCCCCCCGGGACGCTGGCAGCGGAAGTGGTATCCCAGCTGAGTCCGCCCGGGGAGCCGCTGAGCACCGCCCACGCGGTGCGCATGCTCAAACTCGCCGCGGAACACGGGGTGCCCGCCGTGCTGAGCAACGCCGTGCGGTATGTCGCCGAGGACGGCGCGGCCACCGCCGATGTGCTGGACTCGGCGCGGACGCTCAAATCCCTCCCCGAGCTCTCCGCCGCCCCGCTGCTGCAGCCCAACGGGCAGGGCTGGCTCAAATCAGCGGCCCGGATGCTGCAGCTGGGCCAGGAGATCATCCACGCCGCCGGCTACGGCACGACGGACCTCAACCGGCTCCTCGCCCAGACCGAGGCGCTCGCGGACCGCTGCCGCATGGATCCCGTAGCCGACATGGGGTGGAAGCAGCCAGTGGTTCCGGAAGCGTCCGTGATCGGGATCGCCGGCGACGCGCTCGCCGAGCTGACCCTGCGCTGTGAGGCCGGCATCGGCCGCCGCTTCCCGGGCATCTCCGGGCAACAGGAACGGCAGATGCGGGACCGCCTGAAGCACGAGCTCCGGATCATCGACTCGCTGGGCTTCGCCTCCTATTTCCTGACCGTCGCCGAGGTCTCCCGTATGATCCTGGCCCTGGGCGTCCGGGCCGCCGCCCGCGGTTCGGGCGCCTCCAGCCTGGTCAACTACCTGATCGACATCAGCCAGGTGAACCCGCTCCAGCACGACCTCATCTTCGAACGCTTCCTCTCCCGTGACCGCGCCACCCTGCCCGACATCGACATAGACGTTGAAAGCGCCGAACGGCACAACGTCTACCGGAAGATCTTTGAGCGCTTCGGCGCCGAACGGGTCACGCTGATGAGCATGCAGAACGGCTACCGCGCTCGCGGTGCCGTGCGTGACGCCGGCCTGGCCCTGGGCATGGACGAAAGCGAGGTCGGGGAAATCGCCAAGCAGCTGTGGAGGTTCTCGGCCTGCCATTTCCGCGAAGCCCTCATGGAGAAGCCCGAGCTGAAGGAATTCGCTAACCGGGTGGAGCAGCGCGGCTTCACCGAAAACCAGCAACTGGACCTGCTGGTGGACCTCACGGAACGGCTGGACCGGCTGCCCCGCCACATCTCCATGCACCCGTGCGGCGTCATCCTCGGCGATGCCACGCTGCTGGACCGCACCCCCGTTCAGCCCAGCGGCCTGGGGCTGCCCATGAGCCAGTTCGACAAACACGACATGGATCCGATGGGCATGCTCAAACTCGATGTCCTGGGCGTCCGGATGCAGAGCGCCATGGCCTTCGCGGTCCGCGAAGTCATCCGGCTCCACCCCTCCAAGGCCGAGGTGGTGGCCGCCGGCGCGCATCCGGCGGGTCCGGACGGGACGGGACCGGCTTACATTGCCGAGGACGGGCACATCGACCTCAACGCGGTCCCGCTCGACGACGAACCAACCTTTGAACTGATCCGCAGCACCCACACCCTGGGCTGTTTCCAGATCGAATCCCCGGGCCAGCGCGAACTGATCGGCAAGATGGCGCCCCGGGAATTCAACGACCTCATCATTGACATCTCGCTGTTCCGCCCGGGCCCGATGAAATCCGACATGGTCCGGCCCTTCCTGGAACACCGGCACGGATTCGCCCCCGAGATCTACCCGCACCCTGACCTCAAGCCGGTCCTCAAGGAGACCCACGGGGTCACGGTCTTCCACGAACAAATCCTCAAGACCTTCGATGTCATGACCCGGTGCGGGCTGGCGCGCGCCGACGAATTCCGCCGGGCGCTGGGCAACGAGGTGCTGGAGGGCAAAGTGGAGGAGTTCTTCCGGAAAGAAGCGCGGGCCCGGAACTACAGTCCCGAGGTGGTGGACAAGGTCTGGGGCACGCTGAAGGCCTTTGGCAGCTTCGGGTTCTGCAAGGCCCACGGTGCCGCCTTTGCCGTGCCCACTTACCAGTCGGCCTGGCTCAAGGCGCACCACCCGGAGGCCTTCCTGGCAGGGCTCTGGGAACACGACCCCGGCATGTACCCCAAACGCCTGCTCGTGGCCGAGGCCCGCCGGCTCGGCATCCCCATCCTTCCCCTCGACATCAACCGCAGCCGGGCCGAGTACCGGGTGGAGCCGGTGGAATCAGGCCCGGACCAGGGAAAGCTGGGAATCCGGCTGAGCCTGAACGGCATCTTCGGACTCTCCGGCGCCGAGCTGAAACGGATTGTGGCCGGCCAGCCCTACGATTCCCTGGCGGACCTGCGCGCCAGGTCGCGGCTGAGCAGGCCGAGCATCCAGCGGCTGGCCCAGCTCGGCGCCTTCGATTCACTGCACCGGGCCTCCGGGGGAGCGGCCAACCGGGCAGACCTGGTCCAACACCTGCAAAAGCTCCAGGCCCGGCCCCAACGGAAGGGGGTGGAGGTCATCGAGGGCCAGCTGGCGCTGCCCCTGGGTGACGTGGAACTGAGGAACCTGGAAGCGGTGCTGCCCGCCCCCAGCATGGTGGACAACGTCCGGGCTGAACTGGACCTGATGGCCGTGGACGTCAGCGAGCACCTCATGACCAGCCACCGTCCGTTGCTGGACCGGCTCGGCGTCACCACCGCGGACAGGCTCCTGGGGCTGCGCAACGGCACGGAAGTGCTTGTGGCCGGGGTGCGGGTTGCCACCCAGACCCCGCCCATGCGCGGCGGCCGGCGGGTGGTGTTCATCAGTATCGACGACGGCACGGGCTGCGTGGATTCGGTCTTCTTCCACGAGGCGCAGGAGCAGGCCGGGTCACTATTGTTCGGCACACGCCTGCTGCTGATCCGCGGGACCACCCGCAGGACCGGACCGCGGGGGATCAGCATCAGCGCCAGCATGGCCTGGGACCTCAGCCGCCCGGAGACCCTGCCGTTCCCGGAACCGGGCCCCGGCGCCGCGGGCCGGCACGAGCCCTCCCCGCCCGGCCCCCTGGCCGCCTTCCTGCCCGGCCCTCTGGACGGGATCGGCAGGAACCTCGCCATCACCGGGCTGGGCGGCTGATCGCCCTTCGGCGCCCTTCAGCGCCCTTCCCCGCGGCCGGCGCGTGGTTTGCGGCTGCGGCCGTGGCGCGTTGGTTGGCCCCTCCTAAACCGATAGCATGGACGAGGCTGGCTGTGGTCCCCGTACGCCACAAGCTACGAAGCCTTAACTTTGAATAGGAGACACCCGTGTCAGATGCCCAGCAGATCACCCTTCTCGTCGACGGCGAAGAGAACAAGGTGACTACCGGGACCACCGGCGCGGAACTCTTCTTTGAGCGCCGCGATGTTGTTGTGGCCCGCGTCAACGGCGAGTTGAAGGACCTGGACCAGCCCCTTCCCGAGGACGCCGCGGTCGAGGCTGTCACCATTGATTCCCCCGACGGGCTCAACGTCCTGCGCCACTCCACGGCCCACGTCATGGCCCAGGCCGTGCAGCAGCTGCGCCCCGACGCGAAGCTCGGCATCGGCCCCTACATCACGGACGGTTTCTACTTCGACTTCGACGTCGCGGAACCGTTTACCCCGGAAGACCTCCGCCAGCTGGAAAAGATGATGCAGAAGATCATCAACCAGAACCAGAAGTTCGTGCGCCGCGTCGTCACCGAGGACCAGGCCCGCGAGGCGATGAAGGACGAGCCCTACAAGCTCGAACTGCTGGGCAAGAAGAACGAGGCCGCCGACGCCGGCGAGGGCGTCAACGTCGAGGTGGGCGCCGGCGACATCACGATCTACGACAACGTGGACCGCAAGAGCGGGGACAGCATCTGGTGCGACCTGTGCCGCGGCCCGCACCTGCCGAACACCAAACTGATCTCCAACGCCTTCGCCCTGACCCGGTCCTCGGCCGCTTACTGGCTGGGCAACCAGAACAACCAGCAGCTGCAGCGCATCTACGGCACCGCCTGGCCCACCAAAGATGCGCTCAAGGCCTACCAGGAGCGCATCGCCGAAGCCGAGCGCCGCGACCACCGCAAGCTCGGCGCGGAGCTGGACCTGTTCTCCTTCCCGGACGAGCTCGGTTCCGGCCTGCCGGTGTTCCACCCCAAGGGCGGCATCATCCGCAAGGCCATGGAGGACTACTCCAGGCAGCGCCACGTGGATGCCGGCTACGAGTTCGTCTACACCCCGCACATCACCAAGGGCCACCTGTACGAGGTCTCCGGCCACCTGGACTGGTACCGCGAGGGCATGTTCCCGGCGATGCACATCGACGCGGAACTGAACGAGGACGGCACGGTCCGTAAGCCCGGCCAGGACTACTACCTCAAGCCGATGAACTGCCCCATGCACAACCTGATTTTCCGCTCCCGCGGACGCTCCTACCGTGAACTCCCGCTCCGGCTCTTCGAATTCGGCTCGGTCTACCGCTACGAGAAGTCCGGCGTGGTGCACGGCCTCACGCGCGTCCGGGGCATGACCCAGGACGACGCCCACATCTACTGCACCCGCGAGCAGATGAAGGACGAGCTCACCACCACGCTGAACTTTGTCCTCGGCCTGCTCAAGGACTACGGCCTGGACGACTTCTACCTCGAGCTCTCCACCAAGAACCCGGACAAGTTCGTCGGCGACGACGCCACCTGGGAGGAAGCCACCCGCACCTTGGCCGAAGTGGCCGAAGCCTCCGGGCTTGAGCTCATCCCGGATCCGGGCGGAGCCGCGTTCTACGGCCCCAAGATTTCGGTCCAGGCCAAGGACGCGCTCGGCCGCACCTGGCAGATGTCCACCATCCAGCTGGACTTCAACCTGCCCGAACGCTTCGAGCTCGAGTTCCAGGCCGCCGACGGCACCCGCCAGCGGCCCGTGATGATCCACCGTGCCCTGTTCGGCTCGGTGGAGCGCTTCATGGGCGTGCTGACCGAACACTACGCCGGTGCCTTCCCCGCCTGGCTGGCACCCGTCCAGGTGGTGGGCATCCCGGTGGCGGAGGCCTTCAACGACTACATGTTCGACGTCGTGGGCCAGCTCAAGGCGGCCGGCATCCGAGCCGAGGTGGACATCTCCTCGGACCGGTTCCCGAAGAAGATCCGCACTGCCAGCAAAGACAAAATCCCGTTCGTGCTGATCGCCGGCGGTGACGACGCCGAGGCCGGAGCGGTGTCCTTCCGTTTCCGCGACGGCAGCCAGGACAACGGCGTGCCCGTCGCCGAGGCCGTCCAGCGGATCGTCGACGCTGTCCGGAACCGGACCAGCTAGGCCTACGGAAGGGCAGCGCGTGCAGGAATCCACAGGGGCCGGGCCGGAGTATCCGGGCGACCACGCCGTGACGGACGACTTCGGCCTGGCCGGGGTCCCGGACGCTTTCCAGCGCCTGTGGACCCCGCACCGGATGGCGTACATCAAGGGGGGCCAGCACCAGTTCAAGAACCCTGACGACTGCCCGTTCTGTGTCGCGCCCGAGCGCGAGGACGAGGACTCCCTGATCGTGTACCGGGGACGGACCAGCTACGTGGTGCTGAACCTCTTCCCGTACAACCCGGGCCACCTGCTGATTTGTCCCTACCGGCACATCCCCGACTACACCGATCTCACGGTCGAGGAGACGGCCGAATTCGCCGAACTGACCCAGACGGCGATGCGGGTGCTGCGCAAGGTCGCCAACCCCACGGGCTTTAATCTGGGCATGAACCAGGGCGTCACCGGCGGGGCTGGAATCGCCGGCCACCTGCACCAGCATGTGGTTCCGCGCTGGGGCGGGGACGGGAATTTCTTCCCCATCATTGCCCAGACCAAGGCGATCACACAGACCCTCGGCGAGGTGCGCCAGCAGGTGTCCGACGCCTGGCCGCAGGAAACGCCCGCGGCGCACGAGTCGGCCGGGGAGCAGGATGCTTAACAGGCACGCGCGCGGGTTCTTCACCGCCCTGTTTTCTCCGGTGGCCCGCTGGCTGCTGAAGATCGGCGTCTCCCCGGACGCCGTGACGGTGGTGGGCACGCTCGGTGTGGTGGTCGGCGCGCTCGTGTTCTACCCGCTCGGGCAGCTCTTCTGGGGAACCCTGTTCATCACGGCCTTCATCTTCTCCGACGTCATCGACGGCATCATGGCCCGGATGCAGCACCGCGGCGGACGATGGGGCAACTTCCTGGACTCCACCCTGGACCGCGTGGCCGACGGCGCCCTGTTCGCCGGCGTCGCCGTCTGGTTCTTCACGGGCGGCGCCAATGCGCCGATCGCCATCGCCGCCGTCGTCTGCCTCGTGCTGGGCATGGTGGTCTCCTACGCGCGGGCGAAGGCCGAAGCCCTGGGCTTTCATGCCAACGTCGGCATCGCCGAGCGCGCCGAACGGCTTGTGTCGGTGCTGGTGGTCACGGGACTCACCGGACTGGGACTGCCCGCCGTGGTGCTGTTCGTGACCCTGTGCCTGCTCGCAACGGCGAGCCTCGTGACAGTGATCCAGCGCATCGTGACCGTCCACCGTCAGTCGCTGGCGGAACCGGAAGGCACCGCCTCCGAACGGGCCGCCTGACGGCTCTGCCCGCCGCCCCGGCGGACCCGCCGAATCCCCGGCACGGGGCGCCTTTGCGCTCCTGTAACCAGAATTCTGCCGCGCCGCGGCCGGGGGCTAGTATTAGCTTTACCGGCCAATGGATCCGGTAATCCGGTGTGTGCGAGACACGTCATGAACGTGCTGTCCGCGCCCCGGCGAGGTCATCTATCTACCCATAGGGGTTTTTGTGTCTACACCTGATGTAAGCAGCGAAGCCGGCGCGTCCGCGAAGAACGTCACGGGCAGCAGCCGCGTTAAGCGCGGCATGGCGGAGATGCTCAAGGGCGGCGTCATCATGGACGTCGTCAACGCCGAGCAGGCCCGCATCGCCGAAGACGCCGGTGCCGTGGCCGTGATGGCGCTGGAACGCGTTCCGGCCGATATCCGCGCCCAGGGCGGCGTGTCCCGCATGTCCGATCCCGACATGATCGAAGCGATCATCGCGGCCGTGTCCGTTCCCGTCATGGCCAAGGCCCGGATCGGCCACTTCGTCGAGGCGCAGGTCCTGCAGTCCCTCGGCGTGGACTACATCGACGAATCCGAGGTCCTGACCCCGGCCGACTACACCAACCACATCGACAAGTGGAACTTCACCGTTCCGTTCGTCTGCGGTGCCACGAACCTGGGTGAGGCCCTGCGCCGCATCAACGAGGGCGCGGCGATGATCCGCTCCAAGGGCGAGGCCGGCACCGGCGACGTCTCCAACGCCACCACGCACATGCGCCAGATCCGGGCCGAGATCAAGAAGCTCGCCGGCATGGCCGAGGACGAGCTCTACGTCGCGGCCAAGGAACTGCAGGCCCCGTACGAACTGGTCAAGGAAGTTGCCGCGACCGGCAAGCTCCCGGTGGTGCTGTTCACCGCCGGCGGCATCGCCACCCCGGCCGACGCCGCCATGATGATGCAGCTCGGCGCGGACGGCGTGTTCGTCGGCTCCGGCATCTTCAAGTCCGGCAACCCGGCCCAGCGTGCCGCCGCCGTCGTGAAGGCCACCACCTTCTACGACGACCCGGACGAGATCGCCAAGGCCTCCCGCGGCCTGGGCGAGGCCATGGTCGGCATCAACGTCGACGAGATCCCGCAGCCGCACCGCCTCGCCGAGCGCGGCTGGTAGTTCGCACTTTCGGGCGCCGGACGGATCACACCGTCCTTCGCCTTACGCTCCTGATTGGACGACGGCGGCGGGTCACCTTCTTGGTGACCCGCCGCCGTCGTCGTTTCCACCCAACTAACTGGCAGCAGGGGCCGTTTTGGGCGGTCAAAACGGCCCCTGCTGCGAGCCAGTTGGGGTGGACCGGAGTCAGTCCAGGCCGCGGCGCTTAAGCAGCGGCCCGAGCTCCGCATCGCGGCCGCGGAAGGCCCGGAACGACTCCAGCGGGTCCCTGCTGTTGCCGCGGGAAAGCAGCTCGGCCCGGAAGAAATCGCCGTTGGCTCGGCTGAGGCCGCCGTGTTCCTTGAACCATTCCACGGTGTCGGCGTCCAGGACTTCGCTCCAGATGTAGGAGTAGTAGCCGGCGGCGTACCAGCCGCCCGCAAAGATGTGCTGGAAATACCCGGTCCGGTAGCGCGGCGGGATCAGGCTGTGAGCCACCCCGGCCGCGGCCAGCGCCTTCGCCTCGAATTCGACGACGTCGTCCGGGATATCGGAGCCGCCCAGGACATGCCACGCCAGGTCCAGCAGGGCCGCGCCGAGGTATTCCGTGGTGCCGAACCCTTCGCCCCACAGCTGCGCGGCGTTGAGCTTGTCCACCGCTTCCTGGGGCAGTGTCTCGCCGGTCGCATGGTGCCGTGCGTAATTGGCGAGGACCTCGGGCCACATGATCCACATTTCGTTGACCTGCGACGGGTACTCCACGAAGTCGCGCGGCACGTTCGTGCCGGAAAACCGCGGATAAGTGACGGCCGAGAACAAGCCGTGGAGGGCGTGGCCGAACTCGTGGAACGTGGTGCGGAGTTCGTCCAGCGTCAGCAGGGTGGGCTCGCCGGCCGGCGGCTTGGAGATATTGAGGTTGTTGATCACCACCGGCCGCGTGTTCAACAGTCCGGACTGCTCCACGAGGGAGTTCATCCACGCGCCTCCGCGCTTCGTGTCCCGTGTGTAGTAGTCGCCCAGGAACAGGCCCAGCTCCGTACCGTCGGAATTCCTGGCCTCCCAGACCCGGACGTCCGGGTGGTAGCCGGCGAGGTCGGCACGTTCGTGGAAGGTGACGCCGTACAAGGCGTTGGCAGCGAAGAACACGCCGTCGTTCAGGACCCGGTCCAGTTCGAAGTACGGGCGCAGGGCCTGCTCGTCCACCGCGTACCGCTCACGCCTGACCTTGGCGGAATAGTACGCCCAGTCCCAGGCCTCGAGCGGGTGACCGGCCGCCTCGGCCAGCGCCTCGGCCTCGGCGTCGGCATTGCGGACGGCGGCAGGGGCCAGCCGGCTCATCATGTCCTGCACGGCCTGGAAATCCGGAGCGGTCTGCCGGTCCACCGTCAGCTCGGCAAAGTTTGCGAATCCCAGAAGCGCGGCCTTCTCGGCGCGGAGCCGGACCATGTCCCTGACCAGGTCCAGCACGTCGAAGCTGCCGCCGTCGCTGCCGCGGCCGATCGAGGCCTCGTAGAGCCGCCGGCGGACATCCCGGTTCGAAAGGGCAGCCATGGCGGGCTGGTTGGTTGGCTGGATCAGCGTCAGCAGGAACTTGCCCTCGTGACCGGCGGACCGGGCGGCTTCGGCGGCGCTGGCGATGTCGTCGTCGGGCAGACCAGTGAGGTCTGCGGCGTCGTCCAGCAGCAGGGCTGCAGACTTCATGCCTTCCTTCACACGCTGCCCGAACTCGGTGCCCAGCCGGGCGAGTTCGGCGTTGATCTCTTTGAGGCGCCCTTGGCCTGCGTCGTCAAGCTGGATGCCCGAGGCCCGGAACTCCTTGAGGTATTCCTCCACGAGCCGGACAGACTCCGCGTCCAGGGCGGTGGTGTCCAGCGCCGCGAAGCGTTCGTAGAGCCCCCGGTTGAGGTAGATGGCATCCTGGTGGGCGGAGAAGAGCGGGGACAGGCGGGTCTCGAGATCGCGGATGGCATCCGAGGCGTGTGCTGAAACCAGCGTGAAGAACGAGGCGGCTGCGCGTTCCAGGAGCCGCCCGGAGCGTTCCATGGCCAGGGCGGTGTTCTCGAACGTCGGGGCCGCCGGGTCGGACACGATGGCCTGGATTTCGGCGAGATGCTCAGCCAGGCCGGTCTCGACGGCCTCGGCGTAGTGCGCGTCTTCGATGTCCGCGAATGGCGGCAGGCCGTAGGGCAGGGTGCTGGGGCTCAGGAGGGGATTGGTCATGAAGCGACTCTTTCATGCAGCACGCGGGTTCTCAATGACCATCTCAGTGTGTTGTCACTGCGCCCACCGTATGATGGGCCCCTGTGGGGCTGACCCGCCGGGGCGGAAAATGCCGGGGACCGACGCCGGAGGGCGGCGGCCGTGGCGTGTCATGGGCGGTGGTCCCAGGGCGGTGGCCCCGGTGGGGTGATGCCCCGGGAACCGCTGCCGTGCAGGGACCAAAGGGAACAAAAGGGGAACATGTGGAGACGCTGAACGAACGCCGCCGGGAGGTCGCCGTGCCCGGAGCCGAGTTGGCCGTGTTTGAGTTTGGCCCGGAACCGGGCCCTGACGTGCCCACGCTGCTCCTGGTGCATGGCTACCCGGACGACCACCGGGTGTTCCTTCCGGTCATCCGCGAGCTGGCGCGGACGCACCATGTGGTGGCCTACGACACGCGGAACGCCGGCGCCTCCGCCGTCCACACCCCGGGCGGGGACTATTCGCTGAAGACCTTGGTGGACGATGCCTTCGCCGTGCTGGCGGGGGCCGGCATCCAGGCAGTCCACCTCGTGGGACACGACTGGGGGTCGATCCAGGGCTGGGCCGTCGTGCAGGACCCGAGGGCGCACGGCCGGATCGTCCGGTACACGAGCATTTCCGGCCCCGACCTGGGGCACTTCTCCCGCTGGATCCGAGGGCGCGTCCGGCACCCGCAGGCCTGGCCGGAGCTGGCCGGGCAACTGTTGCGCAGTTGGTATATCGGGGCGTTCCTCGTCCCGGTCCTGCCCGAAGCCGCCTGGCGCCTGTTCCTCACCCGCCGCTACGAAAAGACGGCCAAGCGCGACGTCGGCAGCGATCCTGTCCGCGGCCTGGCCCTGTACCGCAGCAACTTCGGCGGCCGGCGGAAGCCGGCCGCCGCGGGCCGGGTGACCGTTCCCGTGCACGTCGTGGTCCCGCTGAAGGATCCCTTCCTCGCACCGGCCCTGGTCGAGGGGCTCGAGTCGTGGGTGGACGATGTGACAATCACCAGGGTTGACAGCGGCCACTGGTGGCCGGCCACGCGGCCGGCCGAATTCGCGGCCCTGCTGCGGCATCCGGCGGCAACGCCGTAGGGCGCCGCAGCCATGGCGGAGACAGCGGAGACATCCGTGCAGGATCGGGCGCCGCGGAACGGCGTCTTCCGCAACGGGATGGAATACGTGTCCTGGGGCCGGGGCGCTAAGTCCCTGCTCTTCGTCCAGGGCGGACCGGGGAGCGTCGTGCCCCAAGGGGCGCTGCGCGGACTGTTGCGCCGGGAGCTGGACCCCTACCTGGCGGCCGGATATGCCATCTGGATTGTCACCCGCCGGCGGAACATGCCGGAGTCGCACACGAGCGCGGACATGGCGGACGACTATGCACGGCTGATCGCCGAGGAGTTCGGCGGCCGCGTTGATCTGGTGGTGGCCGAGTCATTCGGCGGGATGATCGGGCAGTACCTGGCCGCCCGCCATCCGGAATCCTTCGGGCACATCGCCATGGTCGTCACGGCAGCCGAGCTCAGCGCCTGGGGCAAGGACGTGGACCACCGGATGGCGGCCGCCGTCGCCTCCGGAGACCCGGGCGGTGCCGGGACCGTTCTGGCAGAGTATGTTCTTCCGGGTCCGCGGACCCGCTGGCTGCGGGAACTGCTGGGACCCGCCCTTGGCAGGCGCGTGCTGGGCCGCACCGGCTGCCCCGCCGCCGACGTCCTCACCGAGGCGCGGGCCGAACTGGCCTTCGACGCGCGGGCCGTGCTGCCGCTCATCCGGCGGCCCGTCCTGCTGCTCTGTGGGGGGCGTGACGCATTCTTCCCGAGGGCCGCCGCGGAGGAGACCGCGCGGCTGATTCCGGACTGCACCCTCATTGTCTACGAGCGGTGGGGCCATGTCCGGACCGTATTCAGCCGGCGGGTGCCCCGAGACGTCCTGGCGTTCGTCGGGTCCTGCTAACGACAGACTGGGCCGGTGGAAAGCAACGCGAACCCGACAGCCAAAGACCGCCCGCCCACGGTCCATCTGCCCTGCGGACCCAACGGCGCAGGCGGGACGACACGGGCCCGGGAACTTCAGGCGGGACTTCAGGCCGTGCGCTTCAGCCTGGATGAGTGGATGCTGCGCACCTGACGCCAGCTAGCCGGCGTCCAGCTCCAGGGCCATGAAGACACTGTTGGGATCGAGCTCGTAGCCGGCGAACGGCGGGCAAGGCGTGAAGCCGTGCCGCTCGTACAGCCGGCGGGCGGGAACGAAGAATTCCTGGCTGCCTGTCTCCAGGAACAGCCGCCGGTACCCGCTGGTCCGGGCCTCCGTCAGGAGGCGGCTGAGCAGCGCCGTGGCGACGCCGCGCCCGCGCGCCCGTTCCGAGGTGCGCATTGACTTGATCTCGCCAAGGCCTGGCCCGAGGTGTTTCAGCGCCGCGCAGCCCAGGAGCCGGAAGTCCTCCCGTGCGGTCCAGAAGCGGATGTCCGGTCCGGCCAGCGCGGCAGGATCAAGGGCGTGCACGCTTTCCGGCGGGGACGTCGCGTACATGTCGGCGAGGTGCCCCGCCAGGAGTTGCAGGACGTCCTCCCGCTCCGGGGTGTCCCGGCCGACCAGGATCATGCCGCGCGTTGTGCCAGCCAAGGCACTCAGCGGGGCCGGCGGGCGGCGTGCTCGCGCGCAAGCACCGCGTAGGAGTCGTCCGGGGTGCCCGGGGTGAAGCTGCCGTACTTGCGTTCGACGGCGGTCCGGATCAGGAAGTCCGCCAGGGCAGGGTTCTTGGGCAGCAGCGAGCCGTGGAGGTAGCTCGCCACGATGTTGCGGTAGCGGGCGCCTTCCTGGCCGTCAGTGCTGTTGTTGCCGGTGCCCTTGGCCGTGGTTCCGAGCGGCGCGACGCCGGGACCGAGCGTGGTCTGGCCGCTGTGGTTCTCATAGCCCAGGATGCTGCCGAACTCGGGGGAGGAGACGGTGACGTTGCCGATCAGGCGTTCGTCGGTGCCGTGCGTCTCCACGTCCAGGACTCCGATGCCCGGAATGACCGAGCCGAGCCGGGTCTTGAAGAATTTTCCGAACAGCTGGTAGAGCCCGCAGATCACGAGCATCGGCATGCCGTCCTCGGCCAGTGCCTTCAGCGTGGACTCGCGCGAGAGGAGGTCGTCCTGAATGACGAGCTGTCCGCTGTCCTGTCCGCCGCCGCCCACAATGAGGTCCACGTCCGCCGGGAACGGATCACCGACGTTGTATTCGAGCAGCTCCGGCGTGTAGCCGTGCCAGCGCAGCCGCTGCGCGAGGACCAGGGCATTGCCCCAGTCGCCGTAAATGTTCATGTCCCGCGGGTAGAGCTGCAGGACCCGGATGGTGCCCTTGCTGGGGACAGCCGGGTTTTCGGGCGGGAGCTCGTGGCCGAAGGAGGGCCCGTGCGCGGATTCCGGGGACTGGGGGGTCATGAGACCACCTCTACTGTGGTGATTTTGGACAGCTCGCGGCGGATGGCGAGCATGGCCGTGTACGTGCAGAAGATCCTTTTCGGCTTGCCTTGGGCGCCGCGGATGAACGCTGCCAGTGCCGGCGCGATCTCCGTGTCCACTGCGCCGATGGCGACGTCGTCGTACTGCAGCCGCAGCGCCATGTCGTAAGCGCGGGAGCCCGTGAGCTGGTCCACGCCGCCGTCGCGCAGGGTGTCGAATTCGACGTCCCACAGCCAGGACATGTCCCGGCCGTCAGCATAGTTGTCGTTGATGGCGATCATCGTCGCGTAGCCCGCGGCAGGGAAGGACTTCAGGCCAAGCCGGAAGCCGCTGGGGTTTTTAACCAGGACGAGTTCCAGCGGCAGGCCGTCGACCACCAGGCTTTCGCCGCGGCCGAATGCCGGCGCCACCTTGGACAGCGCCGAGACCAGGCCGGCCTGGTCGGTGCCCGTGCCGCGGGCCCCCGAGATCGCCCGTGCCAGGGTCAGCGCCGCGGCGGCGTTGAAGATGTTGTAGACGCCGCGCAGCTTCATCGCCGTGGTGACCGTGACGCCGTCGTACTCGAAATCGGCGTCATCGGCGCCCACGCGGCGCAGCACGACGTCGGCTGCCGGCCGGGCGGGGGCGGCCGGCACCGGGCTGCCCGGGGCGGCTCGCATGTCATCGTCGTTGGGGAAGGTGCTCAGCAGCGAATCGTCGAGCCCGAAGTAGAGCACCTCCGGCCCGTCCAGGGTGGCGGCGATCCGGGCGACGCGGGGGTCTTCCCGGTTGAGGACCACGGTCCCGGTGGTCTTGGAGGCGATGTGCTGGAGGAGTTCGGCGGTCTTGTCGATCTCGCCGAATCGGTCCAGCTGGTCCCGGAGGACGTTGAGCAGGAGGCTGTAGCGCGGCGGGACCTTGTTGACGAAGTGCACGGCATGCGCCTCATCCAGTTCCAGGACCGCGACGTCGGCCTCCAGCCGGCCCCGCCAGTCCACCTCGCCGAGGAGCGCGGCGGCGACCCCGCGGGTGAAGTTGCTGCCGGTGCGGTTGGTGAAGACCTTCAGCCCCTGGCTCTCCAGCAGTTCCACCACCATCTTCGTGGTGGTCGTCTTCCCGTTCGTGCCACTGACGACGGCGACCCCCAGCGGCAGCGTGGACAGTGTCCGTTGCATGAAACCGGGATCGATTTTTTCGACCACAAGCCCGGGAAGGGCCGAGCCTCCGCCCCTGAGCCGGGAGACCCGGCGGACGAGCTTGCCGAGCGGAACGCTGAAGTAAAGCATGCTCTGTAATATATCCCAGCAGAGGCATGGAACCCCGCCGGCGGCGACCGGACGGAGCGGGGAGCACTATGCTGAATGAATGACCAACCCCCCTTCCACGGACCCTTCCCGCGCGGGTGCAGGCCTGCGAATAGGTGTCCTCGCGCTTCAGGGCGACTTCCGGGAGCACCTGCGTGCAGCGGAGGCCATGGGCGCCACCGGCATCGGAGTCCGCCGCCCGGCCGAACTCGACGGACTCGACGGCCTGATCATTCCCGGCGGTGAATCCACCACCATCGACAAGCTCGCCCGCGCCTTCGAACTCGCGGATCCGTTGCGCAAACTCATCGCCGACGGCCTGCCCGTTTATGGCTCCTGCGCGGGCATGATCCTGCTCGCGGACGAGATTGCCGATCCTGCGACGGACCTTGCCGGGAACCCGCAGCAGACCTTCGGCGGCTTGGACATTACCGTGCGCCGCAATGCTTTCGGCCGGCAGCGCGAGTCCTTCGAGACCGATCTCGAATTCAAGGGACTGGGCTTCAGCGACACCGGATCCGGCGTGGCTCCCGTTCATGCGGTATTTATCCGCGGCCCATGGGTGGAGCGTGTGGGTCCGGGTGTGGACGTCCTGGCGCAGGTGGAACCCGCGGACCCGGAGCATGCATCGCATGCCGCCGTCCTGCAGGGGACGGCTAGAATTGTTGCTGTGCGTTCGGGCCAGCTGCTGGCCACCTCCTTCCACCCGGAAGTGACAGGGGAGAAACGCGTGCATGAACTGTTTATTCGAATGATCAGAGGAGAAGCGTAAAGCATGTCAGGCCACTCCAAATGGGCGACGACCAAGCACAAGAAGGCGATCCTCGATAGCCGGCGGGCCAAGTCCTTCGCCAAGCTGATCAAGAACATCGAAGTCGCCGCGCGCATGGGCGGCCCGGACCTTTCCGGCAACCCGAGCCTGGAACTCGCTGTCACCAAGGCCAAGAAGACCTCGGTGCCCGCTGACAACATCGACCGCGCCATCAAGCGCGGTGCCGGCCTCACCGGCGAGGTCGTCGACTACACCGAGATCATGTACGAATGCCGCGGCCCGCAGGGTTCCGCACTGCTGATCGAGTGCCTCACCGACAACAAGAACCGCGCCGCCTCCGAGGTCCGGCTCGCCATCTCCCGCAACGGCGGCACGATTGCCGACCCCGGTTCCGTCAGCTACCTCTTCAGCCGCAAGGGCGTCGTCTCGCTGCCGAAGAACGGACTGAGCGAGGACGACGTGCTGATGGCCGTCCTGGACGCCGGCGCCGAGGAAGTCAAGGACAACGGCGACAGCTTCGAAATCCACTCCGAGCCCACCGACCTGCAGGCCATCCGGGACGCGCTGAAGGAAGCCGGCATCGAATACGACACCGACGAGGCCGAGTTCGTGCCCTCGATGCAGGTGCCGCTGGACCTCGACGCCGCCAAGAAGTTCATGAAGCTCGTGGACGCACTCGAGGAACTCGACGACGTCCAGAACGTCTACAGCAACGCCGACCTCAGCGACGAAGTGCAGGCTGCACTGGAAGCCGAGTGACCAAGCCACCCCGCGGTGGTTCCGAGGCCCGGTCTTGACGGCCCAAACGTGACGCTGCGCGTCCTGGGCGTTGACCCGGGCCTCACCCGTTGCGGCATCGGCGTCGTGGACGTCGAAAAGAACCGCCGGGCCACCATGGTGGCCTTCGGCGTCGTGGGCACCTCACCGGAGGAGAGCCTGGACCAGCGGCTGCTCGTCATTGCCACGTCCATCGACGAATGGCTGGACCTCTACGAACCCGACGTCCTCGCCGTCGAGCGGGTCTTTTCCCAGCTCAACGTCAGCACCGTCATGGGGGTGGCCCAGGCGTCCGGCGTGGTCATTGCGGCCGCCGCGCGCCGCGGCATCCCGGTGGCCCTGCACACGCCGTCGGAAGTCAAAGCCGCTGTCACGGGAAGCGGCACCTCCAACAAGGACGCCGTCACCAAACTGGTGACCAAGATCCTCCGGCTGGATGCGCCGCCCCGCCCTGCCGACGCCGCCGACGCCCTGGCGCTGGCGATCACCCACGCGTGGCGGGCCGGGAGCGGGGCCGCGGTGGCGACGACGGGGCCGGGCAGCCAGGCACTCACCCCGGCCCAGCGGGCGTGGGCCGACGCGGAGGCAAAAGCGCGCCGGGCGCGCTGAATGTCCGGCTGTGCGGCCACAGGACTTGGTAGGCTATTCGTAGATATGTTCGGATAGGCGGCCCCGCCATCTGTATTTATCGCTGTAATTTTCGCTGTATTTGTCGCTGTGCAATTTTTGCTGTAGACCCAGGAGCCCGGCCTTGATCAGTTTTCTTCGCGGAACCGTAGCGCACGTTGGCCTGTCTTCCGCCGTGATCGACCTCAACGGCGCCGGCATGAGCGTCAACGCCACGCCGCAGACCCTCAGCAGCCTGCGGGTCGGGGATGAGGGCAAGCTGTTCACGTCCCTCATCGTGCGGGAGGACTCGCTGACCCTCTTCGGCTTCGCCAGCGATGACGAACGGGAGGTGTTCGATGTCCTGCTTAGCGTCAGCGGCGTCGGTCCGCGCCTCGCCCTGGCCGTGCTGGCCGTCCACGAACCGGAGGCCATCCGGGTGGCCGCTCACTCCGGCGACGGCAAGGCCTTCACGAAGGTCCCCGGAATCGGACCGAAGGTGGCCGGCCGGATCGTGCTGGAACTCGCCGGGAAGCTCGTACCGCACGGAACCGGCGGCGCCGCGGGCACGCCGGCCCCTTTGCCGTCCGCGGAATCCGTCTGGAAGCCCCAGGTGGTCGCCGCGATGACAAGCCTCGGCTGGTCCGAAAAGGATGCCACCGCCAGCATCGAGAAGTCCCTCGCCGATTCCCCCGACCTCGCCGCGAACGGCAACGTGGCGGAAATCCTCCGCGCGACGCTGCGCTGGCTGGGGCAGGACGGCGCCCGCGCGGGAAACCGGGTAGGCGCGCGTGGCTGAGCCGTCGATCGTCACCGGGGGGGAGGAGCCGGAGGAGCGCGCCATCGAAGCCGCCCTGCGGCCCAAGAACCTGCACGACTTCGTGGGCCAGCACCGGGTCCGGAAGCAGTTGTCCCTCGTCCTGGAAGCCTCGCGCATGCGCGGCCGCAGCGCGGACCACGTGCTGCTCTCCGGCCCGCCCGGCCTCGGCAAGACCACGCTGTCCATGATCATCGCCGCCGAAATGAATGTTCCCTTGCGGATCAGCAGCGGCCCGGCCATCCAGCACGCCGGCGACCTCGCCGCCATCTTGTCCTCACTCTCCGAGGGCGAGGTCCTGTTCCTGGACGAGATCCACCGCATGTCCCGGCCGGCCGAGGAAATGCTGTACATGGCCATGGAAGACTTCCGCGTCGACATCGTCGTCGGCAAGGGCGCCGGCGCCACCGCCATCCCGCTGGAACTGCCGCCTTTCACCCTCGTCGGCGCCACCACGCGCGCCGGCCTGCTCCCCGGGCCGCTGCGTGACCGCTTCGGGTTCACCGGCCACCTTGAGTTCTACTCCGTCGAGGAGCTCGAACTCGTCCTGCGCCGGTCCGCCGGCCTGCTGGACCTCAAGGTCAACTCGGCAGGGTTCAGCGAGATCGCCGGACGGTCCCGCGGCACGCCGCGCATCGCCAACCGGCTCCTGCGCCGGGTCCGGGACTGGGCGCTCGTGCACGGCATCGAGCAGATCGATTCCCGGGCGGCGTCCGCGGCACTGGACATGTATGAGGTGGACAAGCGCGGCCTGGACCGGCTGGACCGCGCCGTTCTCGAGGCCCTCATCACCAAGTTCGGCGGGGGACCCGTGGGCCTGTCCACCCTGGCCATCGCCGTCGGCGAAGAGACCGAAACCGTGGAAACCGTCGCCGAGCCCTACCTTGTGCGTGAGGGACTGCTGGGCCGGACGCCGCGGGGACGCATTGCCCTGGCGCCGGCCTGGACGCACCTGGGCTTCGCCGTTCCCGCCGGCGTCTTCGGCCAGGACCCGCTGGAACTGTTCCAGGCCGACGAGCTGGCCGATGACCCGAGCGACGGTCCGGACAGCGGGACGGGCGGCGAATTCGGTGAAGAAACCGGTCCGGAGCGGATCCGAAACAGCCGCTAACACCGTTCCTTCAGCTTTTCCCTTTAGACTGGTATGACGCTCGGCACGTTCGGGTTTTGTTTCCGTGGGCGGAGAGCAGGAAGCCGCCGGCGGGTGGGGGATGGTCTCGCTGCCAGCTTGCTGTGCAGACCGTTGCCCGCGCCGCCCGGAGCAAACGGACGTTGCTGAAAAACAGCTATGCAAGTACAGAACGGAACAATCCCTGTGTTCGGACTTATTTCTGCCCAGACCCAGCCGCAGGCCGGCGGCGGCATCGACATCATGACGATTCTCCTGTTCGTCATGCTCGGACTCTTCGTCTTCATGATGTTCCGCCGCAACAAGAAGACCCAGCAGCAGCAGGCCCAGCTGCAGTCCAAGTTCGAGCCCGGCGTTGAGGTCATGACCAGCTTCGGACTGTTTGGCCGGATCGTCAACATCGACGAAGCGGAGAACAAGGTCACCCTGGAACTCTCCCCGGGCAACACCGCCACCGTGCACCGCCAGGCCGTCACCAAGATCGTCGAGCCTGTCGTCGCAGCCGAGGAGCCCACCGTTGTTCCCGACGATGCGTCCTCGCTGACGACCGAAAAAGTGAACGCTGACACCACGGACAGTGCGGCCGCCGCCAACGAGGCGCCGCGCAGTGAAACTCCCGAGGAAACCCTGCGCCGCCTCAACGACGAAGGCAAGAAAGACAGCTAGTCTGCCTAACTGAGCTATCCCGCGAAGCAACGGTTGCGGGCATCCGTCGGCGGGGGCCCCGTGCCCGCGCCGGCGGATCCGCCGTAAATAATAGAAAGATCGACAATGGCACGAACTGGCCCCAAAAACTCAGCCATCAGGATGCTGGTCTGGCTTGGCGTACTCATCGCCGCCATGACGGCCGTCCTGGCGGGCGGCACCCTTGCCGGCCAGGCCAGCTGGGCTCCCAAGCTCGCCCTGGACCTTGAAGGCGGCACCCAGATGATCCTGGCGCCCAAGGTTGAGGGCGATTCGGGTATCACCGAAGAACAGCTCAACCAGGCCGTGGCGATCATTCGTCAGCGCGTGGACGGCTCGGGCGTCGCAGAAGCAGAAATCAGCACGCAGTCCGGCCGCAACGTCGTGGTCAGCCTCCCGGGAACGCCTGCCAAGGAAACCCGCGCGCTGATCCAGGCATCCGCCGACATGAACTTCCGGCCCGTGCTCCAGGCAGGCGCCGGCGCGGCGGTCCCCGAGGCTTCCCGGACCCCTGAGGCGCAGCTGCCCAAGCCGACAGCCGCACCCGCCAACAGCAGCGACCAGAACTGGATCACTCCCGAGATCTACAAGCAGTTCGAAGCACTCGACTGCGACAACCCCTCCCAGGACAAGCAGCAGCGGTCTGACCCGACCAAGCCGCTGGTGACCTGTGAGCCGGCCTCGGCAAATTCGCCGGCCATCAAGTACATCCTCGGTCCGGTGGAAGTTAAGGGCTCGAACATCAAGTCCTCCTCGTTCCAGCTGCAGCGCGGCGCCCAGGGCGCGGTGACCAATGAATGGGCCGTCAACATCCAGTTCGATGACGCGGGCACGGCGAAGTTCAAGGAAGTCACCGAGCGGCTGTACCAGTTCTACGCCGCCGGCGGCGGCCAGACCGGCTCGGATCCGCGGGCCCAGTTCGCCATTGTCCTGGACGACCAGGTCATCTCCGCCCCGCGCTCCCTCGCCGTCATCACCGACGGCCGCCCGCAGATCACCGGCGGGTTTACCGAGGAATCCGCGAAGGCGCTCTCCGACCAGCTTCGTTTCGGCGCCCTGCCGATCAGCTTCGAAATCCAGAGCGAACAGCAGATCTCGGCGACACTCGGCGGGGAGCAGCTCCGCATGGGCATGCTCGCCGGCCTGATCGGCCTGCTGCTGGTGGTGGTGTACTCGCTGTTCCAGTACCGGGCCCTCGGCTTCGTGACCGTCGCGTCCCTCGTGATCGCCGGTGTGCTGACGTTCCTGGCCATCGCCATCCTCGGCTGGACCGAAAACTACCGGCTGTCCCTCGCCGGCGTCGCCGGCCTGATCGTGGCCATCGGACAAACGGCCGACTCGTTCATCGTCTACTTCGAACGCATCCGCGACGAGCTCCGCGAAGGCCGCGGCCTGGTCTCGGCCGTGGAGAACGGCTGGAAGCGCGCCAAGCGCACCATCCTCGCATCCAAGGCCGTGAACCTCCTCGCCGCCGTCGTGCTGTTCTTCGTTGCAGTGGGCAACGTCCGCGGCTTCGCCTTCACCCTCGGCCTCACCGCGATCGCCGACCTCATTGTCGTCTTCATGTTCACCCACCCGACCCTGCAACTGCTGGCCCGGACCAAGTTCTTCGGCGAAGGCCACAGGTTCTCGGGCCTGGACCCGAAGCGCCTGGGCGCCGTCCCGCTGTACCGCGGGGCCGGCCGGATCCGTACGCCCGAGGACAAGCCGGTGGCCGTGGTCCGCGCCAAAAACACCGGCGCCGCGGCAGAGGCCGAGCGCCGGATGACGATTGCAGAACGCCGCCTGGCCGAAAAGCAGGAGCAGGCACAACAGGCACAGCTCGCCGGTTCCTCCAAGAGCGCGTCCAAGGAGGGCAAGTAAATGGTCAACTTCTCAACGTTCGGCAATGAGCTGTATACGGGCAAGCGCTCGTACGACTTTGTCGGTTACAAGAAGATCTGGTTCCTGGTTGCGGGGATCGCCGTCGCACTCTCCATCCTGATCCCGATTGCCAAGGGCGGCTTCAACCTCGGCATCGAGTTCCGTGGCGGCTCCGAGTTCACGGTCTCCAACGTCAAGACCACCGACGCGGCCCTCGGCGAGAAGGCCGTGCAGGATGTCGTGGCGGGTTCCGTGCCGCGCGTGGCCAACGTCGCCGGCACCACCATGCGCATCCAGACGGACAAGCTCACCGACGACGAGACGCTGCAGATCAAGGAAGGCCTCACCAAGGCCTACGGCGTGACGGACAACGAAGTGACGTCCACCTTCGTCGGCCCCACCTGGGGTGCGGATGTGACCAAGCAGGCCCTGCTCGGCCTGGCGATCTTTGTCGGGCTGGCCGCCGTCCTGATGGCGCTGTACTTCAGGACCTGGAAAATGTCGCTCTCGGCACTCGTCGGCATGATCGTCACGATGTTCATTACCGCCGGCGTCTACGGCCTGAGTGATTTCGAAGTAACGCCGTCGGCCATCATCGGCTTCCTGACAGTGCTCAGCTACTCGCTGTACGACACCGTGGTGGTGTTCGATAAGATCCGCGAGAACACCTCGGACATTCAGGCGTCCACCCGGCGCACTTTCGCCGAAGAGGTCAACCTCGCCATCAACCAGACCCTGGTCCGGTCCATCAACACGATGGTGGTGGCCATCCTGCCGGTCGGCGCGATCCTGTTCATCGGTGCGGGCCTGCTCGGCGCCGGAACCCTGCGGGACCTGTCCCTGGCGCTGTTCGTGGGCATCCTTGTCGGCACCGCCGCGACGATCTTCATCGCGGCCCCGCTGTACGCCTGGCTGCGGCAGGGTGAACCCGAGCTGGTCAAGCAGGCCAAGCGGGTGGAGCAGCGGCGTGCCGAGGCGGCCAAGACCGCCTCGCCGGCTGCGCCTGCCACCGCCTGAGCTGACACCAGACGGGCCGGAGAACGTCGTTTGCGGCGGCCTCCGGCCCGTCGCCGTATCCCGGCGGGTTATCGAAGTATCCTGCTGCGGGAATACACTTGAATAATTAACCGGTCGCGAGAGGTGCTCCATTGGAAGAACGTTCGACGCCGGTGCCGGAGGCACCAGCGGACAAGGGCCAAGGCCAGGGTTCTCAGACTGGCCTGGTGGCTCCCGGACGTCCCGATGTTCCCGTGCCCGTGGACAATTCCGGTGCCCGGCCGACGTTCCCCGGCCGGCGCGAACGCACCCGGTCGCGACTGGCCCGGCTGACGGGCCGCGGAGCCCCCGCGTACTCCCCGATCCTGGAGCCGTTGCTGCGCACCGTTCGCGCCAACAACCCCAAAGAGGACTTTGACCTCATCCAGCGCGCCTTCGTGGTGGCCGAGCGCTGCCACCGGGGCCAGAAGCGCAAGAGCGGGGACCCGTACATCACGCATCCGGTCGCCGTGGCGACCATCCTGGCAGAGCTCGGTCTCAGCGGAACCACGCTGGCCGCGGCCCTGCTCCACGACACGGTCGAAGACACCTCCTATACACTGGCCGACCTGAAGGCCGAGTTCGGCCCGGAAGTGGCCATGCTGGTGGACGGCGTCACCAAGCTGGACAAGGTCAGCTTCGGTGAGGCGGCCCAGTCCGAGACCGTCCGCAAGATGGTCGTGGCCATGGCCAAGGACATCCGCGTCCTGATGATCAAACTCGCCGACCGGCTCCACAACGCCCGCACGTGGCGCTTCGTCTCCGCCGAGTCCTCGGCCCGCAAGGCCCGCGAAACCCTGGAAATCTTCGCCCCACTGGCCCACCGGCTCGGCATGAACACCATCAAGTGGGAGCTGGAGGACCTCTCCTTCGCCGCCCTCTACCCCAAGGTGTACGAGGAAATCGTGCGCATGGTGGGGGACCGGACCCCGGAGCGGGAAAAGAACCTGGCCGTCATCCGCAACCAGATTACCGAGGACCTCCGCGCGGCGAAGATCAAGGCGACGATCACCGGCCGGCCCAAGCACTACTACTCGATCTACCAAAAGATGATCGTCCGCGACAAGGACTTCGACGACATCAACGACCTCATGGGCGTGCGTGTCCTGGTCGACTCAGTCCGGGACTGTTACGCGGCCCTCGGCGCGATGCACTCCCGCTGGAACCCCCTGCCCGGGCGTTTCAAGGACTACATCGCGATGCCCAAGTTCAACATGTACCAGTCGCTGCACACCACGGTGATCGGTCCCGGCGGCAAGCCCGTGGAAATCCAGATCCGGACCCACGAGATGCACCGGCGGGCCGAATACGGCGTGGCCGCGCACTGGAAGTACAAGGACCAGCCGAACCGGACGGCCGCCGGCCCCGGCAGCCCCCGCGACGGCGACATGGGCTGGCTGCGCTCCCTCGTGGACTGGCAGCAGGAAACGTCGGACCCCGGCGAGTTCCTCGACTCCCTGCGCTTTGAAATCAACGCCCGCGAAGTGTTCGTCTTCACCCCCAAGGGCGAGGTCATGGCCCTGCCGGCAGGGTCCACGCCGGTGGACTTCGCCTATGCCGTGCACACCGAGGTGGGCCACCGGACCATCGGCGCCCGCGTCAACGGCAAGCTTGTTCCGCTCAACAGCGAACTGAACCACGGCGACTGGGTGGAGATCTTCACCTCCAAGGCCGAGGGCGCCGGCCCCAGCCAGGACTGGCAGCACTTCGTCAAGAGCGCCCGGGCCCGGAACAAGATCCGGCAATGGTTCAGCAAGGAACGCCGCGAGGAAGCGATCGACCGCGGCAAGGACCTGCTGACCAAGGCGATGCGGAAGCAAAACCTTCCGCTGCAGCGGCTCATGACCCACGACGCCCTGGCCGCGATCGCGGAGGACTTCAAATACGCCGACATCTCCGGCCTCTACGCCGGCGTGGGCGACGGACACACTTCAGCGCAGTCCGTCATGGAGCGCCTGGTGGAGAGCCTCAGCGGGAACGAGCACCCGGACGATGAGCTCGCCGAGGTCTCCATCCCCACCCAGGTCAGCAAGGCCCGCTTCTCCGATTCCGGTGTTGTTGTCCGCGGCGTGGACGACGTCTGGGTAAAGCTGGCCCGCTGCTGCACGCCGGTGCCGCCGGACCCGATCCTGGGGTTCGTCACGCGCGGCTCCGGCGTCTCCGTGCACCGCACCGACTGCACCAACGTCAGCGGCCTGATGGACCAGCCGGACAGGATCGTGGAGGTCGACTGGGCACCCACGCAGTCCAGCGTGTTCCTGGTGGAGATCCAGGTCGAAGCGCTGGACCGCAAATCGCTGCTCTCCGACGTCACCCGGGTTCTGTCGGAAAACCACGTCAACATCCTCGCGGCGAGCGTGCACACGTCCACCGACCGGGTGGCGATCTCCAAGTTTGCGTTCGAAATGGGCGATCCCAAGTACCTCAGCCACGTGCTCAGCGCAGTCCGGCGGATCGACGGCGTCTTCGACGTGTACCGCACCACCGGAAACCGCCGGCGCAACTAGCCCCCGGAACTAGTTCGCCCCCGGCTCGTCTGCTGGAACGGAACCGTCGGGCTGCGGCACGGCGGCGGCCAGCTTGGCCAGCGCTGCGCGTCTGTGCGGGAGGCGCGGGCTCGCGTCGACGGCAAGCCTGAGCAGCCGGAGCCGCACACCCAGTTCGGGACGGGCCAGGAGCGCCCTCAGCGCCGGAACCGCCCGGTCCGCCTCCACGTGCAGGGCAACGTCCAAAGCCGTGCGCAGCGGGCTGGACACCATCAGCCCTCCCAGACTGACGACGTCGAACGGCCCCAACCGCACTTCATGGAAAGTGCAGCCGCGCACCGACCTCAGGCTTGAAATCCTCCGGTTCGCGTCCACGAGCAGCGCAAGCCGGTCAGGCTCCGCTGCGCAGCCGTAGATCCAGGCCGCGGTCATGCGTCCCGCCACCACCCGCTGCCGGATCGACGGCGCCACGGCCAGGGACGCGGCGCGGGCGCGCAGCTGCGGACTGGAAGGGGTGCCGGGCCGCAGGTAGCCGTGCTGACAAAGCTGCGTGAGGACGCCGTCGGCGGCCATGGCCTGCAGCTCCGGCCAAGAGAATAGCCCTCCGGGGGAGTAAAGCTGGCACTGCTCCGGCCCCGGATCGCTTTGACCTAAACCGCGCTGGCCCGGAAAAGCGGCGGGAGCGCGGGGCACGAGTACCATCCCGCCATCGTTGCCGGTTTCGGTGACATGGAACAGGCCCCGTTCCGGTCATGTGGATAAACCGAAACGGGGCCCGGACTGGCTTCCTGGCGTGCCGCGTGCTTAGGAGAGTTCGCTCGCCGAGCGCTCGAGCTGCTCCAGCCACGCCTGGCGGGCCTCGAGAGCCTCCTGGGCTGCCTTGATCTTGCGCTCGTCGCCGGCCTTTTCCGCCTTGGCCAGATCATCCTTGAGACCGGCAATGGCAGCTTCGAGCTGGGTCAGGGCGCTGTTGGTGCGCGCCTTGGTCTCCGGGTTGGAGCGCTTCCAGTTTTCGTCCTCGGCCTGGCGGACTGCATCCTCCACCTTCCGCAGGCCGGCTTCGATGCGGCCCATGTCGGCGCGCGGAACCTTGCCGGCTTCTTCCCAGCGGTCGCGGATGGACTGCAGGGCCTTCTTGGCGGCGGTGAGGTCCTTGATCGGCAGGAGCTCGTTGGCCTCGGCCAGCAGCGCCTCCTTCACGACGAGGTTTGCACCGTACTCCTGATCGATCTCGTCGTTGGCAGCCTGCCGGTTGGTGAAGAAGACATCCTGGGCGGCGCGGAAACGGGCCCACAGGGCGTCGTCGTCCTTGCGGCTGGCACGGGGCGAGGCTTTCCACTCGTCCATCAGGCGGCGGTACTCGCCGGCGGCAAAACCCCAGTCGGTGGAGGAAGAGAGTGCCTCGGCCTCGGTGATCAGCTTCTCCTTGGCGGCCTTGGCTGCCGAGTTATTGCTGTCCAGCTGGGAGAAGTAGGCGCGGCGGTGCCGGTCAAAGACCGTCCGGGCGGCGCGGAACCGCTTCCACAGCGCGTCTTCGTTGCTGCGGCCAAGCCGGACGCCGCTCTTCTGCGCGGTCTTCCAGCTCTCGAACAGTTCATTCATCCGCGCGCTGGAGGTCTTCCACTGGATCTGCGCGGGATCGTGGCCTGCGATTTCCTCGGCCTCGGCCACAATGGCCTCGCGTGCGGCAAGTTCTGCGGCGCGGACGGCTTCGTGTTCAGCCTTCTCGGCCTTCTCGAGTTCGCCGATCTGGGTCACCAGGGCATCCAGCCGGGCCTCGGCGGAGCGGATGTCGCCCACCATGTTCCGCTCGGCAAGCTGCTCGCGGAGGTGCGTGACGGTCTTCTGCATGTCCGTTGTGGGCGCCTTGGAGCTGACGCGCTGTTCAAGCAGCACAATCTGGGCCACGATGTCCTCGAACTTCCGGGCGAAGTAACCCAGGGCCTCGTCGGCGCTGACGCCCGGGTACTGGCCGACCGGATATTCCGTGCCGTCCACCGTCAGGAACACATGACCGTCACCTTCAACGCGGCCCCAGCGGGCTGCTTCGGCCAGGGAAGCGGCGGAGGAAACGGCCGCCGGGGCGGGAGCGGGTGCCGCCGCCGACGGCTTTGCCTTGGGCCGGGCAGCGAACGCTGCCGGGGTCGGTGCGGGGCGCGGTGCGGGCGAGGGAGCCGGCGACGCGACAGCAGGGGACGCGGCGTCGGCGGCGGGCTCCGCCGGCGTCTCGGCGGCCACAGGCTCGGCGGGCTCAGTCGGGGATTCCGCCGTCGCCGCGTCGGCCACAGGCTCTGCCGTCGCCGCGTCGGCCACAGGCTCTGCCGTCGCCGCGGCGGCCACGGACTCTGCGGGCGTCTCGCCGGGCACACTCTCGGCGGGCGCGGCCTCAGCAGGCTCCGCCGCCGCGTCGGCCACGGACTCTGCGGGCGTCTCGCCGGGCACACTCTCGGCGGGCGCGGCCTCAGCGGGCTCCGCCGCCGCGGCGGCATCCTCGCCTGCAGCGGCAGGCGCCGCGGCGCTGTCGGTAGCTACGGCAGCACCTGCACCCTCGGCTGGGGTTGCCTCGGCTTCGGTTTCGTTGGCAGCTGCTGTTGCCAATGTTTCGTCGGATTTCTGACTGTCTGTCACCGCTAGAAGTCTTTCGCTTGGAGGGAAATACCGGGACCGCGGCCTTCAGGGCCGCGGCTGGTTACTTCAGTGTGAACGAGTCTATCGTGACTGGTTCCACCGGTGCGCCGTCGGTGGCGTTATCGCCAGGCTTCAGCCCGGCGGCGGCAATCGTGCTCACCACATCAAGCCCCGAGGTCACCTTGCCCACCACCGTGTAGCCGCCGGCGGCATCCGCCGGGATGACGGTGTCCTTGTACACAATGAAGAACTGGGTGCCGTTGCCGTTGGCGTTGCCGCTGGTCCGGGCCACGGCGATCGTTCCGGCCGGGTATTTGTTGTCCGGCGGCGTATTTTCCAGGGGACCCCAGGTGTAGGCCGGATCGCTGCTGCCGTCGCCGGCCTTGGACCCGCACTGCAGGACACCAAAGTTCTCGGCCGTGGTCAGCCGGTGGCAGCTGACGTTGTTGTAGAAGTTCTGGTCGGCGAGGGACTTGAAGACGGCCGCGGCCTGCGGGGCTTTGGTGCCGTCCAGTTCAACGCCCAGCGTGCCGCGGTTCAGCTTGAGCTCACCGGTGAAGGTCTTGCCTGCGGCGGTTTCCGGCTTGGGGATGTTGTCGGCATTCGTGGCCGCAGCCGACGGTGTGGCGGACGCTGACGGGCTCGCCAGCCCCTCCTGCGCGGCCGCGAACTCTTCTTCGGTCGGGTTGGACGAAAAGACGGTGAGCTGCAGGACCAGGGCCAGGGCGATCGCCCCTGTGCCGACGCTGACGGCCAGGACGTTGTCGCGTTTGCGGCGCTTGTCCTGGTCCCGGCGCAGGCCGCGCCTGGCCTCCATCTGCTGGACGCGCCGCTTCGCCTCGCGTGCGTTGCGTGAACTGGCCGCCAAAGGTCCTCCTGGTTGTAAGGCCGCGACCGTAACGGAGCGTAGGCGCCGTCGCGGTAACAGCAGCAAGCTGCCGGCAGTCCCTCCCGGCCGGCCCCGTTGGAACAAGCGGGCGCGGAACGCATAAACTGACTGCCGCACACAGTTTATGCACGACTGGCCGGTCTGCCGCCTATCTTCGTTACGTTTCGACAGAGAATGCCGCGAGACGCCCGCGCCCGAAGATACTGCACAAGCACCGAGATACCGCAGTAGTAACCAGAGGAGAAAATTTCACCATGGCACGCACAGCCTCCCTGTCAGGATTCCCCGAGTGGCTTCCCGAGGAGCGGCTGGTGGAACTCCATGTGCTGGACACGCTGCGCCGGACCTTCGAGCTCCATGGTTTCTCCTCGATCGAGACCCGCGCCGTGGAAACGGTGGGGCAGCTGCTGCGCAAGGGAGAAATCGACAAGGAGGTCTACGGCCTGAGCCGGCTCCAGGACGATGAGGGCGACGCCGCTGCCAAGGCCGACCCGCACGCCCTGGCCCTGCACTTCGACCTCACGGTGCCGTTCGCCCGCTACGTCGTGGAAAACGCCGGCTACCTCGCGTTCCCGTTCCGCCGGTACCAGATCCAGAAGGTCTGGCGCGGCGAACGTCCCCAGGAGGGACGGGCCCGCGAGTTCACCCAGGCGGACATCGATGTGGTCGGCGACGGCGAGCTGCCGTTCCGCTATGACGTTGAGATCGCGCTCGTGATCGCCGAGGCGCTGAACGCGCTGCCCATCCCCGACTTTCTGCTGCGGATCAATAACCGCAAGCTCGCCGAGGGCTTTTACACCGGGATCGGGCTCACGGACACCGCCGGCGTCCTGCGCAGCATCGACAAACTCGAGAAGGTGGGGCCGGCGAAGGTGGCCGAGCTGCTCAAGGAGGAACTCGGCGCCACCGACGACCAGGCGCAGGCCGCCCTCAAGCTCGCGAGCATCCGTACCAAGGACACGTCCTTCGTGGAACAGGTCCGGGCGTTGGGCGTCAGCAACGAGCTGCTCGAGGAGGGCCTGAGCGAACTGGAGCAGGTCATCGCGGCCGCCGTCCAGCGCGCCCCCGGCCGCGTGGTCGCGGACCTCAGCATCGCCCGCGGACTCGACTACTACACGGGCACCGTGGTGGAAACCGTCCTGGTGGGGCACGAACAGCTGGGCTCGATCTGCTCCGGCGGACGCTACGACGCCCTGGCCAGCAAAGGCAACCGCAAGTTCCCCGGCGTCGGCCTCTCAATCGGGGTGACCCGGCTGGTGTCACGGATCCTGAGCCAGGACCTCGCCAAGGCCTCCCGCTCGGTTCCGACGGCCGTCCTGGTGGCGCTGAACAACGACGACAGCTGGGGCGCGGCGCAGGATGTCGCGGCGCAGCTGCGCAGCCGCGGCATCGCCACTGAGGTGGCCGCGAAGGCCGAGAAGTTCGGCAAGCAGATCAAGTTCGCCGACCGCCGCGGCATTCCGTTTGTCTGGTTCACCGACGACGACGGCAAGCACCAGGTCAAGGACATCCGCTCGGGCGAGCAGTACGACGCCGATCCGGCCACGTGGACGCCCGCCGAGGAGGACCTGCACGTGCGGGTCACTGCGGTGCACTAGTTATTCAGTGCACGCGTTGTTCAGTGCACTAGCTATTCAGCGCGCTAGTCATTGAGTGCCCAAGTTATTCGGTGCACCGCTAACACAGAGCCCTCGCCCGGCCGGGAGCTAACTTTCCCTGGACGTGCGGCGCGGCCGGGCGGTTCTGCGCAGCCGCAGGACCAGGAACCGCCCGGCTATCCCGACCGCCAGCACGGCCGCCATGACCAGCATGGAGGCCGGCGGCAGGGTCACAGCCAGGACCAGGCAGCCGAGGAACCCCAGCACGTTGAGCCAGCGCGGCGCGTGCCAGGGCCGGCCCTCCAGCGTGAAGGCCGCGGCGTTGGTCACGGCGTAGTAGATCAGCACCCCGAAACTGGAGAATCCGACCACGGTCATCACATTGGTGCTCAGCAGCAGGATGATGACGACGGCGGCGACGGCCAGTTCCGCCACAAACGGGACCGTGTGCGCACCGCCCACTCGGGCCAGCGGGGCGGGCAGGTCGCGTTCCCGGGCCATGGCCAGGGTGGTCCTGCCCACCCCGGTGATGAGGGCCAGCAGTGCGCCAAGGCACGCGGCCGCCGCCCCGGCCTGGACGAAGGGCATGCCGGCGCTAAGCCGTGAGACCGCCACCGCGTCAAGCAGGGGCGCCGTCGAACCCGCCAGCTGCGCAGGGGGCAGGTGCCACTGGAGCAGGGCGGCCAGGCCCAGGTAAACCACGAAGGCGCCGGCCAGCGCGGCCAGGATGGCCCGCGGGATGGTGCGCGTGGGGTCCTTGACCTCCTCGCCCAGCGTGGCGATCCGCGCGTAGCCTGCAAAGGCGAAGAACATCAGCCCGGCCGCGGGAAGGATGCCCCAGCCGCCGCCGGAGAGCGTCGCGGGGTAGACGGATCCCGGTGTCACTGCCGGGGCCCCTTCCGGGTGCGGCCCCAGCAGCGACGCCACGGCGACGAACACCAGGGTGGCCAGCACCACGGCGAGCAGGATCCTGGTCAGCAGCGCGGTCCGGGTGATGCCGAGCAGGTTGACGCCGGTGAGGACCACGACGCCGGCAACCGCCAGCGGCGTGGCGTAGGCCGGCGCGACGTAGTGCCCGAACGTGAGCGCCATGGCCGCGCAGGACGCCGTCTTGCCGGTCACAAAACCCCAGCCCGCAATGAAGCCTGGCCACTCGCCGAGCCGCCGGCGCCCATACACATAGGTGCCGCCGCTGGCAGGGTATTTGGCCGCCAGCTGCGCCGACGCGACGGCATTGCAGTAGGCGATGACGCCGGCCACGACCACCGCGAGGGTCAGCAGCGGCCCGGCCAGGGCAGCGGCGGGGGCGAACACCACAAACACGCCGGCGCCCAGCATGGAACCGAGCCCGATTGCCGTGGAGTCGAAGACGCCGAGCCGGCGCTGCAGCTCCTGCTGGCCGGGCCGGTCATTGCGCCGGGTTCCGTTATGCCGGGTTGCCATGGCGGGAGGGGCCTTTCCAACGGGTAAACTCGAACGGGATCGTTCCCGTAGCGATCCTATTAGAACGTCATAGTTTTAATATCGCTTTTGATTTTCCCTCTGTCTTCTTCAGAAAGGCGTGCTGTGCTGCGCACACATGACCTCGGATCTCTTCGTTCCGAGCACATTGGACAAACCGTAACCCTCGCCGGCTGGGTCGGCCGGCGTCGTGACCACGGTGGTGTCGCATTCGTCGACCTGCGCGACGCGTCCGGCGTCGCCCAGGTTGTAGTCCGCGAAGAAGAGGTCTTCCACGGCCTGCGCAACGAGTACGTGCTGCAGATTGTCGGGACCGTGTCCCAGCGCCCCGAAGGCAACGAGAACCCGGCGCTTCCCACCGGCGAGATCGAGGTCATGGCCGAGAAGGTCACCATCCTCAACACGTCCGATCCGCTGCCGTTCCAGATCGACGAGCACGTCGAAGTCGGCGAGGAAGCCCGCCTCAAGCACCGCTACCTGGACCTGCGCCGCCCCGGCCCGGCCCGCAACCTGCGGCTGCGCTCCGAGGCCAACCGCGTGGCCCGCGAGCTGCTCCACCAGGACGGCTACGTGGAGATCGAAACCCCCACGCTGACCCGTTCGACGCCGGAAGGCGCCCGCGACTTCGTGGTCCCCGCACGCCTAGCACCGGGTTCCTGGTACGCCCTGCCGCAGTCCCCGCAGCTCTTCAAGCAGCTCCTGCAGGTGGGCGGCTTCGAAAAGTACTACCAGATCGCCCGCTGCTATCGCGATGAAGACTTCCGCGCCGACCGCCAGCCGGAATTCACCCAGCTCGACATCGAAGCCAGCTTCGTCGAGCAGGACGACATCATCCGTCTCGGCGAGAACATCGTCAAGGCCCTCTGGAAGCTGATCGACGTCGAAATCCCGACGCCGATCCAGCGCATCACCTACCACGACGCCATGGCCCGCTACGGCTCGGACAAACCGGATCTGCGCTTCGGCCTGGAGCTCACCGAACTCACCGAATTCTTCAAGGACACCAACTTCGGCGTCTTCAAGGCGCCCTACGTCGGTGCCGTCGTCATGCCCGGCGGCGCCTCGCAGGCCCGCCGCGCCCTCGACGCCTGGCAGGAATGGGCCAAGCAGCGCGGTGCCAAGGGCCTGGCCTACGTCCTGTACAAGGAAGACGGCGAACTCGCCGGCCCCGTCGCCAAGAACCTCACCGACACCGAGCGTGCCGGCCTCGCCGACGCCGTCGGCGCCAAGCCCGGTGACTGCATCTTCTTCGCCGCCGGCGAGAAGACCCCGTCCCGTGCACTCCTCGGCGCCGCCCGCGTGGAGATCGGCCACCGCACCGGCCTCATCAACCCCTCTGACTGGGCCTTCTGCTGGGTCGTGGACGCGCCGATGTTCGAGCCTGCCGCTGCTGCGGTGGCGTCCGGCGACGTCGCCGTCGGCGCGGGCAAATGGACCGCCGTCCACCACGCCTTCACCTCGCCCAAGCCCGAGTTCATGGACTCCTTCGACCAGGACCCCGAGTCGGCGCTGTCCTATGCGTACGACATCGTCTGCAACGGCAACGAAATCGGCGGCGGCTCAATCCGTATCCACGAGCGCGATATGCAGGAGCGCGTCTTCGAGCTCATGGGCCTGGACAAGGCAGACGCCCAGACCAAGTTCGGCTTCCTGCTGGAGGGCTTCAAGTTCGGTGCCCCTCCGCACGGCGGCATCGCCTTCGGGTGGGACCGCGTGGTTGCCCTGCTGGCCGGCGTGGAATCCATCCGCGACGTCATTGCGTTCCCGAAGTCCGGCGGCGGCTACGACCCCCTGACCCAGGCTCCCGCTCCCATCACGGCGCAACAGCGCAAGGAAGCCGGCGTTGATTTCAAGCCGGAGGCCAAGAACTAGACTGAAAACACCAGCAGCAGGGGCTCCCCGGGCAACCGGGGAGCCCCTGCTGTCTTCCGGTTGCCCGCACCCCGTTCCGGACGGAGAACCTCGATGGACCTGAACCCGAACCCCGCATCGGCTCCCTTGCCGGTCCCCTTTTCGATACCCCCGTCCGTCCCCGGGCTGGAGACGCTGATGGATTCGGCGTGGCCCGCCGCCGAGCGGGAGGTGTCTGGCGGGTGGGTGCTGCGGGCGTCCTCCGGGGTGACGCAGCGGGCCAACTCGGTTTGGCCGCGGGATCCCGGTGCCGACCCCCACCTGCTGCTGGCCGGAGTCCGGGCGGCGCGCCTCTGGTACCGGACCCGCCGGCTTCCGCTGATCTTCCAGGTCTTTGACGGGCCGCGTTCCGCGGCCCTGAACACGGTGCTCGACGGCGAAGGGTTCACCCGGCAGTCCGAAACCCTGGTCCTGGTCCGTGGATCCGGCATCAGTGAACCCGGGGCGGAGCCCGGCGCGGACTCCGGCGATCTGGATCCGGCCGTGGAAATCTCGGATGAGCCGTCCGCCGAGTGGCTGGACCTGTGGTGGAGCGTTGATGGCCGCGGGGGAGCGGCCGAGCTCGCCGTCGCCCGCGGCATCCTGCAGGGCTGCCCGGCCGTGTATGCCCTGGTCCGGGACGGCGGCGGCGTGCCCGCCGCCGTCGCACGGCTCGCCTTGCCCCACACTGCATCCGGCGGGCCCGGCCGGGGTGGCCTGTACTGCATGGCAACGCGTCCGGAGGTGCGGCGGCGCGGCTACGGCGGCCGGATTGTCCGGGCTCTCCTGCGTGAGGGTGATGCCCGCGGGGTGGCGGGCTACTGGCTTCTGGTGATGGCCTCCAACGCCGGAGCCCGCGATCTTTACGCCGCAGCCGGTTTCCGTGAATCCTGCCGCTATCTGTACCGGCAGGAACGGCCGAAGCGGCACCTGACCGGCTGCTGAGGATTGCGGCCGCCGTTCAGGTCGCCTAACCCATGCCTTCGGGCGCGCCTTCGCTCGCGTAGTGGAGCCCGATCCAGGGCAACGCGGCGAGCCCGCCATCCCCGGCAAGGTCGGCTGCGGCGGACGACGCCTGCGCTCCTGCGGCGTCCTCCCTGGCCGCATCTTCCCCGGTCGGGGCGCCGGGGCTGTGCAACCCCGTGTGGTGAAACGGCCAGTGGTGCGGGTGAGCAGCATGTATTCCGGTGCGGCTGTGCAGGGTGCAGCTGTGGAGGGTGCAGCTGTGGAGGGTGCGTCGGTACAGGGTGATTCGGTGCGGGGTGCGTCGGTACATGGGGGTGCCCTTCGGTTGAGGTGTTTCAGTGAAGCGGGAGGGCCGGCTGTGCCGGCTCCTGCTCAGTGAGGTCCTGTTCCCTGGTGGGCCCGGCAAGCAGTTCCCGGCGGCGGGCGGTCCCGGCCAGGTACGGCGCGCCAAGGTCCCCGATCGGGGTCTTATGCGTCTCGCGGGAGAAGTACACCGAGGCGGCAGCGATCAGCATGCAGACCGTCCCGAAGACGGCCACCGGAACCCAGCCGGCGATACCCGGGGTCAGGAGCATCCCGGCAATCATCGGGGCGAAGCCGGCCAGGACCAGGCCCAGCTGGTTTCCCATCGCCATGCCCGTGTAGCGCACCGGCGAGGCAAACTGTTCGGCGAAGAACGCGGGCCAGATGCCATTGAAGCCGGAGTACAGGACCGTCATGTTCACGAACGCGGCCAGGAAGACCAGCACGAGGTTCCCCGAGGACAGTGCCAGGAAGTACAGGAAGATCGTGACGGAGCAGCCGATCGCGGCGGTCAGCAGTACCGGGCGCCGGCCGATCCGGTCCGAGAGCTTCGCGGCCAGCGGCATGGCGAACATCGACAGGCCAACGGCCACGGCGTTGACGGTCAGGATGGAGGCCCGGTCAAAGCCTGCCGTGGAGGTGGCGTAGGCCAGGCCGAAGACCGTGAAGATGGTCTGCATCACGGACATGATGGACATGCCCACCACGCGCAGGACATCGGCGCCCTGGAACTTGAGCACGTCCTTGAGCGGCATGGGAGCGACCTGCCGGTGCTCCTGGGCCTCCTCGAAGACCGGGGTCTCGTCCAGGTGAGTCCGGACCCAGTAGGCGATGCCCAGGACCACGATGGAGAGCCAGAACGGGACGCGCCAGCCCCAGCTCATCATGGCTTCCTGCGGCAGGGACGTCACGGGAATGAAGACGAGGGTAGCCAGGACCATGCCGGAGGCGTAGCCGGTCATCACGAAGCTGGTGAAGAAGCCGCGCTTGCCCTCCGGCGAGTGCTCGAGGGTGAGCGTGGACGCGCCCGCCGATTCGGCCCCCGCGGAGAAACCCTGGGCGAGCCGGCCGGCCACGAGCAGGATCGGGGCCCAGACGCCGACCTGTCCGTAGGTCGGCAGGAAACCGATGCCGAGCGAGGCCAGGCCCATGATGCCCAGGGTGAGCAGCAGGATCTTCTTACGGCCCAGCTTGTCACCGAAGTGGCCCATGACCAGCCCGCCCACCGGCCGCGCCACGTAGGCGACGCCGAAGGTGGCGAAGGCGCCGATCAGGCCGATGGCGGGGTCGGCGGAGGGGAAGAACAGGTGCGGGAACACCAGGGCGGCGGCAGTCCCGTAGATGAAGAAGTCGTAGTACTCCAGCGTGCTGCCCAGGAATGATGCCAGGGCCGCCTTCCGCGGAGTCTTGCGCGCGGCCGGGCGCGGGGCAGGTGCAGTGTCCATGGTGATCTCCTTAAGACAACGATGTCTCGGTGGACGCCGGCTGGGCATCCTCGAGGTGGAAGTCCACCGCGAGGATCTGCTGGCTATTGGGAAACGAGTACGCCTTGAGCGGCTCGTGTAGCGGATGCGTGTTGTACACCGCAATGTCCTCGACCGTTTCGAAGTCCGCCACGATGGCGTAGTCGAAGGAGCGCTCGGTGTTGAGCAGGTCCGGGCCGTGGGTCAGGCTGAGCATTCCGGGGATATTCCCGGTCATCTTGTTGAGACCGGCGATCCACGCCTGCTTGTCGGCGGGCGGGAAGTCCGGGTTGAACTTGAAGAGGACGGTGTGGCGGATCATCTCAGGCACCCACCAGTTCGGTTGCCGATTCGGTGGCTGCCTCAATGGTTCCTTCGGCGGGGGCCGCGGCACCGGAGACGAAGCCGGGTTCCTGGCCGGCGATGGTGCGGCCGGCGAGGTAGCCCATGGTCATGATGGGGCCGAGCGTCGCGCCGGCGCCCGGGTACCCTGCCGCGTAGGCGTTTTCGGTGGTGTTGCCGGCGGCATACAGGCCCTCGATGGGGCGGTTGTCGACGTCCAGGACCCGGGCCCGGCCGTCGGTGGCGACGCCGCCGTTGGTGCCGAATGCGCCGTTAACCACTTCCATCGCGTAGAACGGCCCGGTCCGCAGCGGTCCCAGGGACGGGTTCGGATAGGGGCTCTCGTCGTCGCCCCAGTATTTGTCGTACGCGCTTTCGCCGCGGCCGAAGTCGGGGTCCTCGCCCTTGACGGCGAATTCGTTGAAGCGGGCCACCGTTGCGGCCAGGTTTTCGGCGGGCACGCCGATTTTCGCCGCGAGTTCCGCCAGGGTCGGCGCCTCGATCAGATAGGCGGGGGTGGGCTGGCCGGCGCGGTGGGCCAGGATGCCGTAGCGTTCCATGTAGGCGTGGTCCACGATCACGTGCGCGGGAGTGTTCAGGGCCTGGTTCCTGGCGGAGTCCCAGGACTGCAGGCTGCGGGCGAGGTCGTTGTAGTTCTGGGATTCGTTGGCGAAGCGGCGGCCGTGTCGGTTGACCATGAGCGAGCCCGGTCCCTGGCGTTCGAAGCGGAGCAGGGTGCCGATTGGCTGCCCGTCACGGGTGTCGCCGGTAATGGACATCGGCGCCCACCAGGCTTCGCGGGTGCCGCGGGTCTGGCCGCCGATCCGCTGGGACATCCGCAGGCCGTCGCCGGTGTTCGAGGGCGGCGAGCACATCGTGTAGAGCCGCGAGGCGAGCATCGAATCCGCCAGTGCCTTGTCCCATTCGAAGCCGCCGGTGGCCAGCACCACGCCGTCGTTGGCCCGGATCACCTCGCCGGTTTCGAGTTCGACGCCGGTCACCCGCCCGCCGTCCGTGAGCAGCCGGTGGCCGCGGGCGCCGGTGACGAGGGCCGCGCCGTCGCGGACCAGGCTCGCAAGGAGCATGGAGACGAGGGCCTGGCCCTTGGCCACGAGTCCGTCGGCCTGGCGCTGGTTGAGGTCATCCCAGGGGAACTTGGTGAACGCGCCCCAGTTTTCGTATTCCTGCATCGTGAAGGGGGCGCGGCCGTCGGTGCGGACATGGGAGGTGAGCGCGCCGAGGGCTTCCTTGCTGTTGAACAGCTCGGGCTCGACCGTGCGGCCGCCCTCCATGGCGCCGGGCAGGTCCTGGCGGTAGTCGGGGAAGTTGTTGAGGAAGATGAAGCGGACACCGCATTCCTCCTCCACGAAGCGGAGCATCTGGTCCCCGTAGTCCAGGGCGGCGTCCAGGAGCTCCTTCCGGCCGCGGCCGCGGGCCACGGCGCGGACATACTCGGCGGCCGCCTCCTTCGAATCGGTGATCCCGGCTTCCCGGGCATGGTGGTTGTCGGCGACCCAGAGCATGCCGCCGGAGACGGCAGACGTGCCGCCCAGCAGGCCGCTCCTTTCCAGGACGACGACGGACTTGCCGGCCCGTGCGGCGGTGGCAGCCGCGGTGAGGGCGCCGGCGCCGGAGCCGACGACGACGACGTCGTAACTGTCCGCTGCTGTGCCATTGACGAATTTCATGGGTGTTGCCTTTCGGGGAGGGAAGAGTTGGGGGCGCTGGGGCCCTCAGACGGCGGTGTAGCCGCCGTCGATCACGAGTTCCGAGCCGGTGGTGAAACGGGATTCGTCCGAGGCCAGGTACAGGACGCCGTAGGCGATTTCGTCCGGTTCGCCCTGCCGGGGCAACGGGTTGGAGCCGACGAGCTGCCTGTAGTACTGTTCCGCGCCGATGTCCGACTGTTCGGCGGAGCGGCGGCTCATCCGGGTGTTCATGGAACCGGGGTGGATGGAGTTCACCCGGATGCCGTGGCTGCCGTAGGCTGCCGCATCGGATTTGCTCAGCAGCCGGACGGCGCCCTTCGTGGCGTGGTACAGCGGCACGTTCCGGCCGCCGGTGATGCCGTGGATGGAGGAGAAGTTCACGATGCTGCCGGCGCCCTTCTCGATCATTCCCGGGACCACGTGCTTGGTCATCAGCCAGACGCCCTTGACGTTGACGTTGAAGATGGTGTCGAAGTCGGAGACGGAGGCGGTGTGGGACGCCCCGGCCGGGCCGATAATGCCGGCGGCGTTGACCAGGATGTCCGGGGCGCCGAGGTCGCCGGTGACCCGGCGGACCGCCTCGGCGACGCTGTCCTCGCTGGTGACGTCGACGTCGTACTCGCTGATGCTGCCGTGCCGGACACCGGCCGGGATGCCGGCAACGTCAAGGCTGGCGACCTTGGCGCCGTGCCGGGCCAGCAGCGCGGCGGTGGCGCTGCCCAGATCGCCGCGGCCGCCGGTGACGATTGCGGTCTTTCCGGCCACGCGGTTCGCTGTGGGGTTCATGTGGTCTGCTCCTCGTAACTCCTGCAGCCTCTTTGCTGCGTCCCAGCCAGAGTGACAGGGGAGTTGTGACGACGACCACACGATTACCGATGAACGGCAAGGCAATGGTTAGTGGCTCTGGCGGAGGGTGCCCTTCAGCTCACCGCGCCAGCCGAGGGCCCGCGATATGCCCCGCGCGGCAGCCATCAGGACGGGGACCCTGGCGGCCGCGTTCTCCTCGTTGCGCGGCACCACCACGCTGAGGGCCGCTCGGATGGCGTTGTCCGGGCCGAAGACGGGAACCGCGATGCCGCTGGACTCGGGGACGATCACTCCGGGCATCGCAGCGAAGCCGCGCTGCCTGATCTCGGCCAGGTGGCGGCGGAGAAGGGCCGGGTCGGTCAGGGTGGTTTCGGTGTACTTCGTCAGCTGGCGGGCCAGGATGCTGTCCTGGTAGGCCGCAGGGGAGTACGCGAGCAGGACCAGCCCGGATGAGGTCGCATGGACGGGGAGGCGGCCGGCGATTTTGGTGATGTCCACGATTGTCCTGTCCGAGCCCAGCCGCTCGATGTACAGCACCTCATCAGAGTCCAGGATGGCCAGGGTGGTCGAATGCTGGACCACGGCCTGGACGTCTTCCATGAACGGCAGGGCGGCCTCCCGCAGGCCCACCATCTTGGACCCGCGCGACACGAGCTCCCACATCCGGGTCCCGATGTGGATGTCGCCACCGGGCTCGCGCTCGAGGAGCCGTTCGAGCAACAGATCGTTGACCAGCCGGTATGTCGTGGTCACCGGAAGCCCGGTGCGCCGGCCCAGTTCGGCGACGCTCATGGAGGTGTGGCCGTCGTCGAACGCGCTCACAATCTTCACGAAACGCCCGATGATCGACTCGCCGGATGGGGAATTCGCCACTGAACCTCCTCAGGATTCCCGCTCAATGGTAATCGTCCTCGCGGTGATCCGCGTCACCGGCTCTACTGGGGGTCTAGCATTCCACCCCGGCTGCCGCAGGGAAGCGCGCGGCCGACTGAACGGAGCAAAACCATGAGTAACCCCGTCCTCTGCGATGTCCTTGTCATCGGCTCCGGTGTGGCCGGCATGGCCGCAGCATTGAAGGCCGCCGCGCAGGGATTGACCGTGATCGTCGCGGAAAAGGAACGGTACTTCGGCGGCACGACGGCGATCTCCGCCGGGTGGGCCTGGGTTCCCGGCAACAAACAGGGCGTTCAGCAGGGGGACACCCGTGAGGAGGCGGAGACCTACCTGCGGAACCTGGCCCCGGAGACCTTCAACGAAGAAGGAGTGGGCGAATTCCTGGACACCGTGCCGGAAGCCATCGCCTTCTTCGAGAACGAGACAGAAGTGAAGTTCACGTACCCGGAGAAGTCGCCGGACTACCAGATGGACCTGCCGGGCGCGAAACTGTCGGGCCGGGCCATCCTGCCGCAGGACGTTGACGCGCGGATACTGGGGGACAAGCGCCTCCTGATGCAGCCGTACATGAGCTCCTACACCGTCTTTGGCTACATGCCGCAGGTGGGTCCGGATATCAACGAGTTCTTCCACGTGAACCAGTCGGTCAAGTCGTTTGTCTACGTTGCCAGGAAGCTGCTGCGCACCTGGGCCGATGCGGCCCGCTACCGGCGCCCCGTGCTGCGTTCCAACGGCAACGCCCTGATGACGCGCATGGTGAAAAGCGCCGATGACCTGGGCGTGCGCCTCTGGAATTCCTCTCCGGTCCTCTCACTTACCCGGGACGACGCCGGAACCGTCACCGGGGCCGTCCTCGGCGGAGACCACGCCGCCACCGTGGAGGCACGCCTGGGCGTCATCCTCGCCGCCGGCGGATTCTCCGGCAACAAGGAACTGCGGAAGCAGTATTTCCCGCACGACGCGGACGACCACTTCACCCCGACCGTGGGCCACGGCGGTGACGCCGCCACGCTCGCGATCAGTGCCGGCGGCCACATCGACGCGTCCGTCTTCAGCGTGGGCTCCTGGGCGCCGGTCACAGTCTTCAAGTACCTCAACGGCAAGCAGCGGCTCTTCCCGCACCTGCGCGCCATCGGCCTGCCGGGCCTGATCGCCGTCGACCGCCACGGCAAGCGCTTCGGGAACGAAGCCCTGAGCTACCACGACTTCGGCGGGACCATGATTGAGCACAACAAGGACGAGGACAAGACGTTCGGGTATGTGATCGGAGACGCGACGACAATGCACAAGTACGGGATTGGCTATGCCAAGCCTTGGCCGATGCCGCGCGGCTACTTCTACAAGACGGGCTACCTGGTCAAGGCGGACACCCTGGCGGAACTGGCCGGCAAGCTCGGCATCGACGCCGCCGGCCTGGAGACGACTGTGGCCGGCTTCAACCCGGCCGCGGAACGCGGCGAGGATCCGGCGTTCGGCCGCGGTTCCACCCTGTACAACCACTTCCGCGGTGACATGGAGCACCAGCCCAACCCCAACCTGGCCCCGGTCGGCAAGGGACCGTACTACGCGGCGAAGATCCAGATGGGCGACCTGGGCACCTTCGCCGGCATCGGCGTCAACGAACGCTCGGAGGTCACCACCGCGGAGGGAACGGCGATTCCCGGCCTGCTGGCGGTCGGCGCGGCGGCCGTCAGCGTCTTCGGCGGCGGCTACCCGGGCTATGGCTCACACATCGGCCCGGCCCTGGTGTTCGGCTACCGCGCGGGCCGCGACATCGCGAAACTCGCCGCCGACCGCGGGATCGCCCGCGTCGCCAGCATCTGACCTCGGGCTGCGGAGCGCACCGTGGCGAATTCGCCGACCGGCGAATCGGTCATCAGCCGCGTCGTGCGGCTTATGAGCGCGTTCGACCGGGACCTGCCCACTATGACGCTCTCCGGCCTTGCCCGCAGAGCCGGCCTGCCCTTGACCACCGCCCACCGGCTCGTGGACGACCTGGTGCTGCACGGCCTGATCGAGCGGTTGCCGGACGGGAACCTGCGGTCGGGGATGCGGATGTGGGAACTCGCGGCCCGTGGGTCGAGGGCGCTGAATCTCCGCGAGGTGGCGCTGCCGTATATGGACGATGTCCAGGCCGCCGTGCACCAGCACACAACCCTCGCCGTGCTGGACCACGGCACGGTGCTCTACGTCGAGCGGCTTTCCTCGCCGGATTCCAGCCTGCGGGCGGCCCACATCGCGCAGAGAATGCCGATCCATGCCTCGTCCTCCGGGCTCGTCCTGCTCGCGTACTCGGCGCCTGCCGTCCAGGCGGAAGTACTCTCCGGCCGGCTGGAACAGGTCACCCGGGAGACCATTACGGACCCTCCGCTGATCCGGAAGCATTTGGCTGAGATCAGGCAGCGCGGTTTCGTCGCCATCCCGGGAATCGGGGTGACCGAATGGACCGGCATCGCCGTTCCGGTCTTCGGCCCGGACGGCACGGTCGCGGCCGCGCTCAACGCCATTGTTCCCAGGGGCGAAGCCGCCGTGCCCCTTACGGTCCCGGCGCTGCTGACGGCCGCCCACGGGATTGCCCGTGCCCTCAAGGCCTCCGCTCCCGAGCCTCGGCGTTTCTGACCGGCAGCATCTGACTCTAACCGGCCGGCTCCGGGTCCCGCAGTCCAGCCGGTCCGGGTCTTTCAGCACTTGGGTCACCCGGTGTGGCCGGGGAATAGTCGGGAGCGAGGAGGGGCCGTTGCCCCTCCAGCGCCCGGCATGCGGGCGGGGCGTCCACTGCCAGAGTTCCTGGAGGCGTTTCATGAGAGTTGTTATTGCGGAATCCGTAGCCATGATGGCCATCGGCGACGGTGTCCTCGGAGCGTTGTTTCCGGTCCAGCACTGCACCCGGTGGGAGATCGGGCCCGAACCGTGGCGCAAGTGCATGCGCATGTTCGCCCAGCATCCCCAGGTGACGCGGACCATCAGTGTATTGCAGATCGCCGTCGGCATTGCGTGGGCTGCGAGCCTGCCTGCAACCCCGGTGAAGAGCAAGGTCGGCGCTTAGGGGGAACGGGCGCCTGACAGGAGCACCGGCAGGCGGCTTTCACAACCGATGAACGGAAGGCCTATGGGGCGGCCCGGCCCCCAGTTGGCACTGTTGGTTGAGACGTAGATCACGTCGGCGTACTCCGAAAGAAGGACAACGATGTCTGCCGCCACCACAGAACTATGCCCCGAAGAAGTCTCTCCCTCCGGGCCGGCCGAATTGCCGCCATACTCCCATGAACTCGCCTGGCCGGACGGCATGGCGCCGTTCAAGGTCGTCGACGACGGAACGCAGGGGGATCCGTATGCGCACTACGCATGGATGCGCGAGAACGCCCCGGTCCTCCGCGCCGCCTCGCCGGTCTCGGACGTCTGGTTCATCTCCCGTTACGACGACGTCCGCAAGGCCATGCGCGCCCCCAAGGTCTTCTCCTCCCAGGTCGTGGACCCGGTACCGCTGACCTTTTTGACCCTGTTCGACGCGCCCAACCACACCCGACTGCGCCAGGTGGTTGCGCAGGCCTTCACGCCAAAGGCGATCGCCCGCTTCGAGGAGCGGGTCCGCGAAAACGCCCACAAATACCTTGACCCGATGATCGCGGCGGGAGGCGGGGACGCCGTCGACGACTACGCGATCCCGTTGAGCATGTCCACCATCAGCGCCCTGCTGGACGTCCCGGCGTCGGACTTCGAAAAGATGAAGTTCTGGTCCGACGAGACCTTCAGCTACTTCGGCCGGTTGGCCCGCAACGCGCAGGGCACGGGCACCGACGAACAGAGCACGTTCGAGTTCTTCGCGTATTTGAAGGACACCATGGAACGCCTCCACGCCGAGGGAAGCGAGTCGGTGGGCGGCCACATCGCCCGGATGTGGAAGGAGGGCCTGCTCAGCGAGAAGGAAGCCAAGGAACTCTGCGCCTTCGTCTTTGTCGCCGGCCATGACACCACCACCATCCTGCTTGCCAATGCCTTCCGGGTCTTCAGCGAACAGCCTGAACTGCTGCACCGGATCCGGCAGAACCCCGCCGAGGCGAGCCTCTTCGTGGAGGAACTGGCCCGCTTCCGCGGAACGGTGCAGCGCGCCAGCCGGATCACCACCGAAGAAGTCGAAGTCGCCGGCGTGCGCCTCCCGGCCGGCGCCATCGTCCGGCTGCTGCCCGCCGCCGCGAACCGCGACAGCAACAAGTACCCCGACGGCGAGAGATTCGACATGGACCGCAACACCGACGGTCACCTCGGCTTCGGCCACGGCGTGCACAGCTGCCTCGGCGCCCCGCTGGCCAGGCTGGAAACGGTGGTGACGGTGGAACTCCTCGCCGCAAAGCTTGGCTCCCTGGCCCTCAGCCAGGACAAGCCGATCGAATACGTCCGGGGCAACAATCTGACCAACTCGGGGCCGGAGCACCTGCACGTGAAGCTGGAGAAGTTCAATGTCTAGCCGGCAGCCCACCGGGAACGGTCTGAATCCAATCGTCATCATCGGCGCCGGTCATTCCGGTGTCGCGGTGGCCGCAGGACTGCGCACCCGCGGCTGGGGCGGGGATATCCTGCTGCTCGAAGCCGAAAAGGAGACGCCCTACGAACGCCCTCCGCTGTCCAAGGAACTCCTGAAGGCGGGCGCCCCGGATGAGTCCGCCGTGCTGCGCAAGGAGAAGTTCTACGAGGACAAGCACATTGACCGGCGGGCCGGGCTCACCGTCGACGCCCTGGACCCGGCCGCGCGGACCCTCCAGCTGTCCGACGGCAGCCGCCAGGGTTACCACCGCCTCGTCATAGCCACCGGTTCGCGGGCCAGGTCCCTGACGGTCCCCGGGGCGGGCCTTCCCGGGGTGCAGGCCCTGCGGACCCGGGATGACGCCCTGGAACTCAAGCGCGCCCTCGTCCCCGGCGCCCGGGTCGCCATTATCGGCGCCGGGTACATCGGCCTGGAAGTCGCGGCCGCTGCTTCCGCCCGGGGCTGCGAGGTCACGGTGCTCGAATTCCAGGACCGTGTGATGAGCCGCGTGACCTCCGAACCGGTGTCCCGCTTCTTCGAGCAGCTTCATGAACGAAACGGCGTCCGGTTCGTCTTCGGTGCCGCGGTCACCGCTATCGAAGGGGACGAACGGGCCGAACGGGTGGTCACCGCCGACGGCAGCTCCTACCCGGCCGACGTCGTCCTCGCCGGAATCGGCGTGGTGCCCAACCAGGAACTCGCCGCCTGTGCCGGACTCGAGTGCCGGGACGGGATCCTCGTGGACGGGGATGGCCGGACCTCCGTTCCGGACATCTACGCCACCGGCGACGTCACGCGCTTCACCAGCAGCATCGACGGCGCCAGCCAGCGCCTCGAATGCATCCAGAACGCGATGGGGCAGGCCGACAGGGTGGCGGCGGACATCACCGGCCAGGACGCCGCAGAGCCGGAAATCCCGTGGTTCTGGACGGTGCAGCACGGTGTCCGGCTGCAGACGGCCGGGGTCCGCCACCCGGCTGACGAGGTGATCGTGCGCGGAGCCCCGGCGGACGGCAGGTTCTCGGTGGTCTATCTCCGGGACGGGCGCCTCGCCGCCGTCGACACCATCGCAGGCCTGACCGACTTCCGGCCGGCCAGGAAACTGATCGTCCGGAAGGCGCGGATTGACCCGTTGCTCGCCGCCGATCCCGGCACCCCGCTGGCCGACGCCGCGTTCGCGGCTGCCTGAAAACCGCAGCTGCCTGAAAACTGTGGCTGCCTGAAAACTAAGGAACAACCATGAGCAATAACAAACTCACCGTCGTCGACCGCGAGGGGTCCACCCACAGCCTCGAATGGGAGCCGGACCAGACCCTGATGGAGGCCCTCCGCGACAACGACCTCCCGGTCCTGGCATCCTGCGGCGGCACAGCCTCCTGTGCCACCTGCCACGTCTTCCTTGAGAAGGAGGTCTTCGACACCGTGGCCGAACGCAGCGAGGACGAACTCGAGGTGCTGGCCGAGGCCGAGGGCTACCAGGAATGCGGCTCCAGGCTCTCCTGCCAGCTCGACTTCAGCCGCGAACTCAACGGCGCCACCGTCACTCTGGCGCCGGAGGAGTAGCTGCGGCGCCAGGGAGCCGGGTAGCGAAGAGGCCGTCGTTCCATCTGCACCTTGGGGGATGGAACGGCGGCCGTTCCTACGGCGCCGGATCGGTCACCAGGATCCGCACCGAGCACAGCTCCGCGGCGGCCTTCTTGAGGACCGTGGCGCGCGGATCCGGGACGTCCAGGAACGCCAGCCGCGGCAGGACGGCGTAGCGCTTCAGGACCGGCTCGGCGAGGACCTGATCGGCCAAAGTCCGGTCGCCGCCCGGCGCCAGATACTCGATCCGGTGCGCCGCGAAGATTCTCCCGGCGTGCACGGCAACCGCTTCGACGAGGGCATCGGCCTGGTTGGCGCGCCGCCGGGCGAAGCGCTGCTGCGACCAGCCGCCGGCAGCGGTCCGTGACTGGACGTGACGGGTGCCGGTTTTGGACGCCAGCACGGCGCCGCTGCTGACCACCGCCACCGAATATCCGCCGCGGCGGACCAGCACGGTACCGATGCTCCGGGGCTGCCCGGCCAGGGAAGCCAGCCGTGCCACCGCGTCGCCGCCGTGCCCGGGCCGGCCGTCAACGGGCCAGGGCGCTTGCAGCAGCGCCACGGCGCCGTCCGCGGCGCGCAGCTGCAGGCCGGCGTCGAGCTCCTCCTCCAGCAGCGCGCCATGACTCGCTGCGAAGCGATCCACCCAGCCCGGAAGCCGGGCGCCGGAAACGAAGGCCACACGGGACTCGGGGCTGGGCATGGCAGGCTCTCCAGTGCGGGGTAGCGGGCAGGACGGTGTCAGTCCGGGCGGGAACTAGAAGTAGCCTATCTATGTGGATGATCTCTTTGGCGCAGGGCGGGACGCTGCCGACAGAAATGATGCCGACGCAGACGACGTCGACGGCGGAATCAGCGACCCCGGAATCAGCGTCGCCGGAATCAGCGACGGCGGCGACGAATCCGGCAGCGCCGGGTCCGGAACCCGTCCGGCTCCCCGTCCGGCTCCCCGTCAGGCTCCCCGTCCCTCGGGGGCCGGGTCGCCGCGCAGCCCGCTCGCCGTCCGGATGCGGCCGCGCACCCTGGATGACGTGGTGGGCCAGCAGCACCTGCTCGGCCAGGGCTCCCCGCTGCGCCAGCTGGCCGCCGGTTCCAACGCGACCGGACCGGCCGGACCGAGCTCGGTGATCCTTTGGGGTCCACCCGGAACCGGCAAGACCACCCTTGCCCACGTGATTGCGAAGGGCCCCGGCAGGAAATTCGTCGAACTCTCCGCCATCACCGCCGGCGTCAAGGACGTCCGCCGCGTCATGGATGAGGCCCTGACGGCGCGCGACCTCTTCAAGACCACCACGGTCCTGTTCCTCGACGAGATCCACCGCTTCAACAAGGCGCAGCAGGACGCGCTGCTGCCCGGCGTCGAGAACCGCTGGGTGGTGCTCGTGGCGGCCACCACCGAAAACCCTTCCTTCTCCGTGGTGTCCCCGCTGCTGTCCCGCTCGCTGCTGCTGACCCTCAAACCGCTCACCGACGCCGACGTCGAGGGCCTGCTCCAGCGGGCCGTCACGGATGTCCGCGGCCTCAACGGCAAAGCAAGACTCAGTGCCGACGCGCTGGCGCACCTGGTCCGGCTTTCCGGCGGCGACGCCCGCCGTGCCCTGACGGCACTCGAGGCCGCCGCCGGCGTCGCCTTCGGTGATGCGGACGACATCGACGCAGGCGTCGCCGGTGCAGCCGCCGGGGCGGCCGGGGATGCTCCGGTGAGTATTGAACTCAAGCACACAGAGCGGGCCCTGGATGTCGCCTCCGTTCGCTACGACCGGGCCGGGGACCAGCACTACGACGTCGCCAGCGCGTTCATCAAATCGATCCGTGGCTCGGACGTCGACGCCGCCCTGCACTATCTCGCCCGGATGCTCGAGGCCGGAGAGGACCCGCGGTTCGTGGCCCGCCGGATCGTGATCTCCGCGGCCGAGGACGTCGGCATGGCTGACCCGACGGCCCTGCAGACCGCCGTCGCGGCAGCCCAGGCCGTCCAGCTGATCGGCATGCCGGAAGGCCGGATCATCCTCGCCGAGGCCGTGGTGCACCTGGCCACCGCGCCGAAGTCAAACGCCGCCTATATGGGGATCAACCAGGCGATCGCCGATGTCCGGGCCGGGCTCGGGAACGGGGTCCCGGCCCATCTGCGCGACGCCCACTACCCGGGCTCCAAACAGTTGGGCCACGGCAAAGGCTACAAATACGCCCATGACGCACCGCATGCCGTGGCCACGCAGCAGTACCCGCCGGACGACCTCGTGGGCCGGAATTACTACGAACCCACTGCCAACGGGGCCGAACGCGACATTTCCACCCGGCTTGAGCGGCTCCGGAAAATCATCCGCGGCAAGTAATCTGCCCGTTTTCTGAGCCGGTTCTGCCCCTGACCTGCACCTGACCTGCCCCTGGCCGGACTCTGTTCCGTTCCTGGCCTGGCGGCTGGCCAGCTGGGGGTCCATGGCGCCGGAATCCACCGTTGACATAGGGGGTAGGAGGTCTAACGTGGAATTACGGTCAGCATGGATCTGCTGACTGTCCATGCGGCGCAGGGGACAGCGCGGCTCATTTGGCCGGCTCTGGCTACCGCACCCCGGAACGTCAGCCGGCTTCGCTCCATCCAAGGTTTCCAGCGCGAGCGTCCCGCCCAGTCCCCAGGTAGTGTCCCATGACCATGAATTTCGTTACCGCCATGGCAGTGAAGTCTTTCGACGTGCCCGACAGGAAGCGGTGCCCGGACAAGGCCGAATTCGACCTCTGCACCGTTAACGACTACTCGGTCGCCAAGTTGATTCTCGCACCGGGCTGGCGCTGGTCGGAGAGCACCAAACCCTACGAGCAGACCGACGCCTGCCTGCACCACCATCTCGGTTTTTGCATTTCCGGAGTGATGGAAGTCGAAACGGCCGAGGGGCTGCATTCGATGATCCACGCCAACGACACCTACGCCATTCCGCCGGGCCATGACGAATGGGTCGTGGGTCCGGACCCGTTCGTGGCCGTGGAATTCCTGGGTGCGGCATCGTTCGTGCGCAGGGGCGGCCGGGGCTTGCACGCCCGGATCTGACGTCGGTGCCGGCTTCGGGCAGAACTTCGGCCTGCGGCCCGCGCCATGGTAGGCTGGTTCGTTGTCTGGCAAGGCACGGACGCACAATCCATCGAAACTTAGCATTTGATGAGGGTTGCCCTGTGCCCAGTAGCAAAAGGCAGCGGTTGGCCGATGCTCTCCATCGTGGAGGCCAGTAACACTGACACACCGCAGATATTGGAAGGACACAAGTGGCTAACAACACTCGTGCTCGCCGTACCGCACGCCTTTCGCGTGCACTCGGCATCGCTCTGACCCCCAAGGCCGCCAAGTACATGGAGCGCCGCCCGTACGGCCCCGGTGAGCACGGCCGTGCCCGCAAGAAGCAGGACTCCGACTACGCCGTACGTCTGCGCGAAAAGCAGCGTCTGCGCGCCCAGTACGGCATCCGCGAAGCCCAGATGACCCGTGCCTTCGAAGAAGCACGCCGCACCAAGGGCCTGACCGGTGAAAACCTGATCGAACTGCTCGAAATGCGTCTCGACGCCCTCGTGCTGCGTGCCGGCTTTGCCCGCACGATCGCCCAGGCCCGCCAGCTGGTTGTGCACCGCCACATCCTGGTTGACGGCATCCGCGTTGACCGCCCGTCTTTCCGCGTCGGCGAGGGCCAGCTGGTCCACGTTCACAGCCGCAGCGAGACCATGCCTCCGTTCCAGGTTGCAGCAGCCGGCGCTCACCGCGACGTCCTGCCGATGGTTCCGGCCTACCTGGACGTCAAGCTTGACGCCCTCCAGGCCCGCCTGGTGCGCCGCCCCAAGCGTTCCGAGATCCCCGTGACCTGCGAAGAGCAGCTCGTCGTGGAATTCTACGCACGCTAAATAGAAGGCAACACCTCCAAAGAAGCCCGTGGCAAGCGCCGCGGGCTTCTTTGTATGTAAGGTACTTGGGGGAGTTCCCCGGGAGCCGTTTCTGCCTGCCGGCTGAAACCGTCGGATGAAACTGTCGGACGAAACCGTCGGGAACCGACGCAACGAGCAGGTATCCACTGCAGTTCAAGGAGATGAGTGTCTATGTCTGGTGGCGATATTGCCGGCCTGATCGCGGCTGGAGTGTTTGCACTGCTGGTCCTGCTGCTCGCCGTGCCGATCCTGAAGCTCGGGGGAGTGTTTGACGAAGTGCGGACCTCCATCCGCTCCATCAGCGACGGCGCCACCCCGCTCATGGACGAAGTCACCGCCACGGTGTCCACCACCAACGAGCAGCTGAAGAAGGTGGACGGCATTGCCTCCAACGTCTCGGACGCCTCCGCCAACATTTCGGCACTGTCCTCGCTCATGGCCGCCACCGTGGGCTCGCCGCTGATCAAGGTGGCAGCCTTCAGCTACGGCGTGCGCTCCGCCTTCGCCAGCCGCAAGAAGCCCGCCACCGGCCGCCGCAGCCGCTAAGCCCTCCGGGAGAACCTGATAATGAACAGAATCATCTGGATGGGAATCGGCGTCGCGATCGGCGTCATCGCCTTCCGCAAGATCACCGAAGCCCAGTCCGCCCTGGGCCCTGAGGGCCTGAACCGGGCCGTGGGACGGCTCGCGGACGGTGTCTACGACTTCGCCGACGCGGTCCGCGAAGGCATGGGCGAGCGGGAGGCCGAGCTCCGCTCCGCCCTCGGCATTGACACAACCATTGAGGCAGGTACCGGCGGCCTGGTGGGGCGCCGGGATGCAGTCCGGCGCTAGCCGGGAGAGAATTAGTAAGTACGGTGCCCGTCACGGGCGCGCCGGCACGGCTGCGGGGCCCTAGGGCCACCTGGAATGACAGGACCCGCTCCGGTGCCGGACCTCAGCTTGTCCCGCGCAGCACAGAGGCGGGCCACACAACGCAGTGCCTATTAAACGCAGTGCATATTGAAGGGTAAGAAAACAGCTCATGAAGTCGCAGGAGATCACCAAGCGCTGGATCGACTTTTTTGTCAGCAAGGGACACACCGCCGTGCCCTCCGCCTCCCTGGTCTCCAGCGACCCGTCCCTGCTGTTCACGGTCGCCGGCATGGTCCCGTTCATCCCGTACCTGACGGCCCGTGAAGAAGCGCCCTACCAGCGGGCCACCAGTGTGCAGAAGTGCATCCGGACCGGTGACATCGAGGAAGTCGGCAAAACCGCCCGCCACGGCACCTTCTTCCAGATGTGCGGCAACTTCTCCTTTGGCGACTACTTCAAGGAAGACGCCATCAAGTTCGCCTGGGAGCTCCTCACCACCAGCGTTGACGACGGCGGGTACGGACTGCCGCCCGAGCGGCTCTGGGTCACCGTCTACGAAGAGGACGACGAGGCCAAAGAGCTGTGGCTGAAGAACACCGGAGTCCCCGCCGAACGCATCCAGCGGATGGGCAAGGCAGACAACTACTGGTCCACCGGCCAGCCCGGCCCCGCCGGTCCCTGCTCGGAGATCTACTATGACCGCGGCCCCGCCTACGGCATCGAGGGCGGCCCGCTCGCCGACGAGACCCGGTACATCGAGATCTGGAACCTGGTGTTCATGCAGTACCAGATCGACAACGTCCGTTCCAAGGTGGACTTCGACATCACCGGCGAGCTTCCCAAGAAGAACATCGACACCGGCCTCGGCATGGAACGCCTCGCGATGATCCTGCAGGGCGTCGAGAACATGTACGAGACCGACCAGGTCCGGCCCGTGATCGACAAGGCCGCCGAACTCTCCGGCAGGGAATACACCTCGGCCGAGACGCCCGAGGACCCGCACCACACCGATGATGTCCGCATGCGCGTCGTGGCCGACCACATCCGCTCCGCCCTCATGCTGATCGCCGACGGCGTCACCCCGTCCAACGAGGGCCGCGGCTACGTCCTGCGCCGCCTGATCCGCCGCGCCGTGCGCTCCATGCGCCTGCTGGGCGTCGAAAAGGCATGCCTGCCGGAGCTCCTCCCGGCCTCCCGGGACGCCATGAAGGGCGTCTACCCGATCGTGGAAACCGACTTCGAGCGCATCAGCCGGATCGCCTACGCCGAAGAGAAGGCCTTCCTGCGCACCATCGCCTCCGGCACCGCCCGGCTCGAGGACGCCGTCAAGGAATCCAAGTCCGCCGGCCGGCCGCTCTCCGGCGCCGATGCCTTTGCCCTGCACGACACCTACGGCTTCCCGATCGATCTCACCCTCGAGATGGCCGAGGAAGCCGGGCTCAAGGTCGACGAGCCCGAGTTCCGCAAACTCATGCTCGAGCAGCGCCAGCGCGCCCAGGCCGACGCCAAGGGCAAGAAGGGCGCCCATGCCGACCTCAGCGCGTTCCAGGAACTCCTCGCCCAGGGCGAAACCGTCTTCACCGGCTACACCGAACTCCAGGGCGAGTCCAAGGTCCGCGGCATCCTCGCCGGCGGCCGGAAGGTCGCCCAGGCCTCCACAGGCGAGGAAATCGAACTTGTCCTGGCCGAGACGCCGTTCTACGCCGAGGCCGGCGGCCAGGCCGCCGACACCGGGCTCATCACCGGTGACGGCTTCGTCGTCGAGGTCCTGGACGTCCAGCGTCCCGTCAAGGGCCTGAGCGTGCACAAGGCGATTGTCCGCGAAGGCGAAATCGGCGCGGACGCCCTCGTCCAGGCCGCTGTCGACCGCGAACGCCGCCACGCCGCCGAACAGGCCCACACGGGCACGCACATCGTGCACGCGGCCCTGCACCAGATCCTCGGCCCGGAGGCCCTGCAGCGCGGCTCCTTCAACAAGGCCGGCTACCTGCGCTTCGACTTCGCCTGGGGCGAGGGCCTGAGTGCCGCCACCCGGTCCGAGATCGAGGAAGTCTCCAACATCGCCATCCGCAATAACTTCCGGGTGGAGACCAAGATCATGGGACTCGCCGAGGCCAAGGCCCTCGGCGCCATGGCACTGTTCGGCGAGAACTACGGCAACGAGGTCCGGGTCGTGGAGATCGACGGCGCCTGGTCACGCGAGCTCTGCGGCGGGACCCACGTCGAGAACACCTCGCTGATCGGCAGCCTGTCCCTGCTCGGCGAACAGTCCGTCGGCTCGGGAAACCGCCGCGTTGAAGCCTTCGTGGGCATGGACGCCTTCCGGCACCTCGCCGCCGAGCGCGCCCTGGTCACAGAGCTCACGGAAATGCTGAAGGTCCCCTCCGGGCTCCTCGCGGACCGGATCGCCAGCACCCTGACCAAGCTCAAGACCGCCGAAAAGGAACTTGAGCGGCTCCGCAGGGAGCAGCTCACGGCTGCCGCCGCCCAGCTGGTGGGCACCGCAAAGGATGCCGCCGGCGTGAAGGTCATTGCGCACGACGCCGGCCAGGTCAGCGGCGCGGATGACCTGCGCGGCCTGGCCCTGGACCTACGGACCCGCCTCGGTTCCGAGGCCGCCGCTGTTGCCGTCGCAGGCGTCAGCAACGACCGCCCCGTGATCCTGATCGCCACCAACGAAGCGGCCCGCGCCGCCGGCGTGAAGGCCGGTGTCCTGGTGCGCCTGGCCGCCGGTGTCCTCGGCGGCGGCGGTGGCGGCAAGGACGACGTCGCCCAGGGCGGCGGCACGGATGCCGCCAAGGTCGGGGCTGCCCTCAGCGCCGTCGTGGACGCCATCACCCGGCGATAAGCGGTTCCCTAAATGACTGAAGGTGCTGTGGCCGGCGTCTATCCCCGGGGCGTGAAGCTCGGGGTGGACGTCGGCACCGTCCGTGTGGGCGTCGCCGTCTGCGACCGCGACGGAATCCTGGCGACTCCGCTGCGCACGCTGCAGCGCAACGTGAAAAAGAACACTGACGTGCTCATCCTGGCCGCCCTGGCCGCGGAGCTGGACGCCGTGGAGATTTTCGTGGGCCTGCCGCGCACCATGAAAGGCGAGGAACACGCCTCGGCCCGGATGGCGACGGAGTACGCGGTGCTCTTGGCCCAGGCCCTGCAGGACGCCGGAACCGATGTGCCGGTGCGCCTGGTTGACGAGCGGCTCAGCACCGTGACCGCCCACCGCAACCTCCGCGAAGCTGGCATGAGCAGCAGAAATCACCGTACAGTGGTTGATCAGGTTGCGGCGGCAGGTATTCTGCAACATGCGATTGATATGCAAAAGGCCAGGGGAACGGAGGTCGGAAACCGCGTGTACGCGGAGTCTGCGCCGGGGCCGACCGGAGACGGCGCACAGACCGGCCCGGCAGTACAGACGCACTCTTCAGAACATGGAAGGCTACAGTGAGCCCGGTCAACAGTGATGACTCCTCCGGTGACGCCCTTAGCGGTGCCGGCCGACCGCTGACGCGCAAAGAGATCAGGGCCCGGGAGAAGCTCCTGGCGACGCAGGGACACAGCGTGATCCCGCCGCAGGCCTTTGAGACGGGACAGGACGACCCGACGCCGGACCCCGCACCGTCTGCCGGGACCCGGCCCGCACCCGCTGACCCGGCCGCCGAGACCCCGGCCGCCGAAACCCTTCCCGCCGAGACCCTGCCCGCCGAACCGCCGCAGGCCGCCCCGGACCTCCCCGAGTCTGCCCCGACGGTTCATGAGGAAACGGCGCACGAGCAAACGGTGCACGCTGAGACGCTGCATGAGGACACTGTGCCCGCTGAGACGCTGGACGGGGACACAGTGCGCGGGGACACCGGGCACGAAACCGGGCGCGAGGTTGCCGCTGACCATGTTCCGGACCGCGACGACTTCACCCAGCTCATCCCCGTCCGCGACATCCCCGTCCCCGACGACGCGACCCGCGCAGAGCCCGTCCACGCTGAGCCCATCCACACAGAGCCCGTCCACGAAGACGCCGTCTATGCGACGGCAGGCCAGCATGGCTACGAAGCCCGCCAGGACGCGGCTGCCCGTGGCACCGGCCCCCACCACGGCTACGCGCTGCCGCGCCACGACGTGGGACACGAATCGGGACACGAACCGGGACAAGATCTAGAACAAGGTGTGGGACAACATGACGAGGCCCACCATGTCTACGACGACTCCGTCGACCACGACGCGCAGGAGCACCCGGACGCCGAATACCACCAAGAACCAGGCCACGAGCTGATGGCCGGATCCATCCGGTATGACAAGGCCCCCGGCAAGAAGATCCGACGCCGGCGCCGCTTCCTGGCCCTGGTCCTGACGCTGACCGTGTTCGTCGTGGCCGTCGCGGTGGGCGCACAGTTCCTCAAGCCCCTCCTGGGCGGGGACACCACGGCCGACTATCCGGGCCCGGGGACCGGCGAGGTCACCATCACTGTTGAACCCGGTGCCGGACCACGATCCGTCGCCACCGAGCTGGAGTCGAAGAAGGTCGTGGCGAACGCCGACACGTTCCTCAAAGCGTTCACCGCATCCGGCGGTGCCCTGAACCCCGGCACCTTCTCGATGCGCCAGGAAATGAAGAACTCCGACGCCGTGGACGTCCTGCTCAACAAGGACAAGGGCAAGGTCATGTACTTTGCGCTCAGTGCCGGGTTGCGGATCAACGAATCGCTGCAGGCGATTTCCGAGGGCACGGGAATCTCCGTTCCTGAGTTGAAGGCGCTCAGCGATGCGCCGGCGCAGTTCGGCGTCCCGGCGAAGGCCAAGAACCTGGAAGGCTACCTGGCCCCGGGGGAGTACCGCTTCCCGCTGGGATCCTCCGCGAAGGACATTCTGCAAAAGCTCGTCGGCACCACCCTGGACGAGCTGAAGGCCCAGGGAGTCACCGATCCCGCCAAGCAGTACGACGTCGTGACGGTCGCCAGCATCGTCCAGGCCGAGGGCGGGCAGGCCGAATACGGCGACGTGGCCGGTGCCATCTACAACCGCCTCAAGCCCAATAACACCGAGACCAACGGGCTCATCCAGTCCGATGCCACGGTCACGTACGGGCTGGGCATCCGGAGCTTCCACATCGACGAGGCCCAGAAGGCGGACAAGTCGAACCCTTACAACACCTACGCCAACCAGGGCCTGCCCGCCGGACCGATCGGTTCGCCCGGCAAGACGGCCATAGACGCCGCCGCCAAGCCCAAGACCAACCAGTACCTCTACTGGGTCACCATCAACCTGGACACCAAGGAGACCAAGTTCTCCAAGACCCTGGCTGAACACAACGGATACGTGGCGCAGTACAACGCGTGGTGCGAGGCCAACCCGGGACGTTGCGTATGACGCTGCGGGCGGCCGTGCTCGGGCATCCCATCAGCCACTCAAAGTCGCCGGCACTGCACCGGGCCGCTTACGCCCACCTGGGCGTGGACATCGCCTACTCCGCCATTGACGTAACCGAAGCCGGGCTGCCGGCCTTCATGCGGCAGGTCAGGGACGAGGTGCGCGCGGACGGTTCCTGGCGGGGGCTGTCGGTCACTATGCCGCTCAAATCCGCCATGGTGGCCGAAGTGGACGAGGTCCGGGGCGTGGCCCGCGCACTGGGGGTCGTCAACACCGTCGCGTTCGAATCCAACGGCAACGGTGGTGGCCACACCCGGTTGGTCGCCTACAACACGGACGTCCCCGGCATCGTCAACGCGCTCCGGCATGCGGGAGCCGCAACGGCCCCGACGGCAGCGGTCCTCGGCGGGGGCGGGACGTCGGCAGCCGCCATCGCCGCCCTCAAGGAACTCGGCGCCGCGTCGGCAAAGGTGTTCGTCCGCGATGTCAGCCGCGCCACGGAAGCCCGCGCGGCCTCCGCCGCCGTGGGTCTGCCCGTCCAGGTGCTTCCCCTCGCCGGGGCGGCAGCCGCCGTCGCCGCGGCCGACGTCGTCATTTCGACGCTGCCGCCCCGTGCGGCCGACGCGCTGGCCGGGGAACTGGCCGAAGAGCTGGCGGCGAAGCCGGCAGGAGCGCTGCCTCCGCCCGATGGCCAGAGGCTGCCCAGTCCGGGCGTGCTCACTCCCGGGGTGCTGTTGGACGTTGCCTACGATCCGTGGCCGAGCCGGATCGCGGCAGCCTGGCAGGACGCGGGGGGAACCGTGGTCCCCGGGCTTGAAATGCTCATTTACCAGGCGGTGGAGCAGGTACGGCACTTCACCGGGCTGGGCGAGGCCATGCCGGCCGGAGTCATAGATGTGATGTGTGACGCAGTCGGGGCGCCCCGACGGGTGTTCTAAGGTCCCGACATGGCAGGATGGAAACTATGTTGCGTTGGTTGACTGCCGGAGAATCCCATGGCCCGGCACTGGTCGGAATAATTGAAGGCGTGCCCGCCGGTGTGGAGCTCACCAGCGACCACATCAGCGAGGCCCTGGCCCGCCGGCGGCTCGGCTACGGCCGTGGCGCCCGGATGAAATTCGAGCAGGATGTGGTCACGATCCTCGGCGGCGTCCGCCACGGCCTGACCCAGGGCGGCCCCGTCGCCATCCAGGTCGGCAACACCGAGTGGCCCAAGTGGGAACAGATCATGTCCTCCGATCCCGTGGCTCCGGAGATCCTGGCCGACCAGGCCCGGAATGCCCCGCTCACCCGGCCCCGGCCCGGCCACGCCGATTTTACCGGCATGCAGAAATACGGCTTCGACGAGGCCCGCCCGGTCTTGGAGCGTGCCAGCGCCCGCGAGACGGCCACGAGGGTTGCGCTCGGCACGGTCGCCGCAGCGTTCCTCAAGCAGCTCGGAATCGAGCTCGTCTCCCACACCGTGTCCATCGCCAGCGTAGCCGTGCCGGAAGGCCGGCCGCTCCCGCTCCCGGACAACGTCCTGGCCCTCGACGCCGATCCGCTGCGCTGCTTCGACCGCGAAACCTCGGACGCCATGGTGGCCGAGGTCGACGTCGCGCACAAGGAGGGCGAAACCCTCGGCGGGGTCGTCGAAGTGCTTGCCTACGGCCTGCCGCCGGGACTTGGCAGCTACGTCCACTGGGACCGGCGCCTCGACTCGCGCCTGGCCGCGGCCCTCATGGGCATCCAGGCCATCAAGGGCGTTGAGGTCGGCGACGGCTTCCTCACGGCCGCCCGCCGCGGCTCGGCCGCCCACGACGAAATCGTCAAGGACGCGAACGGCAAGATCATCCGGACCTCCAACCGGGCCGGCGGGATTGAGGGCGGCATGAGCATCGGCGACGTGCTGCGCGTCCGTGCCGCCATGAAGCCGATCGCCACCGTGCCCCGCGCCCTCAAAACCGTCGACGTCAGCACCGGGGAAGCCGCCAAGGCCCACCACCAGCGCTCCGACGTCTGTGCCGTCCCGGCCGCCGGCGTAGTGGCCGAGGCCATGGTGGCCCTGGTGCTCGCCGAAGCGGTCACCGAAAAATTCGGCGGGGACTCCGTGCAGGAGACCGCCCGCAACATCAAGGGTTACCTGGACAACATCCCGGCGTCCCTGGACTCGATCGGCCACTAGTGCCGGTCGGGAACAACGAACGGCTCTCTGCCACGGCAAAACCCCCGGCAAGACTCCCGGGAAAGCCCCCGGCAGGGCATCCCCGCCCGATCGTCCTGATCGGCCCCATGGCCGTGGGCAAATCGGCGGTCGGACAGCAGCTCGCGCAGCACCTCGGGTGGGAGTTCGTGGACACGGACGCCGTCGTGGTGGCACAGCACGGGACGATCGCGGAGATTTTCGCCAGCCGGGGCGAGCACGCCTTCCGTGAGCTGGAGGCCCGCGCCGTCGCGCAAGCCATTGAAGACGCGCGACGGAGCAACGCCGTCATTTCCCTCGGCGGCGGGGCCGTTCTCGACTCCGGTACCCAGCAGCTCCTGGGCCGCTGTACCGTGGTGTACCTCGAATGCGACGCCGAGACCGTGGCGGAACGCATCGCCCGGAATTCGGGCCGGCCGCTCCTGGCCGGCGATGCCATGGGCCGGTGGCGGACCTTGTTCGCCACCCGGCAGCCGGTCTACGAACGGCTTGCGGACCTCATCCTCGATGTCCGGCGCGGCACCGTTTCCGAACTGGCTCACCGGCTGGAAGATGCGCTGGAGGAGTATGCCGCGGCGAAGACCGCTGGCGTGCCCGCTCCGGCGGCAACAAAGGAAGTTGAATAGTGAGTACCGAATCAACCGTCATCAAAGTCACCGGACACACGCCCAGTGAGAACTACGACGTCGTAGTTGGCCGCGGCCTCCTGGCAAGCCTGCCGGGCCTCCTGGGCGAACGCGTCAAGCGCGTCCTGGTCATCCACCCCCGCGCGCTCCGGCTCACCGGCGACACCGTCCGGGAAGAACTGGCCGCCGCCGGCTTCACCGCCCTGACCGCCGAGATCCCCGACGCCGAAGAAGGCAAACACATCGAGGTGGCGTCCTTCTGCTGGCAGGTGCTGGGGCAGAACGACTTCACCCGCTCCGACGCGATCGTCGCGGTCGGCGGCGGCGCCGTGACAGACCTCGCCGGCTTTGTTGCCGCGACCTGGCTGCGCGGCGTCAAGGTCATCCACATGCCCACGAGCCTGCTGGGCATGGTGGACGCCTCGGTGGGCGGCAAGACCGGCATCAACACCGCCGAGGGCAAGAACCTGGTGGGCGCGTTCCACCCGCCCGCCGGGGTCCTGGCGGACCTTGACACGCTGGAGACGCTGCCGAAGAACGAGATCATTTCCGGCATGGCCGAGGTCATCAAGTGCGGCTTCATCGCCGACCCGGCCATCCTGGACCTGATCGAAAAGGACCCGTCCGCGGTCTCCGATCCCCGCTCGGAGGTGCTGCGGGAACTGATCGAGCGTGCCATCAGCGTCAAGGCCCGGGTGGTCTCCGAGGACCTGAAGGAAACCGGCCAGCGCGAGATCCTGAACTACGGCCACACCCTGGGCCACGCGATCGAACTCGTCGAGCGCTACTCCTGGCGGCACGGTGCGGCCGTCTCCGTGGGCATGATGTTCGCCGCCGAGCTCGCCCGCAGCGTCGGCCGGCTCAGCGACGCCGACGCCGACAGGCACCGCAGCATCCTTGAAAGCCTCGGGCTCCCGATCACCTACCGCCGGGACCGCTGGCAGGCCCTCCTCGAGGGCATGCGCCGGGACAAGAAGTCCCGCGGTGACCTGCTGCGCTTCGTGGTGCTCGACGGTGTCGGCCGGCCCGGCATTCTCGACGTCCCCGACACGTCCCTGCTCTTTGCCGCCTACCAGGAGATTGCCTCCTGATGATCATGGTCAAGGGCGGCACGAGCGAATGGCCGGACGCGGGGTTTCCCGGGATCCGGATCAACCCGCAGAGCCTCATGCCCCAGATCGTCAACGACGAGGTCATGGCCGAAGCGCTGGCTGCCTCCACCGACCCCGGGGACCTGATCTTCATCCGGCTCGTTGAAGGGCATGCCGCCGAGGCCGCCGAACTCCTGGCCGAGGCCCGGTACAAGGACCCCGACTCGCTCCGGCTGCGGATCTTCGAGGCGGACGTGCTCCGGGTCTCCAACCGGTTCGACCGCGCCGTCGAGGTGTTCCGCCAGCTCCTTGCCGAGACCCAGGGCACCCTGGAGGAGGCGGCCGTCCGCCAGCACCTGGGCCGGTCCTACTTCGCCGGGGGCAACGTGGGCGCCGCCGTCGAGTCCTTCGCGAAGGCCCTCGATCTGCGCGTGGCCGGCTCCGCCGATGCTGCCCTGATTTACGCCTCGACCGTGGCGCTGCAGCGCGCCCGGGAAGTGCTGGAACAGCAGTCCTGAGCCGCCGTCCGGCAGCTGTCCGCGGGAACCGGTAGAATAGAACTTGGATTTTTGACAAACACGCGCTGGCGGGCCGATCGGCATGCCGGCCCGGCATACGTCGTCTGGCCGATAGCACCGGCCGGATGGAACCCGATAGAAACTAAGAGGATACAGTGGCAACCACTAACGACATCAAGAACGGAACCGTCCTTAAGCTTGAGGGCCAGCTTTGGAACATCATCGAGTTCCAGCACGTCAAGCCCGGCAAGGGTGGAGCGTTCGTGCGCACCAAGATGCGCAACGTGATGTCCGGCAAGGTCGTCGACAAGACCTTCAACGCCGGACTGAAGATCGAAACCGCCACCGTGGACCGCCGCGACTACCAGTACCTGTACCAGGACGGCGCCGACTTCGTCTTCATGGACACCTCGGACTTCGACCAGCTCACCGTTTCGGCCGCCACCGTCGGCGACGCCACCAACTTCATGCTCGAAAACCAGATGGTCAACATCGCCATCCACGAGGGCAACCCGCTCTACATCGAACTGCCCCCGAGCGTCGTCCTGGAGATCACCTACACGGAGCCGGGCCTGCAGGGCGACCGCTCCTCGGCCGGCACCAAGCCCGCCACGCTCGAAACCGGCTACGAGATCCAGGTGCCGCTGTTCGTCGAGAACAACACCAAGGTCAAGGTCGACACCCGCGACGGCAGCTACCTCGGCCGGGTCAACGACTAGTGAGTGCCCGCGGTAAAGCCCGGAACCGGGCCCTCGATGTCCTCTTTGAAGCCGAGCAGCGCTCGGCCTCGGCCTTCGACGTACTGAAGTCCCGCCGCGAGCAGACAGACCAGATCGTCAACCCGTACACCCTGGAAATCGTTGAAGGCGTGGTGTCGCACCAGGCCGCCATCGACGAATTCCTGGAGACCTATTCGCAGGGCTGGACCCTGGAGCGCATGCCCTCCGTGGACCGCATCATCCTGCGGATCGGCACCTGGGAACTGCTCTACAACGACGACGTCCCGGACGGCGTGGCTGTCAGCGAGGCCGTGGCCCTGGCCAAGACGCTCTCCACAGACGAGTCGCCGTCGTTCATCAACGGCCTGCTGGGCCGGCTCCAGCAGCTGAAGCCTTCGCTGCTGGCCTAAGCCGCACGGGAATACGTCCCCGGCACCACAAAGAACCCCGTCCGGGACATCCCGGGCGGGGTTCTTTCGTCAGCCGACGACGGCGGCCCGGAGGGCGGCGATCTCGGCGAGCCGGTGCTGCTCCTCGAGTTGGTATGTTGGCACGTCCCGGCCGCTGAGGATCCGTTGCCGGGTGAAGGCTAGCCGGGTGGCGGCACGGAGCAGGGCCTTCATCTGCGCGCCCCGCCCGACCGATTTGGCCCAGCGCAGCGCATTACGGCGGCCGCCGGTCGTGGCCAGCATGTCCACTTCGGCCACGGTGAACCAGCCCGCGGCGGCGTATTCCCGGAGCCGCTGGCGGGTGAACCTGCGCTCCGCCACGCGCAGCCACGCGATGACCAGGACCGCCAGCAGGAAGATCGGCACCTGCACCAGCAGGTACTGTCCCAGGAAGTCCTGGCCCATGCTGTTCCAGCCGCTGTGCAGCACCATCGAGGGGACGACGCCGACGACGAACGCCAGCACGACCAGGCCGTCGTTGCCGCGGCGCGCGGCGAAGCCCATGATCAGGCCCGTGGTCCCCGTGAAAATGGCGTGGGCAAACGGTGACATGACCCCGCGGAGGAAGAACACCACCGCGAGGTCCGTGCCGGGGTCGCTGGATTCGGCGATGGCGCGGCCGAAGTAAAGGATGTTCTCGGTGAACGCGAAGCCTGCCGCGATCGTGAAGGCGAACACCACGCCGTCGACCGGTCCGTCGAAGTGCCGCGGCGCGAAGAGCAGCAGCGACAGCAGCCCCAGGGACTTCGCGAATTCCTCCACCACCGGCGCCTGAACCGTCACGGCGAACGTCGCATAGTCGAGCCCCGAAACAGGCCCCGCCACCAGCGAAAAATAGGGCTGGAGCAGCATCGTCACCGCAATCGACACCGCGGCTCCCCAGACAAAGGCGAACAGCAGCAGCGGCCGGGGCTCAGGCTCCCACCGGTCGATAAAAAGCACCGTCAGCAGCACGGTCCCCAGCGGAATCAGCGAGGCGATGAAGCCGACCACAAAGCCGGCGATCCCGGTCCTTTCCAGCAGGAAGGGCAGGACCAGGAAGAGACTCATGAAGGCGAGGAAGAAGCCGGCCGGCACCAGCCCGGAACCACCGGCGGAACCGCGGCCGCCGGTGACCGTCGGAGCGGCGGGAGGCAGGGCCGGCTGAAACCGGCCGCTGTTGTTGGCCGGGGCCTGCTGGTAGTACACGGGTTCGACGTGCCCCAGCCACGTCGGGTTGGCCTGCTGGGGCAGCTGCCCCTGGCCGGAAGAGGGACGGCCGTGCTGGTCCTGCCCCGGCCGCGGCTCGTTCGTCGTCATGGAACCGAGCCTATGTCCGTGTGAGGTTAAACGCATGCCGGCGGCGTCGGGCGTCAGCTGCGCTGTGGTAATTTGAAAGAGCAAATAATCCTTTTTTAATTCCGTCCCGTGAGGCGGGGAAAGGGGAGACGAGCTTTGACTTCTGTGCCATCAGCACCGGGTCCGGCGAAGGTTGTGCTCACCAGGGTTGTCCTCAACCAGGCTGACATTGACCGCGCGCTTACTCGTATCGCCCATGAAATTCTCGAGGCCAACAAAGGCTCGCAGGACCTCGTCCTGCTGGGCATCCCGCGCCGGGGCTATCCCCTCGCCGTCCGCCTCGCCGCCAAGATCGCCGCCGCCGACCCCACCGTGGACGCCGCCGCGATCGTCGGCCAGCTCGACGTCACGATGTTCCGCGACGACCTCTCGCACCAGCCCACCCGGCCGCCGTACCCCACTCAGCTGCCGCGCACCGGCATCGACAACAAAGTTGTTGTGCTGATCGACGACGTCCTCTATTCCGGCCGCACCATCCGCGCCGCTCTGGACGCCCTGATTGACCTCGGCCGGCCGAGGATCGTGCGCCTCGCCGTCCTGATTGACCGCGGCCACCGGGAACTGCCGATCCGCGCCGACCACGTGGGCAAGAACCTCCCCACCTCGTCGGCCGAGAAGGTCCGCGTCCGGCTGGAGGAAACCGACTCAGTCGGCGGGGGAGTAGACGGCGCCCCCGACGGTGTCCCCGTCAACGAAGTGGTCATCGAGGCCACCGCATGAGGCATCTGCTTTCCACCGAAGACTTGAGCCTGGCCAACGCCGTCCGCATCCTCGACACCGCCGAGGAAATGGCGGCCGTGGGGGAGCGCGAGGTCAAGAAGCTGCCGGCCCTGCGCGGCCGCACCGTGGTCAACCTCTTCTTCGAGGACTCCACCCGCACCCGCATATCCTTCGAGGCCGCCGCGAAGCGGCTCTCCGCCGACGTCATCAACTTCGCCGCAAAGGGCTCTTCCGTCTCCAAGGGCGAGTCGCTCAAGGACACGGCCCAGACGCTCGCCGCCATGGGGGCCGACGCCGTCGTGATCCGGCACTGGGCCTCCGGCGCACCGCACCGGCTCGCCGCGACGGACTGGATCGACGCCGCCGTCATCAACGCCGGCGACGGCACCCACGAACACCCCACTCAGGCCCTCCTGGACGCCTTCACCATGCGCCGGCACTGGTCCAAACTTGCCGGCACGCCGTCGGCCGGGGCGGACCTCAAAGGCATGCGCGTCGCGATCGCCGGCGACGTCCTGCACTCGCGTGTGGCCCGCTCCAACGTCTGGCTCCTGCGCACCCTGGGCGCCGAGGTCACGCTCGTCGCGCCGCCCACCCTGCTGCCCATCGGGGTCGAGAAGTGGCCCTGCGCGGTCAGCTTCGACCTCGACGAAACCCTGGCCCGCGGCGTGGACGCGATGATGATGCTCCGGGTCCAGGGCGAACGGATGAACGCATCGTTCTTTCCCACCACCCGCGAATACTCGCGGCGCTGGGGCTTCGATGACAACCGGCTCCGCGCCCTCGATACCCTTGGGCTCAAAGACACCATCATCATGCACCCGGGTCCCATGAACCGCGGCCTGGAAATTTCCGCCGCCGCGGCGGACTCGCCCCGCTCCACCGTGCTGGCACAGGTCCGCAACGGCGTCTCCATCCGCATGGCGGCACTGTACCTGCTGCTTTCCGGCGAGACCCGCGAACCGGCCGCCCCCGCAGCCACATCCCTTGCGGCCGCCCCCGCAGCCACATCCCTTGCAGCCAGTTCCAGTGCCGCCAGTCCGAACGCCACCTATTCACCCCAGGAGAGCCACTGATGGCCGAACAGCAACAGCATGCAACCAACAGCGGCGCCTACCTCATCCGCGGCGCCGCGATCCTGGGCGGAGCAGCCGAGGACCTCCTGATCCGGGACGGCATCATCGCCGCCCGCGGCCAGGACCTGTCAGCCGACGGCGACGCAACAGTCATTGACGCCAGGGGCCTCATTGCCCTGCCCGGCATGGTGGACATCCACACCCACCTGCGCGAACCCGGCCGCGAAGACGCCGAAACCGTGGAAACCGGCACCCGCGCCGCCGCCCTGGGCGGCTACACCGCCGTGCACGCGATGGCCAACAGCACCCCGGTGGCGGACACCGCCGGCGTCGTCGAACAGGTCCTCACCCTGGGCCGGACCGCCGGCTGGGTGGACGTCCGCCCGGTGGGCGCCGTCACTGTGGGCCTGGCGGGGGAGCAGCTCGCCGAACTCGGCGCCATGGCCGACTCCCGCGCCCGGGTCCGGGTCTTCTCCGACGACGGCATCTGCGTCCACGACCCGGTCCTGATGCGCCGCGCGCTCGAATACGTCAAGGCGTTCGACGGCGTCGTTGCCCAGCACGCGCAGGAGCCCCGCCTCACCGCCGGCGCCCAGATGAACGAGGGCGAGGTCTCCGCCGTCCTCGGCCTCGCCGGCTGGCCGGCCGTCGCCGAAGAGAGCATCATCGCCCGTGACGTGCTGCTGGCCCAGCACGTCGGCTCCCGCCTGCACGTCTGCCACGTGTCCACGGCCGGTTCCGTGGAAATCATCCGCTGGGCCAAGTCCCGCGGCGTCAACGTCACGGCCGAGGTCACCCCGCACCACCTCTGGCTCACCGACGAGCTCGCCCGCAGCTATGACCCCGTCTACAAGGTCAACCCGCCGCTGCGCACCGACACCGACGTCCAGGCCCTGCGCGCCGCGCTGGCCGACGGCACGATCGACGTCGTCGGCACCGACCACGCCCCGCACCCGAGCGAGCACAAGGAATGCGAATGGGCGCAGGCGGCCATGGGCATGACCGGCCTCGAAACAGCGTTGTCCGTGGTCCAGCACACCATGATCGAAACCGGCCTGATGGGCTGGGACGACTTTGCCCGCGTCACCTCCACGGCTCCCGCCGCGATCGGCCGGCTCGAGGACCAGGGCCGCCCGCTCGAGACCGGCGAACCCGCCAACGTCACACTCGTGGACCCGGCTGCGCGCTGGACCGTGGACCCTTCTAAGATGGCAACCATGGGCCGTAACTCTCCGTTTGCCGGCCGGGAACTCCCGGGCAAGGTGGTGGCCACCTTCTTCAAGGGTCATCCGACCGTCCTTGACGGCAAACTCAACACCCCGTACCGGTGGCCGGCCGACGCTGTCGACGCCGCACCGTCGGGCCGCCCCTGATGGTCAAGGACCTGTCCCTGATCTTCACGCTGGTCCTGGTTGGCGTCGCGCTGACGCTGATCTGGATCGGCTGGCGCAACCGCCTGCGCCGCCAGTCCGACGTCGAGCCCCTGCCCGACGTCCCCGCCGAACTCGGCGCACCGCTGGCCGCGGCCGACGGCCAGTACGTCGCGTCCACCACCGCCGGCGACTGGCTGGACCGGATCGCGGTCCACCATCTGGGCATCCGCACCAACGCCGAACTCAGCGTGCATCCGGAAGGGGCGCTGTTCGAACGTGCGGGAGCCGGCCCGGTGTTCATCCCGGCCGCTCAGCTGACCGGGGTGCGCCAGGAAAGCGGCATGGCCGGAAAGTTCGTGGAGAAGGACGGCCTGCTCGTGCTGAGCTGGATGCTCGGCTCCCACGAGCTGGACACCGGTTTCCGGACCCGGCGTGCCGAGGACAAAGCCCTGCTCCTCACCACCCTCCAAGATTTGATCTCCGCAGCCCCTCAGGCAGAAGCCGATAGTGGAAAGTAACGACGTGTCAGAAACAGCAGTGTCAGAAACAGCAGTGTCGGAAGACGCAGTAAAAGCAAGCGGCCCTGCACCCGCTGCAGCAGCATCCGCCCCCGCCGTCCTCGTGCTCGAAGACGGCCGGATTTTCCGCGGTACCAGCTACGGCGCCACCGGAACCGCCCTCGGCGAGGCAGTCTTCGCGACCGGCATGACCGGCTACCAGGAGACCATCACCGACCCCTCCTACGCCCGCCAGCTCGTGGTCCAGACCGCGCCGCACATCGGCAACACCGGCGTCAACACCGACGACGCCGAGTCCCGCCGCATCTGGGTGGCAGGCTACATCGTCCGTGACGCCGCCCGCCGGCCTTCCAACTGGCGCTCCGAGCGATCCCTTGACGACGAACTCGTCGAACAGGGCATTGTCGGGATCCAGGGCGTGGACACCCGCGCCATCACCCGGCACCTGCGCGAACACAAGACCATGCGCGCCGGCATCTTCTCCGGCGACGCCGCCCGCGCCACGGACAAGGAACTGACCGACGCCGTCCTGGCCAGCGCGCCGATGGAAGGCTCCCGCCTCGCCGAGGAAGTCAGCGTCGACGCCGCGTACACCGTGGAGCCCAAGGACTTCGGCTGGGACGGCGAGCCGCGGTTCAGCATCGCCGCGATCGACCTCGGCATCAAGCGCATGACCCCCGTCCGCTTCGCCGAGCGCGGCGTCCGGGTGCACGTGCTGCCCGCCACCGCAACCCTCGCCGATGTGCAGGCCGTCAACCCCGACGGCTTCTTCATGTCCAACGGCCCTGGCGACCCCGCCACCGCTGACAACCAGGTCAAGCTGCTGCGCTCGGTGCTTGATGAGAAAATCCCGTACTTCGGCATCTGCTTCGGCAACCAGATCCTCGGCCGCGCCCTCGGCTTCGGCACCTACAAGCTGCGCTACGGCCACCGCGGCCTCAACCAGCCCGTGATGGACCGCCGCACCGGAAAGGTCGAAATCACCTCGCAGAACCACGGCTTCGCCGTCGACGCCCCGCTCAACGGGGCCACCCGGGCGCCCGAAGAACGCTACGGCCGCGTCGAGGTCAGCCACGTGAGCCTCAACGACGACGTCGTCGAAGGACTCGCCTGTCTCGACATTCCGGCGTTCTCCGTGCAGTACCACCCCGAAGCGGCCGCCGGCCCGCACGACGCCGCGTACCTCTTCGACCGCTTCATCGATCTCATGGCGGAGTCCAAGACCGCCGTGTCCCCGTCGGCTGGCGCCGACACGGCCTCCGATACAAAGACTGCCACCGATTCCAAGACTGAGGACAAGAAGTAATGCCCAAGAGAACTGACCTCAAGAGCGTCATGGTCATCGGGTCCGGCCCGATCGTGATCGGCCAGGCGGCCGAATTCGACTACTCCGGCACCCAGGCGCTGCGCGTCCTCAAGGAGGAAGGCCTGCGGGTCATCCTCGTCAACTCCAACCCGGCCACCATCATGACGGACCCCGAGTTCGCCGACGCCACGTACGTGGAGCCGATCACCCCCGAAGTGGTGGAGAAGATCATCGCCAAGGAGCGCCCCGACGCGCTCCTGCCGACCCTTGGCGGCCAGACAGCCCTCAACACGGCGATCGCGCTGGACAAGAACGGCGTCCTGGAGAAGTACAACGTCGAGCTGATCGGCGCCAACATCGCCGCGATTGAGCTCGGCGAGGACCGCGAAAAGTTCAAGGGCGTCGTGGAGCGCTGCGGCGCCGAGTCGGCCCGCAGCCACATCATCCACACCATGGACGAGGCCATCGCCGCGGCCGAGGACCTCGGCTACCCGATGGTGGTCCGGCCCTCCTTCACCATGGGCGGCCTCGGCTCCGGACTGGCCTACGACGAGGACGACCTCCGCCGGATCGTCGGCCAGGGCCTGCAGTACAGCCCCACGTCCGAGGTGCTGCTCGAAGAGAGCATCCTCGGCTGGAAGGAGTACGAGCTCGAGATGATGCGCGACAAGAACGACAACGTCGTGGTGGTCTGCTCCATCGAGAACTTCGACCCGGTCGGCGTCCACACCGGCGACTCCATCACCGTGGCCCCCGCCCTGACCCTCACGGACCGCGAATACCAGCGGCTGCGCGACATCTCCATCGCCGTCATCCGCGAAGTCGGCGTCGACACCGGCGGGTGCAACATCCAGTTCGCGGTCGAACCCGACACCGGCCGCGTCGTCGTGATCGAAATGAACCCGCGCGTCTCCCGGTCCTCCGCGCTGGCCTCCAAGGCCACCGGCTTCGCGATCGCCAAGATCGCCACCAAGCTCTCGCTCGGCTACACCCTGGACGAGATCCCCAACGACATCACCCAGAAGACCCCGGCGTCCTTCGAGCCGACCCTGGACTACGTCGTCGTGAAGGTCCCGCGCTTCGCCTTCGAGAAATTCCCCGCCGCCGATCCGACCCTGACCACCACCATGAAGTCGGTGGGCGAGGCGATGGCCATGGGCCGGAACTTCACCGAGGCGCTGCAGAAGGCCCTGCGCTCCCTCGAGCAGAAGGGCTCCCAGCTGGACTTCAGCCACGTCCCGGAATGGGAAGTCGCGGAGCTGATCGAGAAGGCCAAGCGGCCCACCACCGAACGCCTGCACCAGGTCCAGCGCGCCCTGCTCGGCGGCGCCACCGTGGAGCAGCTCTTCGAGGCCACCAAGATCGATCCCTGGTACCTGGACCAGCTCCAGCTGCTCAACGAGATCTCCCAGGAGATCCGCAAGTCCAGCGCCCTGACCCACGAGATGCTCCAGCGCGCCAAGCGCCACGGCTTCTCCGACGAGCAGATCGGCGCCCTGACGCACAACTCCGAGGACGTCGTCCGCGGCGTCCGGCAGGCGCTCGGCATCCGCCCCGTCTACAAGACTGTGGACACCTGCGCCGCCGAGTTCGCCGCGTACACCCCCTACCACTACTCGTCCTACGACGAGGAGGACGAGGTGGCGCTGCACGCGAAGCCGTCCGTGATCATTCTCGGGTCCGGGCCGAACCGGATCGGCCAGGGCATCGAGTTCGACTACTCCTGCGTCCACGCCTCCATGGCGCTGCGCAAGGCCGGCTACGAGACCGTCATGGTCAACTGCAACCCCGAGACCGTCTCCACCGACTACGACGTCTCCACCCGTCTGTACTTCGAGCCGCTCACGCTCGAGGACGTCCTCGAGGTCATCGCGGCCGAGGAACGCACCGGCGGCGTCATGGGCGTCTTCGTCCAGCTCGGCGGCCAGACCCCGCTCAAGCTCGCCCAGCAGCTCGCCGACGCCGGCGTGCCGATCCTCGGCACCTCCCCGGAGGCGATCGACCTCGCCGAGCACCGCGGCGCCTTCTCCCAGGTGCTCGACAAGGCCGGGCTCATCTCCCCGAAGAACGGCACTGCCGTGTCCTTCGAGGACGCCAAGAAGATTGCGGACGAGATCGGCTACCCGGTCCTGGTGCGCCCGTCCTATGTCCTGGGCGGCCGCGGCATGGAAATCGTCTACGACGAGCCCAACCTCTCCCGCTACATCGCGAACGCCACCGAGATCACCCCGGAGCACCCGGTCCTGATCGACCGCTTCCTGGAGGACGCCGTCGAAATCGACGTCGACGCCCTGTACGACGGCACGGAGATGTACCTCGGCGGCATCATGGAACACATCGAGGAAGCCGGCATCCACTCCGGTGACTCCGCCTGTGTGCTGCCGCCCATCACGCTCGGGAACAACGTCCTGGAACGGGTCCGCACCGCCACCCTCGCCATCGCCGAGGGCGTGGGGGTCCGCGGCCTGATCAACATCCAGTTCGCCCTCGCCTCGGACGTCCTGTACGTCCTGGAAGCCAACCCGCGCGCCTCACGCACCGTGCCGTTCGTCTCCAAGGCCACCGGCGTCCAAATGGCGAAGGCCGCGGCCCTGATCGGCACCGGCGTCACCATCAACCAGCTCCGCACCGCCTACAAGATGCTGCCGGAGACCGGCGACGGCTCCACGCTGCCGCTGGAGGCACCGGTCTCGGTCAAGGAAGCCGTGCTGCCCTTCAGCCGCTTCCGCACCCCCGAGGGCAAGGTGGTGGACTCCCTGCTCGGGCCGGAAATGCGTTCCACCGGCGAGGTCATGGGCATCGACAAGCACTTCGACACCGCCTTCGCCAAGAGCCAGGCCGCGGCGAACAACGCCCTGCCCACGGAAGGCAAGATCTTCGTTTCCGTGGCTAACCGGGACAAGCGCTCGGTGATCATGGGCGTCAAGCGGCTCTCGGACCTCGGCTTCGAGATTGTCTCCACCGGCGGGACCGCGGATGTCCTGCGCCGCAACGGCATCCAGGCCACCCCGGTGCGCAAGGTCGCCGAGGGCTCCAGCGCCGAGGGCGAGGGCACCATCGCGGACCTCATCGTCGCCGGCGAGATCGACATGGTCTTCAACACGCCCTCCGGCGGCGAGGCCCGCAGCGACGGCTACGAACTGCGCGCGGCGGCAACGTCGATCGGCATCCCCTGCATCACGACGGTGGCGGAGTTCAACGCCGCCGTCCAGGCCATCGAGGCGCTGCGGACCTACGAATGGTCCGTCACGAGCCTCCAGGAGCACGCCGCGTACCTCAAGGCCCTGCAGGATGCCTGAGGCACGCACCGCTGAAGCGCCCGGCCGGGAGTCCTTCGGCTCCCGGCTGGGCCGGGCCATGGCGGCCCGCGGCCCGCTGTGCGTCGGCATCGATCCGCACCCGGCCCTCCTGCAGCGCTGGGGCCTGACGGACGACGCCGCCGGGCTGGAACGCTTCTCGCTGACCGTCGTGGAGGCCGTGGCCTCCCTCGCTGCCGCGGTGAAGCCGCAGGTGGCCCTGTACGAGCGGCACGGCTCGGCCGGAATCGCGGTGCTCGAACGCACGCTGGCCGCGGCTGCGGAGGCCTCGGTGCTGACCATCGCGGATGCCAAGCGCGGCGACATCGGTTCCACGATGGCCGCCTACGCCGACGCCTGGCTGCGGGACGGCTCCGCGCTGGCCGCGGATTCGGTCACGTTGAGCCCTTATCTGGGCTTTGAGTCGCTCCGGCCGGCCCTGGACCTGGCGGCCGAGTCCGGGCGCGGCGTGTTCGTCCTCGCGCTGACCTCGAACCCGGAAGGCGCCTCCGTCCAGCACGTCGGCGGGGCCGATTCGGTCGCACGGCGGATTACAGAGGCGGCCGCCGCGGAGAACCGCCGCTATGGCGGATCCCTCGGTTCCGTCGGACTCGTGGTGGGAGCCACGGTGGGGTCGGCCCTCACCGCCCTGGATCTTGATCTGGCGGCGGTCCGCGGTCCCATCCTGGCCCCCGGCCTGGGTGCCCAGGGGGCCACCGCCGCGGACCTGCGGCGCACGTTCGGTGCGGCGTATCCCCAGGTCCTGGCGACCTCCAGCCGCGACATCCTCGGCGCCGGACCGGGGCCGACGGCCCTCCGCGATGCCGCACTACGCACCCTCGATGAGCTCCTCGCGGCCTGATGCCAGCGGCCAGACCGTCCCGGGACCGGCGCAACCGGTTCCGGGACGTGAGGATGACCGTTCGGGGGCGCGGACTCCCGGCCCGGGACTGAGCTTTTCCCTTTCCGGGGCCGCCGCAGATTTTCATTGAATCTGCCTCCGCCAGACGGTAGGTTCAGGGCAAGGGCATGGGTGCCCTGTCCCGCCATGCAGGGAGGACTTCAGTGAGTTTGAGACCCCTCACGCCGCAGGAGCGTTCCGACGCCCTTCGCAAGGCTGCTGCCGCAAGGGCCACGAGGGCCGAGGCCAAGGAGCGCCTCAAGACCGGTGAGCTAACTATCGCCAAGGTCATCAGTTCCGCGGAGACTGACGACGCCATTGCCCGCATGAGGATCGTGGAGCTGCTCGAAGCCCTGCCCGGGATCGGCCGGGTCCGTGCGGCGGCCATCATGGAGCAGCTCGGCATCGCACAATCCCGGCGGGTCCGGGGACTGGGAATCCACCAGCGCCGGGCGCTGGTAGATTTTATTGACGACAAGTAGCTCGCTGCGTCGAGCCGCCCCCACCGCCCAAAGGAATATGTGAGCAAGAATCCGGGACTGACAGTCCTCGCCGGCCCGACGGCTGTTGGCAAAGGCACCGTGTCCACCTACATACGGGATAACTACCCCGGTGTCTGGCTGTCCGTTTCAGCCACGACGCGCCCGCCGCGCCCGGGGGAGAAGGATGGCATCCACTACTTCTTCAAATCGGCCGAGGAATTCGATTCCCTGATCGAAAACGGCGAACTGCTCGAGTGGGCGGTGGTCCATGGCCGGAACCGCTACGGCACGCTCCGTAGCACCGTGGAGGCCGCCATCGCCGAGGGCCGCTCGGTGCTGCTGGAGATCGACCTGCAGGGCGCACGGCAGGTCAAGGAAGCCGTTCCCGACGCCCAGTTCGTGTTCCTGGCGCCCCCAAGCTGGGACGAAATGGTCCGCCGGCTGGTCGGCCGCGGCACGGAAAGCGCCGAAGAACAGCAGCAGAGGCTGGAAACCGCTAAACTAGAACTTGCCGCTGAACCGGAGTTCGATCACACCGTCATCAATGATGACGTTCGTCGGGCAGCGGACGAGCTTGTTTCACTCATGGGGCTGACCCCGAACCCGCGCTAGGCGCCGGGACGTACCGGCCCGTTAGAATTTGGAGAATTCGTGTCCACGAACCTTGAAGGCATCATCAACCCGCCGATCGACGAGCTGCTGAAGGCCGCCGACTCGAAGTACGGACTGGTGATTTTCGGTGCCAAGCGCGCACGCCAGATCAACGCGTACTACGCCCAGCTGCACGAGGGCCTGTTTGAGTACGTCGGCCCGCTGGTAGACACCAAGCTGAACGAGAAGTCCCTCTCGATCGCCCTGCGCGAGATCAACGAAGGCAAGCTCGTTTCCACGCCGATCGAAGCCGCAGAGTAATTCCCTTCGCGGGACGAGGAAAATAAACAGACTGCCTGTTGACGGAGATCACGTGCGCATAGTCCTCGGAGTCGGGGGAGGGATTGCCGCCTACAAGGTGGCGTCGCTCCTCCGGCTTTTTACTGAAGCCGGCCATGACGTCACGGTCATCCCCACCGAGGCGGCCACCCGCTTCGTCGGCGTTGCCACGTGGGAGGCCCTTTCCGGACACCCGGTCAGCAACAGCGTGTTCGACGCCGTCCACACCGTCAACCATGTCCGGCTCGGCCACGAGGCCGAGCTGATCGTCGTGGCCCCGGCCACCGCCGATCTCCTGGCCCGCGCGGCCGCAGGCCAGGCCGACGACCTGCTCACCAACACCCTGCTGATGGCCGGCGACTGTCCCGTGCTCATTGCGCCGGCCATGCACACCGAAATGTGGCAGCACCCGGCCACCCAGGCCAACGTCGAAACCCTGCGCAGCCGCGGCGTCACCGTGCTGGAACCCGCAAGCGGACGGCTGACCGGTGCCGACTCCGGGCCCGGACGGCTGCCCGAGCCGGAGGCGATCTTCACGGCCGCCCTGGCCCTTGCCGGGGCGGCCGCTGCCCCGGCAGTCCCGCCGGCCGCCCCTGTCACGCCCCTGGCCCCGGCCGCGGACCCGGACCCCGCAGACGGCGGGCCGACTGCGGCCCGGCCCCTGGCCGGGCTCACCGTCACCATCAGTGCCGGCGGCACCCGCGAACCGCTGGATCCCGTGCGCTTCCTCGGCAACCGCTCCTCGGGCAAGCAGGGCGTCGCCCTGGCCGCGGCCGCCCGCGACGCCGGCGCCCGCGTCCGGCTGCTCGCCGCCCACATGGAAGTCCCGGCGCCCGGCGACGTCGAACTCATCCAGGTTGAGACCGCCCTGGAACTGCGGGAGGCTGCGCTGCACGCGGCCGCCGACTCCGACGTCGTCATCATGGCCGCCGCCGTCGCGGACTTCCGCCCGGCGGACGTCTCCGGCACGAAGATCAAGAAACGCGACGACGTCGCCGACCCCGTGATCAACCTCGTGCGCAACCCCGACATCCTGCGGGAGCTCGTCGCGGTCCGGGATGCGGCGTCCCGGAACCAGCTGATCGTCGGCTTCGCCGCCGAAACAGGCGACGCCGGCGGCGACGTCCTGGACTACGCCCGGGACAAGCTGCGCCGGAAGGCCTGTGACCTGCTGGTGGTCAACCAGGTGGGCCGGGACTTGGTCTTTGGCGAAGACACGAACTCCGTAGTCATCCTTTCCCGCGCCGGCTCCGAACCCCAAGAGGCGTCGGGTTCCAAATCCGACGTTGCGGCTGCCGTGATCGACCGGATCAGCGCCGAACTGAGCCGGGTTGTACCGCCGGCCTAAGGCCGGCGTAAGCAACGTCTCCTTAGCATGGGGACACACGCCGCCGGACGTCCGTTTTCCAACCAGTAAGGTAGTTGAGTGACTTTACCGCTGCACATCCCTGACTTCCACGGGTCTACGCCCGCCGCGCTCCGGCTCTTCACGTCCGAGTCGGTGACTGAAGGCCACCCCGACAAGATCTGTGACCAGATCAGCGATGCGATCCTCGACGCCCTGCTCGACAAGGACCCGGAGTCCCGGGTTGCCGTGGAGACGCTCGCCACCACCGGCCTGGTCCACGTGGCCGGCGAGGTCACCACCGACGCGTACGTCGAGATCCCGCAGATTGTCCGGGAAACCATCCTGGGCATCGGCTACGATTCGTCGGCCAACGGCTTTGACGGCGCCCGGTGCGGTGTCTCGGTCTCCATCGGCCAGCAGTCCAATGACATTGCAGGCGGCGTGTTCAACTCGCTCGAAGCCCGCGAAGGACGCCAGGAGGACGACTACGACCTTCAGGGCGCCGGCGACCAGGGACTCATGTTCGGCTACGCCAGCGATGAGACCCCCTCCTACATGCCCGTGCCGATCTGGCTCGCGCACCGGCTTTCCGAGCGCCTGACCGAGGTCCGCAAGAACGGCGAACTCGCCTACCTGCGTCCGGACGGCAAGACCCAGGTCACGGTGGGCTACGACGGCGACCGGCCGGTCTCGGTCGAGACGGTAGTCATCTCCAGCCAGCACGCCGAGGGTGCCAGCCTCGATCAGCTCCGGGCCGACCTCGCCGCGCACGTGGTGGATCCGGTCATGGCGCTGTCCAACCTGGACATCTCGCGGACCCGCAACATCCTGAACCCGGCGGGCGCCTTCGTGATCGGCGGCCCGGTGGGCGACGCAGGCCTCACCGGCCGCAAGATCATCGTCGACACGTACGGCGGCATGGCCCGCCACGGCGGCGGCGCGTTCTCCGGCAAGGATCCGTCGAAGGTGGACCGCTCGGCCGCTTACGCCATGCGCTGGGTCGCCAAGAATGTGGTGGCGGCCGGCCTCGCCAAGCGTGCGGAAATCCAGATCGCCTACGCAATCGGCCAGGCCCGCCCGGTAGGAACCTACGTGGAGACGTTCGGAACCGAAACCGTGGACCCGGCACGGATCAGCGCGGCGATCGCCGAGATCTTCGACCTCCGCCCGCGGGCCATCATCGACGCCCTGGACCTGAAGCGGCCAATCTACGCGAAGACCGCCGCGCACGGGCACTTCGGCCGCGAGGACCCGGACTTCACCTGGGAGCGCCTGGACCGGGTGGATGAGCTGAAGGCGTTCTTCAACGCCTAGGCCCGCTGCGCCGGCGTCCGACGCCGGACATGTCAGTGCTGATCTACCTGGTGCCGATTTACGTGGTGCCGGCTCACGTAGTACCGATTTACGTGGTGCCAGTCCACGTGGTGCCGATTTACGTGGTGCCAGTCCACGTGGTGCCGATTTACGTGGTGCCAGTCCACGTGGTGCCGTAATTGTCAGTGCCGTGTGATCTGCTGTAGCCAGGCCGCCTTCCGGTGGCCTGGCTACTTGCCATTTAGCTGCTGTTCTTGCCCCCGGGCGGGGTGTCCCGGGGCGCGGGGTGTCCGCCGCGACTGGTCCGGCGGGGCGGAGTCCGGCACGAGAGGTCTAGTGTGAGCCGTTGTCCAAGCGATCCGGAGGGGAGGTGCCAGCCGTGAGCCCCACTCCTGACGGCGGCGCGCACGGCAAACCCCAGCAGCTTTCCCTGCTCCAGGGCTTTCCCGCCTCCGCCGCGCAAGCGTCCGGGCCGGCCCTTGCCGCGGACCTGCCGGTAGCCAGGGTGCTCATCGAATCCTCGCTGCCGCACCTGGACCGGCCGTTTGACTACAGCGTGCCGGCCACCCTCGACGCCGAAGCCCAGCCGGGCGTCCGGGTCAAGGTGAAGTTCAACGGACAGGAACTGGCGGGATATCTTCTGGAACGCACGGCCGTGTCCGACGCCGGCCACCCCCTCGTGCCGCTGCACAAAGTGGTTTCACCCGTCCCGGTCCTGACCACCGCCGTGGCAGAACTCGCCGGCCGGATCGCCGCGCGCTACGCCGGGACCGTCAGCGATGTCCTGCGCGTCGCCGTGCCGCCGCGCATGGCAAAACTCGAAAAGGAATTCGCCCCGGACGGCCGGCTCGATCCTGAACTGTTCGGTACTGAAGCAGTCGGTCATGCGACCGCCGTGTCGATTCGGCCGGCCGCCGCAGGCAGCGGCTGGGCCTCGTACCGCAACGGTCCGGCATTCCTGGCCCACCTCGGTGCGGGGGAGTCTCCCCGGGCCGTGCTGACCGCGCTGCAGGGGTACGGGGCCGGCGGCTGGCCGCGGCTCGTCGCGGAGGCTGTGGCCGCGGTACGGCTGTCCGGCCGCGGCGCCGTCGTAGTGGTTCCCGACTACCGCGACCTCGACAGGGTGGAGGCCGCGCTCCTGGAAGTCCTTCCCGCCGGCGACGTCGCCCGGCTCACCGCCGACGACGGCCAGACCCCGCGCTACCGCAGTTTCCTGCGCGTGCTCAGCGGCGCCGCCGGGGTCGCTGTGGGCACGCGGTCCGCCGCCTACGCGCCCGTGCACAACCTCGGGCTCGTGGTCTGCTGGGACGACGGCGATGACCTCCACATCGAACAACGGTCCCCGTATGCGCACTCCCGGGAAGTCCTCCTGCTCCGTGCAGGCCAGGAGGGGGCTGCGTGCCTCCTCGCGGCCCACTCGCGCAGCACAGAGTCCGAGCGGCTGGTGGCCTCCGGCTGGGCGCGGGCCGTGGAAGCGGAGCGGTCCGTCATCCGGCGGACGGTCCCGCGCGTGCTGAACACGGCCGACAGCTATGAACTCGAACACGACCCGCTGGCCCGCATCGCCCGACTCCCGGGCGCGGCATGGCGGGCTGCCAAGGACGGCCTGGAACGCGGACCGGTCCTGGTCCAGGTGGCCAGGGCCGGCTATGCACCTTCTCTGGTGTGCGAAGCCTGCCGGGAACCGGCCCGCTGTACCGCCTGCAGCGGGCCCCTGGCAATCGCCGGTCCCAGCGGCAGCACCGCTGTGCCGCAATGCCGCTGGTGCTCGGCCCCGGCACCCGCGTGGCGCTGCGGCACGTGCAACGGTGTGCGGCTCAGGCGCGGCGCCACGGGAGCCCTCCGCACGGCCGAGGAGCTGGGCCGGGCGTTTCCGGGTAAACCGGTCATCACTTCCTCCGGGGACCAGGTCAAGGCCACGGTTCCGGATGCGAAGGCCCTCGTGGTGGCGACCGTCGGCGCCGAGCCGGTGGCCGCCGGCGGCTACGCCGCGGCCCTGCTCCTGGACGGCGACTCACTGCTGCGCCGGGAGAACCTCAGGGCGGGGGAGGACGCGGTACGCCGCTGGTTCAACGCCGCGGCCCTCGTGCGGCCGGCACCGGACGGCGGCCTCGTGGTCATTACCGCCGACGACGCTGCCGGGGTGGGCGCCCTGCTGCGCTGGGATCCTGCCGGGTACGCCGGCCGGGAACTGGCGCTGCGGCAGGAGCTGCAGCTGCCGCCCGCCGTGCGCGTCGCTTCCATCACCGGCGGCAGGACCGCCGTCGGGCATTTCACCGAGGCCGTACAGCAGCGCCTGGCAACGCGGGGAACCGTCCTCCGGACGGCCGGGCCGGCGCCGGTCGTGCTGCCGGCAGCCGCGGGTGCCGGACGCACAGCGCCACGGGATGCTGCGCTGAAGGACTCTGCGCCGCGGGATGCCGGCGAGGAGATGCGGACCCTGCTGTTCATCCCCTATGCCCAGGCCGCGGACGTCACCGCAGTCCTTCGGGCCGTCAAGGCCGCAGCTGCGGCCAAGCGCAGCGACGACCCGGTGCAGCTGCGCCTTGACGGAGTGGACGTCCTCTAGCCGCTGTGCCGCCCTGCCAGGCCGCCGCCTGGTTTCCCCGCCTTTGCCGGCGTCCGACGGCGTGGCCGCCCGCGACGCCGGGGCGTCCCGACGTCGCGGTGGCAAAGTTGGGGAAACTCCGCGCGCTGACCAGGGACCGGTACCGCCCGCGCTAGCCTTTTCCCCGGCTGCGGAGCGCGACGGCCTCTTCGGCGGCGGCCACGAGCCGCCGCGCGGACTCGTCCCAGCTGAAGTCGGCGGCCCGCTCCACTGACCGGCGTGAACGGGCCTTCCACAGGTCAGGGTCCTCGAGCCTGCGCACTGCCTCGGCAAACTCCGACGGCGAGTCAGGATGCACGTAGCTGACGGCATCATCGCCGACCTCACGGAAGATCGGGATGTCGCTGGCGATCACAGGCGTGCCGTGGGACATCGCCTCGACGAGGGGCAGTCCGTAGCCCTCGGCACGGGACAGGCTGATCAGGGCGGTAGTGCGCGCCAGGAGGGTCTCATACTCGGCGTCGGTCACGCCGTTGTGGAAGACAATGTTTGCGCCCTGCGGAGCCAGGACCTCGAGTTCGGCCCGCCGCTCCGGGGTGATGCGGCTCAACAGGTGGAGAGTCATCTCCGGCAGTTCCGCCATGCCGCGGATCATGGTTTCGACGTTCTTGTAGGGCATGAAGGAACCCATGTAGAGCAGCGTCTTGTCGGCACCCGCCCCGGGGTCCCGCGGTGTGTGGCCGTGCTGGGGGGCGTTACCGACGATCCTGACGGGACGCTGAGTGAGCCGGTACTTCGAGATCAGGGCGGCGGTGGTTGAACTGATGGTCGCCACGACGTCGGCCCGGTTCAGCAGGAGCCGTTGGGGCCAGAAGGCCTTGTGGTACAGGCGCCACAGGACCCGGACGGGGGCCGGCAGGAACCCGGGCGGGGTGGGGTGCTCGTAGTAGATGAGGTCGTGCAGGGTCAGCACGAGGGCGTACTTGCGGCCCCAACTGCCCATGGTCTGCATGGGGCACACCACCACGTCCGCACCCAGTTTGTTGACCCTGGCGGCCACGAAGAGCTCGGCCGGGGACAGCGGGCTGTTGATGATGGTGTACGGAACGTCCGGCAGGAGCGCGAGCTGGCGGGGGTCGCTGATCAGCATCGAGACGTCGGCGATTTTGGCGGCGGCCGCAATCAGGCTGGCGCCGTACCGGCTGATGCCGTCATGGTGGTCCAGCCGGGTGAAGCGGGCATCAATGAGAATCTTCATGCGGCGTGGTCCTTGAGGAAGCGTCGGATGTAGCGGGCAGCGGGTTCGGGGGTTTCGTAGTGGATCAGGTGCCCGACGCCGGGGATGACTTCCAGCGTCGCGTCCGGAAGCAGGGCCGCGAGTTTGTGCTGGTCCGCCAGCATGGCAATCTCGTCCTTCTCTCCGGCGATCAGGAGCACCGGGAGGGTCAGTTCGCGGGCCACCTCCGAGACATTGCTGCCGACCGAGGCCTTGAAAGCCTGAAGCAGGCTGTCGCGGTCCGCGAAGGCCGAGAAGTAGGAACTGTGCTGGGCGTGCACGAACCGGCGGAGATCCCTGTCCCCGGTCTTGGCCATAGCCACACTCATCACCCGCACGATCGCCTGGCTGCGCAGGAGGGCCAGCCCGAGGCGCCGGGGAAGGCGCGCCGCGGCCTCATAGTAGAGCACCGCAAGCTTGGTCATGAGGCCTTTGGGACCCTCGAGGGCGGGCGCCGCGATGGGATTGACCAGGATAAGTTCGGCCACGGCATCCCGGTTGGCCGCCACGAAGTGGCTGGCGATGATCGAACCGAACGAATGTCCCAGCAGGACGGTGTCCGGGCCCAGGCCCAGCGTGGCCATGAAGCCGCTCAGGAACCGGCCATAGCCGGCAACACTGTGTTCGGTATCCTCGAAGGCTGCCGAGCCGCCGAAGCCCGGCAGATCCGGCATGATCAGGCGCATGTCCGTCAGCTGGTCGGCCACCCGCAGCAGGCCGTGGTGGTCGCCGCGGAATCCGTGCACCACCAGGATGGTGCGGGTCTCCGGTGTGACCCGGACGGGCTCGTAGACCCAGTAGGCAATCGAGGTGCCGTCAACCTCTGCGGACGCGGCCCGGGTGCGGGCGGCGAGTGCGCTGCTGAACAGGGGCGTGCGTGAGGACCCGGTGTCCACTTGTTCCATGGGTTCGAATCCTATTTGACGTTGTCTGGGTGGGAGCCGGTCCGGAACCCTCGTTCGAGGGCCGCGATCTCCGTCATGTCCAGCGGCGAGAGTTCAAAGTCGAAGACATCGCGGTTTTCGTGGATCCGCGCGAACGAGCTGGCCTTCGGGATGGCAATGTTGCCCAGCTGCAGGTGCCAGCGGAGGATGACCTGCGCCGGCGTGCGGTCGTGTTCGGCGGCGAGGGCCAGGATCACCGGATCCTTCAGGACCTGGCCGCGGCCCAACGGGCTCCACGCCTCGGTGCGGATGCCCAGCAGATTGTGCTTTTCGCGCAGTTCGTCCTGCTGCAGCCAGGGATGGAGCTCAATCTGGTTGACGGCCGGCACAACCTCGGCCGTCTCCAGGAGCCGGTCCAGGTGCTGCGGCTGGAAGTTGCAGACGCCGATTGCCCGGACTTTACCTTCGCGGTACAGGGTCTCCAAGGCCCGGTATGTCTCCTGGAACAGGCCCCGCCGGGCGCACGGCCAATGGATCAGGTAGAGGTCGATGTACTCCAGGCCGAGGTTGGAGATTGAGGTGTCGAACGCCCGCATCGTGGCGTCGTAGCCGTGGTCGTCATTCCAAACCTTCGTGGTGATGAAGAGGTCCTCGCGGGACACGTACGGTGCGGTTTCCCCCGGGCCGCCGCCGGTGCCCTCAAATCCGGACAGGGCACCGATGCCCTTGCCGACGCCGGTCTCATTGCCGTACATGGCGGCAGTATCGAAGTGGCGGTAGCCGGCCTCGATGGCCATGGTCACCAGATTGGCGGCATCGGCCGGAGGGACCTTATAGAGCCCGAACCCCAGCCGGTCGATCAGTACGCCGTTGTTCAGGGTCAGCCGGGGAGAGATTCTCATGACACTGACTTTACCCACTGGCGCCCCCGAGTGGCGGACCGCGGCTGCAGCCGGCGGCCTCCGGCCACCGGCCGCCGTCCGCCGCGTCCGGTCAGGCCAGTCCGTCAAACCGGACCAGCCTGCGTGCGCTGGCTTCGTCGAGGATCAGGTCCGTGGCAAGTCCTGCCGCCAGCGCCCCCCTCAGCCCGTTGATCTTGGAGGCGCCGGACACGACACAGATGCGCCGCCGAACCTGGCGGAGCTGGGCGAGGTCCGGGCCGGTGGAGCGCTCGTTGAGCGTGATGCCGTCCGAGGACCCGTCCGCCCGGAAGAATACGGTCGCGACGTCACCCACCACATCGGAGTTCGCGAGCACGTTCAGGTCGTCCTCATCGAGGTACCCGCCGGCATAGACGTGACTGGGGTAGTCGGCGTCGACCGATCCGACACCGAAGATCGCGATGCTCATCCGCGACTGCAGATCCAGGATGCGTTGAACACTGCGCTCATTCCACATGGCGGTTTTGGTCGCGGCATGGTCGAAGAAGGCCGGCACGGGGAACTGTTCCACCCGTGCCCCGTAGGCGCTGCCGAACCGTCGCATGATGTCCGAGGCATAGGTGATGCCGGTGGTCTGCATGTTGCCGGCACCGTTGAGCTGGACGATCACGCTGTCATGGGTGATCTTTCGGGTCAGGTGTCGGCTCACGGCGCTCAGGGTCGAGCCCCAGGCGACGCCGATGATGGCGTTGGAGTCCACCAGCGGCCCGATCGTTCGGGCGGCCTGCATGGCCACGCGGTCCAGTGTTTCCGCCTCATTGAGGGTGTCCACCACCGGAACGACGTGCACATCCACCTTGTATTCGGTGCGGATCATGCTCTCAAGTTCGGGCCCGGTGTCCAGCGGGCTGCGGATCTGGATCTGCACCAGACCCGAATCACGTGCCGCCGAAAGCAGCCGCGACACTGTGGAGCGGGACGTCCGGAGCTCCCGCGCGATCGCGTCCATGGTCAGGTCCTGGAGGTAATACAGCTGGGCCGCGCGGAGGGCGTCGGACTGGCGTGGAGGCGTCATGAAATTTCCCATCTGCACGTTTGTGCATAGTGCTTGACTCCATTTTCCATTACTCCAAAGAATAGTGTTGAACGGCGCCGCGCCATGGGCGTGCCGCACAGAACCAAACCCAAGGGAGCAGTTTTGGGACAGAAGGACTCAGCCCGCACACCGGCCAACGATCGAGCCTCGGTGCAGAAGCTGCGGACGCGGCGGCACGCGCAGGTCTTGATCATCGGAGGCGGAATTAACGGGGTGGGCACCTTCCGCGACCTTGCCCTGCAGGGCGTCGACGTGGCGCTCGTGGAGCGCGGCGACTACTGCCAGGGCGCCAGCGGCGCGTCGTCCCACATGATCCACGGCGGGATCCGGTACCTCGAAAACGGCGAGTTCCGCCTCGTCCAGGAGTCTGTGGTCGAACGCAACCGGCTCCTGCGGATTGCACCGCACTACGTCAAGCCGCTCCAGACCACGATCCCGATCTTCAGCACCTTCTCCGGAGTCCTGGCGGCCCCCATGCGCTTCCTGACCCACAAGCAGGGGAAGCACACCGAGCGCGGGGCCTTCCTGATCAAGCTGGGCCTGAGTATGTACGACTTCTTCTCCCGCGACGGCGGCTCCGTGCCGCGCCACCAGTTCCGCGGACGCAAGCGGGCGCTGGCCGAGCTGCCACGCCTGCACCCGGGGATCAAGTACGCAGCCACCTACTTCGACGCCTCGGTCCACAACCCTGAGCGCCTCACGCTCGATGTGCTCCAGGACGGCGAGAAGGCCGGCGGCGCGGACAGCCACCTGGCCCGGGCCAGCAACTACGTTTCGCTCGTCTCTGTGGGCGCCGCGGACGGCGCCGGCATGTCCGGCACCGCTGCCGGAAGCCCGGCGGGCACCACCGTCCAGCTGCGCGACGAGCTGACCGGCGAGGTATTCGACTTCACCGCTGACGTCATCGTGAACACCACCGGTGCCTGGGTCGACCTGACCAACCAGGCCATGGGGGCGGCGTCGTCCTTCATGGGCGGAACCAAGGGTTCGCACATTGTGATGGACCACCCGGAACTGCTCGCGGCGTGCAACGGCCGGGAAATATTCTTCGAGCACACCGACGGCCGGATCGTGCTGATCTACCCGATGGGTGACCGCGTCCTGGTCGGCACCACCGACGTCGATGCCGACATGGCCGAGGACGCCGTCTGCACCGAGGCGGAAATCGACTACTTCTTCGACCTCATCGGCCACGTATTCCCGGACATTCCGGTGGACCGGGGACAGATCGTCTACACATTCTCCGGAGTGCGCCCGCTTCCGAAGCACGACGCGACGCAGCCCGGCTTCGTCAGCCGGGACTACCGGATCGAACGCCGTGCGGCGGCCGGCGGGGCCGTGTTGAGCCTCGTCGGCGGCAAATGGACCACGTTCCGGGCCCTCGCCGAGCACCTGAGCAACGATGTCCTGGCTGAACTCGGCCTGGAGCGGAAGGTCTCGACGGCGAAGCTCGCCATCGGCGGCGGCGCCCGCTTCCCTGACAGCGAGGACGGCGTTCAGCGCTGGATCAAGGCGCATATGTCGGCCGGCCGCGACGCAGCCAGGGTCACCGGGCTGCTGACCCGCTACGGGACGCGCGCCGAAGAAGTCATCCGCTTCCTGGACGGCGCCCCGGCCGGAGCGCCGGACAGGCTGCTGCACTCCACGCGCGAGCTCAGCACCCGTGAACTGGAGTTCATGGCGGCGCACGAGCAGATCGGGCACCTCGTGGACGTCCTCATCCGCCGCACGTCCCTGGCCTTCCGGGGCCTGGTGACCGGGGAACTGCTGAACGAAGTCGCCGACCTCCTTTCGGGCCCGCTCGGCTGGGACGCGGCTCGCCGGGCCAAGGAAATCAGCCACGCGCAGGAGGTGCTTCAGCGGTTCCACGGCGTCCGGGTCCACAGCCTGGTCGCCTGATTCGACTTGCGTGCCCGGGCAGGGAAGCCCGGGTGCAAGCACTGCGCGGTCCGCCCCGGCGGCCGGCGCAGTGGCCGGCCGGCAGCACCAACATGCTGCCGGCCCCACGGCCCCTCAAACTCGCGAGGGACCGACAACAGAAAATAGAGGAGTCAAAGATGTCTCTTGGAATAGTTTTCCTGTCCGAAGTATTCGGAACCGCAATGCTGACCCTGCTGGGTTGCGGCGTTGTGGCCAACGTTGCGCTCAAAGGCACCAAGGGCAACAACGGCGGGTTCCTGATGGTGACCTGGGGATGGGGCATTGCCGTCTTCTCCGGTGTCTATGTTGCCTCCCAGTCCGGGGCCCACCTGAACCCCGCCGTGACTTTTGGGTTTCTGCTCAACGGCAAGAAGCTGTACGCACCCGGCGTCCCGGTCGATTTCGCCTCGACGCTGACCTACTTCGGCGGTGAACTGCTCGGTGCCTTCCTGGGTGCCGTGGTGATGTGGCTGGCCTACAAGCAGCACTTCGATGCCGAGCCCGAGCCCGCCAGCCAGCTGGCTGTCTTCTCCACCGGCCCCGCGATCCGCTCCAACGTGTGGAACCTGGTCACAGAAATCATCGGCACCTTTGTCCTCGTGTTCGTCATCCTGACCTTCGGCGGGACGCCTTCCGGACTCGGCCCGCTGGCGGTCGCCCTGCTGGTTGTCGGCATCGGCGTTTCCCTCGGTGGTCCCACCGGTTACGCCATCAACCCGGCCCGTGACCTCGGCCCCCGGATCGCGCACGCGCTGCTTCCGATCAAGGGCAAGGGGTCCTCGGACTGGAGCTATTCCTGGATCCCGGTCGTCGGACCGCTGGTCGGTGGCGGCCTTGCCGGCGTCGTCGCGGCAGTCGTACCGATCATCGCCCCTGTACTCCCTCTCTAACCGCCAGATCAACTGCCACGCACAACAGACAAGGACGTCAATATGAACCAGTACGTAGTCGCCATCGACCAGGGCACCACCAGCACGCGCGCCATCGTGTTTGACCACAGCGGCAGCATTGTCTCCTCGGGCCAGATGGAGCATGAGCAGATCTTCCCCCAGGCCGGCTGGGTGGAGCACAATCCCGCCGAAATCTGGAACAACACCCGCGAAGTGATCGGCTCCGCCCTGTCCAAGGCGAACCTGACCCGTCACGACATCGCCGCCGTCGGCATTACCAACCAGCGCGAAACGGCGGTTGTGTGGGACAAGACCACCGGCGAGGCGGTGTACAACGCGATCGTGTGGCAGGACACCCGTACCCAGCCGATCGTGGACGAGCTGGCGAAGGACGGGGGACCGGAGCGCTTCAAGCAGAAGGTCGGCCTGCCGCTGGCAACCTACTTCTCGGGCACCAAGATCAAGTGGATCCTGGACAACGTCGAGGGCGCCCGGGCCAAGGCGGAAGCCGGCGACCTCGTCTTCGGCAACACTGACTGCTGGGTGCTCTGGAACCTGACCGGCGGGACCGACGGCGGCGTGCACGTCACCGACGTGACCAACGCCTCGAGGACCATGTTCATGGACCTCGAGACGCTGTCCTGGGACCAGGAGATCCTGGACGCTTTCGGCGTCCCGGCCTCCATGATGCCGGCCATCAAGTCCTCCTCCGAGGTCTACGGCACGGTGCACACCTCCCAGCTGCTGCGCGAGGTGCCGGTGGCCGGCATTCTGGGCGACCAGCAGGCGGCCACGTTCGGGCAGGCGGCCTTCGACGCCGGTGAAGCCAAGAACACGTATGGCACGGGCTGCTTCCTGATCTTCAACACCGGCGAGGAAATTGTCCACTCCAAGAACGGGCTCCTGACCACGGTCGGGTACAAGCTCGGCGATGCGGCGCCGCACTACGCGCTGGAGGGCTCCATTGCCGTCACCGGTTCGTTGATCCAGTGGCTGCGGGACAACCTCGGAATGATCGGCAGCGCCCCGGAGGTCGAGAGCCTCGCCGCCGCGGTGGAGGACAACGGCGGCGTCTACATTGTGCCCGCGTTCTCGGGCCTCTTCGCGCCGTACTGGCGCTCTGACGCCCGCGGCGCCATTGTGGGCCTGACCCGTTTTGTGAACAGGAACCACATTGCCCGCGCGGCGCTGGAAGCGACCGCCTTCCAGACCCGTGAGGTGCTGGACGCCGTGAACGCCGACTCGGGGGTCCCGCTGACGGAACTGAAGGTCGACGGCGGCATGGTCGCCAACGATGCCCTCATGCAGTTCCAGGCGGACATCCTCGGCGTGCCGGTCATCCGGCCGAAGGTGGTGGAGACGACGGCGCTGGGAGCCGCCTACGCCGCCGGCCTCGCCGTCGGATTCTGGAAGGACCTGGGCGAGTGCTCGGCTAACTGGGCCGAGGACAAGCGCTGGGAGCCGCAAATGGAACAGTCCGAGCGGGACCGCCAGATGCGCCTCTGGAAGAAGGCCGTCACCAAGTCCATGGACTGGGTTGACGAGGACGTCAAGTAGCCGGACCCCGGTCCGGCGGGCACAGTCCCGGCTGACAACGAAGAGCCCCGACCAGGTTTTCCCTGGCCGGGGCTCTTCTTTGTCCCGGGTTACTCTGTCCGCGCCACGCCGCTCTGCATCGGATTTTGCCGCGCAGGCTTGTCCCGGGTCAGGGCGTTGACACAACGGCGCGTGGCGTCTTGGCGTACACATCCTTGCTGACCGTGTAGCCCCGGCGGTCGAGCTCCAGCGCACGGGCGTTGATTCTGGACAGCACCGCGCTGGTGAGCCTCGTGACCTTGACCAGGTCCAGGGACTCCCGGTCTTCGCCGCCGACGGCGGTCACTTTGATGAGCCCGGTCCCGGCCGAGTAGTACTTGCGCTGGTGGCCCGCACTGGGTGGGTCCAGCGGGTTGAATTCATCAATGACCATGACGTCGTTGTAGCACCCCGTGGGGACGCAGACCCGCAGGTGCTTGTCTTTGACCTGACCGCAGTCCAGGAAGTCCACCCTGGGAGCGTAGGCCTGCACGTAGGCCGGCGTGTTCCGGTGCGGCTCGGCCTGCATCGCGATGCCGGCCCGGGCCCTGTCGAGGCCGCTGATGAAGGTGCTGGGCGCGCCGACAAGCTTGCCGTTCTCGTACTCCTCCGGATACTCGCCGAACAGCCAGACTGCCCCTCTCTCCGTCTGGGCGAAGAACGCGAGCTCGGATTCCACGAGCTCACCGTCTGAGTAGTCCCGGTCCCAGACCACAATCGTCTTGACTCCGTCGATGACCTTGGTCAGCCCCGTGACAGTGCTGACCACCTTCCGAACACTCGTTCCGTCCGGGGAGACGACTTTCCCCGTGGTGGTGTACTGCATGCCGGGCCTGAGCTTGAGCCATTGGTTGTCGATCACCGGCTTTGCCGGGAACGCGGAACGATTGAACCTCAATGCCGAGCCGGGGCCGCACAGTTCCTGCGAACTGGCGGCCGCCGGCGCGGCAGAAGCCGCCGTGGCTGCCGTCGCCGCCGTCAGCGATCCCACCACCAACAAGAGCACGGAGCCGTAAGCGCTGAATCTCCTACTTCTTGCAGTCATCTTTCTGGCCTCTCATTGTTGGTGCTTGTTGCTATGCGGCCGGTACGGGTTCCGGCTGCCGGGGCCCGCGTTCACGCGCAGGGCCCTTCTTGGCGAACCGCAGATAGAGCGATGGAACAATGAACAGGTTCACCAGTGTGGAGGTCACCAGGCCGCCGAGGATCACCACCGCCATGGGATGTTCAATCTCATGGCCCGGGAGGTTTCCCATGACCACCAGCGGCACAAGGGCCAGTGCAGTGGCCAGGGTGGTCATCAGAATCGGCGACAACCGTTCGGACGCCCCCCGCAGCACCAGGGCAGGTCCGAAGGCCACGCCCTCGTACTGCTCCAGATGCTGGCAGTGGTTGATGAGCAGGATGCCGTTGCGGGCGGCGATACCCATCAGCGTCAGGAAACCGACCAGGGAACCCAGCGAGAGGATCCCGCCGCTGAGGTGGGCGGCAATCACGCCACCGACCAAGGCGACCGGCAGCGTCAGGAGGGCCAGGACGGCCAGCCGCCAGCTCCGGAACGCCGCCTGGAGCAGGAGGAAGACCACGACAACCGCGCCGATCGAGTAGAGCAGCAGTCGTTGCGAGGCGGCCTGGCGTTCGGCGTATTCGCCGAGGACAACCGCTTCGTATCCGACCGGGAAATCGATCGACTCCATGTCGGACTTCAACTTCTCCACAACCTTGGCCAGATCGCCTTCCTTGACGTTGGCACTGACATCAATGCGTCGGGATCCCTCGGAACGCTCAATGACATTGGGCGTGGGTTTGACCGAGATCGTGGCGACATCAGCCAGCCGGATCCTTTGCCCGCCCGGTGTATCGAGCGGTAGATTCTCAATGCTCGTGACACTGGTACGAATCTCCGGTGCGCTCCACACCTGGACGTCGTAGGCTTTGCCGTCCCGGTAGACGTCGCCGACTTCTTCGCCGGAGACCAACGTGGCTGCGGCACGGCGTACGTCGCCCGGTTTCAGTCCGTACCGATTGGCGGCCTCCAGATTCACTTCCACGTTGATCTGCGGAATGCTGGTCTGGAGGGCGACCTTCGCACCAATGGCACCGTCAATGCCGCCCAGGATGCCCTTGATCTTGTCAGCTTCCTGGCGAAGCGTCGCGAGGTCGTCTCCATACACCCGCACGACGACGGCGTAGCCCGTGCCTGTGAGCACCTCGCGGATGCGTTCCTTGAGGTAGGTCTGGACGTCCCGGACGATTCCGGGGTAGCCATCCACCACTTCCTGGATGGATGCCAGGGTCTTCTCGTAGTTCACGGAGGGGTCGACGCTGATCCAGTTCTCACCGAAGTAGACGCCCACCACCTCGTCGGCGTTGAAAGCCTGCCCGATGTGGGACCCGCAGTTGTTCACTCCCGGGATGGTCATGAGCTCCTTGCAGGCCAGTTGGCTGACCCGGACTTCCTCGGCGTTGGACGTGCCAGGCTGTGTGAGCCAGTGCATCAGGAAGTCACGCTCCTTGAACGACGGGAGCAATGATTGGCCCAACAACGGTGCCGCCACAATGCCGATGACCCCCAGGGCGCCAAGGGCAAGGTATCCCGGCGCGGGCCTGCGGACCATGGGGCGAAGCAACTTGCCGTACCAGCGCTTCAGTACCCTGACTACCGGGGGGTCCCGGTCTTCCAGCTTGGCGTTGCGGAGGAAGATGTAGGCCATCGCAGGGGTGACGGTGAGTGCAACCAGCATGGACGCAAACACCGCGAGGGTGTAGGAGATTGCCAGCGGCCGGAAGAACGCGCCGGTCAGCCCGTCCAGGAAGAAGATCGGCACCGTGGCGGCGACGATGATCAAGGTCGCGTACACAATAGGTCCGCGGACCTCCAGTGAGGCATTGACGACCACGCGGGCGGTGCTTTCGGTCCCGCCGCTGGCGCGGTGGTGTCGGAGTCGCCTGACGATGTTCTCGACATCGATGATGGCATCGTCCACCACCACCCCGACGGCGATCACCAGCCCCGCAAGCACCATCGTATTAATAGTGCCTCCGGTCCAATAGAGCACGAGGGCCGCTGCCATCAGCGACAACGGGATCGCCGTCACGCTGATCAGCGCTGTCCGCCACTGGAACAGGAAAACGCTGAGCACCAGGACCACCAGGAAGCAGCCCAGCAGAAGCGCGAGACTCAGGTTGCCGAGCGACTCCTCGATGAATGAGGCAGGCCGGAACAAGGTGGTGTCCACGGCAATCCCGGTCAGGCCGGGCTGCAGTTCCTTGAGGGCCTCCTCCACACCACGGGTGACTTCGAGGGTGTTGCCCCACGGCAGCTTTTCGACAATCAGCATCAGGCCGGGGCCGCCATTGATCACCGCGTCACCGATCAGCTGCTGGTGGTCCTCCACGACGTTCGCCACGTCGGCGAGCCGCAGGGGAGGCTGTCCCTCGCGGTCCTCCAGCGCCACCTGGGCAAGTTCCGCCGGCGAGGTGATGGCTTGTACGTGCCGGATCCCAAGAGACTGGTTCGGCGTTTCGAGCGCCCCTCCGGTGCCGATGAGGGCGCCCGGGGAGTACTGCAGCAGGCCCGCGTCCAAGGCGTCGGAGGTTGAGCTCATCACGTTTTCCAAGGTGACGTTGTGGGCTGCCAGCCTGGCCGGATCAACCTGCACCTGGAGCATCTGGAGGCGTTCGCCCCAGATGGCCACGTTGGCGACCCCCGGAACGCGCAGCAGATGAGCCCTGATGTTCCAATAGGAAATCATGGACATCTCGATGAGCGACCGGGTGTCCGAGGACAGGCCGATCTTCATGACGCGGCTGGTCGAGGACAGAGGCTGCAGCATCAGGGGAGGGGCAGCCCAGGTGGGCAGGGTCGGGATGACCGTTGCCATGCGCTCCGACACCAGTTGCCTGGCGGTGAGCAGATCCGTGCCGTTCTCGAATTCCAGCACAATCGACGAGAGCTGGGGGACTGACTTGGATCTCATGTGGTCGAGGCCATCGATGCCGTTGAACGCCTCTTCCATGGGAACCGACACCAGTTCTTCGACCTCGGCGGCGGTGAGTCCCAGGCAAGCTGTCTGGACTTCGACTTTCGGCGGCGCGAATTCGGGGAACACGTCCACCGACGCGCTGCTGAGCTGCGCGCCGCCGACGATCATCAGCGCGGCAGCCAACGCGATGACGATCGATCTGAACCTGAGGCTGGCTGCGATTATTCGACGCATGTCATTTACCCGTGTTCAACTCGGCGCCAAATAGTTCAACGGCGCCGACAGTTACCACCGGAGTCCCCACGGCCGGGCCCTTGCTGGCCGTGACCACTCCGGCTTCGACTTTGCTGACGGTCACGGCTTGGCGCTCGAACACCCGCGGGGCGGGGTTGGTGTAGACCCAGGTCTTGCCGCTGGCGTCATACAGCAGCGAGGCGTAGGGCAGCAACACGTCGGTTCCGGCGCCCGCCTTAGCGGGTTCCGTCTTCAAATCGATGCGTGCCAGACCGTGTTCGGTCAGGGTCAGCTTGGCGATGCCGGTGGTAGCGTTCTTCTCCACCTTGACAGGGGCCGCACCAGCCACCGCTGCTGGTGTCACCGCGGTGGACTGCGCGCAAGCCGGGAGGCTGAAGAGAGTGACGGCACAGACTGCGGCCGCCACGGCCAGACGGAGTTGGGGCTTTTGGCTGGTCATTTTACTTCCACCTTTTCCTGCGTATCGGGCTGAACGGGTACCTCGGCTTCGTAGACTTCGGCCCATTCCTCAGGGGCGGATCGGGGTCCGAACCAGAGCGCGAGGAGGGGGAGTACGAAGATCCCGATGAGGGTTGTAGTGATGAGTCCGCCGATAATGATCAGGGACATCGGCCCCAGGAGGGCGCCGCCCACGGCGCCGCCGAAGAGTCCCGGCGGAATCAGGATCGCCGCCGTGACGAGGGCGGACTTCAGGATGGGCGATACCCTGTCCCTGGCTGCCAGCATGACGATCTTGTCGGGGGAGTCCTGCGGGGCTGCCCGCCACAGCTCATCCGCACGGGCCGAGAGCAGGGCCGCGTTGCGTCCGGCGACGGCCAGCACCGCGGCAAACGCAGTGAGCGCCAGCACGGTAATTGCCTCGCCGAGGATCCACGCTGCAACGGCAGCGCCGGCCAGCGCCGCCGGCAGTGCCAGGAAGATGGCGAGGGCCAGCTTCCAGCTGCGAACCGCCGCCTGGAGCAGGAGGAACACGCCGAGAAGGGCAGCAGCTGCGAGCCAGAGCAAAAGGGCATCGGCGGCCTGCGCCTGGGCGTACTTGGTCGGGATTTCGGCGTGATATTCCAGCGGGAACTGGATCTGCGCGATGGCGGCTTCAATATCGTGCTGAATGTCGGCCAGCGGCCGTCCGCTGACGTCGGCCACGACGTCGATCCTGCGCGAGGTGTCATCGTGCATGATCACGACTTCATTGGGGACGAGCCGAACATCGGCGATCTGGCCCAGCTGGACCTGGCCACCGTTCGGCGTATCGAGCAGAAGTTCGCGGATGCTGGTCAGGTCATCCCTGACGTCCACTGCTCCGCGGACCACAACCTCAAAGACCTTCTGTTCTTCGAAGAGGTTGCCGACCACGATGCCCTGCATGAGGGCAGCTGCTGCGCGCCGCGCGTCGCCGGGCTTGATCCCGATCTTTTGCGCCGCCTCGAGGTTGACCTCGACTTCGACGATGGGCGTCATAGCGCTGGCGTTGATGGTTGGGTTCTGCACGCCGTCGATTTTCTCGAGAGCCTTGCGGACCTCTTCGGCCTTCTCGCGCAGGACCGGCATCTCGGTGCCGTAGACGCGGACTGCGAATCCCGGATCCATGCTGGTGCGCTGTTCGCCAATCTTCTGCTGGGAATAGTTCACGACGTTGTTGGCGATGCCCGGGTAGCCTTGGACGATCGAGCGGACCGCCTGCTCAGTCTCGCTGAAATTGGCATCCGGTGTGATCGTGACCCAGAGTTCCGCGGAGCTGTTCCCAACAACCTGGTCGGAGGAAATGGCGCGGCCTATATGCCCGCCGACTCCCGAAACACCCGGGAGGGTTCGCAGCTCATCGGACGCCTTCGACGCCAGCCGGCGGACCTCGTCGTTGGACGTGCCGGCCATGGAGTCCCACTGCACCAGGAGCGTCCGGTCCGGAATAGTGGGAACGACCGCGCGGTTGCCGACCACCTGGGACGCGGCGGCGAGTCCGAGCAGGCCAACGACGGCGACGGCAACTATGCCCAGTGCGCGGCGTGAACGTGCGCCCTCGAGCGCCCGGTCGTAGTAGGACCTCGCCCTGATGGCAGCAGGTGAGTCTGCCCGCGGGGCAGTCTCACGGGGGAGCAGGAGATACGCGAGGACCGGTGTCACGGACAGGCCCACCAGCAGCGACACAGCAAGTGTCAGCGCCATGGACCAAAACAGTGGCTGGAAGAACGCGCCGCCGACTCCGGGAACGAACAGCGTTGGAATCAGCGCCACGGCCATGATGAGGGAAGCGTGGAACAACGGTGTGCGGACGCCGCGGACCAGTTGGACCAGGCGGAACCTGATGGTGGCATCAGTCTCGGTCTCGGTAGTCCGCAAGGGCCGGCGCCGTTGCGCCTGCATATCCTCCACGATGTCGCCCACGATCACGGCGGCAGCGAGCATGATGCCGGCGAGGATCGAAATATTCAGGGTCGATTCAAGCAAGTAGAGGACGACCCCTGCGGCCATGACGGTGGTGGTGATGGCCACGAGGGCGATCAAGGCGACACGCCAGGAGCGGAAGAGCAGCCAGAAAAGCAGGACGGCGATCAGGAGGCTCACGAGCAGTGCCACGCCAAGGCCGTCGACGGCATCTTGCAGGAACGACGCGGGCCGGAAAACGGACGTATCCATCTGGATTCCGGAAAGCCCGGGCTGCATATCGTTCAGCGCAGCCTCGATATCCTTGGTGACCTGCAGCGCGCTGGTCCCGGGGAACTTCTCCACGACGAGCAAGAGTCCTGCATCCTGGCCAACGACCGCGTCGCCGATTAGCGGCTGGTGGTCCGCCTTCACCTTGGCGATATCACCCAGGAGCATGGGCGAGCCGGCGTCCTCGACGCTGACCTTGGCCAGGTCGGCGGGTGTCCGGATGGGCAAGACGTGCTGGATGCCCAGACGCTGGCTCGGTGACTCCACGAACCCGCCCGTGCCGGGTGTCGACGCCTCCAGGAAGGTCAGCGGAGAAACCCAGACGGCGTTGCCCGCGGTCTTGATGACCTGTTCGAGGGTGATGCCCTTGTCACGCAGCTGCGTGGGAGTGACCTCGACCTGGAGCTGCTGCTCGCGCTGGCCCCAGATCGAAACGTTGGCGACACCCGGAATGCCGATCAAACGCGGCTTGATCTTCCATCGGGCCAGGACCGACATTTCGATGCCGGAGAGCTGCTTGGAGTTCATCCGGACCATAAGCACGCGGCTGGTTGACGACAGCGGCTGCATGATCAGCGGCGGCGCCGAGACGTTCGGCAGCGCGTGCGCCTGGGTCATGCGTTCGGCCACGAGCTGGCGCGCGCGCAGCAGGTCCGTGCCCGGCTCGAACACAAGCTCGATCGAGGACAGGCCGGGTACGGACTTGGATCGGATTTCATCGAGCCAGGCCACCCCGTTGAGCAGGTCGGCCTCCATCGGAGAAGTGATGAGCTGCTCGACTTCGGCAGCGGAGAGGCCGAGGGCCTCGGTCTGGATCTCGACGTGCGCGGGGGCAAACTCGGGCATGGTGTCGATGGCCACGTGGGGGACGTTCACTACTCCGAAGGCAATGAGTCCGGCGGCCATGGCCAGAACCAGGATGCGGAACTGCAAACTGAAACGGGTGATCCAGCCGAACATGGCTAGCCCAGTTCCAGGGGGCCGCGGTGGTGCCAGCGGGCAGCGGGGGTTCTTGGTGGTTGTGCAGAGGTAATGCGCAAGTGACTCATGACAGGCTCCTCAACCTGAGACCATTTGCGAATCCCCCCAAGAGATCCCAATTACTGATCTTTATCGAATAGTGTTCCCGTTCGAATCGTTTGGCAAGATCGAAATTACTAGGCCATCTACCGGTTATTCACAGTTCTCTCCCAGTTAAGGACGCTAATGTTCGGGTTTCTGCGGCAAACCTCGCAATAATCGTCGCTCGATAGCGGTTCCTACCCGAGTAATACGTGATTTTTCACCTGCGGTTCCCGGAAGGCTACCGGACTACCCATCGTGAATACCTGCCCAAGCTCTCTCACCAGAGAGAGTAGGTACTGCTATTCCCTAGGTGTTGCCTTTGTAACAATTTCGGCACAGTGGCCCGCATGGTGGCCAGCGCCTGGCGCCACCGCGCCAGGCTTCCATGCCGCCACTGTGCCGCTCCCGGGCGCGGCCGGGCTGTCGGTTCAGCGCGAAACCGTTCGAGGGGCTAAAGTGGTCCTATGCGCGCTGTGCTCCTGCTTAGTTAGCCGCCCGGCATCCCGAAGAGTCTTCGAACAGAGAGACTCGGATTGCCGAGCGGCGGCCCCTCCATGTCGAGGGGCTTTTGTGTGTCTGGGGCCTGTTTCGGGCCGGCGGGCAGCAGGACAGCAGCAGTAATACGTAAGCACAACAACGAGTCCGGGCCGGTCAACCGGCCTTGACGGTGCAGACTTGAAGGTAGACAGGCCTGGCGGCAGGCGGGCCTGAAGGTACACAGGCTTGACATAACAGGCCGCATAGAACAGAAGAGGCCAGCAGTGAGCGTTCAGCCGGAAACACAGACCGGATCACCAGCAGCCGCGGCGGAGGGGCCCGAGGAAGGCGCCTACAGCTTCGCTGCGATGGAAGCCAAATGGCCGCAGGTCTGGGAAGACCTGAAGGTCTTCACGCCGCTCGACGACGGCTCAAAGGAACGCCGTTACGTGCTGGACATGTTCCCGTACCCGTCCGGTGACCTTCACATGGGCCACGCCGAGGCATTCGCCATGGGCGACGTTGTGGCCCGGTACCTCCGCCAGCAGGGCTATGACGTGCTGCACCCGATCGGCTGGGACTCCTTCGGCCTGCCCGCGGAGAACGCCGCGATCAAACGCAACGCCCACCCCAGCGAGTGGACGTACGCCAACATCGACACCCAGGCGGCGTCGTTCAAGCGTTACGCCATCTCGGCTGACTGGTCCCGCCGGCTGCACACCTCGGACCCGGAGTACTACCGCTGGACCCAGTGGCTGTTCAAGCGCTTCTACGAGCGCGGACTGGCCTACCGCAAGGATTCGCCGGTCAACTGGTGCCCCAAGGACCAGACCGTCCTGGCCAACGAGCAAGTGGTCAACGGTGCCTGCGAGCGGTGCGGCACGCCTGTCACCAAGAAGTCCTTGAATCAGTGGTACTTCAAGATCACCGACTACGCGGACCGTCTGCTCGATGACATGGACGAACTGCGCGGGCACTGGCCCGAGCGCGTCCTGGCCATGCAGAAGAACTGGATCGGCCGCTCCGAAGGTGCCCACGTCAAGTTCGTGGTTGAAGCCGACGGCGGCAAACCCGCCAAAGAGGTCATGGTCTTCACCACGCGCCCGGACACCCTCTACGGTGCCACGTTCTTCGTCGTCGCCGCCGACGCGCCGCTCGCCGTCGAACTCGTCACCGACGAGCACGCCGCGGCCCTGGACGCCTACCGCGAACAGGTCAAGGCACTGTCCGAGATCGAGCGCCAGTCCACCGAGCGGGAGAAGACCGGCGTCTTCACGGGCCGCTACGCGACCAACCCGCTCAATGGCGAGAAGCTGCCCGTCTGGGCCGCCGACTATGTCCTGGCCGACTACGGCACGGGCGCCATCATGGCCGTCCCGGCCCACGACCAGCGCGACCTCGACTTCGCCAAGACCTTTGACCTGCCCGTCCGGGCCGTTCTGGACACCGGTGAGGAAGACCCCGCGGTGACGGGCACCGCAACCGCCGGTGAGGGCACCCTGATCAACTCCGGCGCGCTGGACGGGCTGCCGAAGGCCGAGGCCATTCCGGCGGCCATCGAAATCCTGCGTGAGCTCGGCACGGGCGAAAAGTTCGTGAACTTCCGCCTGCGCGACTGGCTGCTGAGCCGGCAGCGGTTCTGGGGCACCCCGATCCCCATCATCCACTGCCCGGCCTGCGGCGAGGTCCCGGTCCCGGACGACCAGCTGCCCGTGACCCTCCCGGCAGACCTGCGCGGAGAGGACCTGTCCCCGAAGGGCACGTCCCCGCTGGCAGCTGCCGAGGCCTGGGTCAACGTCGAATGCCCCGGCTGCCACGGCCCGGCCAAACGCGACACGGACACCATGGACACCTTCGTGGACTCGTCCTGGTACTTCCTGCGCTTCGTCTCCCCGGAGTACACCGAGGGCCCGTTTGATCCCGCTAAGATCAACGACTGGATGCCGGTGGGCCAGTACGTCGGCGGCGTCGAGCACGCGATCCTGCACCTGCTGTATGCGCGGTTCTTCACCAAGGTGATCCACGACCTCGGCATGATCGACGCCGACGAGCCCTTCCGGGCGCTGCTGAACCAGGGCCAGGTGCTTAACGGCGGTAAGGCCATGAGCAAGTCCCTGGGTAACGGCGTCGACCTCGGCGAGCAGCTGGACAAGTTCGGCGTGGACGCCGTCCGCCTGACCATGATCTTCGCCTCCCCGCCGGAAGACGACGTCGACTGGGCGGACGTATCGCCGTCGGGCTCCGCGAAGTTCCTGGCCCGCGCCTGGCGGCTTGGCCAGGACGTCACGAGCGAACCCGGCGTCGACTTCTCCACCGGTGACCGTGCCCTGCGCACCGTCACCCACCGCACGATCGCCGACGCTCAGTCCCTGCTGGACCACAACAAGTTCAATGTGGTCGTGGCCAAGTTGATGGAACTGGTCAACGCGACCCGCAAAACCATTGACTCAGCCGCCGGGGCCGGCGGCGCGGATCCCGCTGTCCGCGAAGCCGCGGAAGCCGTTGCCGTCATCCTGAGCCTGTTTGCGCCTTACACCGCCGAGGACCTGTGGAACGTCCTGGGACACCCGGCGTCAGTGGCCAATGCCGGCTGGCCCACGCACGACGACGCCCTGCTCGTGGAGGACACGGTCACGGCCGTTGTCCAGGTGCAGGGCAAGGTGCGGGACCGCCTCGAGGTTTCACCGGACATCTCCGAGGATGAACTGCGCGAACTGGCGCTGGCCTCGGACAACGTCCAGCGTGCCCTCGACGGACGCGCCCTCCGCACTGTGATCGTGCGGGCGCCTAAACTGGTCAACATCGTCCCGGCATAGCGGGACGTACCAGCCAGACGCTGGCCGCCGGCACATGCCGGCGGCCGGCGCTGACAACGTCACCGGCACGGATTGTGCGGCCGGACGTTTAGCCCACGCGTCCCGATAGCAGGAGGTCCGTCGTGCCAGACCGCGAGCCGCCAGGCTGGCCATGGCTGCGCGAGCGGCTTGTCCGCCTCCGGCAAGGCCCCCGGGCCGGTGTCCTTCCCGAGCCCGTGCCTGCCGCCGTCGTGCAGGTTGCTGTTGTCACGGACTCCGCCGCGGCGCTGCCCGCAGACTGGGTCCGCGCTTTCACCGCTGACGGCAGACTCACCGTTGTTCCCATGCCCGTCATGGTGGGCGCCGAGATCTACGGCGAGGGTGAGGACGACATCGCGGAGACGATCGCCGTCGCCCTTGCCAGCGGCAAGCCCGTCAAGACCTCCCGTCCCTCACCCGGGCAGTTTGAACACGCCTACCGGGCGGCTGGCGCACGCGGCTTCCGGTCCGTTGTCTCAATTCACATTTCCGGCGAGCTCTCCGGGACCGCCGACGCCGCGCGGCTGGCAGCCGAACGGGTCGGCATCCCCGTCGAGGTCCTCGACTCGCGGACGGTCGGAATGGCCCAGGGGATGGGCGTGCAGGGCGCCGTTGTCGCGGCGGCGGACGGCAGGACCGTGGCCGAGGTGAAGGCCTTTGCCCAGGACCGGCTGGACCGCACCAAGGTGTACTTCTATGTTCCGAGCCTGGAGCAGCTGCGCCGGGGCGGCCGGATCGGAGCGGCCGCCTCATTGTGGGGGACCGTGTTCTCCATCAAACCCATCCTTGCCGTTGACGACGGCCGGATCATCCCGCTTGAAAAGGTCCGGTCCGCGGCGAAGGCGATCGCGCGGCTGGAAGAAATCGTTGCCGCTGATGCCTCGGCCCGTCCGGCCGGGCAGGCGCGGCTGGCCGTGCACCACTTCGGCAACCAGGCGCAGGCCGAGGAGCTTGCCCGGCGGCTGGCGGCAGCGTTGCCGGCCTGCCCGCCGGCGCAGATCAGCTCCCTCCCGGCCGTCCTGGCCGCGCACGCGGGGCTCGGCGTGCTGGCGGTGATCGTGGGGGAGGGCAGCACCCCCGGAAGCTCCGGCCCTAGCGGTGCCGGCGGCGCCGCTATCGAGGACGGGAAACGGGCCGCGACGGAGCTGGACGGCGGGGAATCGGGCCGCGGCCGGACAGCTGCCCGGGCTGGCGACTAGTGCCGGAGTCTATCCGTGATGAACGAAAGGCTGGCCGGGAGCGGGCGCTGGCGGTAAAGTCACTGCACCGAACCACAGCGTACCGGAGGCCGCCATGGCAATGCAGGTGCACCACGTAGCCCAGCTCGATCGCGACGTTGCGGAAGAGGTGACCAAATGGCTGAAGTACCTCAAGGGCCAAGTGACCAGCGTCCAATTCCTGACTACCACCGTGCCGGATCCCAAAGCCCCGGACAAATGGCGGGTACAGTACGAGGCTTACATCACCTATCAGCAGTGAGCCCCGGCCGCTAGCAGTGGCTCAGGACGTCGACGCGGGCGTCTGCGACGGCGCTAGCCCGGATGTCGGCTGCGGCGTCTGCGAGGGCGTCGGTGTCGGCGTCGGTGTGGGTGTAGGCGTGGGTGTGGATGTCGCCGCGGGCGTCGGCTGGGACGTCTCTGTGGGTGTCGGTGCGGGCTCGGGGTGGAGCGTCTCGACGGGTGTCGGGGCGGGCGCGGGTTGGAGTGTCTCGACGGGTGTCGGGGCGGGCGCGGGTTGGAGTGTCTCGGCGGGAGTCGGCGCCGGTGCAATTGCCGGCGACGGCGCCGGCGTAGTTGTCGCCTTGAGCGTCTGAGAGGGAGCGGGCGCCGGCTGGAGAGCCTCCGGCGGCGAAAGCGGAGGCGTCGGGGTGGGATCCTGTGGTGGCGCGGGCTGGGGCACCTGCGAGGGAGACGGGGAGGGAGACGGCGAGGGTGCCGGCTGACTCGGACTGATGGTGTAGCTGGGCTGCTGGCCTGAGCCGTTGACCCAAAGGGCTGCGGTCACCTTGCGGGCATTCCCGGGCTCCACCCACCACAGCACCTGGACGTTGCAATGATAGACAACCGTCACGTTGGCAATCGCACCCGTCGCCGGAACGGAGTGGATGGACGTGGCAGCGTGCTTGGTGGTCCAAATAAAATTCTGGTCGGCACTCATGCCCGCCGTGCCGTCCACCGTCACGTGGGCTATTCCGTACAGGCCGTGCTGCGGACAGAAGCTTTCGTCAACCGCAAAGTTGACGATCTGGGTTGAGCTGGCCTGTGTGGTCTCCGACATCGCATCTGACACCGAACCGGCTACCGCCGGCGGAGGCAGGATCATCGCGCCGCCAAGGGCCATGGCGGCCGCCGGCCCAAACAACCACTCCATTGCACACCAGCTTTCGTCGCCTGGCGGACTCCCAGGCGATCAGGGTTGCCCCCAGCCGGCAAAGTTTTCTCGATTGGTTGCAGACGTTACCACCGGTCCATAGTGTGCACCACCGTAGGGAATACTTGCCCGAGGCCGCGAAACTACGCGAATTACGTAGGTATTTCCACATACCCGCTGGCCGGGATTTCTGGGTAGTTGCGGGTGTCCTAGTGTCGGTTCCATGTCACGCCGAAACTCGGGAGCCGCATCTGCCGTGGGCGCCCGGATTGCGCGGGAACGCCTGGCGGCAACGCTTGGCGGTGCCGGGGAAGCCGCGGATTCCGGGGACTCCGGGGACTCCGGGGACACGACGGAGGTTCGGGGCCACCCGGTTGCCGGGGACTCCGCGCATGCTTGGGATGACGCGGATGCTTGGGATGACGCGGATGCGCGGAAATCCTTGGACGCTGACAGGGAGGCGCGGCGCCCGTCAGGTCTGCTCGGGATGGAGGTGCCGGCCCCCGGTCTTCCCGGCTTGGCCCCACAGTCAAATTCGGCCGATGGTGAGCGCCGCCGCCGATCTGGCGACGCCGCACACCACTCGGCTTCACTCCCCGGGCACCGCAGGGACGGAGGGCTGGCGCTCTCCGCACGGGTGAGGGTCCGGACGGGCGCGCGGGCCGCGGCGCTGCTGGGTGTCCTCGCGGTCGTGCTGGGCGGATATTTCTGGTGGCAGGCCGGCACTGGGGGCGCCCTGGTGGTGCCGCTCAACGAGTCGGCGCCCGCCGCGGCAACGGCATCCGGTGAGGCGGCAGGCGCCAGCGGCGCGCCGTCGGGAGGCGGTGCCAGCGCGGCGCCGGAACGAATCATGGTGCATGTCGCCGGAGCCGTGGCAAGGCCGGGAGTGGTCCAGTTGCCCGCGGGCAGCCGGGTTCACGAGGCGATCACGGCGGCCGGCGGGGCCACTGACTTGGCGGAACTGGACAGGCTCAACCTTGCAGCCGTGCTGGAGGACGGCCAGAAGGTCCTGGTGCCGGTACGAGGCGAACCCGACCCGCCCGGCCAGTCCAGCGGGGGGAGCGCCGCTCAGCCGGGTTCGGGCACCGGTGGCCCGAACCCGGGCATCGGTGGGGGAAAGATCAACCTCAACACCGCCGGCGTCGAGCAACTAGGGACCCTTCCGCGTGTCGGTCCCGTCCTGGCGCAGCGCATCGTGGAGTGGCGTCAGCAGCACGGAAGATTCAAGACTGTGCAGGAGCTCGATGCAGTTGACGGCATCGGTCCGAAGTTGCTGGAAGCCCTTCTGCCGTTAGTCGGCGTCTGACATGGCACGGCATGGCGCCGGGAAGGCGCGGGCTGACACGGCACGGGCCGACGTGGCGCTGCCAGACGTGAGCGGGACCGGTGCGCCGGTTGCTGCGTCGCGCCGACGCAGCCGCTGGCAGCGGTATGTCGACGCGGCGGTCCTCGCCCGGGGGCCCGGGGAATACGGTGGCCCGGAGGCCGGCGGCCGGGATCGCGTTGCCGGCAAGGCCCTGGCGGAAGTCCGCAGTCAGCAGCTGGGCGGCTCCACGCTTCCGGGCAGCGAAGCGCACCGCCCCGCGGGGTCCGCGGCACCTCGGGATGAACCCCTCACCGGCCACCTGGCCGGGCGCCTCATTGGTCAGCCACCCGACCGCCTTGCCGGTCACCCAGCCGAACGCCTGATCGGCCACCTAGGCCGGACCCTGCGGCCCGGGCCCCCGCGGGTCGGGGCGCTTCGCCGCGACCCGACGGACCGGAAACGGCGGACGGATCTTCGTCTCGTGCCGCCCGCCCTCCTGGTCTGGGGGAGCGCCGTTGCCGGAAACTGGTGGTCGCCTGTGGAACTGGCCGTCCTCTGCGCCGGCATGGCGGCGGCCGCGGGAGTCCTGCTTTTCTTGGCCGGGCGGGCCAAAGCAGGGCCCGCCACCGCCGTTCGGGGACGTGGCCGGCGTGACGGCACCAGCCGGGACAGCACCGGCCGGGAAAGCACCGCCCGCGATAGCCCCGGCCGGAGAGGCGCCCGGCGTGACGGCGCCAGCCGGGACAGCACCCGCCGGGAAAGCACCGCCCGGGATAGCCCCGGCCGGAGAGGCGCCCGGCGTGGCCCGCGCCTGCGGCTTGCCCGGCGCAGCTTTCGCGCCACCCTGGCTGTAGCCCTGCTACTCGCCGTCGGGGCGGGCGCACATGCAGCCGTCGGGGCCGCCCGGCGGCATGACGGCGCGATCGCCGAGGCGGTAGCTGCCCGCGCGCCACTGTGGTCGCGGAACTGGAGATCGCCGGAGCCCCGCGGCGTCTCAGGACTCCCGGAGCCGGCGGGCTGGCGGACCGCTGGGCAGTCCCGGTAACGCTAAAGGTGATGACGTCCAGAGGATACGTTGTCGCCGGAGACGCCCGGCTTGTGGTCATGGGTGGAGCGGCGTGGCAGCATGCCGCCCCGGGCCAGCGCCTGCGCACCACCGGGAAGCTCCGGCCCGCGGCCCCGGGCGAGCCTGACGCCGGGATTCTTTCTGCCTCGTCCGCCCCGGCCGTGCTGAGCGGCCCCGGGCAGTGGCAGCAGGGCCCCGCCGGGCTGCGCCGGGCCTTCACTGCCGCGGCGGCACCGTTCGGGGGCGACGCCGGCGGCCTGCTTCCCGGCATGGTCACCGGCGACACCAGTGCCCTGGACGCTGATCTGGAGGCAGCCATGAAGACAGTGGGGATGACGCACCTGACCGCCGTCAGCGGTGCGAACTGCAGCCTCATCCTGGGAACGCTGCTCCTAGCGGCCCGCACGCTGCGGTTTCCGCGTGGGGCAGCCGCCGCGATCAGTCTCGCGGGGCTCGGGCTGTTTGTCCTCATGGTGGGGCCCGACCCCAGCGTGCTGCGGGCCGCACTCATGGGAGGCATCGGGCTAACATCCCTTGCGTTTGGCCGGACGGGGCGCGGGCTCAGCCTGCTGTGTCTTGCCGTCATCGGCCTGGTGTTGGCACAGCCGGTCATGGCCGCAAGCTTTGGATTCCTGCTCTCGGTCCTGGCGACGCTGGGAATTGTGGTCACGGGACGTCGCATCATGGACTGGCTTCCGGCAGCGGTACCGCGCTGGGCGGCTGCCGGCCTTGCCGTGCCCCTGTCCGCGCAGCTTTTCTGCGGTCCCGCGATCGTGTTGCTGCAGCCGCAGTTCGGCGTGTACGCCTTGCCCGCCAACGTGGCTACGGCGGCGCTCGTGGCGCCGGTTACACTGCTCGGAACCGGCGCGGCGGCACTCCTGCCCGCCCTTCCCGCCGCCGCAGAGCCCCTGATGGCGGCCGCAGCCCTCTTCGCGGGCGGGGTGGCGGGGATCGCCCGCTTCTTCGCGAGCCTCCCGGGCGCCGCTTTGCCCTGGCCTGAGGGGGTCTTTGGCGCAGCCACCATGGCCCTCTTTTCCGCGACGGTCCTGGCCGCGGTATGGCTGGCTCTGCACCCGTCAGCCGTGGTTCGGGCGGTGCTGGCGGCTCACGCGCGGATCGTTGCCGTGCTCGAAGACCGGTCCCAACCGAGTCGGCGTCATGACGGGCGGCCAGTCGCCCGGCAGGCCGTCCGGCGCAGCTTGGAGCACCGGTCCGGGCGTGGGACGCTTAGAGTCCGCAAACCAACTTCCGAGAGGAATCACGAGTGGCTGCTGCCCAGACCCAACGGCCCAGGACCTCGGCGTCGAAGAGCGCCACCTGGCGCGACGTGACACCCGCTGCCGTCGTCCTGGTGGGCGGCCCGGAAGACTACTTGGGCGCACGTGCCATGGACCGTGTCCGTGCGCAAGTCCGCGAGGCGGCGCCGGATGTCGAAATTACCCGGCTAAACGCCGGCAGCTACACGGCCGGGTCGCTGGCCATGAATGTCAGCCCGTCGCTCTTTGGCGAGCAGAAGCTCATCGAGGTCGAAGGGCTTGAGGCGATGAACGATGCGTTCCTCGCCGATGCCCTGAAATATGTGGCGCAGCCGGAACCGGACGCCGTGCTGGTGCTCCGCCATGGAGGGGGAGTCCGCGGCAAGAAGTTGCTGGACGCCATCAAGGCCGCCGGCTGGCCCGTTGTTGACTGCCAGCCGCTCAAGAAGGACGCCGAAAAGATCGCCTTCGTCACCACGGAATTCAAGGCAGCCTCCCGGCGCATCGATCCCGACGCAGTGCACGCCCTCGTCAATGCGGTTGGCGCGCACCTCGCGGAACTCGCGGCCGCCTGCAGCCAGCTGATCGCTGACGCCACCACGGGTGTGGATGCCGCCATGGTGGACAGGTACTACGGCGGCCGGGTCGAGGCCACGGCCTTCAAGGTCGCCGACGCCGCGATGGCCGGCAACGGCCCCCTTGCCCTCTCCACGCTTCGCCACGCCCTCGCCACCGGCGCAGACCCGGTGCCGATCGTGGCTGCACTGGCCTCCAAGCTCCGCTCCCTGGCCAAGGTGGCAGGCGCGCAGGGCTCGTCCTCGCAGATCGCCAAACAGCTGGGCATGCAGCCGTGGCTCGTCGAACAGGCCCAGCGCGAAGTCCGGCGCTGGACGCCCGAAGGGCTGGTCCGCTCCATCCAGGTCACGGCCGAGGCCGACGCCCAGGTCAAGGGCCTCTCCCGGGATCCTGTCTATGCCGTGGAACACGCCGTCACGGTGATTGCCACCTCAGTCCGGGGTTCCTGACCGGCGGGGTTCCAGACAAAGGTGGTTCCAGACAAACCGCGTTCCAGACTCGCGCGGTTGTTGACCTGCGGGGTTCCCGGTGCGCCCGAAAGCCCGCCGAAGGTCCCGCCGTCTCCAAGCGTCGCGGGGTCACCTAGCGCCCATGTTGGGCCCCGGAATGGGCCGAAGGTGACTCCGCGTTGCTTCAGCACTCTGTGAAGCAACCACGGTTTAACTGGATGTGGCCGGCACCCATCGGGTGCCGGCCACAATCATCAGTTCAGGTGAACTGGAAAACCTTAGAGTGCGTTGACCTTCTTGGAGATCGCGGACTTGCGGTTTGCAGCGTTGTTCTTGTGAAGAACGCCCTTGCTGACAGCCTTGTCCAGCTTACGGCTGGCAGCAAGCAGAGCAGCAGATGCAGCATCCTTGTCGGTGGACTCAACGGCGGTGTTGACGGCGCGGATGGCAGTCTTCAGCTCGGACTTGACTGCGTTGTTGCGCAGGCGAGCCTTTTCGTTGGTCAGGATGCGCTTCTTCTGGGACTTGATATTAGCCACGTGTGAACTCTCTTTTTCAATGCGGAAAATGGTCTAGAGGGCTTTCAGATTGGCCATTGACTGAGCGGCGTGGGGATACCTATGGCGACCAACCATCTGTGGCCGTCGACCTGCACGGACACACAGCTGTAAATAATAGCAGAGATGGCGCCGCAGACACGATTGCGGCGGCGATCCTCCGCCATCACCGGCGGCTGGCCGGTCAGCTCCAGCCGTTGCGCTGCCGCAGGGCCGAGGCGACGAGGTTGAAGCGGCCCGCGTCAAGGATCGCCCCTTCACGCCGGATGTCCTTCGCATTGATCTGCAGAACCCGGTCCAGCTTCGCCTCGCTGGGCCGGCCCTGGCGGTCCCAGGGGCCCGTGCCGATGTCCACGTAGTCCTCGGAACGGCGGGAATCGCCGTCGTGGTCCTTGCTTGTCAGCATCAGGCCCAGCAGATACCGGCCGGTGGTGCCCACCAGCAGTACCGGCCGGTCCTTGCCCTGGGAATGGTCCTCTTCATAGGGCACCCAGGTCCACACGATCTCGCCAGGCTCGGGCCGGCCGTTCGGTGAAGGGGCATAATGGACGGCTGCCCGTCCGCGGAAGTCGCCGGGATATTTGACGGTGAGTCCGGTGGCCGGGGCGGAACCCGCGGTGCGGGTCGGAGCGCCGGGCCGGGGCGGTGCCGGCCGCCGCTTGCCCGCCGCCTTTCCCGCCGGCTTTGCGGCCGGCCCGCGGGTAGTACCCGGTGCGGTGCCGCCGAGTTTGTCCAGGAAGCGCACCGCGTCGCGGACTGCGTTGCCGATCGAGCGTAAGTTCCAAGCCATGGGGAAACCTTACCCGGCAACCGCTGCCGAGACGGGGCGGGGTGGGGCGGGGCGGGGCGTGGGCGGCGCGGGGCGGGGTGGGGCGGGGAGGCGGCGGCAGAGCATACTGAGGCAAGTAGCAGGCGTCTGGCGGCGACAGGCCCGGGGACTGCGCCGCGCACGGGGAATCGCCCGGCGGATCCGGGGGACCGAACAGCGTCCGCAACGGAAACCGGTAATGCACTGCCACGGGCCCGGACGTGGGAGACTATAGGAACAGAATTGCGCCACGTCGCAGGATGGGAAACCAGCATCCGCGCCGATCCGTGGAACAGCCAACCGTAATGCCAACAGTAAGGACCCTGCGTGTCTCCCATGGCCCGCACCGCCCCGGTGCCCGCCGCAACAGATCCGGCCATCATCCGGAACTTCTGCATCATTGCGCACATTGACCACGGCAAATCCACACTGGCCGACCGGATGCTCCAGTACACCGGCGTTGTCCAGTCCCGTGACATGAAGGCCCAGTATCTGGACCGCATGGACATTGAGCGCGAACGCGGCATCACCATCAAGTCCCAGGCCGTCCGCATGCCGTGGGAGCTCGACGGCGTCAGCTACGCGCTGAACATGATCGACACCCCCGGGCACGTTGACTTCACCTACGAGGTCTCCCGCTCACTCGCGGCCTGCGAAGGTGCGATCCTGCTGGTGGACGCGGCCCAGGGCATCGAGGCCCAGACCCTCGCCAACCTCTACCTGGCGATGGAAAACAACCTCACGATCATCCCGGTCCTGAACAAGATCGACCTCCCGGCAGCCCAACCCGAGAAGTACGCGGCGGAACTCGCCAACCTGATCGGCGGCGACCCGGACGACGTCCTTCGTGTCTCCGGCAAGACGGGCATGGGCGTCGAGGTCCTGCTGGACAAGATCGTCCGCGACCTTCCGGCCCCCGTGGGCGATCCGAATGCCCCCGCCCGCGCCATGATTTTCGACTCGGTCTACGACACCTACCGCGGCGTGGTCACCTACGTCCGCGTGGTCGACGGCATGCTGCACCCGCGCGAACGCATCCAGATGATGTCCACCCGCGCCACGCACGAACTCCTGGAGATCGGCGTGAGCTCCCCGGAACCCACCCCCTCCAAGGGCCTCGGCGTCGGCGAAGTGGGCTACCTCATCACCGGTGTGAAGGACGTCCGCCTGTCCAAGGTGGGCGACACCGTCACCAACCTGGCCAAGCCGGCCACCGACTCCCTTCCCGGCTACGCGGACGCCAAGCCCATGGTCTTCTCCGGCCTGTACCCGCTGGACGGAACGGACTATCCGGTGCTCCGCGATGCGCTCGAGAAGCTGATGCTCAACGATGCCGCGCTGGTGTACGAGCCGGAAACCTCGGCCGCCCTGGGCTTCGGCTTCCGGGTGGGCTTCCTGGGCCTGCTGCACCTGGAAATCACCCGTGAGCGGCTCGAGCGCGAGTACAACCTGGACCTGATTTCCACCGCCCCCAACGTGGAATACGAGGTGACGCTGGAAGACAAGAAGGTCGTCCACGTCACCAACCCCAGCGAGTACCCCACCGGAAAAGTCGCCGAGGTCCGCGAGCCGATGGTGTCCGCCACCATCCTGGCGCCGAACGAGTTTGTCGGCGCCATCATGGAGCTGTGCCAGAGCCGCCGCGGCGTCATGGGCGGCATGGACTACCTCTCCGAGGACCGGGTGGAAATCCGGTACCGCCTGCCGCTGGCCGAAATCGTCTTCGATTTCTTCGACATCCTCAAGTCCAAGACCCGCGGCTACGGGTCCCTGGACTGGAAGGCCGACGGCGATCAGGTGGCCGACCTGGTCAAGGTGGACATCATGCTCCAGGGCGAGCAGGTGGACGCGTTCTCCGCGATCACACACCGCGACAAGGCCTATGCCTACGGCGTGATGATGACCAGCAAGCTGCGCGAACTTATCCCGCGGCAGCAGTTCGAGGTGCCCATCCAAGCTGCCATCGGCTCGAGGATCATCGCCCGTGAAAGCATCCGCGCCATCCGCAAGGACGTCCTCGCCAAGTGCTACGGCGGTGACATCACCCGGAAGCGCAAGCTGCTGGAAAAGCAGAAGGAAGGCAAGAAGCGCATGAAGATGGTGGGCCGCGTCGAGGTCCCGCAGGAAGCCTTCATCGCAGCCCTGACCACGGACGAGTCCAAGGACAAGGCCAAGAAGTAGCGGTGCTGGTAATGACTGCTGCCGCAGCGACGGCGGGCCGGGCCCGTGCCTAGCGTTCTTCCCCTCGGCGACCCCGCGCCGCCGGACGGGCTCCTGCCCGCCCAGGCGGGCGAGGGTGCGGATCAGCGTGCCTTCGGGCTCTATGTGCACATCCCGTTCTGTGCCGTCCGCTGCGGGTACTGCGACTTCAACACCTACACTGCCACCGAGCTCGGCGGCGGGGCGTCGCAGGACGCCTACGCAGCCACCGCGGTCTCTGAGGTGGAGTTCGCCGGACGCGTCCTGGCGGCGTCGGGCCTGCCCGAGCGGCCGCTGAGCACCGTCTTCTTTGGCGGCGGCACGCCCACGCTGCTGCCGGCGGAGGATCTGGCGCGCATCCTCACCGCCGCGATCGGAGCCTGGGGCCTGCAGCCCGGCGCCGAGGTGACCACGGAGGCCAACCCGGATTCCGTCACCCCCGAATCCCTGCAGCTGCTGGCCGACGCCGGGTTCACCCGGGTCTCTTTCGGCATGCAGTCGGCCGTTCCGCACGTCCTGAAGGTCCTGGACCGCACCCACACGCCCAGCCGGGTGCCCGAGGTGGTGCGGTGGGCCCGCGATGCGGGCCTCGCGGTCAGCCTCGACCTCATCTACGGGACGCCCGGGGAGTCGCTGGAGGACTGGCGCTACTCGCTCGAGACGGCGCTGTCCTACGCCCCCGACCACATCAGCGCATACGCGCTGATTGTCGAGGACGGCACCAAGCTTGCGGCGCAGATCCGGCGCGGCGAAGTGCCGGAAATCGACGACGACGACCACGCCGCCAAATACGAACTCGCCGACGATCTGATTTCCGCCGCCGGGCTCGCCTGGTATGAGGTCAGCAACTGGTCCCGCACCCCCGAACAGGCCTGCCGGCACAACCTCGCCTACTGGCGCGGGGACGACTGGTGGGGCATCGGGCCAGGGGCGCATTCGCACGTCGGCGGCGTGCGGTGGTGGAACGTCAAGCACCCCACCGCCTACGCCAACCGCCTCGGCGCCGGTGTTTCGCCCGCCGCCGGACGCGAAACGCTGGACACCGAAACCCGCAACGTCGAACGCGTCATGCTCGAGGCCCGCCTGAACTCCGGACTCGACATCCCGAGCCTCGGCGGCCTGGGCGACACGGGCCGGCACGCCGTCGCCGGGCTGATCGCCGACGGCCTGGTGGATCCCGCGGCCGCCTTCAAGGGGCGGCTGGTCCTCACACTCAAGGGCCGGCTGCTGGCCGACGCCGTGGTCCGCAGGATCCTGCCGGACTAATAAGCCGGGGACATTCTGCCCGGGCCCGGCACCATGCCCCGGGCCGCACCCTCCCACGACACACAAAGAGCCGGCCGCTACGCCCTGACGGGCAGCGGCCGGTTCTGCTGTTGGGAGACGTTGTGGGGGACGGGTCTTTGGATCCGGCCCGGACTACTTGATCCAGCGCAGGTTGAACTCGTAACGGTGCGGCTGGCCGCGGTTGACGTGGATGCCTGCCGCCACCGAGAAGCAGGTCACGGCGATCCAGATCACGGTGGCGAGCACGGCAAAGAGGTTGCCTACCACGGGGATGAAGACCAGCAGATTGGCGAGCACCGCGGCGATCGTCGGCGGCAGTGTGAAATTGAGGGCTTCCTTGGATTCCTGTGCCGTGAACGGGCCGCGGTCCTTGAAGATGAGGTAGATCAGCAGCGAGGGCACGCAGCCCAGGATGCCGCCGAAGTGCGCCAGCGTGGCCCACTGCCGGTCCTCGCTGGCCGTCAGCGGAAGCGCATTTGCCGGAACGCCATGGTACGGGGGCTGGTCATGGCCAGCCTTGTTGTCCGTGTGTTCGCGTGCGTTATCTGCCACGGTGTAGTCCTTTGGATTGCGGTGATGCGTTGCTGCCGGGGTTCGTGCCTGGAATAGCCGGGACTGCGCTGGGGGCGCGGCCGCCGTTTCAAGAATACTTGCTCGGGCGCCTAAATGGAGATCAGGGGCGCGCCGCCACCAGGCTACGGCACGGTGAGGAAGTCAATGACCTCTTCCACCCGGCCGAGCAGGGATGCCTCCAGATCCGCATAGCTGTGCACGGCCCCCAGGAGTTTCTGCCAGCCGAGGCCGATGTCCTCCTTCGTGGAGTGAGGCCAGCCGAACGCCGTCAGGATGCCCGTCTTCCAGTCCACGCCGCGGGGGATCACGGGCCATCGCTCGATCCCCAGGACCGCGGGACGGATGGCCTGCCACACGTCCACGTAAGGGTGGCCCACAATGAGCACGTTGCCGGCGGCGCCCGGCGAGGCCATGACGGCGTCGGCGATCCGCGACTCCTTGGAGTCGGGCACCAGGTGGTCAACGAGCACGCCGAGCCGGCGGCCCGGGCCGGGACCGAACTCCGCCACGGCCGCGGCAAGGTCGTCAATGCCGTGCAGGGGTTCGACGACGATGCCCTCCACCCGGAGGTCGTCGCCCCAGACCTTCTCGACGAGCTCGGCGTCGTGCTTGCCTTCCACCCAGATGCGGCTGGCCCTGGCCACCTGTGCGCGCTGTCCCGCCACCCGGACCGAGCCCGACGCCGTGCGGCCGGCACCGGCGGCGGGAGCGGCCTTCTTCGGGACCGGAGGCATCAGCCGGATCGGCTGCCCCTCCAAAAGGAAGCCGAAGCCGAGGCGGAAGGACCGGGACTTGCCCCGCCGGTCCTCCAACGCCACCACGTGCATGCCGCCTGACTTCTCCACCCGGGTCACGGCGCCCACCCAGCCGGACTGGACCTCCTCGAGAACCATCCCGCGTTCCACGGGAACTTCCGGCAGCTGCGTCTTGGCGGGGGCGGACAGGTTCTGGGGTCCCCAGTTCTGGTACGACATCTCTACACGCTTACTTTGCTCTTGGAATGAACGACGGACAGTGGAACTCTCCGCGAGCCGGAACCGGACCGCATGGGGCGGCCACGGCACGGGCTGCCACGGTCTCAGCGCCGACGTGACGGGAAACTCGATCCCGCGGGCCACGCCTGGAGCGAATCCAATGCTAACAACGCGGCGACTCATATTAGACTGGTTAGCACTTAGGCATGTCGAGTGCTAACCCCTGTCCAGTCGCGGACCGCCCCTGCACCACATCGTGGACGCGAACCGGACGCTGCGGGCGGTACCGACTGCGTGACCGTCGATTGGAGGTGGAGCGTGAGCGAACCGCGCAAACTCGAAGTGTTGCGGGCCATCGTGGAGGACTATGTCCATTCCCGTGAGCCCGTTGGTTCCAAAGCGCTCGTCGAACGGCACCATCTCGGAGTTTCCAGTGCCACGATCCGCAACGACATGGCGGCGCTGGAAGACGAAGGCCTCATCACGGCACCGCACACGAGTGCCGGCAGAATCCCCACGGACAAGGGCTACCGGCTGTTCGTCGACCAGATCTCGGCCGTCAAGCCGCTGTCCCCGGCCGAGCGCCGGGCCATTCAGGCCCTGCTGGAGGGCTCGGAGGACCTCGACGACGTCCTGGACCGGACCGTGCGGCTCCTCGCCCAGCTGACCAACCAGGTCGCCGTCGTACAGTATCCGCTTCTTAGCCGCGCCAGGGTGCGGCACATCGAATTCGTCCTGCTGGCGCCCCGGAAGGTGCTGATCGTGCTGATAGCGGACACCGGCAAGGTGGAGCAGCGCGTGATCGACGTCGGGCAGGACCTTCCTGACGACGCCCTCGCGGAGCTGCGCAGCCGTTTCTTGGCGAGCCTGTCCGGAACCCCGCTGAGCCTGCTGCCGCAGCTGCTGCCCGCCGTCGTCGCCGGTGGACCGCCGGCGCGCCGCGGGGCAGCCCAGGCCCTGGCCCGCGGCCTCGAGGCCCTGGCCACGAGCAGCCGCGAAGAGCGCATGGTCATGGCCGGCACCGCCAACCTGGCCCGCTCCAATGTGGACTTCCCGCTCAGCATCGGCCCGGTGCTGGAGGCGCTCGAAGAGCAGGTGGTGATGCTCCGCCTGCTCAGCGAAATGGCGGAGGACCCGCGCGGCGTCACTGTCAGCATCGGCCGGGAAAACCCCTACGACGGCCTCGCCGAGGCCTCCGTGGTGGCCACCGCCTACGGGCCGGACGCCACGGCCAAGGTCGGCGTCCTGGGGCCCACCCGGATGGACTACCCCACCACCATGGCCGCCGTCCGCGCGGTGGCCCGCTACCTTTCGAGGATCCTGGGGCCTTGACGGGCCCGGGACCGAAGATGACGTCTTGCCCTCGCAGGCAGTGCCCCACCGGCAGTACGAAAAGGAAGAGATACACACTTTGACCAGCCATTATGACGTTCTTGGAGTCTCCCGCGATGCAACGGGGGAGGAGATCAAGAAGGCCTACCGGAAACTGGCCCGGACCCTGCACCCGGACGTGAACCCGGGGGAGGATGCCTCGGACCGGTTCAAGGCCGTCACCCATGCCTACGAGGTCCTCTCCGATCCGCAAAAGCGCCGGGTCTATGACACCACCGGCAACGAGAACGGCACCGACAACGGCTTCGGCGGCGGCAGCTACTCGGGCCAGGGCTTCGCCTTCCAGGACATTTTCGAGACGTTCTTCGGCGCAGGCGGCGGCCAGGGCGGCCCGGCATCCCGGGTCCGCCGCGGCCAGGACGCGCTGATCAGTGTCCGGATCGACCTCCGCGACGCCGTGTTCGGCGTCAACAAGAAGCTAGAGGTCGACACGGCAGTCATCTGCCCCACATGTGAGGGCTCCTGCTGCCGCGAGGGCAGCCACCCGGTCCGCTGCGACATCTGTGGCGGCAGCGGCCAGGTCCAGCGCGCCGTGCGGTCCATCCTGGGCCAGGTCATGACCTCGGCACCCTGCGGATCCTGCGAGGGCTTCGGCACGGTTATCAAGGACCCCTGCAACGAGTGCAGCGGCCAGGGCCGGATCCGCAGCCGCCGCTCCCTGACCGTGAAGGTCCCGGCCGGTGTTGCCACCGGCACCCGCATCCAGCTCTCCGGCCAGGGCGAGGCCGGTCCCGCCGGCGGCCCGGCGGGCGACCTGTACGTGGAGATCCGGGTCAACAACGACCCCACCTACGTCCGCGACGGCGACGACCTGCACGCGAGCCTCAACATCCCCATGACAGCCGCTGCACTCGGCACCGAGATTTCCCTCGACACCTTCGACGGGCAGCAGGAGATCGACGTCAAGGCCGGTACCCAGTCGGGTGAGGTCATCACCCTGCGCGGCCTCGGGGTCACCCACCTCCGCGGCCACGGCCGCGGTGACCTCAAAGTGCACCTGCAGGTCGAAACGCCTGGCAAGCTGGACCACCACCAGGAGGAACTGCTCCGCCAGTTGGCCAAGCTGCGCGGCGAACACTTTACGGAGGGAAAGCTTGCGGCCAGCGGCGGGGTCTTCGCCAAACTCCGGGACCGGCTCGGTAACCTGTAGCGGTGAGTAACCCGGTCTTCTTCACCGCCCCAGGCACCCTGGACCAGCAGGCCCCCGGCTCGGCCTTTGTCCTTGAGGGCGCCGAGGCCCGCCACGCCGTCACCGTCAAACGGCTCGCCGTCGGGGAAGCGGTGGACATCGCGGACGGCGCCGGCAAGCGCCTGACCGGCACGGTGACCGCCGTCGCCCCCGGCGAGATGACCGTCGAGTGCCGGGAGCTGGCCAATGAGCCCCAGCCCGGGATCCGGCTGGTCCTGGTCCAGGCACTCGCCAAGGGTGACCGCGATGAACTTGCGGCCGAAACAGCCACCGAGCTGGGCATCGACGCCGTCATCCCCTGGCAGGCGGAGCGGTCCATTGTGCGGTGGAAGGCCGAACGGGCCGCGAAGGCACACGCCAAGTGGCAGTCGGTGGTGACGGCGGCCGCCAAGCAGGCACGCCGGGCGTGGATTCCGGAGGTCCGTGCCGCCGTCGACGGCGCCGGGCTGCAGGCGGCCGTGGCGGCTGCCGACCTCGCGGTCATCCTGCACGAAGACGCCGTCCGCCCGCTGCGGCAGGTGCTCGAATCCTGGCTGGAAAGTGCCGTGCCCGGCGATGAAGCGTCCCGGGAAGTGCTGCTGATCGTGGGTCCGGAAGGCGGCATCAGCCCGCGGGAAGTGACCCGGCTGTGCGACGCAGGAGCGGTCACCGCCCTGTTGGGACACCATGTGCTGCGCTCGTCCACCGCAGGCCCCGCCGCCACGGTGCTGGCCAGCGACATTCTCGGCCGCTGGTAGCCGGCGCGCTACTGGCAATCTGACCGCATAGTTTACCGGCTGGTAGGGCTGCGGCCCAGGTTATTTCACCGTGAAGCCGCGGGTGTCGAAGAACAGTTCCTTGGCGCTGTCCGACTTCGCGTCCACCTGGGCCACCCGGACCTCGTACCGGCCAGGGCCGAGGTTCGCGGATAAGGTGAACAACCCGGACTGGGTGGTATCGGCTGACGCCGTGGCGTTGCCGTTGAGGTAGGCGGTCTTGGCGTTGTCGCCGTCGACCTTGAGGATCTCCCAGTGCAGTTTCCCGCCCTGGACGGTGCTCCGGCCGCTGATCTTGACCGAGCCGTCAGCCACGGACGCGCCTTCCTGCGGATCAATGATCCACACGGGGGCCACCATCCCTGCGCTCCGGGACGTTGGTGCGCCCAGCCGGACGTGGTCGAAGGCCACGTAATCCGTGTGACCGTCGACCAGCACCACCACCTGCACCTGCTGGCCGGAATCGATCAGGCCCGCGCTGGCCGCGGCGGCCGTCGCCGTGTAGATCAGCTGCTGGACGGCGCGCTCGGCCATGGCCGCATCGACGTTGCTGTTGAAGGCATCGGCGGAGACATCCACGGTGATGACGTTCTTGCCGGAGATCGACGTCGCCAGCTTCTTCGGGTTCTGCCACGGCGTGAAGAAATCCGGGTCCAGCGGCTTCTGGGACATCATCACCCGCAGGGCGCGGGTCACGGGGTTCTCCTGATCAGGAACGTCACGGAACTCGCGGTACAGGAACGCGTTGTCGTTGCTGCGGCCGATCCAATACACGGGAGCCTTGTTTGCGGTCTGGGCCGTTTCCAGCGGGGCACTCGTGGTGGGGCCGCCCGACGCCGGGACAGGAATGAGCTCCGACGGGCTGCTGGAGTTGGTGATGCCGCCCTGCGGCGTTGCCACGCAACCGGACAGGACGAGGGCAGCGGGCAGCACGAGGGCCAGTGCGAGGCGGCGGACGCGTCCCACTGGTGGCTGCTGAACTTCACGCTGCCTGATGCTGCTGTCCCTTCGTGTACCGTCTCCGCGTTCCGCGGCTTTGATCCTTAAGCGGGCGGCTTGGTCCGCCGGCCGCCGGTCCTTCACCTGCCCGGGGCACCGGGCAGGCGCTCTTGGGGCGGCCAAATTCCAGCATCCCATACGGGCACGGCACGACAGCCGGGTTTGGGCCCGGTCGCCGGAACTGCAACGGGAACGATATGAGGCCGATACGAAGTTGATACCTAATTGGCCTTGAGCGTCAGCGTGTCCGGCCCGCTATTCCAGCGGAGCAGGCCGCCGACAGATGTCATCTCGATGGGGCGCTTGAGGAACTGAAGGACCCACTTCTCCTGGGCAGCAGCCTCCCCGCTGCACCCCATGGCGCCGACGGCAATGTTTCCGACGTGGAGCGTGTGTCCGCTGATCGATGCGGGACCTCCGGCCGGGTTGCACGGGGTTTTGACCGCCAGCTGGAGCGACCCGTCCACCGCGGTCAGTTGCACGGTGACGCCGCCGGAAGCCACCCACGGCAGATTCATGCCCTGGGCCGTGCCCGAGACGCTGACGTAGGGTGAGCACGAGCCTGACGGCAGGAACGTCGCGCACACCTCCACGGGAGGCGCGGACGCTCGTTGTGAATCCGGGGAGACGGCGGGAGGGACGGGGACAGCCGTTCCGGGACCACTGGTGATCCGGGCTGCGCAGGACGTCATGAAAATGCCGAAAAACAGTGCGGAAGCCACGCAACGCCAGAACATTGTGCGCTTCATCGTGCTCCAGGGCCTAGTTCTGGTTTTGGGCCTAGTTTTGGTGCTGGTTCTGCTTCCGGGCGTGGTCCGTCCGGATGACGGAGACTCAATTGTTGGGCATGGAAATCGAAGTGCAGCGTGGGATAGGCGTAGACGTCGTGGAGCGTCATGACGGGCTTGAAGAACGGGTCCCACTTTTCGGGGAACGGCATGGATCGGCCGAGGGAGGCCGGGCCCTCGCGTTCCAGGCGCCGTGACAGGGCTTGAATCGTCCTTCCGAATTTCCGGCTCATCCGGCGCCTGTTGTAGACCAGGGCGGCGGCCCGGGATCCCCAGAAGTTCACAACATCGAACGGGCGCGTAGCCGCGTTCAACGCAGCGGCGAACGCGGCGCCGGCGGGCCGCGGGAGGCGGCTGACAACCCGGACCAAGGGAAGGAGGGCACGAACAACCATGTATCCGAAGACCATGTGGAACAGCAGCTCTTCGTTGGTCCACCGTGTGCCGTCGCTTTTACGGTGAAGTTCCACTGTCGTCGCCGCGCCCAGCCAGGCGTCGAGGTCTTCGTTGGCACGGCGGTACCCGGCTGTGATCTCGTCTCGTGTCGGCTCCACGGCGGGCCCGCCGGCACTCACGGCTGCACCCGGCCCCGCGGCCCGAGACCGCGGATCGCCGTGCGGAGGGCTGCCAGGTCCGGCTGTCCCGTGAATCCTTGCCCGGTTGGATAAACCCGGCACGTGAGAGCCGGCGCCGCGTTTGACGGGAAGAGATCGGTTCCGTCCATGACGAAGGAGGGAGAGCCGTGGAATGACGCTGCTGCCGCGTCCGCGTCTGTGGTGATTTCCGTGACAGCGAGCAGCGCCGGATCGATGCCTTCCAGCTCCAGTGCGCGGGCGAACAGTTCCCGGGCCGATTCGCTGTGGGGGCAACCCGGAATTGTCTGCAGTTCGATGTGCATGGCCTCATTATGGCCCCGGAGATCAATACAGGGGGTTGAGAACCTCATCTGGCCGCGGCCCGCCGGTTTTCACGGAAGGTGAGGGCCATGGCGAGAACGGCGGCTGTGGCGGCCGCAATGGTCATGGCGAACGCCATGGCCGTGTAAGTGCCGAGCCACGCCGCCAGTAAGGGGCCTGCGGCCGGGGCGACGGCGGTGGCTGCTGTTAGCGGGGCGACGAAGATTCCGTGCAGGGTGCCGAGCTCCCGGCTTCCCCACCGGTCTCCCACGAGCGTGGCCTGCAGCAGGGTCTGGCATCCGCGGACCGCGCCGGCGAGCATTCCCGCCGCGATCAGTACCGGCATAGGGCCAGGTAGCGCCGCCAGCAAGAGGACCGCGCAGGCGCCCGTTCCGGTGATGACCGGCAGCCGGGCGCCCCCCGGGATGGTGGCGAACAGCAACCGCCCGCCAACCTGTCCGGCGCCCACGATTCCGAGGCCGAGCGCGGCCGTTGCGTAGTCGGCTCCCTTTTCCATCAGCAGGGGGATGATGTTCAGCGTCGCGGTGTACAGCCCGAGGCACAGCAGAACCATCAGCGCCTGCAGGCCGAGGAATTCCCGGCTGCGCCGGATGCCACGCAGCAGGGCGCCGCGGTCTGTCTCGGGGGTGCCGGGGGCAGCCGGTGCCCAGGTCCGGTTCAGGTAGCGGGCGTGCAGCGGCACGGTGATGAGCCCCATGACTGCGGCCAGGATGATGAAGGCGCCTCGCCAGCCGAGCCCGGAAGTCAATGCTGCGGTGGCGGGGGCGAAAATGGTGGATGCGAAACCGGCGACGAGGGTCAGGACTGTCAGGGGACGGATGCGGGCGGCTCCGTACCAGCGGCTGATCACCGTGAAGGCCGGCTGATACAGTACGGCGGCCTGAGCTGCACCGACCAGCAGCCACCCCGCAATGAACAAGGGCAGGTTCGGCGCGATCGCCACCAGGACCAGGGACAGGACCCCGGCCAGGGAACCGCCGATCATGAGTGTCCGGGGCCCGGTCCTGTCCAGGATTCTTCCGACGGCGATCCCGGCTGCCGCGGACACCAGCAGGCCCGCGGAAAAGGCTCCTGTCACCAGGGCAGGGTCCCAGCCGGTGTCCTTACAGATGGGCCTGACTGCCGCGATCAGCGCGTAGTAGAGCACGCCCCACCCGGTGGTCTGCGTGATGCACAGCGCCGCCAGCCCCCCGCGGGGTGCTCCCTCCGCGACCAACGTCCGGGACAGTGCCGGGGCGGCCATCGCTTAGCCCCCGGTGAGCTCCGCGTACAGCTTGTGGACGCGGGCCCTGATGTCGTCCCGGACCAGGCGCATGCGTTCCATGCCCTCGATGCCGCGCACAGACGGCTCGTCCGTTTCCCAGACTTCGAGGCGGGTGCCCTCGCGGTGCCCGAGTTTGGCTTCTGTGCCCAGGACGATGACGACATCGACCGCATCCAGCACCTCGTCGGTGACCGGTTTGGGGTGTTCGCCGGTGATATCGATGCCGAGCTCTGCCAGGGCGTCGACGGATTGGGGATTCAGCGACCGGCCGGGTTTGGTCCCGGCCGAATACACGGTGACGGTCCCATCGGCCAGCTGGTTCATGAGTCCGGCGGCGAGCTGGGACTTTCCGCCGTTCTTGCTGCAGACGAACAGGACGCTGGGTGTTTTCATAGCCTCGGTCATGCGTTGATTCTTCCTTGTCCGGGCCGGAACTGTTGACCAGTGAGGACGTCAGTTGACCCGGCCATGGATCTCGTCACGGATGTTCAGTTGATTTCGCCGGAGCGGCCGTGGGACAGCCCGGTGGGAAAGCCGACGAGCACCGGCCCGGGCGCGCCGCAGCACGAGGGCCCGGACACCGCGGCGGCCACCGGAACGTCGCAGCTGGTGCCGGCGTCGGAGGAGCAGACACCAGTTTCGGGCAGTTCAAGCTGGACGGTGTCGGCTGCCTCGCGGTCACCGGCCAGGGCGGCGGCGACCGAGCGGACCTGTTCGTATCCTGTGGCCAGCAGAAACGTCGGCGCCCGGCCGTAAGACTTCATGCCGACGATGTAGAAGTCCTTGTCCGGGTGGGCAAGCAGCGCTGCGCCATGCGGGCGGACGGTGCCGCAGGAGTGGAATTCAGGGTCGATCAGCGGCCCAAGCGCCACGGGTGCCTCGACGGCCGGGTCCAGGTTCAGGCGGAGTTCCCGCAGCATATCGAGGTCCGGGCGGAATCCGGTGCAGGGCACCACGACGTCGGCCGCCAGGGCGCGCCCGTCAAGGGATGCTACCGTGACGGCGTCGCCGGCTGACGCGAGGGAAGCGATGCCGAAGCCGGTGTGCAGTTCGATGGTTCCGGCGTCGACGAGACGGCGGAGCCGGGCCCCGAGCTGGCCGCGGGCAGGCAATCCGTCCAGATCCCCGCCGCCGTACACTTTCGCAGCGGAGGCCCCGCGGATGGCCCAAAGGATCTTGGTCGCCGGTTCGTCCTTCGCGAGGTCGGCGAGGTTGATGAGCGTGTTGGCGGCCGAATGGCCCGCGCCGACGACGAGGGCGCGGCGCCCGGCAAAGGATGCCCTGTCCCTCCCGGCGACATCAGGCAGGGGCGAGGAAATCCGGGAGGCCACGGCGGCTTCACCGATCGCGGGAAGCCCGGACGTGCCGAGCGGGTTGCGGGTGGACCAGGTGCCGGAGGCGTCAATGACGCCGGCCGCCGGGTAATCGCGGATGTCGCCGCCGTCGTGTTCAACGCGGACGACGAACGGTGCAGTGTCGCGGTCCCGGGTGTGGGTCTTGTCCATGCCCTGCCGGGATACCGCGATGACGCGTGCGCCGGTCTGCAGCCGCGAAGCAATCTCGGGAAGCGCTGCCAGCGGGGTCAGGTACTCGTCGATGAGCTGCCCGCCGTAGGGCAGGGCCGTGGGGCGGGGCGATGCCCAGCCGGATGCTTCGAGCAGGCGGACGGCGGCGGCGTCGAGGTTGAAGCGCCAGGGAGAGAAGAGCCGGATGTGGCGCCACTGTTCGATGGCTGCGCCGGCTGACGGGCCCGCCTCGAGGATCAGCGGTTCCAGGCCGCGTTCGAGCAGGTGGGCCGCGGCGGCCAGACCCACGGGGCCGGCGCCGATCACTGCGACTGGAAGGGTGTTGTGTGAAGCCATGGTGTCCTCTTTCTCATCAGTGAGTGGTGGTCGCCTGCCCAACTAGCTGGCACATAAGGCCGTTTTGGGGGCTCAAAACGGCCCCTGCTGCTAGCTAGTTGGGCAGGCGCGTTACTTCGCGGCCGGGGCGAGGGACGCGATCAGGGCCTCGATGCGGGTCTTGATGTCGTCGCGGATCGGGCGGACGGCTGCCACGCCCTGGCCGGCGGGATCTTCGAGTTCCCAGTCCTCGTAGCGTTTGCCCGGGAATATCGGGCAGGTGTCGCCGCAGCCCATGGTGATCACGACGTCGGATTCCTTCACGGCCTCGGTGGTGAGGACTTTGGGGATTTCGGCGGACATGTCGATGCCCAGTTCGGCCATGGCCTCGACGGCGGCAGGGTTGACCTTGTCCGCCGGCTGGGACCCGGCGGAGCGGACCTCAATGCGGCCTTCGGCGAGCGTTGTGAGGAACGCGGCGGCCATCTGGGACCGGCCGGCGTTGTGAACGCAGACGAACAGGACGGAGGGCTTTTTGGCGGCTTCGGTGCTCATGGTGATGTTCTCCTGAGAGGTGTCGGTGGTCAGAGGGAGACTGGGGCGGGTTCGAAGAACCGCCTCCGCGCCCATAACGCTGCGTAGACGAGGGCAACCAGTGCGGGCACCTCGATCAGGGGGCCGACGACGCCGGCAAGTGCTTGCCCCGAGGCGACACCGAATGTGCCGATCGCCACGGCGATGGCGAGCTCGAAGTTATTGCCTGCGGCGGTGAACGCCAGCGTGGTGGTCTTGGCGTAGCCCAGATCCAGCAACTTGCCAATCACCATGCCGGCGCCGAAGACCACGATGAAGTAGACCAGCAGGGGCAGTGCGATGCGGGCGACCTCCAGCGGGCGGGAGGTGATCGTGCCGCCCTGGAGGGCGAAGAGCAGGGTGATGGTGAAGAGCAGTCCGTAGAGCGCCCACGGACCGAGCCGGGGGAGGAAGGTGCCTTCATACCAGTCCCGGCCCCTGGCCCGTTCACCCAGCAGGCGGGTCAGGAAGCCCGCCAGCAGCGGAATCCCCAGGAACACCAGCACGGAAGCGGTGATGGCCCAGAAGGAGAAGTCCGCACTGGTGGTGGGCAGGCCGAGCACGGACGGCAGGAGCTGGAGGTAGAACCAGCCCAGGGCGCCGAACGCGACCACCTGGAAGGCGGAATTGATGGCCACCAGCACGGCTGCCGCTTCCCGGTCGCCGCAGGCGAGATCGTTCCAGATCATCACCATCGCTATGCAGCGCGCCAGGCCCACGATGATCAGTCCGGTCCGGTACTCCGGCAGATCCGGGATGAAGATCCATGCGAGGGCGAACATGAACGCCGGCGCCGCGACCCAGTTGATCACCAGCGACGTGATCAGCAGCTTCCGGTCGGCGAGGACGCGGTGTGTCTGGTCGTAGCGGACCTTGGCCAGCACCGGGTACATCATCACCAGCAGGCCGACGGCGATTGGCAGGGACACCTCGCCGATCTTCACCGCTTCCAGCGCGGTGTTCAGGCCGGGGATCATGCTGCCCAGCGCCAGGCCCAGCAGCATGGCCGCCACGATCCAGACCGGCAGGAGCCGGTCCAGGGTGGAGAGTCTGCCGATGACGGCAGCCTCCCCGGGCGCGGGTGGCGGTGGTTGGGTCTGGATGCTCACGGTGCTCCTGTGCTGTTCAGCAAGATTGATCAATATCGATATGTGAAGTATCACCACCTATATCGATCGTTGTCAATCTATGTGCATAATGGGTTCATGACTTCCCTGCAAACGCTCGAGCCCGCAGTCGACGACTCCTGCTGCTCGCCGTCGGCGAAGCCGGCGATGAGCGCTGTCGAGGCCCAACAGAGGGCTTTGGTTTTCAAAGCGCTTGCCGATCCCAACCGGCTGCGCCTGCTCTCGATCGTCAAAGGGGCCGACGGCGGCGAGGCTTGCGTTTGTGATCTCACCGAACCCCTCGATCTGGGGCAGCCCACCGTGTCACACCACCTCAAGATCCTGGTCGAGGCAGGGCTGCTGCACCGCGAAAAGCGCGGCACCTGGGCTTACTACTCCCTCGTGCCGGGGGCGATCGAGCGCGCGGCCGGCCTGCTGGCCACCCTGTGAGCGCACCACCCGCCGTGCCGATTCGTCCCATGCGCGACGACGACTGGCCGGCCGTTCAGCAGATCTACCGCGAGGGTATTGACACGGGACAGGCCACCTTCGAGGCCGAGCCGCCGGTGTGGGAATATTTCGACACCTCGCGGCTGCCGGGCCACCGGTTAGTGGCCGAATCGGAGCGGGGCCAAGTGCTGGGCTGGGCTGCCGTGTCCGCTGTTTCTTCGCGGCCCGCATATGCCGGGGTGGTTGAGCACTCGATTTACGTGTCCGGTCAGGCGCGCGGACTCGGCGTGGGGACATCACTCCTGAAGGCCCTGACCGCATCCACGGAGCGGGCAGGAATCTGGACCATCCAGGCAAGTGTCTTCCCGGAAAACCAGGCGAGCCTGAGGCTGCACCTGGCCCACGGGTTCAGGGTCGTCGGCCGCCGGGAACGCATCTCGCGAATGCCGCACGGCCCGCAGCCCGGTCAATGGCGGGACACCGTCCTGCTTGAGCGGCGTTCCCCCAAGATCTAACGGCCGGCCGCCGTCAGCTGAGCAAATGGGAAGATCGTGGTATGACAACAGCAACTCCTGCACCCGATCCGGGCTTGGTGCCGGAGCTCCTGATCACTGATCTCGACAAGAGCCTGGACTTCTGGTGCGGGCTGTGTGGCTTCTCGGTCCTCTATCACCGGATCCATGAGGGATTCGCCTATATCGCCAATGGAACAGCGCACGTCATGCTGGAACAGGCGGGAGCGGGCCGTAACTGGATCACCGGGCCTCTCGAACGTCCACTCGGGCGCGGGATTAACTTCCAGGTTTCAGTTCCGTCGATCGAGCCGCTCGTGAACGCGCTCGGTGACGGTGACTGGCCGCTCTTCCTCGCACCCGAGACCAGATGGTACAGAGCCGGCGATCACGAAGCCGGGGTCGCACAGTTTCTCGTGGCGGATCCGGACGGGTATTTGATCCGGTTCCAGGCGTCCCTGGGGCGGAGACCTGTCACTCCAGGGCAGACGTGAGTATCCACGGGGACGACGGGCGGAACGGCCATTTCTAGACGTTCCCCGGCCTCGACGCCGGCGCTACAGTGCTCACTGAGGAAAGGAAGTGCTCACTGGGGAAAAGACCAGGGAATCCCGCCACTCTCCCCGTACGAGTTTGTCCGACTTCCGGAAGCCGACCCGGACCATCCCGATCTTTTTCAGCACCCGCGCGGAGGCGGCGTTTTCCGGTCTGCAGGTGGCGGTAATGTCCCGGCGGCTGAGGGCTTCTTTGCCGAACCTCAGGAGTGATGCTGCAGCCTCTGTGGCGTACCTGAGACGCCAAGGTGTACTCGCCCGGCAGGAGACGCCCAGAGTGCAATTCCATGCCCCCATCATGTCGCAGCCGACGCAGGGGACATGCTGATGGACAGGCCAAAGAGTCCAACCACCGGGTTAATGTGCTGAGAATGTTCAAATCCCGTCTGGCCGGACACCCCCGTCGTGTGAGGGTCGCAGCGAGGTCCGGAATCACGGCCGAATTTCTTACGTCATGCAACGGGTGCGTGACGCGCTGTGTCGCTGCGCGACTGTGCGTTGCAGCCGGGGTTGGGAACCCGCATCGGGGGTGGTTGATTGGGGCTACAAGCGTCGAAAGGACTCGCCATGACGGAACATTCTGACCTCAGCCCGAAGAAACTCCGCCACATTCTCGGACACTTCGCCACCGGCCTGACCGTGATCACCGCAGCCACCAAGAACGGGCCCGCCGGATTCACGTGCCAGTCGTTCTCATCCCTGTCGCTGGAACCGGCCCTGGTCACCTTCAGCCCCGCGCGGACCTCCAGCACGTGGCCGCTGTTACGAGAGGCCGGCCGGTTCACGGTGAACATCCTGCCGGCAGAGCACCAGCACCTGGCAGCGCAGTTCGCCCGTTCGGGGGCGGACAAGTTTGCCGGCGTCGACCACTCGCCGTCGCCCCTGGGCAACCCGGTCCTGGACCAGGTCCTGGCCTGGGTGGATTGCGAACTCCACCAGGAGTACGACGGCGGGGACCACACCATCGTGGTGGGCGCCGTTCGGGCCCTCAGCGCCCGCCCCGACGCCGAGCCCCTGCTCTTCTACAAGGGCAGCTACGTGGGCGTCCGACCCCGGGCTGGCGCACTGGAGAGCGTGGCATGAGCATGCTGACGACACCATCCCGCCGCGGAGGGCGCCGCGGAATCCCGCTGCCGGACGTTAGCGACGCGTGGGTGTCTGCCGAAGACTGGAGCTCAATAAGCCTTGGATCCACTGTGGAAGTGGTCAACGCGGCTCACTACTCCTATGTGGGCCGTGTGGATGCCAAGAGGCCCGAGTCGTCCATTGTCTGGGTGGTCAGTACAACGGGCCAGTGCCGCCAGATGTATGGGCACCGCGGCGGCATTCGCCTGCGCACAGTGGCCGAGGGAATGGCATGAGCGCCGTCTGGATTGTCGCTTCATGCGCCGTCCTGTTGGGCGGCGGCGGCGTGTGGGCCGCGTGGCCCCTGATGTGGCCCCTGATTAAGTTTGCGCCTGACTTGCCGGACCGCGGGGAGGTTCCGGTGCCCGGGATCGCGGAACATCCGCGCCCGAAAACCGGCGCCCACTGGCTGGATGGCTGGGTCGTTTTCGGAAACACCTACCTCTAACGGGAGAGCGAGGCACCCTATTTCCGTGCTGCGGCGCGGCCGGGTGGTGGAAGACGGGACAGTTGAACAGATCTCCTCCCAGCCGCGGCATCCATGGCGTCGAGGTGTTCAATGCCTCTGACCACGTCATCCACGTCAACACGTTCACCAATACCCTCGGTCCCGGGCTGCGCCTCGGCCGCGCCTGCGGGACGACGCCATCAACGCGGACCTGCTCGCGGCCGATGCCAGCGCCGAGGGCGTGGAGTATCAGCAAGGCTCCTTCTTCCCCTCCGGTCCGGGCATCGACGCGCACCGCCACCTGCGGCTGGCGTATGGCCATGTCAGCGCGCCGCAGCTGGAAGAGGCGGCGGCGCGACTTGCCCGCGCGTTGAGCAAGCAGGGGGCCCGACGCCCCGAGCGCAACGCCACAGCCCGGCCGGCGTCGGGCGCGCCTCGCTGGCGTAAGATGGAAGGACCCGCTGACCCCGGCCGCGGACGGTGAGAACCGCCGTCGGCAGGGATCACGGGGACCGACCATATTCATACTGGAGGGGACCAGAGGCCCGCGGGCCAACACCATGACTGAAGCAGCGAACGGCAAGGCCCGGTTCAGCGCCGGAGAGCGCACCGCAGGGGAATTCCCCCACTCCCTACCAGGGCTGCGGACGGAGGTGGTCTTGTTCGACGATTCGGAGCAGATGGTCCAGTCGCTGGGCAGCCATGACGAAGCCTTGAGGTTCATCGAAAACCAGTTCCCCGCTGTCGATTTCCACGTCCGCGGGAACGAGCTCGCGATCAGCGGTCCGGCCGCCGACGTGCCGCGGATCATGCGCCTGCTCAACGAGGTGCGCGGGCTGGTGGCCAGGGGCACGGTGGTCACTCCGGCCGTCCTGCAGCAGCTGGTCTCCCTGCTCCGCAGCCAGTCGCTGCAGAACCCCGTGGAAGTGCTGACCACCAACATCCTCTCCACCCGCGGCAAGACCATCCGGGCCAAGACGCTGAACCAGAAGAACTATGTGGACGCGATCGACGCCAACACGGTGATCTTCGGGATCGGTCCCGCCGGCACCGGCAAGACTTACCTGGCGATGGCCAAAGCCGTCCAGGCCCTGCAGCAGAAGGAAGTCAGCCGCATCATCCTGACCCGCCCTGCCGTTGAGGCGGGGGAGCGGCTCGGCTTCCTGCCGGGCACCCTGAGCGACAAGATCGACCCTTACCTGCGGCCCCTGTACGACGCCCTGCACGACATGATGGATCCCGAGTCCATTCCGCGGCTCATGGCCGCCGGCACCATCGAGGTGGCCCCGCTGGCCTACATGCGCGGCCGCACGCTCAACGATGCCTTCATCATTCTCGACGAGGCACAGAACACCACGCCCGAACAGATGAAGATGTTCCTGACCCGTCTGGGCTTCGGCTCCAAGATGGTGGTCACCGGCGACGTCACCCAGGTGGATCTTCCGTTCGGCACCCGCTCGGGGCTGCGGATCGTCGAGGAGATCCTGCAGGGGATCGAGGACGTCAACTTCTCGGTCCTGGACGCCTCCGACGTCGTCCGGCACCGCCTGGTGGGGGACATCGTCAACGCCTACAGCATCTGGGACGAAGTCCAACGAAACCGGGTCAAGCACTCCGTCGCCCGGGACACGCGGGGAGAACGCGCATGAGCATTGAGGTCAACAACGAATCCGGCGTAGCGGTGGATGAATCCGAGCTCGTGGCCCTCTCGCGGTTCATCTTCGAACGCCTCTACATCCACCCCCAGGCGGAACTGTCCATCCTGCTGGTGGACGAGCCAGCCATGGAAAAGCTCCACATCGAGCTGATGGACGAACCCGGCTCCACCGATGTCCTGTCCGTGCCCATGGACGAGCTGACGCCCGGCACTCCGGACAAGCCCACTCCCCAGGGCATGCTCGGTGATATCGCCATCTGCCCCCAGGTGGCCGAGGTCCAGGCCCGGAACGCCGGCCACTCCACCCAGGACGAGATGCTGCTGCTGACGACGCACGGCATCCTGCACCTGCTGGGCTATGACCACGCCGAGCCGGAGGAGAAGGAAGAGATGTTCGGGCTGCAGCGCGAACTCCTCACCGCTTTCACCGGTAAAGCGGCCCCGTCAGAGACGATTCAGTGACCCCACTGATCCTTGCCGGCATGGCGCTGGTGTTTCTCAGCTTTGCCGCGGTGCTGACCGCTGCCGAGTCCGCGTTTAACTTCCTGCCCCGGCACGACGCTGAGCAGGCGGTCCTGCACAGCCGGGGAACGTCGCTCAAACGGATCCTGGCGCAGCCCGTGGGGCACATGCGCGCCCTGCGGTTCTGGCGGATCTGGTTTGAGATGGCCTCCGCCGTCGCCGTGACCGTCCTGCTGCACAGCATGCTGGACAACGTCTGGCTCGCCGGTCTGGCGGCCACCGGCATCATGGCCGTGGTCGGTTTCGTGATCGTGGGCGTGTCCCCGCGGCAGCTCGGCCGTGTGCACTCCGCCGCGCTGGTCCGGTTCAGCGCGCCGCTGGTCCGGTCCCTCTACGCCGTGCTCGGCCCGATCCCGGGCTGGCTGGTGCGGCTTGGCAGCGCCGTGGCCCCGGGCGCACCGGCGGACAGCGAGGCCTTTTTCAGCGAAGAGGAATTCCGCGAACTCGTGGACCGCGCCACCGAGTCCGACGTGATCGAGGACAACGAGGCCGAACTGATCCAGTCGGTCTTCGACTTCGGCGACACCCTGGTCCGCTCCGTCATGGTGCCGCGGACCGACATCCTCACGATCGACTCCGGATCCAGCCTGCGGCGGGCGATGTCGCTCTTCCTGCGCTCCGGCTACTCCCGGATCCCGGTCATCGGCGAAAACACCGACCAGATCCTCGGCATTGTGTACCTCAAGGACGTCGCCGCCGCGCTCCACAACCTCGGCCCGGACGACGAGCCGCCGGTGGTGGACGAACTCGCCCGCGAGGTCCGCTACGTGCCGGACTCGAAACCGGTCAGCGACCTGCTGCGCGAACTCCAGAAGGAATCCACGCACGTGGCCATCGTCATCGACGAATACGGCGGAACGGCGGGCCTGGTCACGCTCGAAGACCTCATCGAGGAGATCGTCGGGGAAATCGTCGACGAATATGACACCGAAAGCGCCGAGGCCGTGGCTCTTGGCGACGGCAGCTACCGGGTCAGCGCCCGCATGAGCATCGATGATCTCGGCGAGCTCTTCGACCTGGAGCTCGACGACGACGAAGTGGACACCGTGGGCGGCCTGCTCGCCAAAGCCCTCGGCCGGGTGCCGATCGTCGGCAGCACCGTCCAGGTCCACGGCCTGTCCCTCCGCGCCGACCGGCTGGAGGGCCGGCGGAACCGCGTCAGCCACATCATTGCGGCCGCCGTTCCAAAAGAAGAAACTGACCTTGAAGACCTTCTCGACGAGGCCGCACCAATCCAACAGGGAGTCCTACGTGAGCAAGCAGAATAAGTCCGACGGCGAAGCAGCCTACGGCGGCTACCGCGCCGGGTTCTCGGTGCTGGTGGGCCGGCCCAATGCGGGCAAGTCCACCCTCACCAACGCCCTGGTGGGCCAAAAAGTCGCGATCACCTCGGCCAAGCCGCAGACCACGCGCCACACCATCCGGGGCATCGTGCACCGGGACGACGCCCAGCTGATCCTCGTGGACACCCCGGGCCTGCACCGCCCGCGCACCCTGCTGGGGAAGCGGCTGAACGAACTCGTCGCCGACACCCTCGCCGAAGTCGACGCAATCGGCTTCTGCCTGCCGGCCAACGAGAAGATCGGCCCGGGAGACAAGTTCATCGCCGCCCAGCTCGCCGCCGTCGGCAACAAGCCGATCATCGCGATCGTGACCAAGGCCGACACCGTGGACCGCCAGGGCCTCACCGAGCAGCTGCTCGCCGTCGCCGCGCTGGGCCGCGAGGTCCTCGGCGAGGAGGGCTGGAAGGACATTGTCCCGGTCTCCGCGACCGACGGCTTCCAGGTCGATACCGTCGCCGATGTGCTGATCAGCCACATGCCGGCGTCGCCGCCGCTGTATCCGGACGGGCACCTGACAGACGAGCCGGAAGCCGTGATGATCGCCGAGCTCATCCGCGAAGCCGCCCTCGAAGGCGTCCGCGACGAGTTGCCGCACTCCCTGGCCGTCGTCGTCGACGAGATCGTTCCCCGGGAAGGCAGGCCCGAAGACCGGCCGTTCCTGGACGTCCGCGTCAACCTGTACGTGGAACGCCCCTCGCAGAAAGCCATCATCATCGGCAAGGGCGGCGCCCGCCTCCGCGAAGTCGGGACCAACGCCCGCAAGGCAATTGAGGCGCTGCTCGGCGCCCGCATCTACCTTGACCTGCACGTCAAGGTGGCCAAGGACTGGCAGCGCGATCCGAAGCAGCTCGTCAAGCTCGGCTTCTGAGCAGGCCTTTGCGAGGGCCTTTACGAGGGCTCGCACATGGGCTACTACCGGGCCGCCGGCCCGTCACGCCGCTCCCAAGAGCGCGCGCATCGGCATTTTCTCAGACTCGGCCACTAAAATGGGCAGACTCCCGTTCGTGAAGGAAGGCTCAACAAGTGGTTCGACCCCGTGACAACCGTGCCGACGGAACCGCCCCGCCGGACCGGTCAGCCGCTGCTGCCCGGCACACGGCCGACGCCGCCGTCGGACCCGCCCGCCACCTGGGCGCCGGCCGGCGGACCCCCATCTGGCTGAAAGTCGGCACGGGAGTCTTCGCCGTCCTCCTGGTCGGGGTGATCGCTTTCGGCGCTTACTGGGCGATCCGGCTCCAGGGCAACATCACCAAGGCGCCGCTGAGCGCCGGCAGCACCAAGTCCGAGTCTGCCGTGAATGATTCGACGGACCGGATGCAGATCCTGATCCTCGGCTCGGATACCCGCGACGGGAAGAACTCGCAGTACGGCACCAGCGATGACTCCACCGGTTACGGGCACTCGGACGTGATGATGCTCATGGACATCTCCGCGGACAACAAGCGTGTCAATGTCATCAGCTTCCCGCGCGATCTGCTCGTCGACATCCCCAAATGCAAGGATCCGAAGACCAACAGGGAGTACCCGGCCCAGACCGGCGTCATGATCAACTCGGCAATGTCCGAGGCAGGCATCGGTTGCGCCGTGGACACCGTTAACAAGCTCACCGGCCTTGAGATCGACCACTTCATGATGGCCGACTTCAACGCCGTCAAGGAACTCTCCAACGCCGTCGGCGGTGTCGAGGTGTGCATCAGCGACGCCGTGTACGATCCCGACTCGAAGCTGAGGCTGCCCAAGGGCACGTCCACCGTCCAGGGCGAGCAGGCACTCTCGTTCGTCCGCACGCGGCACGCGTTCGGCGACGGCGGCGACCTCGGACGCATCAAGGCCCAGCAGGGCTTCCTGTCTGCCCTGACGCGAAAGATCAAGGACGACGGCACGCTCAGCAACCCGGCGCGGATGCTCGGCATCGCGGACGCGATCACCAAGAACCTGACCATCGACGACGGCCTGGCGTCGGTGCCGACGCTGCTGACCGTGGGCAACCGGCTGAAGAACATCGACGTCGGCAAGGTGGCCTTCGTGGCCACGCCGACCGTGCCGGCCGCCGCCGACCCCAACCGGTTGGAACTGGCCCAGCCCGCGGCCTCCCAGCTCTTCGCCGCCATGCGCAAGGACATTGACCTGACAGACCCGACCGCGACGCCGAGCGCTTCTCCGTCTGCCAGTGCAAGCGCCACGCCGACGCCCAGCGCCACCGCACCGGCCTATGACAAGGCCCTGCAGCCCGTCACCGTTGCCAACGGCTCGGGCGTGCCGGCCCGGACGCAGGAGATCATCCAGGCCGTCAAGGGCGCCGGCTTCACCCAGGTGGCCCAACTGACGGCTCAGCCCGTCGCGGCGACGGCGGTCTACTACGGTCCGGAGTATGCAGACGTGGCCGCGGATGTCGCGGCCGTGCTCGGGGTGGCGCCGGGCCGGGTGCTCCCGGCCGCCGGAGTTGCCGGGGTCCAGGTCTACCTGGGCAGCGACTTCGCCAACGGGACGCCGACCGCCGATGCTGCCCCGCAGCTGCCGGCGGACATCGTCAACCAGACGGCCGGCGACACCGTTTGCCAGCAGGCCAACCCGGCGCTCATCACGCGCTAAGCCCCCGCCGCTCTTTCATTCCTCGGGAAAAGCGTGGTCCCGGTGAGTCCGGCGAGCCTGTCGGTCAGCCTGTCCTGGAAGTCCGTGTCAGTGACTTCCGGTGCCGGACTCCGCTGCCGGCGGTGGTGGAAGTACTTGCCGGAGACCAGCGCCGCGGGGTCGTCGCTGACGGCGAGCCAGCGCTGGGTGTCGTGGCCCATGGCCAGGTCGCCGGGCGCACCCGCGCCGCCCATCTTGGTGGGTACCCAGCCGGGGTCAACGGAGTTGCTGAGCACGGCGGGCCAGTGGCGCGCGACGGACGCGGCGAGGGCGGAAACGTACAGTTTACTCTCGGAGTAAGCGGCGCCGGCATTCCAGCGCCGTGCGGTCCAGTCGATGTCGCGGAGGTCGCCGCCGGCCCCGTGGTGCATGCCGCTACTGATGTAGATCAGGCGGGCGGGGCGTTCGATCAGGGCGGTGAGCAGGTAGGGCGCGAGCACGTTAACGGCCAGGGTGCGGGAGTGTCCCTCCGCGGTCGCGACGCGCCCTGGCGAGACGTAGACGCCGGCGTTGTGGATGATGGCGTCCATCCGGCCGTGCGCGTTGACCTGCCAGGCCAGGTCCCGGGTCGCGGCGGCGCTGCTCAGGTCACCGATCACGATGCCGGCCGCCTGCGGAGCGAGGCCGTCGAGGGCGGCGGCGCGTTCCCTGGAGCGGGCGTGCAGGAGAACCTCGTGGCCCTCGTTCAGGAGGGTCCGGGCGGCGGCGAGGCCGAGTCCGTCGGTCGAGCCGGTGATGAAGATGCGAGCCAGGGGTGGTCCTTTCCTTGTGTCGGGTGCACCCTGTGGTTCTGCCGCCCCCCGTAATGCTCGTGGGCCGATCAGTTGCCGTCCGGCGCGGTCGGAAGCTCCTGGGCTCCCGTGCCCGGTGTCTCCGGCGCATTGTGAGGCGGCTGGAGGGCGGAGACGGCGTCGCGGACGAGTCTGAGGTAGGAGTCGTCGGCGTAGAGGCCGTGGGTGTAAAGCTCCAGGGCCGGCAGGGCAAGGCGAAGCAGCATTTGCTGCTGGGAGGCCGGCAGCCCGAGGGTGCGTTCGATGTGCGGGGCCATGGCTATCAGGCCCAGCACGTTGGTGGCGGTCAGGACGGCCAGGGCCCGCGGGTCATCGGAGTGGCGCATCGTGCCGTCCCTCATGCCGGCTCTGATAATCGTTTCGCTCTCGTTGACCAGGACGTCGATGAAGCGGGCCGCGGCGGGGGTGTTCTCGGCCACGACGCGTCCGAGGTAGTTAATCTGTGCCTGGTAGCTGCCGGGGTCAGCCTGGTAGGAGCGCATGACCTCGCTCATGCCCTCCAGCGTGGCCTTTTCATGTGCCCACCCCACCAAGGCCTGGAGCACGTAGTCGTCGCATGCCTGGCGAAGTCCGTCCTCGTCGCCGAACAGGGCAACAATGTCATCGCCGGAGACGCCCGCGGCGCGTGAGATCTCGTCCAGCCCGGGTTTGCTGAACCCGGCAGCCGCGAAATGGGCGACAGCAGCGTCGCGGACCCGCGCCCTCACGCCGTCGTCCCGTTGACTGCCCACCGCGACCACCTTTCCTCCGCCGGTACTCAACATCCTTTGTGTCCAGTGAAGGTGCCCGCCCGGCTCAGCGACAGGGAACAAAGCCCTGATTGGTGACGGCAGCACGTGCGGAGGCTGCCGGAGAACCCGGGGCCGTGACATCAGAATCGGCCCCGTGTTCCTCCGGTCACCAGATGCTGACGCGCTCCTGCGGCGGCATCCACATGCCGTCCTGCTCGGTGACACTGAACGCCGCATGGAACGCGTCGAGGTTTTTGGCGATCTCGTTCGTGCGGAACTCGTTGGGGGAGTGCGGGTCGGTCGCGAGGCGGCGGATGGCCTCTTCATTCCGGATGACCTGCCGCCACCCTGCGGCCCAGGACGCGAAGAACCGCTGGAACCCCGTCATCCCGTCCAGCACCGGCGGTTCCTGGCCGTCGAGGCTGATCAGGTAGGCCTTGTAGGCAATCGTGAGGCCGCCGAGGTCGCCGATGTTCTCGCCCAGGGTCAGCCTGCCGTTGACGTGGTGGCCGGGGGCCGCCGTGGGGGAGAGGGCGTCGAACTGTGCCACCAGCCGGGCGGTCAGAGCCTCGAAAGCGGTGCGGTCGTCCTCGGTCCACCAGTTCCGGAGGAGCCCGCTGCCGTCGTACTGCGAGCCCTGGTCATCGAAGCCGTGGCCGATTTCGTGGCCGATCACGGCGCCGATGCCGCCGTAGTTGACGGCGTCGTCGGCGTCGGCGGTGAAGAACGGCGGCTGCAGGATGGCGGCCGGGAACACGATCTCATTGAGCAGCGGATGGTAGTAGGCGTTGACCGTCTGGGGGGTCATGAGCCACTTCTCCCGGTCCACGGGCTTGCCGACCTCATCGAGGTGGCGGTCGACGTCGGCGCTGTGGCCGCGCTCCACGTTCCCCAGCAGATCGGCGGGATCAATCTCTACGGCGGAGTAGTCGATCCACTTGTCGGGATAGCCGATCTTGGCGCGGAAGGAGTCCAGCTTCTTCAGAGCCTCAAGCTTTGTTGCCTCGCCCATCCACTCCAGCCCGGTGATCGAGTCCCGGTACGCCGCGATCAGGTTGGCAACGAGGGTCTGCATGCGCGCCTTGTTGCCTTCCGGGAAGTGCCGGGCCACGTAGATCTGGCCGACCGCCTCACCAAGGGCTGCCTCGACCACCGCGACGCCGCGCTTCCAGCGGTCCTTGATCCGCGGCGTCCCGCTCAGGGTGGTGCCGTAGAACGCGAAGTTCGCGTCGACGAACGGGGATGACAGGTACGGTGCGGCGGCGCTGAGGACGCGCATGGCGAGCCATTCCTGCCAGGCCGCCAGCGGCTCGGTGTCCAGCAGCGAGGCAGCTCCGGAGAAGAAATCGGGGGTGCTCATCACCAGTTCGGTGCGCTTCTCCGGCACGATGCCGGCGGCGTCGAACCAGTCGGCCAGCAGCGGGAACAGCTCCGCGGCCTGCTCGGCGGACTTCAGGTTGTATGTCTTTTGCGGATTCCGCAGCGTCACGTTGTCCCAGTGGTGCGAGGCCAGCGCAGTTTCCAGTGCCACCACGCGTCCGGCCGCGCCCTCGGGGTCGGCCACGTCCGCCAGGCCCAGCATGGCCGCCACGTGCGCGCGGTAGGCCTGGACCATCGGCGCGAACTTCTCTTCGCGGTAGTACGACTCATCCGGCAGTCCGAGACCGCCCTGGCCGGTGTACAGCAGGATCCGGTCGGGGTTTCCGGCGTCCGGGGCCGGGTAGATGTAGAAGAGCCCCGCCACGTCGGCGCGGAACAGCCGTCCGGCCAACGCCACAAGCCCGGCCACCGACGTTGTGGCGAACACCTCCGCGAGCCGCGCCCGCAGCGGATCCAGGCCCCTGGCTTCCACCGCAGCCTCGTCCATGAAGCTGTTGTAGAGGTCCCCGATTTTCCGCTCAATGCCGGTAGCCTCCGCGCCGCGGGCGGCCGCCTGCTCGATAATTTCCTTCACGGCGAGCTCCGAAGCATCGCGCAGCGCCGTAAACGTGCCCTCCAGCGGCCGGTCGTCCGGAATGACGGTGCTCTTGAGCCAGCTGCCGTTCACGTGCTGGTACAGGTCATCCTGCGGGCTGACGCTGGCGTCGATGGTGGACAGATCTATCCCCGAAAGTGGCACGGATGCTCCTTTGAGAGGCAGGCCGCACCGGCCCGTGGGCCGGTGGAAGGTCTGCATAGTGGACGTTGCGGTTCTCTGGCTCCTTCATCTTACGCACCCGTGTTACTGTGAAATGGTGCGCGCAGAACTGCTTCTTCTTAGCTGCCGCGGCGAGGCCTCAGACGCGATCTAGCGCAAGGCCCACCCTCGCTGCGGAGTTTGTGTTGCCCGGCCACCCTTTCATCAAGAATCACAGAAAAGGCCCCGATAGTAATGCGAAACGCACAGAAGCCCTCAGGAATGCCGGTCCACCGCTACATCCCGTTCCAGGACCAGATCACCGTTGAACTGCCCGACCGCACCTGGCCGGACAAAGTCATCACCAAGGCCCCGCGCTGGTGCGCCGTGGACCTGCGCGACGGCAACCAGGCCCTCATCGATCCCATGAGCCCGGCCCGCAAGCTGAAGATGTTCGACCTGCTGGTCCGGATGGGCTACAAGGAGATCGAGGTCGGCTTCCCCTCGGCGTCGCAGACGGACTTCGACTTCGTCCGGCAGCTGATCGAGGGCAACCACATCCCGGATGATGTCACGATCCAGGTGCTGACCCAGGCCCGCGAACACCTGATCGAGCGGACCTACGAGTCCCTGGTCGGCGCGAAGCAGGCGATCGTCCACCTCTACAACTCCACGTCCGTCCTGCAGCGCCGCGTGGTGTTCAACCAGGACGAAGACGGCATCCTGGATATCGCCCTGCAGGGCGCCCGGCTGTGCAAGAAGTACGAGGAAACCCTCGCGGACACGCACATCACCTACGAATACTCGCCCGAGTCCTTCACCGGAACCGAGCTGGAGTACGCCATCCGCGTCTGCAACGCCATCGCCGACGTCTTCGAGGCATCCGCCGACCGGCAGGTCATCATCAACCTGCCTGCCACGGTGGAAATGGCCACCCCCAACGTCTACGCCGACTCCATCGAGTGGATGAGCCGGAACCTGCACCCGCGCGAGGGCATCATCCTCTCGCTGCACCCGCACAACGACCGCGGCACCGGCGTCGCCGCGGCCGAGCTGGGCTACCTGGCCGGCGCGGACCGGATCGAGGGCTGCCTCTTCGGCAACGGCGAGCGGACCGGCAACGTGGACCTGGTGACCCTGGGCCTGAACATGTTCGTCCAGGGCATCGATCCCATGATCGACTTCTCCAACATCGACGAAGTCCGCCGCACGGTGGAGTACTGCAACCAGCTCCCGGTCGCCGAGCGCGTGCCCTACGGCGGAGACCTCGTCTTCACCGCGTTCTCCGGCTCACACCAGGACGCCATCAAGAAGGGCCTCGAAGCCCTCGAAAAGGATGCCGCCGCCGCCGGCAAGGACGTCGCCGACTACACCTGGCAGGTCCCCTACCTGCCGGTGGACCCGAAGGACCTCGGCCGCAGCTACGAGGCCGTCATCCGGGTCAACTCGCAGTCCGGCAAGGGCGGCGTCGCCTACCTGCTGAAGAACGAGCACAACCTGGACCTGCCGCGCCGGGCCCAGATCGAATTCTCCGGCGTTATCCAGAAGCAGACCGACACGGTGGGCGGCGAGGTCAGCGGCGCTCAGCTCTGGCAGGTCTTCCAGGATGAATACCTGCCCTCCGGATCCGCCGACACCCAATGGGGGCGCTACGCTCTCGGCTCGATCAGCACGGAAACGGGCGAGGACGGCGCCATGACCCTGACCGCCGCCTTGAAGATCGACGGCACCCAGGTCCGTCGCACCGGCACCGGCAACGGCCCCATCGCCGCCCTGCTGAGTATCCTGCGCGAGGACGGCGTTGACGTCCGGGTTCTGGACTACAGCGAGCACGCCCTGTCCGAGGGCGGCAGCGCCCTGGCCGCGGCCTATGTCGAATGCGCCGTGGGGGAGCGGGTGCTTTGGGGTGTGGGAATCGACGCGAACACCATCACGGCTTCGCTCAAGGCCGTCATCTCGGCCGTGAACCGGGCCATCCGGGACGCCCGCGCCTGATTCGTCCGCTGAGGCTGTTGACACGGGTCATGAAGCACGCTGCGCCGCCGGACCTCTCCGGCGGCGCAGTTTTCTTTGCCTCAGCGGTGTTTTACCTCAGCGGTGTCTTACCTCGGCGGTGTTTTACCTCGGGGGTGTTTTACCTCGGCGGTGCCGCCCGTACCGTGTTTCCGCAAAGACAGTGCGAAGATTAACTGTGGTCCAACAATCCTTCGCAGCGCGCGCCTACCGTGATGACGCCGTCGTGCTTCGCACCCACAAGCTGGGCGAGGCGGACCGCATCATCACCCTGCTGACCAAGCACCACGGCCAGGTCCGTGCGGTGGCGAAGGGCGTCCGCCGCACCAGCAGCCGTTTCGGCGCCAGGCTGGAGCCGTTCATGGTGGCGGACCTCCAGCTGATTTCCGGACGCACCCTGGACGTCGTCACGCAGGCCGTGGCCAAGGGCGCCTACGGCAGCAACATCGCCGCGGACTATGGCCGATACACTGTGGCCGCCGCCATGACCGAGACGGCGGAAAAGCTCACCGACGTCGACGGCGAAGCCGGCACCGCCCAGTACAACCTCCTGGTCGGGGCACTGGCGTCGCTAAGCCGGGGCGATCACGCCCCCGAACTCATCCTGGACTCCTACCTGCTGCGCGCCCTCGCGACCGGCGGCTGGGCGCCCAGCTTCACCGACTGCGCCCGGTGCGGCGCCCCCGGCCCGCACACCGCGTTTTCCGCGCCGCTGGGCGGCATGGTCTGCGCCGACTGCCGGCCGCCGGGGTCCCCGGCGCCGGCCGCGGAAACCGTGCTCCTGCTGGGTGCCCTGCTCACCGGCAACTGGTCGACGGCGGATGCCTCCGCATCGGTTCACCGCCGGGAAGCGGCCGGCCTGGTGGCCAGCTACCTGCAGTGGCATCTGGAGCGAGTCCTGAAATCCCTCAAACATGTGGAGCGAACGTAGAAGTGGCACTGGGAAGAAGCTTGGGAAGGAACCTGGAGAAAAGCCAGGCAAAGCAGGGCAACGGCCGGCGGCGGACCGCCCCGGTGGTGGCCCCCTATCCGCACCCGTCCGGCGCTGTTCCGCCCGCCATCCCCGCTGAATTCATTCCGCGGCACGTGGCAATCGTCATGGACGGCAACGGACGCTGGGCCAACCAGCGCGGCCTGCCCAGGATCGAGGGGCACAAGGCGGGGGAGCCGGCCCTGCTGGACGTCATGGCCGGGGCTATCGAGCTCGGGATCGAGCACGTCAGCGTGTACGCTTTCTCCACCGAGAACTGGCGGCGGTCCCCGGAAGAAGTGCGCTTCCTTATGGGGTTCAACAAGGACGTGCTGCGCCGGCAGCGGAACCAGCTCGATGACTGGGGCGTCCGCATCCGCTGGTCCGGGCGGCGCCCGAAACTGTGGGGCTCGGTGATCCGCGAACTCGAAGAGGCCGAGGACTACACCCGGGGCAACAGCACCTGCACCCTGAACATGTGTGTGAACTACGGCGGACGCGCCGAGATCGCCGACGCCGTCTCCGCGATCGCCGAGGAAGTGGCCCAGGGCCGGCTCAAGCCCGGCGCCATCACCGAGCGGACCATCCAGAAGTTCCTGGACGAGCCCGACCTGCCGGACGTTGACCTGTTCCTGCGCAGTTCCGGCGAACAGCGGCTGTCCAACTTCATGCTGTGGCAGTCGGCCTACGCAGAGTTCGTTTTCATGGACACCCTGTGGCCGGACGTGGACCGGCGCACGCTGTGGGACGCGGTGGAGATCTATGCGCAGCGGGACCGGCGGTATGGAGGAGCGGTTGATGCCGCTCCGGCCGTCGGGCGCCAGGGCACCTAGGCGGCCTGCGGCGGGGGACTGTGTCGCTGGTGCCCGGAAGCCGGCGGTCGTGGGTGCCGTCGTCGTGTTCCACGTCAGTCGAACACGTACGCCCTGATCCACCGGGACAGCCGGGCGTAGGCGTCGGCGCGGACGCGGGGTGCGGAGAGGAAGACGTCATGCAGGGCGCCGTCAATCCGCTCCAGCGTGACCGTGCGGCCCAGGCTGAGGGCCCGCAGCGCGATCGTGTTCACGTCAAGGACCGCGTCCGTGCGGCGCATCGACTCCTTCCAGAACATTCCGTTGGCGCTGGCCCCCGAAATCAGCACGAGAATGGGTACCTCGATGTTCAGGCCACGGGCCACCCTGGCCTGTCCGGAGAGGACGGCGCTGAGCCAGCCGGCGCGGACCGGAAAGGCATGCGGCGGACGGTAGGCGTCGTCCAGGGCCCATTCGCCTTCCGCGGCGCTGCTGATGCTGCGCCAGTAGAAGGCCCGTTCCGGCAGGCGGATGACCGACTCTGGCCAGAACCGCGCGAACGGCTCCACCATCGTCCGGGCCGCGCGGCGCAGGGCCGGGCTCCCATGAACTTCCAGCCACGGGCTGTCGAGGACCAGCTGGGAGGCCACCCCCGGGTGCCGGTCGGCCCACAGCGCCGCGATCAGGCCGCCGGTGGAGTGGCCCATGAGCGTCAGCTGGGGTGCCTCGCCCTCCGGCCGGAGCGAGCCGATGATGCCGATCGCGGCCGTAATCTCGGCGTCGTAGTCATCCAGGTCCGCGACGTAACCGCCGTGGGTTCCCGGCCGGAGGCTGCGGCCGTGGTTGTGCATGTCCAGGGCGAAAAAATCGAATCCCTTGCCGGTCCAGAACTCCGCGAGTTCCTCATTGAAGAAGTAGTCGCTCCAACCGTGCAGGAAGAGCACGGCCCGGCCCGGCGGCGCGGTTGACGCCGGGGTTCCTGCCTGATCTTCCGTCCCGGCTTCTACGCCGGTTTCAGCCGCGGTTTCGGCCGCCATTGCCGCCCCGGCGACGGGTTCGGCGGCGGGTTCGACCGCCCGCTCGGCGCGTGCTGCGGGTTCTGCCGGACGTTCCGCGGGGTTCAAGGGCGTATGACGGACTAGGGTGGCAGTGCGCAGCACACCGTCAGGGCCGGCGGCCTCGAAGGCGCACGACTGGAAGTCGTCGCCCAGTATGTCGGTCTGCCACTGCATCGGCTTTCCTCCTGCCCTGCTAACTATGCGGCATATTGCGTCGCTTGCTATGGGTTGGCTACGCCGCCAGCGCCGCGGCGCGCCCCGCCGAACGTCCTGAGAAGAGGCACCCGCCCAGGAACGTCCCCTCAAGCGCCCGGTAGCCGTGGATGCCGCCGCCGCCGAACCCCGCAGCCTCACCGGCGGCGAACAAGCCTGGCACGGGCCGACCGGCGGCATCCAGCACCCGCGACTGCAAATCCGTATGGAGCCCGCCGAGGCTCTTACGCGTCAGGACCGAGAGCCTGACGGCGAGCAGGGGGCCGTGGCGCGGATCTAGCAGCCGGTGCGGCGGCGCCACCCGCATGATCTTGTCGGTGGCGAATCGGCGGGCAGCCCGGATGGCGGCCAGTTGCGGATCCTTGCCCAGCCCGCTGGAAAACTGCCGGTCCCGGGCACGGATCAGGGCGTCCAGGGCCCCGGGGTCAATGAGCTGCCGGCCCGCCAGATGGTTCATCTGCCCGGCCAGCCCGGCGGGGGACCCGGCCTGCAGGAAGTCGGTGCCGTGGTCCAGGAACCGCTGCAAGGGCGTATCGCTGCCCGGCTTGAGCCTCGAGGCGAGCAGGCGGACATCCTTGCCGGTGAGGTCCGGGTTCTGCTCTGATCCGGACAGCGCGAACTCCTTCAGGGCGATCGTCCGGTTGAGGACAAACCATGAATGGGAATGTCCCGTGGCCAGGATGTGGCGCAAAGCGCCGAGCGAGTCGAAGCCGGGAAACAGGGGAGGGGGAAGCATCTGCCCCGTCGCATCCAGCCACAGGGCCGACGGTCCGGGCAGGATCCGGATGCCGTGCCGCGGCCAGACCGGGGCATGGTTGTGGATGCCCTCCGGGTAATGCCACATCCGGTCACCATTGATGAGCCTGCCGCCGGCGCGGCTCACAGCCGGCAGGAAGTCGCCGTCGACGGAAGCGGGCACGCCGCTCAACATCGTTGCCGGCGCCCCGCCACCGGGCCACTGTTCGCGGACCGCATCGTGGTTGCCGCCGATCCCGCCGCTCGTCACCACGACGGCGGCGGCCGCAACCTCGAAAGTGCCCGCCGTGCGCCGGGAAGACTGTTCACCCCGCCCCGCGCTGCTGGCCTCGAGTTGTTCGCCGCGGACGCCGCTTACCCGGCCCGCAGTTTTGATGAGCCCGGTGGCCCGGTGCCGGAAATGGAAGGATACGCGCCCGGCGGCAACGCCATCGCGGAGTTTGGCCAGGAAGGGCGCCACCAGGGCCGGTCCGGTGCCCCACGCGACGTGGAAGCGCGGGACCGTGTTGCCGTGGCCGGCAGGGCCGTAGCCGCCGCGCTCCGCCCACTGCACCAGCGGGAACAGCCTCACGCCCAGGGCGGCGAGCCAGGCCCGCTTCTCCCCGGAGGCGAAGTTCACGTACGCGGCCGCCCATTCTTTGGCCAGCGCGTCGTCCGCACGGTCAAATCCGGCGGAGGCGTGCCAGTCGGCGAGGGCCAGCTCCTCACTGTCACGCACGCCGAGCCGACGCTGTTCGGGGGAGTTGACCAGAAACAGGCCGCCAAAGGACCAGTGTGCCTGGCCGCCGACGGACGCCTCGGGTTCCTGGTCCAGGACGGCCACCCGCCGGCCGGCGGCGTAGGCCTGGGCCGCCGCCACGAGCCCGGCCAGTCCGGCGCCGACCACCACGACGTCGGCCTCGATCCGCCCGTCCGGCGCCCCGCGCCCGGCCGTTCCGACACCATCATTGCTGGTCATGGCTTCATGCTAACTCGCACCGCCCTCTTCCGCCGCCGCATCCAGGGCGCGAGGCGCCGCAGTCATAACCGCAGTCACTGCCCCAGTCACAACCGCAGTCCGCGGGCGCGCTGGTTTGGTCTGCGCGGCCCGAACCGGAAAACTAGAGGCATGCGCGTATATCCCACATTCTTCCGGCTGGCCTTTTCGTGGATGGACGCCGAACGCGCCCATAAGATCGGGTTCAAGGCCATCCGGCTGGCCCACAGTTGCGGCGCCGGGCGGGTGCTGCAGAAGTTCACCGCCCCGGCCGCTTCCCTGCAGACCCAGGCGTTCGGCCTGACCTTTCCCTCGCCGTTCGGGCTGGCGGCGGGCTTCGACAAGGAAGGCCACGGCATCGAGGCGCTCACGGAGCTCGGCTTCGGCCACGTGGAAGTCGGCACCATCACCGGCCAGGCCCAGCCCGGCAACCCGGCTCCCCGGCTGTTCCGCCTTGTGGAAGACCGGGCCGTGATCAACCGGATGGGCTTCAACAACGACGGCGCCGCGGCGGTGGCCCCGCGCTTGAAGTCCGCCCGGGCCGCCCTGCAGCGCCGGCATCCCGGCGTGCGGCCCGTGATCGGCGTGAACATCGGCAAGAGCAAGGTGGTTGGACTCGAGGACGCGGTCTCGGACTACCTCATCAGCGCGCGCAGCCTCGCCCCGGCGGCCGACTATCTTGTGGTCAACGTCAGTTCGCCCAACACGCCGGGCCTCCGGCTGCTGCAGGACGTTGAGACCCTGCGCCCGCTGCTGGCCGCCGTGGGCGAGGAGGCGGACAAGGCTGCGGGCCGCCATGTTCCCCTCCTGGTCAAGATCGCGCCCGACCTCAGCGATGAGGACATCGACGACGTCGCACGGCTGGCGCTGGACCTGAAACTGGACGGCATCATCGCCACCAACACCACGATCGCCCGCACGGGACTCGCCTCCAGCCCGGACAAGGTCGAAGCGTGCGGCGCCGGCGGTCTCTCCGGTGCGCCGCTGAAGCATCGGTCCCTGGAGGTCTTGGCCCGGCTCAAGTCCGTCACGGGCGGTGCGCTGACGCTCGTCTCGGTGGGCGGCGTCGAAACGGCGCAGGATGTCCAGGAACGCCTCGACGCGGGCGCCACGCTCGTCCAGGGGTACACAGCCTTCCTATACGAAGGACCCTTCTGGGCCGCCCGCATCAACCGGCTGCTGGCAAAGCACCCGAGCCGGCGCTGATATGTAGGCGCCGGTACACCGCAGCCGCGCAAGTCCCCCCAGCCTGCAAGTCACCGCAGCCCCGCAAGGCCGCGAGGACGTAGCCCCGCGAGGACGCCAGACCCGAATGTACAACCGCGAAGCCCCCGGCAGATGAACTGCCGGGGGCTTCGCGGTAGAAGAATCTAGGGGTGGACGATCAGGAGGGGAACTGGCCGCGGCTGACCTGCGGCTTGGGCAGGCGCAGGCGGCGGAACTGCAGGGAGCGCATGGAGCCGTACCAGACGGTGCCGCGCTCCACCTCGCCGAATTTTTCGCCGAGCCGCTTCCTGAGCTTGCGGGAGAGGATGAAGACGTCCACGAACACGGCGAGGAACATGACCCAGAAGCCGCCCAGGACGTAGATCATCTGCTGGCTGGACGCCGGCACGAGCAGCGAGATGACTACGAACAAGAGCGCGCCGAACATGAGGTACTCGCCCAGGCTGAAGCGGGCGTCGACGTAGTCACGGGCGAAACGCTTCTGCGGACCCTTGTCCCGGACCGGCAGGAACTTCTCGTCACCGCTGTCCATGGCCTGCCGCATCTTAAGCCGCTGCTCCGTGACAGCCGCGCGCTCGGCAGCCTTGGAAGCCTTGCGGTCCTCCGGCACGAGCGGCCGCTTGCGGGCCGCCTCCTGGGCGCTGCGCTTGGGCGTGGGCGCGCCCTTGCCGGTCACGGTGCCCCGGGCTGCTGCCTCGGCCGCCTGCTGGTCAACTACGTCCTGCGCCGATGGCGCTTCTTTTTTACGTCCAAACACCCCTAAAGAATACCCCGCAGACACAGCCCCGAGACCCAGCCCACACGGCCTCGGCCCGGCGATGACGCTGTTTGTCGTGATTCAGCACACGGGTAGTGTTTTGGCCATGACTTCATCAACCGCGGGGAACCCGCAGACCGCCATGAACCACGCCGGCACCATCGATGCCGATGCCCTCCGCCAGGCCGTTACCGAATCGTTCGAACAGACGATCAGCCAGCTGACGGACCTTGTAGCCATCCCGGGCATCGCCTGGCCGAGCTTTGACCCGGCTCCGCTGAACCGCAGCGCCGACGCCGTCGCCGGCCTCGTGCGGAACAGCGGCTTCGACGACGTCCGGATCTTGCGCTGCGACAAGGAGGATGGGACACCCGGCGGCCCCGCGGTAGTCGCCCGCCGCCCCGCCGCCGCGGGCAAACCTACGGTGCTGCTGTACGCCCACCACGACGTCCAGCCCACCGGCGACCTCGCGCTGTGGGAAACCGACCCCTTTACCGCCGTCGAACGCGACGGGCGGCTCTTCGGCCGCGGCGCCGCGGATGACAAAGCCGGCATCCTCGCCCACATCGCGGCGTACGCCGCGGTGACGCGCGTGCTCGGGGACGAACTGGGCCTGGGCGTGACGTTCTTCTTCGAAGGTGAGGAAGAGGCCGGGTCGCCGACGTTCCGGTCCTTCCTCGAGACCCACCGCGAACTGCTCCGCGCGGACGTGATCGTCGTGGCCGACTCCAGCAACTGGAAGGTCGGCATTCCCGCCCTCACCACGAGCCTGCGCGGCCTCGTGGACGGCACCATCGAGGTCAAGGTCCTGGACCACGCCGTGCATTCGGGCATGTTCGGCGGCCCGGTGCTCGACGCACCGACACTGCTGGCCCGCCTGATCGCGACCCTCCACGACGACGACGGCAGTGTCGCCATCGAGGGGCTGGTGAGCCGCGACGACGTCACCGTGGACCTCACCGAAGCGGAATACCGCGCCGACGCCTCGGTGCTCGACGGCGTGAAACTCGCCGGAACGGGAAGCATTGCCTCACGCATGTGGACCAAGCCCGCGCTGTCCATCATCGGCTTCGACGCCCCGGCCGTGGACGTCGCCTCAAATACGCTGCTGCCGCGGGCGCGGGCCAAGTTCAGCCTGCGCCTGGCTCCCGGGCAGGATCCGGCGGCGGCCATGGCGGCCGTCCGCAAGCACGTCGAGGCCAACGCCCCGTTCGGGGCCCACGTGGTGTTCACGCCGGGGGAGAGCGGCAGCTCCTTCCTGACCGACACCACCTCCAAGGCCGCAACGGCCGCCATGTGGGCCCTCGGGGAGGCCTGGGGCGTACCCGCCGTTGAAATGGGGATCGGCGGGTCCATTCCGTTCATCGCGGACCTGACGGAGATCTATCCGGACGTGCAGATCCTGGTGACGGGGGTCGAGGATCCCGACTCCCGCGCCCACAGCGCCAATGAATCCCTGCACCTCGACGACTTCCGGAATGCGATCATCGCCGAAGCCCTGCTGCTGGCACGCCTGAACGAGGACGGTGCCGTCTAAGCCGCCGCGCCGCCCCTCCGTTCCCGGGGAACATCCAGCCGCTTCCGACGGTTACGTCAGAAGTTAGAGCTACAAGGCTGCGCGTCGTAGCATGTAGCTATAGCCCATACCGTTTAAGTAGGGGCGGGCACCGTGCGAGCGGAGCCGCCACCACCGTTGCAAGAAGGTAGGCCATGAGCACTACAACCAATGAAAACAGCGCCGACGCCACGGCCCCCGAGGCCGGTGAGCTGGCCACGCACGAGGTCATGCTGACCGACGTCGCGGCCGGCAAGGTCCGCAGCCTCCTCGAGCAGGAAGGCCGCACCGATCTGCGCCTGCGCGTTGCCGTGCAGCCCGGCGGTTGCTCCGGCCTGATCTACCAGCTCTACTTCGACGAGCGGCTGCTCGACGGAGACGCCGTGCGAGACTACGACGGCGTGGAAGTGGTCGTCGACAAGATGAGCGTTCCGTACCTCAGCGGCGCCAGCATCGACTTCGAGGACACCATCTCGAAGCAGGGCTTCACGATCGACAATCCGAACGCCGGAGGCTCCTGCGCCTGCGGGGATTCATTCCACTAATTACTTCCACTAAGGCCGGGCATATTGCCCGGCCTTAGTGCCGCCGGATCCTCAACGAGCGGGACCTTCAAAAAGGTCCCGACGCACGGTGCGGACATGTGGGCGAAAACTCGCGGGGAGCGGTAAGCTCTACACCGAGTAGTAAAACTTTTCGTTTGTCCTGCCCGTCATTCGCGGGACAACAGCAACAAGTAGGAAGGGCCGTCTGTGAGTTCGCAGAACCGAACCGGCAGCCGACGCAAACAGATCTCTACGATCACTGGCTTGGCACTAGCCGGCGCGTTGGCTTTGACTGGATGTTCACCAGAGGTTGAGAGGGGCTGGTTGCCCACCGAGCGTGGGACCACCAGTAATACTGACCGCATCATGGACCTCTGGGTCAACTCATGGATTGCCGCGCTGGTCGTCGGCATCATCACCTGGGGCCTGATGATCTGGTGCATCGTCGCTTACCGTCGCCGCAAGGGCACGGTGGGCTTCCCCCGCCAGAGCAGCTTCAACCTTCCCCTGGAAGTCTTCTACCTGACGATCCCGCTGTTCATGGTCCTGGTGTTCTTCTACTTCACCGACCGCGACCAGCAGCAGATCGATGACCGCTCCAAGCCGGCCGACGTCGTCGTCGACGTCCGCGGCAAGCAGTGGGCGTGGGACTTCAACTACAAGAAGGGCGACGTCGTCACCGAGGACGTCCACGAAGCGGGCGTCCAGGCGCACCTGACCGGCAACAACGTGGACAAGGAAAAGCTGCCCACCCTGTACCTGCCGGTCAACAAGTCGGTTGACCTCGAGCTCAACGCCCGCGACGTCATCCACTCCTTCTGGGTGCCCGCGTTCCTGCAGAAGCGGGACATGATCCCCGGCAAGACCAACTACATCCGGTTGACTCCCACCAGGGAGGGAACCTACGACGGCAAGTGCGCCGAACTTTGTGGCGAGTACCACTCCGAAATGCTGTTCCGCGTGAAGGTTGTCTCCGAGACGGAGTTCCAGGCGCACATGAACCAGCTGCGCCAGGACGGGAACACCGGCCTGCTCGGTGAAGAGTACGACCGCAACCCGGCCCCGACCGAAACCAAGTAAGGGGAGCGACGTGGCAACTTACACTCAATCCGCCGGGGTCCTCGAGGCTCCCGTAGTACCCAAATCCAAGGGGCGCATCGTCGTCAACTGGATCACCTCGACCGACCACAAGACGATCGGGTACATGTACCTGATCGCCTCGTTCGTCTTCTTCTGCTTCGGCGGCATCATGGCGCTGCTGATCCGTGCCGAGCTCTTCGAGCCCGGCATGCAGATCCTGCAGACCAAAGAGCAGTACAACCAGCTCTTCACCATGCACGGCACCGTGATGCTCCTGATGTTCGCGACGCCGCTGTTCGCGGGCTTCACCAACGTGATCATGCCGCTGCAGATCGGTGCCCCCGACGTCGCGTTCCCGCGACTGAACGCACTGGCCTTCTGGTTCTTCCTCTTCGGCTCCACGATTGCCGTCTCCGGATTCATCACCCCGCAGGGTGCCGCGTCCTTCGGCTGGTTCGCCTACGCGCCGCTGTCCAACACGACGTTCAGCCCCGGCGTGGGCGGTGACCTCTGGGTCTTCGGCCTGGCACTCTCCGGTTTCGGCACCATCCTTGGCGCCGTCAACTTCATCACCACGATCATCTGCATGCGCGCCCCGGGCATGACCATGTGGCGGATGCCGATCTTCACCTGGAACGCCCTCGTGACGTCCATCCTCGTCCTGATGGCCTTCCCGCCGCTGGCTGCCGCGCTGTTCGCTCTCGGTGCCGACCGCCGCTTTGGCGCTCACATCTTCGACCCGGAGAACGGCGGCGCCGTCCTCTGGCAGCACCTGTTCTGGTTCTTCGGCCACCCCGAGGTGTACATCATCGCGCTGCCGTTCTTCGGCATCGTCTCCGAGATCTTCCCGGTCTTCAGCCGCAAGCCGATCTTCGGCTACAAGGGCCTGGTCTACGCGACCATCTCCATCGCCGCCCTGTCCGTGACCGTGTGGGCCCACCACATGTACGTCACCGGCTCGGTCCTGCTGCCCTTCTTCTCCTTCATGACGATGCTGATCGCCGTTCCGACCGGTGTGAAGTTCTTCAACTGGATCGGCACCATGTGGCGCGGTTCCATCACCTTCGAAACCCCCATGCTCTGGAGCATCGGCTTCCTGGCGACGTTCCTCTTCGGCGGCCTGACCGGCATCATCCTGGCCTCCCCGCCCCTGGACTTCCACGTCTCGGACTCCTACTTCGTCGTGGCGCACTTCCACTACGTGGTCTTCGGCACGGTCGTGTTCGCCATGTTCGCGGGTTTCTACTTCTGGTGGCCCAAATGGACCGGCAAGATGCTCAACGAGCGCCTCGGCAAGATCCACTTCTGGATGCTGTTCCTCGGGTTCCACGGCACCTTCCTGATCCAGCACTGGCTGGGCGTCGAGGGCATGCCCCGCCGCTACGCCGACTACATGCCGCAGGACGGGTTCACATGGATGAACCAGTTCTCCACCATCGCCTCGTTCGTCCTGGGCGCCTCGCTGATCCCGTTCTTCTGGAACGTCTACATCACCTGGCGCAGCAACGAGCGTGTTGAAGTTGATGACCCGTGGGGCTTTGGTGCCTCGCTCGAGTGGGCCACTTCCTGCCCGCCGCCGCGCCACAACTTCACATCCCTGCCCCGCATCCGCTCCGAGCGTCCCGCGCTGGACCTGCACCACCCGGAGCTCTCCCAGTCCTACACCGTCGACTCTCCTGCCCCGGCAGCAGCAGCCCTCGGTAACGCCGACCAGAAGGACACCGCCAAGTGAAAATCGAATCAAGGATCTTTGGCCTCGGCGTCTTCTTCTTCGTCCCGGTGGCGTTCATCTACGGCTACCTGACCCACTGGAGTGAATGGGTCGGCGCGCTGGCCATCCTGCTGGTCGGCGGCCTCGCCGGCATGATCGGCGCGTACCTCGGCTTCACCGGCCGACGCGTGGGCATGCGCCCCGAGGACCGCAACGACGCCGAGATCCACGAAGGCGCCGGCGAACAGGGACACTTCAGCCCCTGGAGCTGGTGGCCGCTGGTCCTGGGCATCTCTTGCGCCCTCGGGTTCCTCGGCCTGGCCGTGGGCTGGTGGATCGTCTTCATCGCCGCTGGCCTGGCGGTCGTCGCCCTGGTCGGCTGGGTCTACGAGTACAGCCGCGGTGACCACGCGCACTAGCGCCACCCGGACTATAAGTTCATAACGCACGACGGCGGGCCCCACCATTGGTGGGGCCCGCCGTCGTATGCGTGCTTAGCGCTTCGATTGCCGGGGATGGACGTGCCGGGCGTAGCCGGCGCAACTGCCGGTGCAGAGACCTCAGGCGGCGGCTGCCGACTCCAACAGGATCCGGAGTTCCTCCAGCGCATTCTCCGCCTCCGTGAGGCTGCAGCGGGCCGGAAGGGCATCCGCCGCAACAGCCAGCTCCACCTCACAGCCGCACTCGAAGTCCTCGGTCATGACCTCCAATAGGGAACGGGCGTCCACGCCGGGTCTGCCGTCCTTGCTGATGGTTACCGGGAGGCCGGTGGCCGTGACGGCCCGGACAAAAACGGCTGCCGGCCGGGCGTGGAGGCCGATGGCGGCCGTGACGATTGCCTTGCGAACTGGCAACGGGACTCCCTTGTGCTCGTGTTTTGTTCTGCTCCCTTCAAGGGTAGCCGCGGGGGAGGGGGCCGCACGACTTGCGACGGTCCGGTGGTCTAGACCTGCCGAGGCGGGGGCTTACCCTTGATATATGACTCAATTCTGCAGGCCGGAACACCACCCGAGGCTCCGCCATGGCCTCCTCTAACGCGTCCCGGATGCTCGGCGAGATTGACCGGCAGAGCGGCATTCCCATCTATGTGCAGCTGCGGGAGATCCTCAGGGCGCACATTGCTGCCGCGTGCCCGCCGGGTTCGGCCCTGCCGTCCGAGCGCGACCTCGCTGTGCGGTTCGGTCTCGCCCGGATGACCGTCCGGCAGGCCATCGACGCGCTCGTGGGCGAGGAAGTGATTGAACGCGTCGTGGGGCTGGGCACGTTCGTGCGCAAGCCCAAGCTTGACCTGCAGGTCAAGCTGACGTCCTACAGCGAGGAGATGCAGCGCCGCGGCATGGTGCCCGCAGCCAAGGTCTTGAGCTTCGAACAGATCGGCGCCAGCGCTTTCCTGGCCCGCGAGCTGCAGCTGGAGGAGGGCACGCCCCTGGTCAGGTTCCGGCGGCTCCTGCTGGCCGACAACGAGCCCATGAGCGTTGACGAGAACTTCATCCCGGCACACCGGGTGCCAGGGCTGCTCGACGGCGAGCCGCCCACATCCCTCTACAACGTGCTCAGCGAACGCTACGGACTGGTCATGGAATGGGGCGAGGACATGATCGAGGCGACGGCCGCATCGCCGTCCACCGCCCGGCTCCTGAACGTCGAGGTCGGCACTCCGCTGCTGAAGATCCAGCGCCACGCCTTCGTGGCCCGCGCCATGGTCGACTACTCCGTGTCCTACTACCGGGCCGACCGATACAAACTCTGGGTGCCGCTGCAGCGGCCCGGCGTCCGGCCCACCCGCAACTACGCCTCAGGGTACCGCCCCTAGCCACAGCAACGCGGGGTCACTTAGCGCCCATCCCGAGGGGGTTTATGGGCGCGGAGTGACCCCGCGTTGGTTTTTTGTGTGGAATGCAGGAAGGCCCGGTCCTTGGCGGACCGGGCCTTCCTGTTTGGTGCTGACTAGTGGCTCAGCGTCTTCTGCGCATCTGCTGCCTCGACGGCCTCGTGGCCGCCGTGGTGGCCGTGGGCGGCCTCCAGCTCAGCGGGAGTGACCGGTGCGACCCGGTCCTCGAAGAACCAGCGGGAGAGCTTCGCGCGGCGGTTTTCCTTGCGGTCCACGACGCCGTGCTCGTTCGGCACCGCGGGCAGCGGGGCCGGTGACTCGAAGCCGACCAGCTTGTAGCGCTTGTACTCGTCCAGCGGGGCGTGAACCTCGATGAACTCGCCGTGCGGCAGGCGCACGATGCGGCCGGTTTCGCGGCCGTGCAGAGCAATCTCGCGGTCCTTGCGCTGCAGCGCCAGGGCTACGCGCTTGGTCACGATGAAGGCGATGACCGGGCCGATGAAGAACAGTGCGCGCAACCAGTAGGTCACATCGTTCAGGGCCACGTGGAAGTGGGTCGCGATGAGGTCGGAACCTGCGGCTGCCCACATGACGCAGTACCAGACGAAGCCGGCCATGCCGATGGCCGTACGGGTCGGAGCATTGCGGGGACGGTCCAGGACGTGGTGCTCGCGGTTGTCCTTGGTGATCCAGCGTTCGATCCAGGGGTAGGTGAACATGACCGTGAACAGGATGCCCGCCGGGACAAGGGCCGGCAGGAGAACGTTGAAGGTGAAGACGTAGCCGAACCACACCTGCTCGACTTTCCAGTCACCGATCGTGCCCGGCATCAGGCGCAGGGCGCCGTCAACGAAGCCGATGTACCAGTCAGGCTGTGTGCCTGCCGACACCGGTGAGGGGTCGTACGGGCCGTAGTTCCAGATCGGGTTGATGGTGAAGAACGCGGCCATGATGGCAACGACACCGAACACGATGAAGAAGAACCCGCCGGCCTTCGCCGCGTAGACCGGTCCCAGGGGGTAGCCGACGACGTTGCCGTCGTTGCGGCCGGGGCCGGGGTACTGCGTGTGCTTGTGAACAACCACCATGAAGAGGTGCATCACGATCATCAGCAGGATGAGCGCGGGAACCAGGAGGATGTGCAGCATGTACAGGCGGCTGATGATCATGGTGCCCGGGAACTCGCCGCCGAAGAGGAAGAACGAGGTGTACGTGCCGATGACCGGGATGGACTTGATGACGCCGTCGATGATGCGCAGGCCGTTGCCGGAGAGCAGGTCATCGGGGAGCGAGTAGCCGGTGAAGCCTGCGGCCATGGAGAGGATGAGCAGGACACCGCCCACCACCCAGTTCAGTTCGCGGGGCTTGCGGAACGCGCCGGTGAAGAACACCCGGAGCATGTGCACGGAGACCGAGGCGACGAACAGCAGGGCCGACCAGTGGTGCACCTGGCGCATGAACAGACCGCCGCGGACATCAAAGGAGATGTTCAGGGACGAGCTGTACGCCACGGACATTTCAACGTTCTTCAGCGGCGTGTACGAGCCGGCGTAGTGCGTCTCCGCCATGGACGGATCGAAGAAGAACGTCAGGAACGTTCCCGAGAGGAGCAGAATGACGAAGGAATACAGCGCCACTTCACCGAACATGAACGACCAGTGGTCCGGGAAGACCTTCCGGCCGAACTCGCGGAGGATGCCGGAGCCGCCAACACGCTGGTCGACGAAGTCTGTGATGCGGCCGCCCGAAGTCTTGGCGACAAAGACGGGGGCATCAGGCGTTAGGGATGAGGACATGCTGCTCACGCTCCCAGTAGCTCGGTCCGACGGGTTCATGGAAGTCGCTCGTGGCGACCAGGTAGCCCTCGGCGTCGACTGCGATAGGCAGCTGGGGAAGAGGGCGGCTGGCCGGGCCGAAGATAACCTTGCACTGTTGAGTCAGGTCAAAGGTTGACTGGTGGCACGGGCACAGCAGGTGGTGGGTCTGCTGCTCGTACAGGGCAACAGGGCAACCAACGTGGGTACAGATCTTGGAGTACGCGACGATGCCGTTGTACGCCCAATCGGCGCGTTCCGGGGAAGGGTGGAGCTCGCTCGGGTCCAGTCGCATGAGCAGGACAACAGACTTGGCCTTCTCGTTCAGCTTGCCTTCACTCAGTTCGTTCAGCCCTTCCGGGATGACGTGGAAAGCGGAGCCGATGGTTACGTCCGCGGCCTTGATGGGAGTGCCATCGGGGTCGCGGGCAAGGCGCTTCAGCCTGCCGTCCGGAGCCGGAGCCCACAACGTGTGGGCCAGCGTGAAGTCCGGCCGGGGGCCGAGGTCACCGAAGATGGCCAATGCCGGCAGGGGCGCAAGCGCGACCGCGCCAAGCAGGGTGTTGCGGATCAGCGGCCGGCGCTTGATGCCGGTTTCCTCCACAATGTCATCAACGATGCGGACGGCAGCCTGGCGGTCTTCCTCGGTGCGGATCGCGTGGCGCTCTTCCGAGACCTCGTGGTCCGGCATCAGGGCTTTGGCCCAGTGGACGATGCCGGTGCCGATGCCCAGCATCGCGAACGCGGTGCCGATGCCCAGCAAGGCATTCTGGAGACGGATCGTGGCGATCGAGGAATCATTCCCCAGATCGATCGCGAAGTACGACACCAGGAATATCAGGGTGCCAACGACTGAGGTGCCGAACAGAATGGCTACCTGCCGTTCTGCTTTCTTTGCGGCCCTCGGGTCCGTGTCAGCCAGGCGCAAACGGTGCGGGGGAATTCCAGGATCCTGGAACTTCTCCACCTCATTCTGACCACCCTTAGCTACGGTGCCCGAGTGGTTCGGACTGCCGTCACTATGGTTGCCCATGATTCGCCTCATCCTTCTCTCGTCTCGGCAAGTGCCGAGTTAGGTTTCAATTCAAACTGCTGACGGGTCAGCAGAAAATTCTTACAGGTGCAAGGTCCGCTTAGGAGGTGCGGGAGGTTAGCCAGATGGTGAACGCGATGATGACGCCCAAGCCGGCAATCCAGACAAAGAGACCTTCGGAAACCGGTCCCAAAGCTCCAAGATCTGCGCCGCCGGGTGAACCGTTGGCTTCAATCTGCTTCAGGTAGGTGATGATGTCGCGTTTTCCCTCGGGGGAGATGTTCGCGTCACTGAAGACCGGCATGTTCTGCGGGCCGGTGACCATGGCTTCGTAGATGTGCTGGCCGGAGACACCCGCGAGGGCCGGGGCGAACTTGCCCCGGGTGAGTGCACCGCCGGCAGCGGCAGCGTTGTGGCACATGGCGCAGTTGGTGCGGAAGAGCTCTCCACCCTTGGCGGCGTCGCCCTTCTCATCGAGCACACCCGCTTCGGGGATGGCCGGGCCGGGGCCGAGCGAGGCAACGTAAGCAGCCAGCTGCTTGGTCTGTTCCTCGTTGAACTGGGCGGGCTTCTTCTGGGCCTGCGGGCCGTTCATCTGCATGGGCATGCGGCCGGTGCCGACCTGGAAGTCAACAGCAGCGGCGCCGACGCCGACAAGCGACGGTCCGGCCTGCGAGCCACTGGCACCCATGCCGTGGCAGGTGGCGCAGTTGGCGGCGAAGAGCTTGCCGCCTTCCTCTACGTCGCTGGCGCTGTAGGTGGCGGTGTCGGCCTTGGCCTGGTTGACGGTGGTGGCAACGGCGTACAGCCCACCCGTGACCAAGAGGCCCATCAGCAGCAGCGCAATTGCTGCCAGTGGGTGACGTCGCTTCTGCGAGAGTGCCTTCACGTGGTGGTTCCTTTATTCGATCCTGCGGTGGCTCCTGGAGCCGCTTCTTGAAATTCTGCCTCTTGTAGAAAAAGAGTCAAGTCTGGCTACTTGAGGACGTAGATGACCAGGAAGAGGCCAATCCAGACGACGTCCACGAAGTGCCAGTAGTACGAGGTGACAATCGCCGAGGTCGCTTCAAAGTGGCCGAACTTCTTCGCTGCGAAGGAGCGGCCGATGATGAGCAGGAAGGCAATCAGACCGCCGATGACGTGCAGGCCGTGGAAGCCCGTCGTGATGTAGAAGGCGGAGCCGTAGGCGTTGGAGGACAGCGAGACGTGCTCGGAAACGAGCATGGCGTACTCGGTTGCCTGGCCGGCCACGAAGAAGGCACCCATGAGGAACGTGAGGATGAACCATCCGTTCATCCCCCAGCGGGTGAAGCTGAAGACTCCGCCGGTGCGGCGCGGCTGGAGCCGCTCGGCGGCGAAGACGCCCATCTGGCAAGTAAAGGAACTTGCCACGAGGACGATCGTGTTAACGAGCGCAAAGGGGAAGTTGAGCTTGGCTGTCTCTTCCGCCCACATCAGTCCGGAGGTCGAACGGAGTGTGAAGTACATGGCGAAGAGACCGGCGAAGAACATCAACTCACTGGACAGCCACACAACGGTTCCTACAGAAACCATGTTGGGGCGGTTCAGCGTCGGGTGCGCCGGGGTACTGGGGGCATGGGTCGCAGATGTCACATAGACATTATGTCTATAAAAGTCCGTCCTGCCCAACGCAAACCGCGTTTTCGGAGGACTTTTTCTACAAAGACGCGAATTCGCGCGGAAAAGTTCCCGGCGGGGTTCACATTGGTCTTTGCGGGGCCGACCTCGATAGCATCGGGAGGTGACTTCTCAGGCATCTGCACAGGCGGCAGGCAACACCTGGCCGCGGCTCATCAACGCACTTATCGGCGGCGCGGACCTCACCGCCGAAAGCACCGAATGGGCCATGAACTCGATCATGTCGGGGGAGGCCACGCCGGTCCAGGTGGCCGGATTCCTGGTGGCGCTGCGTTCCAAGGGCGAGACCGTTGATGAGGTCGCTGGCCTGGTCGAGGCGATGGTGGCCAACGCCAACCCCATAGACATTGCCGGCGAGAAGCTGGACATCGTCGGCACCGGCGGCGACCAGCAGAACACGGTCAACATCTCCACGATGGCCGCGCTGATCTGTGCCGGCGCCGGCGCAAAGGTGGTCAAGCACGGCAACCGGGCGTCGTCGTCGTCATCGGGATCCGCAGACGTCCTGGAGGCGCTCGGCGTCAGGCTGGACCTTCCTATCGCCCGGGTGGCGCGCAACGCCGAGGAAGCCGGGATCACCTTCTGCTTCGCCCAGGTGTTCCACCCCTCGATGCGGCATGCCGCCGTCGCCCGGCGTGAACTAGGCGTTCCGACGGCGTTCAACTTCCTGGGTCCCATGATCAACCCGGCACACGTCCAGGCGTCGGCCGTGGGTGTCGCCAATGAGCGGATGGCGCCACTGGTGGCCGGCGTGCTGGCCAAGCGCGGGAGCCGCGGCCTCGTGTTCCGCGGCAATGACGGCCTGGACGAGCTGACCACCACCGGTCCGTCGCGGGTGTGGGAGATCCGCAACGGTGAGGTTACCGAAGAGATGTTTGATCCGCGCGGGCTCGGCATCCGGCAGGCGACGCTGGAGGAGCTGCGCGGCGGTGACGCTGCGGCCAATGCCGCCGTCGTCCGTGCAGTCCTCTCCGGCGCGCCGGGGCCTGCCCGCGATGCGGCGCTGCTCAATGCCGCAGCCGGGCTGGTGGCGTTTGATCTCGACGCCGTGGGCCCGCTGGCCGACCGGATGGCGGCCGCGCTGAAGCGGGCCGAGGAGTCCATTGAATCCGGCGCTGCTGCCGCGGTGCTGGACCGGTGGGTCGCGCTGTCGCAGGCCGCCTGAGCCTGCGCCACCCGCAGCCGCCGCAGGAAACCGGCAGCCGCGGAACGTAGACAAAACCCAGACAGGACAAAGGACGGGCCCGGCAGAAATTTGCCGGGCCCGTCCTTTGTCCTGTTACTGCCTCGTGCGGATTACTGCTCAAATCCGAGGGCAAAGGCCGCGTCGAGGTCGTGCTGTGAATACGCACGGAAAGCGATCTGCGTGGTGGTGTGGACGACGCCCGGAACCTTGGAGAGCTTGTCCGCGATGACCTCGGCCAGGTCATCGTGCTTGGCAACGCGGGCGATGGCGATCAGGTCCCATTCGCCGGTCACGGAGTAGACCTCGCTGATGCCCGGGATGGCCGAGATTTCCTCGGCCGTCTCGGGGATGCGTGAAGCGTCTGTCTTAATCAGGACGAATGCGGTGACCACGTGTGAGCCTTTCCGGATCGGTTGCGCCGTTTGCGGGCCTGCCGGCGGCTCCTGCGAGGGTGCTGCCGTTTCCAGCAAGCCTAGTGCATTAGGCCTGCTGGCGGCGGGAACGCAACCGCAGCACGCCGGCAACCGCAAGACGGTAACCGAGGAGGAAGACGCCCAGGCTCAGCAGGGCCACGATGATGAACGGCAGCACCACCGTCTGGCCGGTGACAGCCCGCAGAATCATGCCGACCCCCACTGTTCCGAGCCAGACCGCGACGCCGGCGGGCCACAGCCGCAGGGGGTCATGCCACAGCCGCAACACGAGCCAGGCGAGGGCCGCGCCCACCAGGAACGGCCACGCCGTGGCCAGGACGCCGGTGATGATTTCCCCGCGCTGGTGCGCGTCGCGGCCGATCGCCGCGAAGAGCAGAATCAGGAACGCGTCGGCGCAGGCGGCAAGGGCGGCCGTCCGTGCGGGCCGGAGGCCGGGGTTTGATGCGCCCTGGGCTGACGGGCGGGAGAGGGGAGGGGTTGGAGAAGCCATACGTCCTAGCCTAGCCTCGCCGGGATGCCGGACATCGCCGCCCTGCTGGCCTGCGGCGGCGGGTGATGTCCGGCAGTGCGGACGGCACCACCCCGACTCCGATCGGCGTGGCCCCCGGGCGACGGGATGGACCGCACCTATGATCGTGGGATGAGTAGCGACGCCGTCCCGGAGGCTGTTGTCCCGGTACAGCTGGATCCTCAGCTGGAAGGCCAGTTGAGTATTAACGACATCCTGCTCGAACTCGGCCAGGCCCCGGTGGTGCATCCGTCCCCTGATGCGGCCAGCGAAGTGCACTTCTTCTAGGTCCGCTGCCCGGCTCTTCCAGGTCCGCTGCCCGGGGCCGCCCCGGGGACTGATTGACAACCGCAACCCCCTGCGTAGGCTGGTGGCGATCCGGCAAGTAACCCGGCTGGGCCGCCACTGCTGTTCCAAAGCGCTGCCGCATCACCGGTCCCGCGAAAGGCGAAGGTCATGGGATTTTGGGATTTCATCTGGCTCATGTTTTCGTTCGTCATGTTTGTTGCCTACTTAATGGTGCTGTTCCTTGTCTTCAGGGACATCTTTTCGGACAGCCTGCGCCCCGGGTGGGTCAAGGCCCTGTGGGTCCTGGCCGTTCTCCTGTTCCCGCTCCTCGGTTGCCTGGCCTACATGCTGTTCTACGGGCAGCAAATGACCATCCGACAGTCCGCGCGGCAGGATGTTGCACGGGACGACATGGCTGACTACATCCGGCGGACCGCCAATGCCAACCCCGCGGATCAGATCGCGGCGGCGAAGAAACTCCTCGATGAAGGCACGATCACCGGCGAAGAATTCCAGATGCTCAAGGCCAGGGCGCTGGGCTGACACCGGAGCATTTGAGCCGGGGGCACGGCCCGGGGAGCGAAGGGGCATAGCGCTCCACCGTGCCAAATACAGGCCTTATGGTCCTTACAGGCAGTGGCGGGTGAGGGCTAGTTTTGGCCCCAAGGGAATGCCAGCAGGGCTTCCTCGGAACGAAAGGATGGCTCCCGTGGAGCAATTCTGGAGCGTCATTTGGCTGTTCTTTTGGGGTTTCGCGTTCGTCTCGTATCTTTTCGCATTGTTTGCAGTCATCGGTGACATCTTCCGGGACCGCGAGCTTAACGGCTGGCTCAAGGCAGTGTGGATATTGTTCCTGGTCTTCGTGCCGTTCCTGACAGTTTTGGTCTACCTGATCGCGCGCGGCCGCAGCATGGCGGAACGCCAGGCCAAGAGTGCGCAGCAGGCAGAAGCGGCCACGACCGAGTACATCCGTTCTGTCGCCTCGGCGTCGCCCACCCAGGAGATTGCGAAGGCCAAGGAACTCCTCGACGCCGGCACGCTCACCCAGGGCGAGTTTGAGGCTGTCAAGGCCAAGGCGTTGAGCGGGGCCTGACCGCCCGGCCGCTTCCTTCGAGAATGCGTGTCAGCCAATGAAGAAATGGACCGCCGGCATTATCCTCGGATGCGCGCAGTTCGTCATGGTGCTGGACAGCACCGTGATGAACGTTTCCATTTCAACAGTCGTCAAGGACCTCAATACCACTGTCGCCGCGATGCAGGCGGCCATCACGTTCTACACCCTCACCATGGCCTCCCTGATGTTGCTGGGAGCAAAACTCGGTGATGTGTGGGGACGCCGCCGCGCCTTCGTCATTGGTGCAGTGATTTACGCGTGCGGATCACTCCTGACAGCCCTCAGCCCCAACATCGCGGTGCTCTTCCTCGGGTGGTCCGTGATCGAAGGGGTCGGGGCGGTCCTGGTGATCCCGGCCATCGCGGCCCTCATCGCCAACAACTACCAGGGCCAGGACAGGGTGACGGGGTTCGCGATCATCGGGGCGACGTCGGGCGCCGCCGTGGCCCTGGGCCCGCTCATCGGCGGGTATGTCACAACGTATCTCAGCTGGAGGTATGTGTTCATCGGCGAAGTGGTGGTGATGGCGGCCGTACTCCTCTTCGCGCGGCTTGTGCCCGATGCCAGCCGCCCGCAACGCATCAGGATCGATGGCATCAGCGTCCTGTTCTCGGCGGCAGGCCTGACCCTGATCGTCTTCGCCATGCTCCAAAGCAAGACCTGGGGATGGATTCTGCCCAAGCAATCGCCCGAGATCGGCGGCGTTCCGATCAATCCGCTGGGCCTGTCCCTGGTGCCGTACCTGATACTCGCGGGCGGGTTCCTGGTGTGGGCGTTCTTCGCCCGGCAGGAGGCACTGATCCGGCGGGGGCGCCCGCCGCTGGTCCACGTCTCGATGCTGTCCATCAAACAGCTGCGCTCCGGGCTGTCCGTCCTCGCGGCCCAGTACATGATCACGGCCGGCCTGTTCTTCATGATTCCGGTGTATTTGCAGATGACCCTGGGACTGAATGCCCTCGACACCGGCATCAAGATTCTTCCGCTTTCGATTTCGCTGATCCTGTTCTCGGTTGTCGGCACCCGCCTGACGGCCGTCTGGTCTCCGCGCCGGATCGTTCGGCTTGGACAGCTCGTCCTGGTCGTGAGCAGCTTCGTCCTGCTCGGCTCAGTCTCCCTGGACCTGCGCAGCGTGCTTTTCGCGGCCGGCATGTTCTTCGCGGGAGCGGCCCTCGGGCTGCTGGCATCCCAGATCGGCAACGTCACAATGTCCAGCGTCGGCGTCGAGCGGTCCAGCGAAATCGGCGGGCTCCAGGGGATCTTCCAGAACCTTGGGTCCTCGCTGGGGACGGCCCTGATCGGATCGGTCCTGATCGCTTCGCTCTCGAGCTCCTTTTTGGGCGCTGTGGAAACGAGCGACCTTCCGGGCAACGTCAAGGATCAGGTCGCCGCCGACAGCCAGTCGGGGGTCAACATTGTGCCGGTGTCCACGGTGAACGAGATCGCGACGTCGGCGGGACTGTCGCCCGCGGACGCTGCAACGCTGACTACGCTGTATACCGACTCGCAGGTGTCCTCGCTCCGGGCATCGATGGTGGCCCTGGTGTTTATCAGCTCGCTGTCGCTCTTGTTCTCCAAGAACATTCCCACCGAACTGGTCCGCCGGAAGCCCACGGACGAACCGGAGAGCGATCCCGCACAGTCCGGCGCCGCGTGAGGGACGAAGGCCTTGAACCGGTTTCGGCGGGGCGCGCTGTCGCAGCTAACCTCAACGTCGGCAACGACCGAGCACGGCTGCTTGGCGTGGTCATCCAACTGACCAGCCTCTGCGGCCGGTCTTGGAAATAGGTGGCGTGAATCCCGGTACTACTGGCGGATGGCGGCGTCCGGGGCCCGCGGTGTGGTGATCGGGCCGGCGTGGCGGCGCACGAGTGCCCAGGCGTCGTCTTCAAGGCGGTAAATGCTCGTCGCCCGCAAATCGAAGAGCGACATTTCGGCTGCGCCGCCGACCTTGGCCTGCCAGTGTTCTATGTCCAGGACGCAGGCGAGATCGGAAGTGACGTGGCCACTGAGGGTATCAATACCAGTGACGCGGCCTCCTTTGAACCGTGCCGCCGCGGAATCGAGGGCCGGCGACACGCGATCCCAGCCCACCACTGGAGGCGGAACCGTCCCCTCAGTCCAGGGCAAGCTTCGAAACTTCACCAGATACGCCCGTCCTGGGTAACAGGACCGGTTCGGATGGAATCTTCGGGCAACAGGTCGCTCATTATTTAGATTTAGCTACTAAAGTCTTAATAGTGACGGCGTTGTTCCGACTTCCGGAGGTATCCATGACCGCTTGGCCCCCGCACGGCAGCAAGACCATGCCATGGAAGTCTTCCGGCCGGCCGCCGCGGGAGGACCGGGAATTCGCCGAGGTTGTGGTCGCGCTTCCGCCCATGATCGCGGGGCTCTGGTTCGATCCGGGCCGCGAGACCGTTGTCGCGCTTGAGGAGGCCGCTGTTGCCATTGCGTCCCTCGACGTCACGGCCGGCACCCGGATGACCGCCATCAGCGGGTTTCTCCTCCGCAGCGAGGCCGTCTCCTCCTCCAAGATCGAGCATGTCGACGCCAACCGTGACGACTACGCCCGGGCCATGATAGGCCTCAAGGCCAGCGATGAGGCCCGCTCCATGGTGGCTGCGGCAGACGCCGTGCAAGGGATGATCGACGACGCCGGGCGGACAGGCGAAATCCGGCTGGAGGCCATGCTGGCAGCCCATCGCACCCTCATGAAGGACGACCCGATGGACGGTCCGCATGCCGGCAGGCTCAGGGACGTGCAGAACTGGATCGGCGGCAGCGATCATTCGCCGCGGGGTGCCATTCACGTTCCGCCCCCTCCGGAGCTCTTGCCGGACCTGATAGAGGATCTGATGGTCTTCTGCAACCGCCGCGACCTCCCCATCATGGCGCAGGCGGCGATCGCGCACGCCCACTTCGAATCCATCCATCCGTTCACCGACGGTAACGGCCGGATCGGGCGGGCCTTAATCGGTGCGATCTCGCGGCGTCGCGGGCTCACGCGGAACACGGTCACACCGATCGCGTCGGCGATGGTCGCCGACGTCGAGAGGTATTTCAGCCTGCTCAACAACTACCGGTCCGGGGTTGCCGACCCGTTCGTGCTGTACCTGGCCCGGTCGGCGGTCCGTGCCGCGGACGCAGCCCGGGAATCAGTGGCCGCACTCGATGCCCTGCCGGCCATGTGGCTGGAGCTTGCCAGGCCCCGCAGGGGATCGGCGGATGAGAAGATCATTCCGTGGCTGCTGGAGCGGCCCGTGTTCGAGGCCCACAGCGCCGCCCACGCTGCCGGCGTCGCCGAAAGTTCCGTCTATGCCGCGCTGGAGCGGCTCACCAGCGCCGGGGTCATCACCGCGGTAACCCAGTCAAAGCGCAGCCGTGCCTGGGCGGCGACTGAAGTCCTCGACGAGGTGGACCGGCTCAACAGCCGGCTGGCGGAACAGGGCCTTGATCCTCACGCGGCGTGAGGATTTACCGTGGTTCACATGAAAGAGGCGAGCGGTGCCGCAGGTCCATGGAGTATTGGCGAACTCGCCGCGGCATGTGGCGTCACGGTCCGGACGCTCCATCATTACGACGAGATCGGATTGCTGTCAGCCAGCCGGCGGACGGCTTCCGGCCACCGCCGCTATGACGGTCGGGACGTGCGGAGGCTGTACCGGATCCGGGCGCTCCAGATGCTCGGGCTCCCGTTGGCGGAGATCGCCGCCGCGCTGGCGGCACCGGTTGATGACCTGGCTTCCCTGCGCACTCTCCTGGAAGGACAACTGCGGCACGTGCGCCGCCAAGCCGAGCAGGTCCAGTCTGTTGAGGACCGGATTCGGGACCTGCTCTCCCGCATTGACGCGGCCGCCATGCCGGACACCGAACAATTCATGTCAACGTTGGAGATGATCACCGTGCTGGAAAACCACTTCACGCCGGAACAGCGTCAGGAACTGGCCGAGCGAAGGGCCGAACTCGGCGCCGAGGGGATCGACGCCGCCAAGAACCGGTGGGCCGCATTGGTTGAGGAAGGTCTCAGGCACGCCGGGGACGGAACGCCAGTATCAGATCCCTCCGTGAGGGACTGGGCCAGGGCGTGGGACGAGCTCGGATCCATGTTCCACTCCGGCGAACAAACCAAGGCCGCCGCCCGCGCCATGTGGCAGGACAACAGCGCTGCACTCAGCGCCGATCTGCCGTGGACTGCAGAGCAGCTGGTCGGCCTCATGGCCTACCTGCAAGAGATTAGGACGCAGCGCTGACCGCTGAGTCGGGCTCCACGGTTCCAGGATCGGGAAGCGGGCGCTGCACTTAGCGGATTGCCTCTTCGCGGGGCGCCTCGCCGTCGGGGCTTAGGTTCAGGCGGGTGGTGTGGAGGAGCGCGCCGAGCAGGGACCGGGCGTCAGCGAGCAGGACGCTCACCTCGGGGCTGGCCAGTTCATAGAAAAGCCGCCCTTCGCGTCGCGAAGGGACAATGAGGCGCTGGCGGCGGAGCAAGCTCAAATGCTGGGAGAGATTCGAAGGCTCAAGGCCCGTGTAATCGCGGAGCCTGCTCACGGCAACAGGTCCGTCGGCGAGCACTTCAAGAAGTTGGATTCGTGCCGGGTGGCCCATGGATTTGAAAAGTTCGGCCTTCACATCGGCGAGGACCAGGCCTCCGGGAAGTTCATCCGTCACTGGATCTCCCTCCTTCGCGTTCAAATTTTCTGAGCCGTGCGTCTGCGCGGAACCCGCAGATGGGACTCTGCCGCGTGCGAGACAGAAAAGTCTGTCTCGCACGCGCCAAGATTCGTCCTACCGCACCTACATCGTAGCGCCGGACCGCTGTCGTGTCGCCGCCGGTGGCGGAGCCGGGGCCACCCCTTGCGCGGACGCGAAGCGTAGTTCAGACTTTCATAAATTCATCAATTCGTTCCGGGCTTCTGCGGATGACCGGCATCGTGGGGTGGATTCAGGCTGTTCCCGGTGACAACGGCGTCACCGGGAGCGGGTCCCGGCTCTTAGGAGGTTCAATGACCGGCATCTTCGAATTGTTCACCGTTTTCCATGGTTCCCGCCGATGCCGGCTGTCTGGCCCGGACGGAACGACGGCGGCCCTGGGGCCGGGCAGCTAGCGATGTCCATGACCGAATTAAGGGCGCTGCAAACGTATTCCAGTGCGCTGGTCAGCGAGGACGTCCTGGCGGGGACCTTCCGCTTCGATGTGACGTCCGGGGAGCTGCAGTGGTCCGAGGAGACCTACCAAATCCACGGCTACCGCCGGGGGGAGGTTGTGCCTACCATGGGCCTTCTGATGTCCCACATCCATGCCGATGACCGGAAGCGTTGCCGGGAAAACTTTGAGGACGCGTGCCGGGCTGGCGGGTTCTTTGCCAGCTACCACCGTCTCTTCGACGCACGCAGGCGGGAACGGCGGGTCCTAACGGCGGGGGAGGGCGTTCCCGATGCCGGTGGGAAGCCGCTGTTCATCGACGGATTCATCCTCGACCTCACCAGGACGGTTCAGCTGGAGACTGACCGGTCCGCACGTGAGGCCATCGCCGGAGCCATTGGCACGCGGGGCCTTATTGAACAGGCCAAGGGCATTCTGATGGGAATCCTTCACATCGGTTCCGACGCCGCTTTTGAGCGGCTTTCCGTCTACAGCCAGCACCACAACCTCAAGCTCGCGCACACGGCCTCCGCGATCGTCCGGCTGGCCAACAACACGCACGACGCTGCCACTCTCCGAAACCTCGTCCACGCCCTCGACACCCGATTCTCGGCACGCCGGGACGCCGACCGCGTCTTTCACCCGTAGAAACCGCCCAGGGAGTCCCCGGGGGTCCGGCGCCGGACCGGCCGGCCATGCCGGGGCATTTTTGCCCCAAAGGCGCTGTCACACTCGACGACAGACCAGTCTGTCCGCCCGTGGCGGTGTAAAATCTGAGCCACCATGACTGTCTCCGACGCCGACGGGCCCACGCTGTTGCCCGCCACGGTCATGGCCGGCCGCGAGGACCCCGTGGACCGAATCCTCGCCACCGCCTATGAGTTATTCTCCAGGCGCGGCATCCGCGACGTCGGCGTCAACGAGCTGATCAGTAGCTCGGGAGTCTCCAAGGCAACTTTCTACCGGCATTTCCCGGCCAAGGACTCCCTGGTGCTGGCCTTCCTGGAGTTGCGGGACCAGGTGTGGACCGTGGATCTCATCGTCGCCGAGGCCAGGCGGCGCGGCAACACCGCCGAGGAACAGTTGCTGGCCGTATTTGACGTGTTCGGGGACTGGTTCCAGCGCGAGGACTTCGAAGCGTGTTCGTTCATCAATGTCCTGCTGGAGATGGGGCCGGGACACCCTCTGGGGCAGGCCAGCATCGGTTACCTCAGCCGTATCAGGGGCCACATCGAAGCCCTGGCCAAGGAGGCCGGACTGGACCGCCCGGAGGAGTTTGCACGATCCTGGCACATCCTGATGAAAGGCTCCATCATCTCGGCCACGGAGGGGGACGCCCTGGCTTCCCGGCGTGCCCAGCAGATGGCACGCTGGCTCATCGAGCATCACCGGAACCTGTAGTCTCGGCAGCGGTCAATTTCTGCGGCCGTGCCCGTTGTGACAATGTGATGGGTCCCCGCCTGTCCTTCCGCATTCCAGTGCAGTTGGATAGGCTGGCGCTTTTAGGGGATGGACATCATGGAGTGGCTACTTCTCGTCGTTGGTGGACTGGTCCTTATTGCCGCGTCGATCTGGCGCGACGTTTCGAGGAAGTCGGCACGGCCCCCCGCAGCTTCTGACCAGGAGTCCGAGCGCCAGCTCCGTGATTTCCACCGCGCTCAGACTCTGGGCCACTCCCACTTTGTGGGCCTCGACAACACGGGCCACCGCCGGTAGCTCCCGGACTTTGCAGCAAGGGCAGCCACTCGGGGACACGCCCGGGATGCTTGGAACCGCACAAGGCAATGTTCAGCCCGCCCGAAGCCGACCCCCGGGACTGAACCTGAGCCGATTGAGATCGCCGGGTGGCGGTCACGGCCTTTGGCCGGCGCCGGGGGCGTGAGGACTCGTCCCGCGCCTCGTTGTGCGGGGTGCCGGGGCTCGGCGCCTCAAACGCCTGGGCCCACTCGTCAACGCTCAGCCAGCGGTCGACGTACGGCGTTTCGACCTCCACCGCCTGGGCAGGGGGCTCCTCGTAGAACCTGACGGCTGGTTTGATCGCCTTCACCATGTCGGCGGACGACTTCAAGAGGGCCACATCCGGAACTTCCTCGATGGCTGCGCTGGCCCCCTCGGGGACGAGATCCCGCAGGGTGTAGGTCTGTACTCCTTCCTCTCCGAGGCTGGGGAAGACGTCGGCAACGTAGGTCAGGTAGCGCCGGTGCGGACCAATGACCAGTACGCCGCTCTTGCCCTGGGCGCCACGGTGACCCACCCGGGGGTCGGAGTGGAGGAAGCAGGCGGAGCGGTGCAGGGCGACGGCGGTTTTCCCGGTCCCCGGTTCCCGGTTCCCGGTCCCCGGACCGCCGTCGACGTCGAGGGCACCGCGGGATGGCGCGCGGATGGCGACTGTCTGCTTGAGGCTCCCTGATGCGTTGGTCATGAGCGGCGGAGTCCGCCGGGGCTTCCAAGCTGCTGGCCTGTGTTGCTCCGCGAACAGGCGGAGCGCTTTTTGGCTCTCTTTCACCCGCATTGGGTGAAGACTGCCCCCACTGGAAGCGTTAGCTTGGAGAGCATGTGATTGACCAGCCTCTATCGCTAGTGAGACCTCACTAAAGGCTCCCGCCATCTAGCGGACGGCCAGCGGAAGGAGAAGGCATGCTCAACAATTGCCATGGGCGCAACGAACCCGTTCCCTCGGTCTCCTCGGGGTGCGGCCGGCTGGGCAAGTCGCCCCGATCTAGAAGGCGGGCATTTGCAGTGGCCCGGATCCTCACAGGCGCGGCGGGCTGACGGGAATGAGTGAGCCTGGCGCCCCGCCGCCCAGTATCGATCCGGCCGTCGTGATTCGTTCCAAGCCGTACATCGCTGCGCTCGTGCTGGCAGCGGTTCTAGGGGTTCCGATCTCGATCATTGCGTACGGTTTTCTTGCTTTGGTCGCGGCGGTCCAGCGGTTCGTCTTCGCCGGACTGCCGAATCTGGTCTTTGGGGGCCCGGCTCCTGCGTGGTGGCCGGTTCCCTGGCTGGTGCTGTGTGGGCTGTTGACGGCGTTGACCATCAGCTACCTGCCGGGAACCGGGGGGCACTCACCCGCTCTTGGATTCAAGACGGGCGGCGGTCCGCCCAGCGGCCGGGAGCTTGTAGGCATCATTCTCGCGGCGCTGACCACGCTCAGCCTGGGTGCGGTGCTCGGGCCGGAGGCGCCACTGATCGCGATCGGTGGCGGCCTCGGGGCGTTGGCGGTGCACCTGGTGAAGAAGGATGCTCCGCCGATGGCCCTGACGATCATGGCGTCGGCCGGCAGCTTCGCAGCGATCAGTACCCTCCTCGGGTCTCCCGTGCTCGGTGCATTCCTGATCATGGAGGCCGCGGGGATCGGGGGAATGACGCTGAGTCTGGTTGCCCTGCCCGGACTGATTGCCTCTGGCGTCGGGGCGCTGGTGTTCGTCGGCTTGGACGGCTGGACCGGGTTGGGCAGTTTCTCGCTGGCGCTGCCCGTGGTGCCGCCCGCCGTGCCGCCGACGGTGGCGATGTTGGGCTGGGCGGTCATCATGGGCGCGGCCGGCGCGCTGTTGGGATGGTTGATCCGCTGGGTCGCGCTGTCGCTTCGTCCGATCGTGCATCTGAACCGGGTGTTGGTGACGTCTGCGCTCGGCCTGCTGATCGGTCTTACCGCGATGGCTTACCAGTTGATCTCGGGGCGCAGCTTCTCGCAGGTGCTGTTTTCGGGGCAGGACGCCCTACCGGAACTGGTCGAACACGCCGCGGACTACTCGCTTCCAGTGCTGGTCCTGCTGATCGCTTGTAAGACCGTCGTCTACGGGCTCTCGCTGAGCGCATTTCGTGGCGGGCCGGTCTTCCCCTCGATGTTCATTGGTGCGGCCCTCGGTGTTGCTGCGAGTTGGTTGCCCGGAATGAATCTCGCGGCAGCGATCGGCATGGGCATGGGAGCCATGTGCGCCGCTATGCTGCGGCTGCCGCTGACGTCGACGCTGCTGGCCACGCTGCTGCTGGGAGTGGACGGTGTGGCCGTAACACCCCAGGTGGTGGTGGCCGTGGCGGTGGCCTTCGTGATCACCATTGTCCTCCCGGTCCCGGGCCCGAGGGCGCCCGGGGCACCTGAGGATGCCGGCAAGGTCCAGCATCGGGCACCCTCGAGGACCGACCATGCACAATAAGATCTCGATCGGGGGCCGTTCAACCGTACGGGACCGGTGGATCGCCTGTTTGTTCATCATCGGCTCGAGCCTGTTCGCCTTGGGGGCGGTGCCGTTGTACTCCGAGGCTGTGGGATTGCGCTGGTGTGCAGTCACATTCTTCGTAGGTTCACTGTTCTTCACCTGTGCGGCCTTCCTGCAGTACCGCGAAGCCGTCGATGCCCTCCCGGCCGTGGGTGCCACGCGGCGCCATTCGTTTTGGGTATGGGCGCCGCGGAATCTCGCCTGGCTCGCTGGCGGCATTCAACTTGCCGGGACCCTGTGGTTCAACTGGAGTACGGGAAACGCGGTGCGGGACAATCTCAGCGCGGCGCTGACCGACCAGCGGGTGTGGCGACCCGACGCCCTGGGTTCAATCGCCTTCCTCATTGCAAGCGGTGTGGCGTTGCGGGATGCCGGTCGCCTCGCCATTGGCGGCCGCCCCAGGCCCCGGGTGTGGAAGATCGGCGTGATCAACGTGGCCGGCTCTGTTGCGTTCGGCATCTCGGCCGTCGCGGCCTTTGTTATACCGTCGAGCGGCGATGTCTGGAACGCCGAGTTGTCCAATCTCGGCACCCTCGTGGGAGCCCTCTGCTTCCTTACCGGCGCGATTCTGATGCTCAGTCCGGAATCCACCGACACCTCGGTTCCTGCAGACCGGGAAACTCATTCGTAACCCCTTTTCAACAGTCTCCGAAGGAGAAGTGATGTCTGAAAATTCCCTGCCGGCGGATGCCGACGTGGCGCTGTTCGGCAATCGATTCATCACCCAGGAGGTTCCGAGCCGGGAGTTCCCGGAGACCGGCATTCCTGCACAGGACGCTTTGCGGCTGGTGTCGGAGGACCTGGCGCTGGAGGGTGATCCGGCCCGGAACCTTGCAACCTTCGTGACGACATGGATGGAGCCGCAGGCCCAGCAGATCATCGCCGCAAACCTGCACCGCAATTTCATCGACCACGCCGAATATCCCCGCACGGCCGAGATCGAGCAGCGTTGCATTCGGATGCTGGCCGACCTCTTCCACGCGCCCGGCGAGACGACGGGCGCCCGAACCCAGGGATCGTCCGAGGCGATCATGCTCGGCGGTCTGTCACTGAAGTGGAACTGGCGCAAGCGTCGCGAGGCCGCCGGCGCGTCGACGTCGAACCCGAACCTGGTGTTCGGCGGCGATGTGCATGTCGTGTGGGAGAAGTTCTGCCGCTACTTCGATGTCGAGCCGCGGATTGTGCCGCTGCAGCCGGGGAAGTACACGATCGGCCCGGACGACGTCAAGGCCCATGTCGATGAGAACACCATCGGTGTCGCAGCCGTACTGGGTACAACGTTCACCGGGCACAAGGACGACATCGTCGGTATCAACAACCTGCTGGTAGGGATCAAGCGCGAGCGGGGCCTCGATGTGCCGTTGCACGTGGACGGGGCCAGCGGGGGGTTCGTGTGGCCCTTCCTCTATCCGGACTCGGAGTGGGACTTCCGCCTCGAGCAGGTCCGTTCGATCAATGTCTCCGGGCACAAGTTCGGCCTGGTCTATCCCGGCATCGGCTGGCTGATCTTCCGTGAGAAGGCGGACCTCGCCAAGGATCTCGTCTTCGAGGAGAACTACCTCGGCAAGACCGACTCGACCTTCACCCTGAACTTCTCCACCGGCTCGTCGATGGTTCTCGCCCAGTACTATAACTTCGTGCGCTATGGCCGCGCCGGTTACACGTACATCATGCAGAACATGCAGACTAATGCCCGCGTCCTCGCTGAGAAGCTGGACGCCATGGGCCGCTTCGAGATCATCGGCGCCGCCGAGGAGCAACTTCCCCTGGTGGCGTTCCGGCTCGCCTCCGACCCCGGGTACGACGAGTTTGACATTGCCTGGCAACTCTCGGCCGAGCGCGGCTGGATGGTGCCGGCATATACACTGCCGCCGAACGCCCAGGACGTGACGATCATGCGCGCCCTGGTCAAGGAAACATTGAGCCGTGAGCACGTCGACACGCTCGCCCGCGACATCGAAGAGGCGTGCTCCACGCTGGCGAAGAAGGGCGGCGCGCACGAATCCGAACGAAACAAGATCATCATCGGACCCGGCCACTGACCCAGAGCACGGTCACGCACCGGACCTCGAAAGACTCGCCAAGATGCGCTGAACGCTTGAAAGCGGGTCGGTCCGCGTTCGGTGGTGCAAGGATGATCTAATGACGCCGGGCACGGATCCACTTTTGCAGGGACCCCGAGGGCGCCGTTTGTGTTTCGAGCTGGCAATGCAGCTGGATCCGGATATCAGGACTGCCGGATTCCGGCTGGCGTACGAGCTCGAAAGCGGGAAGGGGACCTCGAGGTTCCGGCGCCGCTGCCGAATAATCCGCGACAAAGACTGGCCGAGTGGGGCCGCAAGGAGCGCGCCGGGGAAGAACGGGCCGCGCGCGAATTCCCACGCGACCCTCGTGCCAACGTCTCCGGAACATGGTGGTCGATCCCGCACGGACTGGTCCACACCGTTGGGCAAGTCGCGGCCGCGCTGAGTCTCGTGGAAGATTCCCTGGGGTCGGCCTGATGTTGCCCGGGATCCCGCCAGCTCGCCGCTCGACCCGGCCGGCGCCAAGTGAACGCGCAGCCTGTGACAAGGCAGGCGCCGGCCGGCTATCGGCTTCGGGTCGCCGGGCGGCTCGACCAGCACTGGTCCGCCTGGTTCGGCGACTTCACCGTGATCCACGAAAGCGACGGCACAACAAGCCTCAGCGGCGTGGTCCCTGACCAGTCGGCGCTGCATGGGCTGCTCATGAAGGTCCGGGACCTTGGCCTTACCCTGATCTCCGTGCAGGCCATCGAGGCAGCCGGGAAGGGCGGGCGGCGGCAGGAAGGGTGAGGTGCCACCGCAGGGTTTCGGCCGGTTGCCGCCTCAGTCCTGGTGCGACTTCGCGCGGACATGCATCCGCTCGCCCTGTCCTCCGAACACACTCAGGATCTCCGCTGCCTGGTCACCGGCGCTGCCAAACCAGTGCGGGACCCGGGTGTCGAACTCTGCCACCTCCCCCGGACCGAGGACCAGATCGTGGTCCCCGAGGAGCAGGCGCAGGCGGCCCGCGAGGACATACAGCCATTCGTAGCCCTCATGGGTCTTCAGCTCCGGGACAACCTTCGCGGCAGGGATGACAATCTTCCAGGCCTGCAGGCCCCCGGGGTGCCGGGTCAGCGGCACCACCGTCCTCCCGTTGGCCCGCCGGGGTTTCAGGCGGATGCGGGGATCCCCGACCTCAGGAGCGCCCACCAGCTCATCCAGCGGCACGTGGTAGGCCTGCGCAAGCGGGAGGAGCAGCTCCAGGCTGGGGCGCCGCTGTCCCGATTCCAGCCGCGACAGCGTGCTTTTCGAGATTCCGGTTGCGTCCGCGAGGCCGGTCAGGGTCACACCGCGCTGCATCCGCAGCCGTCTCAGCCGGGCCCCGACCTGGTCAAGGGCGGCCGCGATCACCGTTGTTGCGTCATCCATACCCCCATCCAACGCCGATTTCCCAGAAACAGCAACGTTTGTTGGCAAAACAGGGACATCGGGGAAGCCTTGAAGACATGAGCAAATATGACGTAGTGGTAATCGGCGGCGGGGCGGCCGGGCTGTCAGCGGCACTGTTGTTGTCACGGGCCCGGCGCACAGTTCTCGTGGTGGACTCCGGGACACCGCGCAACGGTCCGGCCGGGCACATGCAAGGCTTCCTGTCGCGGGACGGGCTGCCCCCCGGTGAGCTGCTGGCCGCCGGACGCAGGGAGGTGAAAGGTTACGGAGGCGAGTTCCTCGATACCTCCGTCACGGACATTGTGCGATGCGGCACCGCCGGGTTCTGGGTGCTGACAGCCGACGGTCAGCGCGTCCTGGCGCGGCGGCTCCTCGTGGCCACCGGACTGCGCGATGAACTGCCCGACATCCCGGGTCTTGCGGACCGGTGGGCACGCGACGTCCTGCACTGTCCCTACTGCCACGGCTACGAGGTGCGGGACATGCAGCTCGGCGTCCTGGGCGGCGCTCCCGACACTGTCCGCTATGCACAAATCGTCCGCCAGTGGGCCAGCGACGTCGTGTTCTTCGCCCCACCCGGAATGCTGACAGCCGTTCAACGCTCGGAACTGGTCGCCCGCGCCATCGGAATCGTCGAGGGAACGGTGCAGCGGATCCTGGTCGAGGAGGACCACCTGCGCGGTGTCGAGATGGCAGACGGCCGCACCATCCGCCGCGCCGCGCTGTTCGTGCCGCCTCGTTTCGTCCCCAACAACCGCCTCCTCCTCGGTCTCGGCTGCGATGTCGACGAGGCCGGGTGGCCCGCGAAGGACAGCACGGGCCAGACCAGCGTTCGCGGCCTCTGGGTGGCCGGCAACCTGGCCAACCCGCGGGCCCAGGTGATCACCGCCGCCGGCGAGGGCTCCGCGGCCGCCATCGCCATCAATGCCGACCTCGTCGACGGCGACGTCGGGGACGCTGTCCGGGCCTTCAACCTGGGCTTCTGACCCTCACCGCGGGAGCGATTGCCGTGATCTTCAGCCATCCACCACTTACTCAAGGAATGCACATGTCCAAGGAATCCACCGCACCGCAGGCCGCCAAGGCCGCACCCCCGAACAAGCATCAGCTGGCGCTCATGATCTGGCTGGCCGTGTTCCCCACCCTCACGGTCATCAACCTTGCCTTTGGCGACTGGCTGGGGATGCTGCCCCCGCTCCTGCGCACCTTCGTGCTCGCCACCGTCGCGGTCCCGATTGTCATCTACGGCATCATGCCCCAGCTGCACCGGCTCCGCGGCCGCCTGCTGATCCGCGCCGCCCGAAGGTAGCCCCGCCGGGAACGCAACATTCGGCACCGGCGCCGGAAATGTTCTCAAGCCGGGGACGACGACGGCGGGACGGCCGCCCCGTCATGCGCCGCCGTCGGGCGTCACCGTCATGTCACAGTGACGTCTTTGACTTCACAGTGACTTCACGCCGACTTCACAGTGCGGGTCCGCCCGGGTGTGGATGCGTCCGCAGATAACCCCGTGAGTCTGCCCTGTTACGGGCTGCTTCCGGATGCGACGGCGTGCGTCGAAATTGCCGTCCGTGGCGGTTTTCGTCGCCGGGTTACGCGCGGTTTAGTTGGGTGTCGCTGGCCCTGCCGGCGCGGATTCAACTCTGTTCTGATGGTGGACACGGTCCGGCAGCCCCGGTCCGCACCCTCGAATCCAGAAAGAATCCGCTATGAAAAACCGAACCATACCCGCAGGACTTTTCTCCGCCTTGGGCATGGCTGCCGCCGTGGCGGTCTCGCTGGTGGTGTCCGGTTGCGGCGGCCCTGCGAGCGCCCAGTCCCCGGCGGGAAACACCGCTGGGACGCCCGAGGTCACAGAGCTCCGCTATGAGGGCTCAGCCAACAGCGTCACTTTGCCCGAACTCGCCGAGGACCTCGGCTACCTCGGCAGCGTGAAGCTGAACTGGGTGGGCAACACCATCAGCGGGCCGGCGAGCATCCAATCCGCCGCAACGGGGGCCACCGACTTTGGCGGCGCCTTCTCGGGCGCCGTGGTGAAGCTCATCGAAGCCGGCGCCCCGGTCACCGCCGTGATCAACTACTACGGCGAGGACGACAAGACGTTCAACGGCTTCTACGTCACCCAGGACAGCCCGATCCGTACGCCACGGGATCTGATCGGCAAGAAGATCGCCGTCAACACCCTGGGTGCCCATTCAGACGCCGTGATCAACAGCTACCTGAAGAGAAACGGACTGACCCAGGAGGACATCAAGCAGGTACAGCTCGTCGTCGTTCCCCCCAACGACACCGAGGAAGCCATCCGCCGCGGACAGGTTGACGTCGGGGCCCTCGGCGGAGTGCTACAGGATAACGCTGTCGCCAAGGGCGGCCTGCGGTCCCTGTTCAACGACTACGAACTCTTCGGAACCTTCGCCGGAGGCCAGCTGGTCCTGCGGAAGGACTTCATCGAGAAGAACCCCGAGACCACGAGGATCTTCACCACCGGGGTGGCCAAGGCCATCGAATGGGAACGCAGCACCCCGCGCGAAGAGGTGATCGCGCGGTTTACGAACATCATCAACAAGCGCCAGCGCTCCGAAAGTACCGCGACCCTGAAGTACTGGAAGAGCGTTGGGGTCCCGTCCAAGGGCGCCATCAGCGACGAGGACTTCAGCAGGTGGACCGACTGGCTCAAGGACACCGGCATCGTCACTGGCGATATCACCGCGTCCAAGTACTACACGAACGACTTCAACGGCCTCCTGAAGGGGGCGGCGTCATGACGGGCGGCACCGGTGCGACGCCGAAAATCAGCCTGCGGAACGTCGGGAAGCAGTTCACTGTCCGGCCCGGCAGGGACCAGCCCGAGGGATCAACCCTGACGGCGCTGGAGGGCATCACCCTGGACGTTGCCGCGGGTGAGTTCATCACCCTGGTCGGTCCGAGCGGGTCCGGCAAGACCACCCTCCTGGATCTTCTGGCCGGGCTGACCCGGCCGGACACCGGCCAGGTGCTCGTGGACGGCAAGGAGGTGACCGGTCCCGGCCGCGACCGCGCCGTCGTGTTCCAGCAGTACGCCCTCTTCCCGTGGCGCACCGCAGCCGCCAACGTCGCCTTCGGCCTCGAGGGACCCGGCAGCGACGGCCGCCGTCTGGGCCGCAAGGAGCGGGCGGACAAGGCCCGGGACTATCTGGACCTGGTCGGTCTGTCCGGCTTCGAGGACCGGTACCCGCATGAGCTTTCCGGCGGGATGAAGCAGCGCGTGGCGATCGCCCGGAGCCTCGCGTACGAGCCGGACATCCTGCTCATGGACGAGCCGTTCGCGGCGCTGGATGCCCAGACCCGCGAACAGCTCCAAGAGGAACTCCTGCGTATCTGGCGGTCCACCGGCAAGACCATCATCTTCATCACCCACGGCATCGATGAGGCCGTGTACCTGGGCCAGCGCGTGGCGGTCCTGAGCTCCCGCCCGGGCCGGCTCAAGCAGATCGTCGACATTGAGCTGGGGGAGCGGGGCGGTGAAGGGGATGTCCGGTCCGGCCCCGCCTTCGTCGAACACCGGCACAAGGTCTGGTCGCTGCTGCACGACGAGGTCCGGAAAGCCCAGGAAGCCGGGCACGCGAAAATCCGGCCGGACGGTTCAGCCCCGGACGAGGCAGGCCAGCTCAGCAAGGGCCAGCTCACTAAAAGAAGGGCAGCCTGATGACCACACCAACTCTGACCACAGAAGCGCCCGCACCTGCCGCCGCTGCCCCCTTTCCGGCGGACACCGGACGGGCCGTGCAGCCCTTAGCGGCCAGACCCCTGGCCTCGCTGGTCCAAACCGGCGCCCGCAAGGCAGGGCGGGGCATCTGGGCGTCGGGCGCCATCGTGCTGTTCCTGCTGTTGTGGGAATTCGGGCCCACCTACCTCGCCTCGGCCTCGACCCGGGTGTTCCTTCCGCCGCTGCACGAGGTCCTGCGGGCCCTGGGCTGGCTGATCGCCAAGGGCCAGCTGCAGAACCATCTGGCGGCCAGCCTGACCCGCTCCGCCAGCGGCTTCGGCATCGCCGTCGTGACCGCCGTCGCTCTTGGCCTGCTGGTCGCCTGGTACCGGTCCCTGGACCGGTTCCTGAACCCGCTGCTGGAGGTCTTCCGGAACACGGCCGCCCTGGCCCTGCTGCCGGTCTTCACACTCCTGCTGGGGATCGGGGAGACGTCCAAGATCAGCATCGTGGCCTACGCCGCGTTCTTCCCCGTGCTGCTGAACACCATCGCCGGCGTCAGGACCGTTGATCCGCTGCTCGTCCGTGCCGCCCGCTCGCTGGGGCTCTCGAACTTCCGGCTGTTCCAGAAGGTCATCTTGCCCTCGGCGGTGCCGACCATCTTCACGGGAATCCGGATGGCGGGAACGTCCTCGATCCTGGTGCTGATCGCCGCGGAAATGGTCGGCGCCAAGGCGGGCCTCGGATACCTGATCGTCAACGCCCAGTCCAGTTTCCTGATTCCGGACATGTACGCCGGGATCCTGACCGTCTCGCTGCTCGGCCTGCTGGTCAACTACCTGCTGGTCGCCGTCGAACGGCACTTCTCCCGGTGGCGGACCGCCGTCGGGTCCCAATCTTCCTGACGCATTTGAACTAACCCAGTTGAACCAACTCCACAGATCAAAGGACTCAAGACCATGCCGACAACTACCGAAACCCGACTCGAATTCCGTAAGCTGGGCTCGCGCATCGGCGCCGAGATCCGGGGCCTGGACCTCGGCGGGGACCTCAGCGACGCCACCGTCGCCCGGATCCGCGAGGCCCTGAATATCCATAAGGCCCTGGTTTTCCGGGACGCCAACGTCCACGACGACGACGCCCAGGTCCGCTTTGCCAGCCGTTTTGGCCCGCTCACCCAGGCGCACCCCACCGTGGCGTCCGTCGACGGCAAACCGGCCGTCCTGCCGGTGGACAGCGAAAACGGGAGCGCCAACACCTGGCACACGGACGTCACGTTCGTGGTGAACCCGCCGCAGGCCTCCACCCTGCGCAGCATCACCCTCCCGGCCTACGGCGGGGAGACCCTGATCGCCTCCTCCGCCGGCGCCTACGCCGATCTGCCAGAGGAGCTGCGGAACTTCGCGGACACGCTGTGGGCCATCCACACCAATGACTACGACTACTCGGTGCCGAAAAACCTGGAACACGCCAACGCCGAGGAGCGCCGCGCGGAGTTCACCCGGCTTAAGTTCGAAACCGCCCACCCGGTGGTCCGGGTCCATCCTCTGACCGGGGAACGGGGCCTGTTCATCGGCGGGTTCGCCCAGAGGCTGCGCATTGTGGGGCTGTCCAACACCGAATCGAAGGACATTCTGCGGCTGCTGCAGGCCTACGTCACGCGCCCGGAGAACGTGGTCCGGGTGAACTGGGAACCGGACCAGCTGGTGCTCTTCGACAACCGCATTACGCAGCACTACGCCCCGGGCAACTATGACGGCCAGCCCCGCCAGCTGAACCGGGTCACCGTCGCCGGTGATGTCCCGCGGGGCATCGACGGGCGCAGCAGCACCTCCCTCCAGGGCGACTCCTCCACGTATTCCGAGACGGTCGTTCTGCCCGAAGACGTGGCCGGAGTCCGGCTGTGAGCGGCGCGCGGCAGCTGCATCTGAACGCGTTCCTCATGAGCACCGGGCACCACGAAGCCTCGTGGCGGCTGCCTGAAAGCGACAGCTTCGCCGGTACGGACATCGCCCACTTCCAGCGGCTGGCCCGGACGGCGGAGCGCGGAACGTTGGATTCCATCTTCTTCGCGGACTCACCGGTGCTGCACGGCGACGTCGGCCAGCGCCCCTACGGCACTCTCGAGCCGACCGTCCTGCTCGCCGCGATCGCCGCTGTCACCGAACGCATCGGGTTGATCGCGACAGCCTCCACCACCTACAACGACCCCTATAACCTGGCCCGGCGGTTCGCCTCTGTGGACCACATCAGCGGCGGCCGGACCGGTTGGAACGTCGTCACTACCGCCGGGGACGCCGCCGCGCGGAACTTCTCGCTGCAGGACCAGCCGGCCCACGCCCGGAGGTACGAGCGGGCCGCGGAATTCCTCGACGTGGCGAGAAAGCTTTGGGACAGCTGGGAAGACGACGCTCCCCTCGGGGACAAGGACGCCGGCATCTGGGGAGACAGCAGCCGCGTGCACCCGGTCAACCATGCCGGCACGTACTTCAGCGTCCTGGGGCCGTTGGACGTGCCGCGCTCGGCCCAGGGTCACCCCGTGATTGTCCAGGCCGGGTCCTCGGAGGATGGCAAGGACTTCGCCGCCCGCTACGCCGAAGCGGTGTTCACCGCCCAGCAGACCCTGCCCGACGCGCAGCGCTTCTACGCCGACCTGAAGCAGAGAACCGCTGCCGCCGGCCGGGACCCGGAAACCATCAAGGTGCTCCCGGGCATTGTTCCGGTCATCGGTTCCACCGAGGCCGAAGCCCGGCGGCTGGAGAGGGAACTCGACGCGCTCATCCACCCCGAGCACGCCAAACGGCAGCTCGCCGGGGTGCTGAAGGTCGCGCCGGAATCGCTGGCCCTGGACGCAGAGCTGCCGGAGGACCTGCCCTCGGAGGACGAAATCGAAGGTGCCAAGAGCCGGTACACCTTGATCGTGGACCTCGCCCGGCGCGAACGCCTGACCGTCCGCGAGCTCATCGGCAGGCTCGGCGGCGGCCGCGGACACCGCACCTTCTCCGGCACCCCCGAGTAGGTGGCCGACGCGATCCAGGAATGGTTCGAGGCCGGGGCGGCGGACGGTTTCAACATCATGCCGCCGGTGCTCCCGTCCGGCTTGGATGCCTTCGTGGACCATGTCATTCCGATCCTGCGGGACCGCGGACTCTTCCGGCGCGAATACACCGGCCGGACCCTCCGCGAACACTACGGGCTGCCCCGGCCGGCCAACGCCTTCGGCCGGGCAGCCCGGTCCAGCCAGGCCGGCACGGTCGGTGCGCGGAGAGGGGGCCTGCTGGTCTCCGAACGATGAATTGACTGCCACCGGCCCTGCACATGACGGGAAGCCCCGGACAGCACTAGCTGTCCGGGGCTTCTACGCGCCGTTTTCCGGCAGGTGTATCGTCGCGTTCCGGGCAGAGCGGCGTCGGAAAACGTGGTCATGACAGCGGGCCGCCGCCGTTCACGGACAGCCGGCGGAGGACGCCGACCAGTGGATATGCGCCGGTACCCGCGGCAATGGTGTACGTTGGCTTCCCGTCAGAACAAATCATGAGGAATGAGAGTCACCGCAGTGGCAACCGATTACGACGAAGTCCGATCCGACGTCAAAGAGTCGCAGGACAATTCCCTGCAGGCGCTGCAATCCGCCAACGCCCCGGACGCGCACAGCGTTGTCCGTGAACTCGATGAAGCTGATGCCTTCGATGATGCGCTCGTCCCGGGCGGGGAATTTGTCGCCGAGGAACTCGTTGTACAGGTCATCCCGCAGGCGCAGGACGAATTCATCTGCTATTCCTGTTTCCTGGTCCGGCACCGCTCCCAATTGGCACGGGAAAAGAACGGCCACGCTTACTGCACCGAATGTGAAGGCTAGGACCGTGGCCTCCCGCGTGTCCGGCACCGGAGCGCCATCCCACAGCACTCGAGGTCAGCGCATCACACACGTCCCCGGCGGGTCCGACTAATCCATGCTCCGCGTGAAACGCCTTGCTGTGCTTGGCCTGTTCGCATTCTGCGTCATCACCGGATTCTTGTTTTGGGCTCTCCGGGTGGCCGGCGCCGAGACCCGCGGGGCGCTGCCCGCACCGCCGCGAGCGGAGGCGAAAATCGGCATGCTGCCCGCGAACATCACCTCCGCCGTGAACATCACGCGGAGCACCGATGCCCAGTGGCTCACCCATGCCGCAACGCAGACCGGCATCCCTGCCCGTGCGCTCCAGGCCTATGTGGCGGCGGCCGGGGCGGCCGACAGTTCCGCTCCGACGTGCGGGATCGGCTGGAACACGGTGGCAGCCATCGGCTACGTCGAGTCCGGCCACGGAACTCACGGCGGAGGGAGCCTGACCGCCGCCGGCCAGGCGAGCCGGCCGATTGTCGGCCCGAGCCTCGACGGCGACGGGTTTGCCGCCATCGCTGATACGGATGCCGGCGCCCTGGACGGCGACGCCCAATGGGACCACGCCGTCGGGCCGATGCAGTTCATTCCCTCCACGTGGCGGCTCTACGGGCGTGACGGGAACGGCGACGGGAAGGCCGACCCGTTTAATATCGACGACGCGGCGCTGACTGCCGCCTCGTACCTTTGCGCCCACGGCCGTGACCTCACGAGCTCACAAGGCTGGGCTGACGCCATCTACTCCTACAATCAGTCCGAAACGTACGTGAACCAGGTACGCGACAGGGCCACCGCCTACGCCGCGCAGTCTGGGCCGGCCGGCTGATTCCCCGGTGATGCGTCCCTGGTGACGGGGAACTCTCCGCCGGGAGGGGAGCAGGGCGCGTCAGCCGTTCTCGGCGACAGTTTCGCTGTTGGCCGGCGTGTGAGGTGGCCGGTCACCGGTGGTGGCGTACCGGCGCAGCCGTGCCGGCCCGGCGTCCCGGCTCCCGGAGTCGGCCGTCACGTCCGCACCGGAGCCGGTCCGGGCCAGGCCGCGGGATTCACTGTGAGTCTGCAGGCCGCCCTCGCGCTGGTAGTGCCGGTATAGCCGGTCCTGTTCGTCGGACTCGAGTTCGCTATCAGGTTCGATGCGCGGCGCGTCCTTGACGAGGGTCTTGCTGTACGGGATGACGAGATTCGAGCCCTCGATCCGGGCACCCTCGAGCGGGAAGAAGGACTCGTGGGTGCCGAAGAGGCCGGTGGCCACGGTCACCCAGCCGGGCCGGTCTGTGGCATCGTCCACGTAGATTTGGCCGATGCCGCCGATTGTCTCTCCGTCGACGCCGATGACGTTGCCCTTGCTCTGGATCAGGCCGTCAATGTCTTCCCTGTTGATCATGATCGTGCTTCCTTCGATGCCGGAGGGCCGGGCTTTCGTGGCTGCCGCTTTGGCCTCGTCGCCTGGAGCCGGACGGGCGGCTGAGGACTCTCCGTCCCGGATGGCATCCGGGATACCCGCCCAAGAGCGCCCCAACGCGTCGCCTGGTCGTAACCGACCGGTGACAGGTCGACGTCGGCGTCGCGGGCGGGGACGTCGGTCACTGCAGCCCCGGAGAGCCGGGCTTTCGTGGCTGCCACGTTGCCCAGACTCTCCCCGTGCCGGACCAGCACCAATTCGACCGTTCCCGGCGCGGGTGGTTTGTGCCGGTTATCGCCCATGACGGCCGCCTTGCCGTAGGACGCATTCATCGCCTTGCACTCCGCGTCTTTCGGTCGGTGGCGCCTATGCCCTGGTTCTGCGGCCTGCTACTGCGCCATAAATGAGGAGCACTATGACTGCGCCCAGGATCGAGAGGAGCCAGGTCCTCAGATCAAAGAAGTCGCCGAGGCCTCCGCCGAAGACCAACGAACCGATCCAGCCGCCGAGGATTGCTCCCACGACGCCGAGAACCAGGGTGATCACCCAGCCGCCTCCCTGTGTGCCGGGAAGAATTGCCTTGGCGATGGCTCCTGCGATGAGCCCGAGAATGAGAAAAGCGAGAATCCCCATGTCTGTACTTCCTTTCGGTGGACCGGTCGTGGAATGCGGCCGTAACCACGATTTAATCAGCAGGCTTAGTAGTATGCAATACCCGACCTTCAAAGCCGGCGAAGCCGGTGACTGCGGTTCCGGGAGCCTGGCATGCCTGCTCCTTCCGGCGAGAATGTTAGCGCGCCGCGATGAGCGCCCGCGGGGCCGCCTGTTTCATCCGGGGGCAGGGCCGGCAGCGTCGCGGGGCGGGAGGAGGTGATGGAAGTCCGGCTGAGGACGGCTTCTTGACGGACGAATGCGGAAAGTTCTAAATTCGGGATGGGCGGAGCCCGGCTTCGGACGGGTGGCCCCCGTTACGCTGTTGCAGTGCGGCGTTCGAAACGTCTCTTTGCAGGGGATTAAAATGACGACTTTGGCACTCGATGAGTTCCTTGGCGCATGCGTCCAATCCGTCCCGGAGGAGCCGGGCCTAACCATGGACGAGCTCTACGGACTGTATGTCAGCTGGTGCACCCTCACAGGCCGGCAGCCGGCGCCGGACAGGAGCTTCAGGAAAAGCCTGGCAGGTGCGGGGATTGGTCCCGCGCAGGGCACCGGCAGATGTACGGGCCTGGCGATGACCGGCCCGGCGGCGTCTGACTATCTGGTGCACTGTGAGCTTCCGCTGTTGGCGCTTGACGGGCCTCCGGACGGCGCGGAAGCCGAGCCGGCAGGTGCCGCGTGGTCTGTGCCACCCGCCGGATCGTGGAATCCGGCGGCTTGAACTTCCTCATCGGTGCCGGAGCGGAGGGGAAATCGCCATGAAGAAGAAATCAGCGGCCGGGGTGTACCTGGAGACCGCTCGTGGGCGCCTATCTGTACGCTCATCTGACGGCCGCGACGGCGGGGGAGCGCCTGTTCGAGCAGGCACGAAGTCATGGCGGGGCACCCCGTTGCCAACTGGAGCTTGAGTCGCTGATCTTAGCCGTCATCGGAAAACTCTTGCTCTGGAAGACGCTGCGGGTTTTGTCACGAGGCAGTTGGCAGCCCGCCACCAGCGGTCCATCAGGGCCAACTCTTCATCGACAGCCGGGGTGCCCGGTTGGTGATCCGAGGCGGATCCTTTCCGGCGAATTGGCGGGCCCTGATCCGGGTGCGTCATTGTTCGGTACTTCGCTTCGTCGGGACTTGTTTGCGGCATGGTCAGTGAGCCTGGCAGCACACCTTCAGCCTTCCGGGGCAACACGGGCAGCCCCTGTCATTCCGTGGCTTCCGGCCTAGTCCTTGTCGAGCTCCTTGAGGAGGGACTTCGCTGCTCTGGCGATTTCGTCGTGGTCGTTTTGAGCGGCACGGCTTTCGATGGCCAGGATCGCGCAGCGGTGCAGCCGCCGGAAATCCCCGAAGGGAAAGCTGTAGCGTCCCTTCGTCTCGGGGGTCTTCTCACTGTCTTCCCCCAGATGCCACGTGCCGTATGCCGCGTAGCCGTGCTTGTCGATGAAGGCGTTTTCCTGTTCGGTGTCCGGGGCATGCTCGCTCCAGTCGTCACGGGTATCGCGTGCAGTCCTGGAGTCCTTGATCAGCTGCCGGGCATGCCGCAGCGCCGCATCATTGATCTTGATTGTCATAGGGGTGGCCTCCGCCCTGTGGTTCCGTCAGGTCACGCAGTTCTCGGGTGCGTCCGATGACCGGCTGCCACCGCCGGCTACGAGGACTTTTCGTGGCGGCGGTCCGGCCCTGTGCCGGTCTCAGGTTGTTCTACGCTGCCCGATGGTACAACCGCCGGGGTTGCCGCACCAGCACTTTGTCGTGGCTGGTTGGGGAGAGCCGGCCGGGCCAGCAGCTGCCGGGTAAGCGCGCTGTCTGCTCTCAGGGCAGAATGGAAGGCATGACCCTCACGACGTTCGCCCTCGTCCGCCACGGCCAGACCGACTGGAACGCGCAGCGCCGGCTGCAGGGATCCACCGACATTCCGCTGAACGACGTCGGCCGCGGTCAGGCGCGTGACGCCGTCGCCCTGCTGTCTGAGGGCATGTGGGATGCGATCGTATCCTCGCCGCTGAGCCGTGCCGCGGAAACCGCCGACCTGATTGCCGCCGGTCTCGGACTCACCGTGACCCGGCGCGTGCCGGAACTCACCGAGCGTAGCTTCGGACCCGCGGAAGGCCTGCAGGCCGGTCCCGAACTGGAGGCACTGCGCATCCCCGGCGGTTTCCGCGGCGCGGAAAGCGACGATGAGGCGGCCAATCGAGGGTTGGCCGCTCTGGAAGGGCTGGCCGGGGAATTCCCCGGCGGTCGCGTCCTGGTTGTGGCCCACGGCACGCTCCTCCGCGTGAGCCTGAGCCGCGCCATCGGCCGCACCCTGGACAGTATCGAGAACGCCGCGCTCAACCTGGCCCACCACCATCCCGTTGACGGCTGGCAGCTCGAATACTTCAACGGCGAGCGGGTCCTGGCAGACGTCCAAGGCTGACGTGGCCCGCCTAACCGAGGAAAGTCGTTGAGCATTGAGACTTACGAGGCCAACCGCTCGCCTGCTTTGTGATCCGCTGCCGGGCTGGAGGTCCGCAGCGCCGGGGCGCACCAAGACGCTTCAGGGGCAAAAGACATCGACTGGTGGCCGGAGGCACGGGGCCGCTTTGCGCAGACAATAGACAACTTTCCCTTGCGCCAATACCCAGCTTCGACGTTCGTCACCGGCGTGAATGGTGGCTATGACGTCGATGTTCGGCAACTCGCTTCCGACGGCGACAAGGTGATCGGCCGAGTCGTGGGTGCAGCTGACGGGAATCTCGCTTTTACGGCTAACGCCAATCAGGTGCTTGACGAGCAGACAAGGCCTACACCGAATTCTTGTCGGCAGCGCGCCAATTCATCAGCGGCCGCCGCTTCGGGGCGACATTTCATGTCCAACGAACGGCAAGCCAGCCCGGGAGCGAAGACCTTGCTGCGGCGGCGCCCGTGCTCTAGCGTGTGGACTCAGGCCAACATGGGCCTGCGCAACTGGGGGAGGGGCGTCATGGCTGAAATCAACGCGGTGCTGGCAGGACTGACGGCGGCAGAACTCGAGGAGATCACTGCTTTGGGACCGAACGGACATCTCGGTCGGCATCTGATCGACGCTCTCGACCGCGCTGCCGGAGGGCCCGACGCCGGACGCGGGTTCTACGTGCTGGACGGCACGGTCAACGGCAATGGCGGACAGTTCCATGTTCTCCGCAATGACGTGAGCGACCGCATCTTTAAGGCCCGGGCAGCCGACGGCTAGGCTGTTTGGCTGATTGACGCCACGGCCGAGGCTGCCTGCAGCGCGTGGTCGTACAATCGGGCATACGGACGGCAGGTCGCATCTGGATACAGCGACTTCGGCAAAGTCAAAGGAGCTTCAATGAAACTGACGACATTGGCGTGGACGGCGGCGTCGACCGTTGCCACGGCGGCGGCCGGGGGAGTCGCGACCGATCCTGGCAGCAGCTGGTACCAGCGGTTGCGCAAACCAGACTGGCAGCCGCCCACCATTGCCTTTCCCGTCGTGTGGACGGCCCTCTACGCGGATCTCGCCGTGAGTTCCGCCGTAGCGCTGGACAGCGACGTTGCCCCCGACGCCCCGAGCAGCCAGGCCCGGCGTCAGGAGGTAGCCGCCTACCGGGGTGCCTTGGCGGTGAATCTCGTACTCAATGCCTCTTGGAGCTGGCTTTTCTGGCGTGCCCGGCGACCCTGGCTGGCTGCAGCGGAGTGCGCCGTGCTGACAGTGAGTAGCGCAGACCTGGTGCGGCGCACGTACAAACTGAACCGCGGCGCCGGCGTGTCTCTCGCTCCCTACGCACTGTGGTGCGGATTCGCTACCGCCTTGTCTACTGCGGTCGCAAAACTCAACCCCGGAACCGCAGCGAACTGATCTGACCGCATCCTCCGGCCCCGCACCGGCGGTGGCGAAGCGGTCCCGGCATGTGGTGAGCGGGTTATGCCGATGCCGCGTCCAGCGGAGCTCCTCGACCAGACCGACGATGATGCCCTCGGGACCGCGGACGTAACAGGACCGGGCCTCGGCTGACGATTGCTTCGGGGGAGTGGGGCCCCGAAGTCAGCTCGGCGTAGATTCAGCGCATGAGCCTCCGTGGACGTCGCCGGATGAAGTCCGCCCTGTGGGCCCTGGTCGTACTGGTATCCATCGCACTCACCCTGTGGGGGCTCTGGCTGACGCTCTTCCTTTTCGGATACCAGGACGCTCTTGACCGGGAGATGGCTGGCCATGACCTGATCCTGCTGGGAGCGGTGGCCTCGGCCGCTGCAGCTACCTGGGCGCGCTTGGGCCACCACGGGTGGCCGGTGACGCTGGCCGTTGCCGCTCCGGCGCTGCTGGTCGGCCTCACGGATCTCGCGGCGGGCGGAAGCCTGTTGCCTCACCTTGGTGGCCTCGTAGCTGTTCCCGCAGCGTTCACCGGATTGCTCGTTGGTTTGTTCGGGGCGCCCGGAGCAGAGTTTTCCGAAGCCGAAGGGAACCGCCATGTGTGAGTGACATGTAGAAAATCAGACCCTTAGAAGCATGGGTGGAGCTGCCTAAGAATGGCTGGTGGCGTTCATTGGTGGGCGGCCGGCCCTTGACCAAGACCATGCATCGCCCGCGACACTGTTCCGTAGAGGGAGTTGGCCTGGTGCCAGTGATATTGCATCAGATGCTATCGGAACACTTCTACTTGACATAATGTTGATTATCGGCGTTCTATATTCAGTCGATAGGGGTTGATTATCTGTCCGGGGGTCCCGCCGGGCGGCACATGTCGCTGAGCAGGAAAACAACTGCGACGAGCCGGCATCACGGCAACTACCTGGCGATCGGATTCATCGTGGCGACATCGCCGGCCGCGGCGCATCGCCCCGTGACGCAGCACGGCTGACGCCTGGACACGACGAATGGCCAGGCGTCAGCAACCTTAGGAACGTGCACCGAAGTTGGCGCAGACCAAAGATTCCGAGACGCACCTGCGTGTGCCCGCAGATTCTGAGGAACTTTCGCAGAGTCCGCGGGCGGAACACATGGTGACGTCTACCGGCTGAATCCGGACGTCCGCCGCTGCCGCCGGCGGGGCAGGTATTCCAGGCGAGGCCCGCGTGCCCGCAGCGTCGGGGTCCGTCACTCCCCCAAGCCGGCTGCGTCAGATGCCGCATCCCCACTGCGCGGTGACGCCGTGGGGGCAGATGGCGCAGTGCTCCAGCCGCTCACCCTCAACGAACAACGGCCAGACTGATCAACTCGGCGCCGTCACAGTCGGCAAACAGACCCAGCCGTGCACTGGATTCCGCGGCGAACACCTGGTCCGTAATGGTAGCGGCGCCGTCCTGCGCGAAGACTTCCACGGAGCAGCGGTCCAGGAAGATCCGCAGCCGCAGTCTGCCGTCCTCCAGCGGGACGGTCACGCGTTCCACCGACGCGAACGATTCGTGGAAGTCCGTGTTGCCGCATGTTGTCCGGTCCAGGCTGAGCACGCCTGTGGCGGAATCGTAGGCAAGTACCGTCTGTTCGGCGCCGCCTGCCCGGAGCAGGAGGCCCACTTCTCCGGCGGCCCCGGGCTCGAATTCGGCGTCGATCCGCAGAACATCGCCGGAAGCCTCGGCCGGGAGCCAGTGCGTTCCGGCAGCAAGGGGCCGTCTGGCCTCGCTGTAGATTGTGGCCCCGCCGTTTTCAAAGGGGTCCACGGCGGCCTGCATCAGCACGACGCGGCCGGCCCGCGTGGCCAGCCTGACCTCCCGCACCAGGGTCAGTGCACCGCGCCAGCCGCTGGTCGGGGTGACGCCGCCGTACTGCCAGTTGTTCATCCAGCCGATCATGAGCCGGCGTCCGTCCGGGGAATTGCTGAAGGAGACGGCCGCGTAGTAGTCCCGTCCCCAGTCCAGCCAGCCGTACTCGACCATACGGCTGTCATCCTGCTGGAGCCCCTCGGTGACGGTGCTCTCGGAAACGAATGTGACGCCGTCGAACGTTCCAAGGAAGTACTGGCCGGCGGAACCGCCGGCGATTCCGCCGGGGTTCAGGTTTACCACCAGGACCCACTTGGTAGTTCCGGGATCGTCGTCCACCGGAAGCTCAAACAGGTCCGGGCATTCCCACACTCCCCCGGTGGCGTTCGCCGGGCCGAACGTGCTCAGATACTCCCAGGACTTGAGGTCGGCGGACTTGTACAGGACGACTTCCCGGTCCAGCGCTTCGACGGCAACCATCACCCAGTAGTTGCCGGCGGTGCCGTCGTACCAGAAGACCTTGGGGTCGCGGAATTCGGCGGAACCGCGATCCGCCACGGGGTTCCCGGAGTACTTTGTCCAGCTGGCGCCGTCGTCGGTGCTGTAGGCGAGGGACTGCGCCTGCCGGCCACCTAAAGGGGATGCGGGCGAATAGGCGCTGGTGTAGATGGCCACGAGCGGCGGGTTGTCCGGCGTGCCGAAACCGCTCGTGTTGTTCCGGTCCAGCACGGCCGAGCCGGAAAAGATGGCTTCCTGCTCGTCGCAGACGATGGCTACGGGCTGTTCGTCCCAATGCAGCAGGTCCGCGGAGGTGGCGTGCCCCCAGGACATGTTGCCCCACTCGTTTCCAGACGGGTTGTGCTGGTAGAAGAGGTGGTAGGTGCCGTTTGCGTAAATCAGTCCGTTGGGATCGTTCAGCCAGTTGCGGTCCGCCGTGTAGTGGTGCTGCGGCCGGTACTGGCAGTGGAGCACCGTGGGGGTTGTCATGGGATTGCTGTCTGCTTTCAAGATGGGGCCGGAACGGCGGGGCTAGCCCTTGACGCCGCTGGACGCAATGCTGTTGATGAAGGAGCGCTGGAAGGCGACGAAGAGGACCACCACGGGAACCGTGATGAGGGATGCGTACGCCATCACCTCGCCCCAGGAGACGTTGAGCTGGAAGAAGTACTGGATGCCGATCATGACCGGGCGGAGCTCTTCGGACTGGACCACCATGAGCGGCCACAGGTAGGAGTTCCAGGCTGGCAGGAACGTCAGGATCGCGACCGTGGCCGTGGCCGGGCCAGCCAACGGCATGACCACCTGGCGGTAGATCCTGAACCAGCCCGCGCCGTCGATCCGGGCGGCCTCGTCCAGCTCTTTGGGAATGGATTCAAAGTACTGGTGGTACAGGTAGATGGAGAACGCATTGGCGATGAACGGAATGATCTGGACCTGGTAGGTGTCCAGCCAGCCCTTTGAGACCTCGAGGCTGAAGCCGTTGAGCTCGAAGTACGGCAGCTGGTTGACCCACCAGACCAGAGGCAGGGCCAGGGTCTGGAACGGCACGATCAGCGTGGCCAGGATGACCGTGAACACCACCCGTTTGCCGCGCACTTCCATGCGGGACAGCGCGAACGCGCAGAGGCTGTTGATAAAGATGCCCAGGACCACCGTGACGGCGGAAATGCCGATGGAGTTGACTAGGAACCGGGCGGCCGGGACCCGGTCGAACACCGCAGCATAGTTGTCAAAGGAGACGTTCCCTACCGGCAGGAACGCAGCCACGGAGGACATGTCCCCAAAGATCTGGGTGTCCGGCTTGAGCGAGGAGACCAGCATGAAGACAATCGGGAACGCGGCGACGGCGGCGAACAGGATCCGCACCAGCATGGTTGCCGCGCTGTTGAGTCGAACAGAATTCTTCATGTCAGTCCTTCTCTCGGGTGAGGTAGCGCTGCACCGCGGAAATGAGCAGCACCAGGAAGAAGAAAACCAGCGAGATCGCGGAGGCGTAGGAGGTTTCCTGCTGCTTGAAGCCGGAGCGGACGGCCTCGTAGATGATGGTGGTGGTGGAGTCCAGGGGGCCGCCCTGGGTCATGACGCTGACCTGGTCGAAGAGGCCAAGAGCCTGGATGGTGATGGTCACCAGGACAAGACTGCGGGTGTGCTTCAGGCCCGGCCAGGTGACGTACCGGAACTGGTGCCAGCGGCTCGCGCCGTCCAGTTGGGCTGCCTCGTACAGTTCACCGGAGATGCTCTGCAGGCCGGCGAGCCAGATGATCATGTGGAACCCGGCCGCCTGCCAGATCGACAGCGCGATAATGGCTGGCATGGCCGTGGCGGGGTCATTGAGCCAGTCGGCACCCTGGATGAGGCCGAAACTGAAGGTCGACAGCAGTTCGTTGATCAGACCGTCCTTGCGGTACATGAACAGCCACAGCAGGGAGACCACCACCATGGATGTGACAACGGGCAGGAAGTAGACGGTGCGGAAGAAGTTCACGCCGCGGAATTTCTTGTTGATTAGCAGAGCCATGGCCAGGGCCAGGGCCGACTGCACCGGGACCACCACCACGGCGAAATACGTGACGTTCAGCAGTGAGCGCCAGAAGGCGGGATCCGCGAACAGCCGGGCAAAGTTGTCTGTGCCGACGAACTCCACCGGGCGGGGCGAGATGAGCCGGGCGTTGGTGAACGCCAGGCCAAAGCCCAGGATGGCCGGCAGGAACACAAAGACCAGCAGCAGTACCGCTGCGGGGGCGATCATGCCCCAGCCGCTGATCTGTTCGCGCAGGAAGCCTGCCCGGCGGCGGTGCGGCGGGGCCGGCAGCGGCCGGGGCGCCGGCGCGGCGGTGGGGCGGGGACGGGTGGGAAGTGGGCTGGTTGTCATGGGATTCTCCGTTGACCTGCAGCACCGGGTGGACGACGACGGCGGAACTCCCCCGCCGTCGTCGTCCTCCGCGGAGGGCTGCTAGTTCTTGTAGCCGCCGTTGGACTTGATGTTGGCGTCGATGGCTTTGACGGCCTTGTCCAGGGCCGCCTGGGGGTCGGCGCCTGCCAGGACGTCCTGGACGACCTTGCCGTATTCGGTGGCGATGAACGGGTAGGCCGGTGTCTCGGGACGCATCACCGCGTACTGGCGGGAGAAGTCCATGAAGATCCGGTTGGTGCCGCCCTTGGCGAACGACGGGACCAGGGCCGCGGCCTCATCCGTCGCCGGGATGGTGCCCGTGGCCTTGGCAACTGCGGCCAAGTTTTCCGGCTTCAGGGAGTAGGAGAGGTAGTCCATGGCGGCGTCGGTGTTGGCGCAGCCCTGCGTGACGCCCCACTGCCAGGAGGCGCCGCCGATCTTGGGGCCGTTGCCGAGGTCCACCGTGGGCATGACCACCAGGTCGTCGCCGAGGGCCGCCCGGGCTTTGTCCGCGGCCCAGGAGCCGGTGTACAGCACACCGCTCTTGTTGTTCAGAAAGTCCTGCGTGGAGTCCTTGCCGCTCTTGGTGGCCATGAACCCCTGGTCGGCCAGTCCGCGGAACCACTTGGCCCACTCCACTGCCTTGTCCCCGTTGAGGACACCGTCCGCGCTCTGGAAGCCGTTGCGGTTGATGAGGTCGGCGCCGAAGGACTGCAGGAACGGCGAGTAACCGTAGGGCAGCCATTCGCCGCTGCCGGCGGTCCCCATGTCCAGCGGGTACTCCCACTTGCCCAGGGCCTTGAGCTTGGTCAGCGCGTCCTGGAACTCCTCCTTGGTCCACGGCTGCTCGATTGTTGCAACGCGCACACCGGCTGCCTTGAGATCCGAAGCGCGTGCAAGCATGGCCAGGGCCACGTCGTAATACCCAACCGCGTAGGTTTGGCCCTCCCACTTGGCCACGGTGCTGGGCAGGTGGGCGGAAAGGTCGGTCGTGAGCTTGAGCGGGGTCAGGTACTTGGCCCACGCCCAGTTGGGGACGTTGGGTCCGTCGATATCGACGATGCAGGGAAGTTTGCCGGCGGCGGCCGCAGAGACCACGGAATCGTTGTAGGACTCCTGCGGAAACGCCTGCACCTTGATCTTGGCCTTGGCGCCGCTGCTCTTGTTGTAGGAGTCCACGATGCCCTGGATCGAAGCCAGCTCTTCAGGGTTGCCGGCATTGTGGGTCCACATGGTGATCTCCTTGGTGCCCTCGGACGTGGCTGAGGCACTCCCCTTGCCGCACGCGCCCAGGCTGCCGATCAGAGCGGCCGCCGTTATGCTGGTGGCCAGGATTCGGGTGAATCGCTTGTTCATGAGTGAGTCTTTCTGCTTATTTTGTACGCGGATGATTAGCCCGGGTCCTTTGGGGGCGCGGCCGGTGCAACGGCTGCGCCCCTCTTTTGCGAGGCACGGGATGTGTTGTGAAGTCTTTTTAGGTGCGGGTCCAATTGCCCAAGGCTGTTGTGCCTGCGACAACCTCAGGCCGGGGGCGGACCGACGGACCCTCGCTCAATGAGCGGGCAGGAAAACATCTCCTGGACGGCTGCCGACTCGGGGCCTTCGATGTCGTCTAGGAGCCGGGTGACGGCCCACCGCCCCATCTCATAGTGCGGAAGCGCCACCGTGGTGAGTCCGGGCCAGAGTGCGGCGGCGATCAGCTCCAGGTTATCCGTGCCGACAACGGACAGGTCATCGGGAATGCGGAGCCCCAGCGTGGCAGCGCTCTGGTAGGCGCCCATGGCCACCCGGTCGCTGAAACAGAACAGTGCAGTCGGTCGGTCCGGACGCTGGAGCAACCGGAGCGCAGCTTCCCTCCCGCCCGCAGTATCAGCCACACCGGAGGTCACGAGTTCAGCATTGAACTGGAGGCCGTGCCGGGCCAGCGCGTTCCGGTAGCCCCGCAGCCGTCCGTGGGTTGCCGGGATGTCGTCAACGTTGCCAAGCATCCCGATCCTGGTATGGCCAGCTTTGACGAGGGCTTCCACTGCCGTTTCCGCCGCGGCAACTTCGTCAGGGACCACCGAAGAGATGGACGGGTCTGCGGTAACGGCGTCGAGGAGGACTGTGGGCACCGTGCCCAGTTCCTCCGGAAGGCTGACGCCCTGGTGGTACATCCTCGCGAAGACGATTCCATCAACCTGGTGCTGCTGCAACGTACGGATTTCGCGGCTTTCCAGTTCGGGGTCGAGGCCTGAGTTGACCACCATGACGACGTAGCCGCGCTCGTAGGCGGCATCCTGGGCGCCCTTGATCATGGCTCCGGCGAACGGCGTGGTGGTGATTTCGTCGCTGACGAGGCCCAGGATCTGCGAACGATGGTTGCGCAGTCCGCTGGCGAGCCGGTTGGGCGCGTAGCCAAGGTCCTTGGCAACGGCCCGGATGTGTTCCCGGGTTTCCGTTTTGACCCGGGTGCCGCCGGCGGGGTTGAGGGCGTGGGACACCGTGGTCACGGAGACCCCGGCAGCTTTCGCTACGTCCCTTATCCCGACTTTCGTCACCATTGACTCCCTTTGCAAAACGTTTTGGCATGTTGTGTGGATCACACTACCCAAAACGTTTCGGCAGTGTCAAGGGACGCAGTGTCATCGGGCAGCGCCGAAGGCGCGGCGGAACCGCCGGGGATGCAAATGTGCAGTGAGAATATGCCGCCAACAACGAGCTGCGGACCGGCTCAATGGAGAGCCGGTCCGCAGCACGGATGGGGTCAGCGCGGGGTGGGGTCAGCCAATCAGCTGGCCGGAATCCCTCGACGGGTCAGGCAGAGACCCGTTCCGCCAGCTCGGTGCGGGCTTCGCGGACTGCCGGCACGCCGTCACCCTCCTGGCCGTACAGCCAGTCGTTGTACTGGAAGTCGTTGTCCTTCCGGCTCTTGAAGAGCAGGTTGCGCAGCGTCCGGGCCAGCCCGGAGACGTGCCAGGATTCGCCCCAGATGCGGGCGGTGCGCTGGACCCGGGCGGTGCGGCCGGCGCGGATGCTGTTGAACTCCCTGATCGCGCTTTCCCATGCCTCCGGGTTCACGCCGTCCTCGGTGAAGACGGTGCCTTGGCTCGCGTCCTGCAGCACGGCGGCGTCCTCGAGCGCCTGGCATGCACCCTGGGCAAGGTACTGGAGCATCGGGTGCGCGGCGTCGCCCATCAGCACCATCCGGCCGGCCACCCAGTTTTCGATCGGGTCGCGGTCGTACATGGGCCAGCGGATGCCGGTGGCCAGGTTCTTCAGCGCCTCCTGGACGGCGGGGACGCAGTCCTTGTATGCGGCCTCGAGCTCGTCCACTCCCCCGTACTGTTCTTCGCCGCGCTCGAAGGAGGCGGACTTGAACACGGCCACCGTGTTCAGCAGCTCGCCCTTGCGCAGCGGGTACTGCACCAGGTGGCAGTCCGGCCCGAGGTAGACAATGACGTCCTCGAGGTCCGCCTTGGGCGTGTTCTCGGTGATCGGCACGGTGCCGCGGTAAGCCACGTAGGCCGAGGGAACCGGGTGATCGTTGGCCACGAGCGGGCGCAGCGTGGACTTGAGCCCGTCTGCGCCGATCACGACGTCGGCCTCGTAGTCCACGCCGGCGGCGGTGTGGGCCACGCCGCGGCCATTGACGGTTTCAACACTTTCGACCATGACGTCGTTGACGAGCTTGACGCCGGCGGCTTCACAGCCCTCGAGCAGGACACGGTGGAGGTCGCTGCGGTGGATCACGACGTACGGCGCACCGTAGCGTTCCTCGAACTCTCCGCCGAGGGTCTGGCGGGTGAGCTCCTCGCCGGTGACGGCGTCGCGGAAGACCAGGTGCTTGGGCTGGACACCGATTTCCAAGGCCTTTTCCAGCAGGCCCCAGCGCTTCAGCACGCGGGAGGCGTTGGGGGCCATCTGCAGCCCCGCACCGACCTCGCCGAATTCGGGCGCCCGCTCCACAAGGGTGACGTCGGCACCGTTTTCACGCAGCGCGAGGGCTCCGGCCAGTCCGGCCATTCCCCCTCCGATGACGAGGACATCGGTGGACGTGGCGTGCTTAGACATTGCTTGCTCCTGTTGATGAGGTTGAGATGGAGAGTTTTGATTTGAGTTTGAGCCCGACGGCGGCCAGCAGGACCGCCGCGATGGCTGCCGCACCGGCGAAGGCCAGGAAATTCGAGTTGACGCCCAGTCCGGCGGCCAGCAGGAGGCCGCCGATCTGGGGTGCGGCGACGGCGCCGATGCGGCCCGTCCCCAGTGCCCAGCCCAGCGCGGTCCCGCGCAGGTGTCCGGGATAGTGGCTCGCGACGGCGGCGATGATGAGGCACTGCGTGCCGTGGGTGCCCACGCCGGCCAGGACCAGCATGAGGTAGACAACCGTCACCGGCGGTCCCGTCACCAGCACCACGAGGGCACCGGCGGCGACGGCAGCCGCGGCGATCGCCGTCGGAATCGGACCGAAGCGGGTCCCGGCCCAGGCCGTGATGACCGAGCCGGCCACCGCACCCAGGTTGAGGGCCAGGGCGAAGGTCAGGGCGGAGCCGAGGTTGTAGCCGGCCAGCTGCATGAGGTTGGGCAGCCAGGTTCCCAGCCCGTACCAGGCGAACAGAGTGGCGATCGTCGCAAGGGCGAACAGGAAGCTGATCCCCAGGTACGGGGCACGGAGCAGGGAGGAAAAACCGGCCGGTTCCTTGAGCGTGCGGCCACTGCCCGAGGTTTTGCCGGCTGCTTTCCGCGCTGCCTTGCCTGTTGCCTCGCCGGTGACGGGGGCGAGGGTCTCCGGCAGGTATTTCAGTCCGAGCGGCACCACGATCAGCAGTGCGAGCACGGCCACCAGGAACATCGACTGCCAGCCAAAGGCCGGAATCAGCTGGATGCCGACGAGGGCGGCGATGGATCCGCCGATCGGGACACCGGACATCATGAGGGTGGCGATCGTGGACCGCCATTTCGTGGGGACCAGTTCGGCGACGAGGGCGTTGGCCGAGGGCACCAGGCCGCCGAGTCCGATGCCGGCCAGGAGCCGCAGGGCGCCGAACACCGCGGCGCTCGGCGCGAAGGCGCAGAGGATGGTGAAGAAGGAGAAGACGACGGCGCAGCCGAGGATGGTCCGGCGGCGTCCCCAGGAGTCGGCCATCCGGCCGGCGAAGATCGCCCCGATCATCATGCCGACGAAGGCCATGGAACCGATGGTTCCGGCGGTGGCCTTGGTCAGGCCCCAGCCGGTCTCGGAGATCAGGGAGGACTGGACGGTGCCGTAGACGATCAGGTCGTAGCCATCGAAGACCACCAGGAGCCAGCAGACGAGGACGGCAGCTGCCGAGCTTTTGGAAAACCGCGATGCAGGCCCATCAGCGGCGGTGGGGGCGGGAGACCCCGGCGATAACCGTTGCGGCGCTGCAACAGGTGGTGTGTGATTCATCCCACTACTGTCATGGCCGTCGCGGGTGAACCACAATACAATTCTGATGTGCAGAACACGCCAGCATCCAGATCAGCCCGGAAGCCCGTCCAGAAGCGGCCCACCTACTCCATCGAGGCAGTCGACAATGCGCTGCAGCTCCTGCAGCTGCTCCGCGACGGCGGCGCGCTCCGGCTCAAGGACGCTGCCGCGGAGCTCGGAGTGGCCCCGTCCACGGCCCACCGTCTCCTGGCGATGCTGGTCTACCGGGGGTTCGCCGTCCAGGACGAAACCCGGCGCTATGTGCCCGGGCCGGCCATGGGGGTCGGGCCGGCCGGGCTGAGCTGGACCAGGCAGCTCCGCTCACTCGCCCAGCCGCACATGGAGCTCCTCTCGGCGCAACTGAACGAGACCGTCAACCTGATGGTGCGGGTGGGCACGAAAGTGCGCTTCCTGGCCACGGTGGAAGGGAACAACGTGTTGCGTGTTGGTGACCGGCAGGGGACGGTGATGCCCGCCAACAAGACGTCCGGCGGCAAGGCCATGCTCGCCGAACTGGAACCCCAGATGATCGACCAGCTCTTTCGCAGCAACAATGCCGAGATTGGCGGGGACACCATTCCGGCCGCGGAATACCCAGCGTTCCTGCGCGAGCTCGAGTCCACCCGCAGCAACGGCTTCGCGGCCAACTTCGAAGGCACAGAGGAGGGCGTGAGCGCCCTCGGGATGGCCCTGCACAACCGGCACGGGCACGTCGTCGGAGCGCTCAGCGTCGCCACTCCCGCGACCCGTTTCCGTCGGGTGTTCGACGCCGGACTCGTCACTGCCCTGCGCGAAACCTGCCGGCAGCTGGAGATCGATATCGCGGCAAACCCGGCCGAGCCGGAGTGACCACGCGGCCCCGGGCCCGCCGCGCAGGGAGACTCGCGCCCCTCCGGCCCAACTGACTCGCAGCAGGGGCCGTTATGAGCCCTCAAAACGGCCCCTGCTGCGAGCCAGTTGGGTGGAGGGGCCGGCAGGTGCAGTCCGCCAATTCTGACTAGCAGAATATGTTGGGGGTCACACGCCGGCATCCGTAGAGTCGAACTACGCCAAGAAACTGTTCTGACCTACCGAGGAGGCCCACGTGTCCATCAGCGCCGAGAACACGACTCATGAATCAGTGGCCGCGGGGCACACTGCTCCCGAGCCGACGCCCGAAGAAGCCGCCCAGCTCAAGGAGCTGTACCGGGATTTTGACCGGGAGAACCTGATCCCGCTGTGGACCGAGATCGCGGACCTGATGCCGATGGTCCCGTCGCCGAAGGCGGTGCCGCACGTGTGGCAGTGGAGTGATCTGTATCCGCTGGCGGCCCGTGCCGGGGATCTGGTTCCGGTGGGCCGGGGCGGGGAACGCCGGGCCATCGCGCTGGCCAACCCGGGCCTGGCCGGCACGCCGTATGCGACCCCCACGCTGTGGGCGGCCATCCAGTACCTCGGTGCCCGCGAGACCGCCCCGGAGCACCGGCACTCGCAGAACGCGTTCCGCTTCGTCGTCGAGGGCGAAGGGGTCTGGACGGTGGTGAACGGGGACCCGGTGCGGATGTCCCGCGGCGATTTCCTGCTGACGCCGGGCTGGAACTTCCACGGCCACCACAACGACACCGATCAGCCGATGGCCTGGATCGACGGCCTGGACATCCCGTTCGTGCACTACGCCGATGCCGGGTTCTTCGAGTTCGGCACCGAGCGCGTCACCGACGAGGCCACCCCGGACATCTCCCGCTCCGAACGGCTCTGGGCCCACCCCGGCCTGCGGCCGCTCTCCGGGCTGGATGACACCACGAGCTCCCCCATCGCGGCGTACCGCTGGGAATACACGGACCGCGCCCTGACCGAGCAGCTGCTGCTCGAGGACGAGGGCCACCCGGCCACCGTGTCCCAGGGCCACGCCGCCGTCCGCTACACCAACCCCACCACCGGCGGGGATGTGATGACGACCATCCGGGCCGAGTTCCACCGGCTCCGCGCCGGCGCCACCACCGATACCGTCCGCGAGGTCGGCTCCAGCGTCTGGCAGGTCTTCGAAGGGACCGGTTCCGTGGTCCTGAACGGCCAAACCAGGACCCTGGCCAAGGGCGACCTCTTCGTCGTCCCGTCCTGGGCCGCCTGGTCCCTGCAGGCCGACACAAGTTTCGATCTTTTCCGCTTCAGCGACGCCCCCATTTTCGAACGGCTGAACTTCAACCGCACCTACATCGAAGGACGCACCAAGTAATGAGACTCCTCACCCTCCGCACCGGGAACGGCACCACGAAGGCTGTGCGCCAGGACGGCGACACCCTGACCGAGATCGACGGCTTCGCCGACGTCGGGGCGCTGCTCCGGTCAGAAGGCTGGGAAGCGACCGCGCAGAACGCGAACGGCGCCACGCACCCGCTCGAGGGCGCAGACCTCGACGCCGTCGTCCCCTCCCCCGGCAAGATCATCTGCGTGGGCCACAACTACCGCAACCACATCAAGGAAATGGGCCGGGAAGTCCCCGAATTCCCCACCCTGTTCGCCAAGTACCAGGAATCCCTGATCGGCCCCAACGACGACCTGGCCCTCCCGCAGGAATCCGACGCGGTCGACTGGGAGGCCGAACTCGCCGTCGTGATCGGCAAAAAGGGCCGCCGGATCAGCGAATCCGACGCCCCGGCCCACATCGCCGGCTACGCCGTCCTGAACGACGTGTCCATGCGCGACTACCAGTTCCGCACCATCCAGTGGCTGCAGGGCAAGACCTGGGAAAAGTCCACCCCGTTCGGACCGGCCCTGGTCACCAAGGACGAGTTCACCGCCGGCCCGCTGATGACCTCCGCGGTCGACGGCGACATCCAGCAGCAGACCCCCACCGGCGACCTCGTCTTCACCCCCGAATACCTGGTCTCCTACATCTCCACCATCATCACGCTCAACCCGGGCGACGTCATCGCCACCGGCACCCCCGGCGGCGTGGGCCACGCCCAGGACCCGAAGCGCTACCTGCAGGAGGGCCAGCTCCTGGTCACCACCATCGAGGGACTGGGACAGCTGAAGAACCGCGTCATCAAGGAAGCCTGATGGTTGCCCGCCACGACCAGACGAGCGACCCGGAGCTGCTCGCGGCCCTGCTGCAGGCGCGCCGGGGTACGGCGTTCTTCGCCCGCAAGCTCAACGAGCTCAGTGACGCGGAGCTCGACGGCGACTCGCTGCTGCCGGGCTGGACCCGCCGCCACATCACCGCGCACATCGGCTACAACGCCCGGGCCATCGCCCGGCTGGTTGAGTGGGCGGCCACCGGCGTCGAGACCCCGATGTATCCCTCCACCGAGGTCCGGGACCATGAGATCGGCTTCGGCGCCACGCTGAGCCCGATCGCGCTGCGGCACCTCTTTGACCACTCCGCCGTACACCTGAACGTCGAATGGCGGGACCTGCCCGAGGACGCGTGGCACCACAAAGTCCGGACCATCCAGGGCCGCGAAGTGCCGGCCACGGAGACGGTCTGGATGCGCAGCCGCGAAGTCTGGATGCACGCCATCGACCTCGACAACGGCGCCAGCTTCCGCGACATCCCGGCACCCGTCCTCGAACGGCTCCTGCGCGACATCACCGGCGCCTGGAAGACCCGCGGCACCGACAAGGGGCTCGTGCTCCGGGTAACGGACCAGGCCCTCACGGTCGGGGACACGACGTCGGACTCCCCCACGGTCGTCTCCGGACCGCTGGCGGCAGTCGTCGAATGGGCCGCCGGCCGCGGCAGCAGCGGCGTCACCGCCACCACCACCGGACCCGCAGGATCCAACGGCACTGCAACATCAAACGGCAGAGTTCCGGCCGCACCGAAGTGGATCTGAGCACGTCGGTGCCACAGTGTCAGCATTAAGCCAGGAAAGCCCCCTCATCGAGGGGGCTTTCCCGGTTTAACGACCGTGTGACCTCCGCGCCGCCCTGCCCGTGAGGGGCCGGGGCGGCACGGAGGCCGGTGTCAGACCAGGTGGACGACTGGCGCGTCGCCCTGTGTTCCGGTGAACTTCCCGCGGTCGATGGTGATGAGGGCCAGGGCAATCGGCACGATCAGAATTGCGACGCCCGCGGCCCAGAAGAAGACCAGGGAGTAGCCGGCGGAGATCGGCACCGGAGCCGCGCACATCTTCGCCGAGATCGACCAGCCGGACACCAACTTCATCCTGCGCCTCTGGGACTACGCCCCCAACGGCAGGCGCCAGCTCATCACGAGCGGCTACCTCAAGGCCTCGCACCGTGAGCTCGACGAGAGGAGCACCGAGGGCAGCCCGATACACCCGCACACCCGCTCCGTCCCGGTGGCGCCCGGCACCATCGAGGAATATGTGCTGCGTCTCTACCCGTTCGCGAACACCTTCAGGCCCGGCCACGCGCTGACCGTGGAACTGTCCAATGGCGAGCCTCTCGCCGACGAGCACAACGCGCTGCTGCCGCCGGATGCCTTCCACCTGCCCGTAGGCCGTCCCGTCACCCACAAGATCTACCGCGACGCAGCCCACCCCTCCCGGCTGGTGCTGCCGTTCACCGCGCGCACGCGGGCCGAAGGACAGGCAGCCAACAGCCAGGCGGATTGATCCCGGCGGGCCGGCCCGCTGCCTGCCGCTCCCCCGGTTTTGGTGCGGCAGCGGCCGGCGGAAGCCTCAGGCGCCGACGTAGGCCGCGAGGTGCTGTCCGGTGAGCGTGGCACGGCCGGCGACGAGGTCGGCGGGCGTGCCCTCGAAGACGAGGCGGCCGCCGTCGTGACCGGCGCCGGGGCCGAGGTCGATGATCCAGTCGGCGTGCGCCATGACCGCCTGGTGGTGCTCGATGACGATCACCGATTTGCCGGAGTCGACCAGCCGGTCCAGAAGGCCGAGCAGGTTCTCGACGTCGGCGAGGTGCAGGCCGGTGGTGGGCTCGTCAAGGACGTAGACATCGCCCTTTTCGGCCATCTGGGTGGCCAGCTTCAGCCGCTGCCGCTCGCCGCCGGACAGGGTGGTGAGCGGCTGGCCGAGGGTGAGGTAGCCGAGGCCGACGTCGGCGAGCCGGTCCAGGATCCTGTGGGCGGCCGGCGTTTTCGCTCCGCCGTCGTTGAAGAATTCCTCAGCCTCGGTCACCGGCATCTCCAGAACCTCGGCGATGTTCCGGCCGCCCAGCCTGTACTCCAGCACGGACGCCTGGAAACGCTTTCCCTCGCATTCCTCGCAGGTGGATTCGACGGTGGCCATGACGCCAAGATCCGTGTAGATGACTCCGGCGCCGTTGCACGTAGGGCAGGCGCCCTCGGAGTTGGAGCTGAAGAGCGCCGGCTTCACACCGTTGGCCTTCGCGAACGCCTTGCGGATCGGGTCCAGCAGCCCCGTGTACGTGGCGGGGTTGCTCCGCCGCGAGCCACGGATCGCGCCCTGGTCGACCACCACCACGCCGTCGCGGCCGTCAATCGAGCCGTGGATCAGCGAACTCTTCCCGGAGCCGGCGACACCCGTGACCACGCAGAGCACCCCCAGCGGAATGTCGACGTCGACGTCTTTGAGGTTGTGCATCGACGCGCCCCGGATCTCCAGGGCGCCGGAAGACGAACGCACCGCATCCTTGATGGCCGCACGGTCGTCGAGATGGCGGCCCGTGATCGTGTCACTGCCGCGCAACCCCTCCACGGTGCCCTCGAAGCAGACGGTGCCGCCCCCTGTTCCGGCGCCGGGGCCGAGGTCGACGACGCGGTCGGCGATCGCGATCATCTCCGGTTTGTGCTCCACGACGAGGACGGTGTTGCCTTTGTCCCGCAACTGGAGCAGCAGCGCGTTCATCCGCTCGATGTCGTGGGGATGCAGGCCGATCGACGGCTCGTCGAAGACGTAGGTGACGTCGGTCAGCGAGGAGCCCAGATGACGGATCATCTTGGTGCGCTGCGCCTCTCCGCCGGACAGGGTGCCGGCCGGCCGGTCGAGCGAGAGGTAGCCCAAACCGATCCCCGTGAAGGAGTCGAGGATATGCTGCAGCCCGGTTAGCAGCGGGGCCACCGACGGCTCGCTGAGACCCCGGACCCACTCGGCCAGGTCGCTGATCTGCATGGCGCAGGCCTGCGCAATATTCTTCCCGTCGATCTTCGAGGACAGGGCCTCCTGGCTCAGCCGGGTGCCGCCGCACTCGGGGCAGGTGGTAAAGGTGATCGCCCGCTCGACGAAGGCGCGGACGTGCGGCTGCAGGGCGTCGACGTCCTTGGACAACATGGACTTCTGGATCTTGGGGATCAGGCCCTCATAGGTGAGGTTGATGCCCTCGACCTTGATCTTGGTCGGCTCCTTGTAGAGCAGGTCGTCCAACTGCTTCTTAGTGAATTTATTGATCGGCTTGTCCATGTCGAAGAAGCCGGAACCGCTGAAAATGCGGCCGTACCAGCCGTCCATGCTGTAGCCGGGGATCGTGAGAGCGCCTCCGCTGAGGGACTTGGTGTCGTCATACAACGCGGCGAGGTCGAAGTCGGTGACCGAGCCCATCCCCTCGCAGCGCGGACACATGCCGCCCTGGTAGACGACGTCGCGCACCACGTTCCTTTCGACCCGGCCGCCCTTCTCCGTGCTCATCACGCCGCTCGCCTTGCGCGTCGGGACGTTGAAGGAGAACGCGGTGGACGGGCCGATGTGCGGCTGCCCGAGCCGGCTGAAGAGGATGCGGAGCATGGCGTTGGCGTCGGTGGCGGTGCCGACGGTGGAGCGGGGGTTGGCGCCCATCCGCTCCTGGTCGACGATGATCGCCGTCGTCAGGCCTTCCAGCAGGTCAACGTCCGGCCGCGCCAGCGTCGGCATGAAGCCCTGCACGAAGGCGCTGTAGGTCTCGTTGATCATGCGCTGTGATTCTGCGGCGATCGTGTCGAACACCAGCGAGCTCTTGCCCGAGCCGGAGACGCCGGTGAACACCGTCAGCCGGCGCTTCGGGATCTCGAGGCTGACGTCCTTGAGGTTGTTCTCGCGGGCGCCCTGCACCCGAATCAGGTCGTGGGTGTCGGCAGCGTGCTGCTCGGGCGACTCCGTGTCCGTCCCCGTGGCCATACTCATGGTGTCTCCATCTGTCAGTGGGGCCGCCTTCGCGGTCTCCCTCGGTGTCGCTGTGCTCTATCTAACCAGCCCGGGATCTAACCAGCCCGGGTCCTAACCAGCCCGGGTCCTAACCAGCCCGGGTCCTAACCAGTCCCGCGCCGTCAGCCCGCGCCGGGAAGGTCGGCGCGTTCGGCGCGGGCTCAGCGCGTCTGCGGGGATGGCTCTTGAATGCGGATCAGATTGCCGGCGGGATCGCGGAAGGCGCAGTCGCGGACCCCATACGGTTGCTCGGTCGGTTCCTGGACCACCTCGGCACCGCCGGCCTGCAGCCGCTCGAACGTACCGTCGACGTCGGTGGTGGCCAGGAGGACCCTGGCGTAGGTGCCCTTGGCCATCATCTCTGCGATGGTGCGGCGTTCGTCGTCGGTGACGCCGGGGTCGGCGGCTGGCGGCTCGAGGACGATCGAGGTGCCCGGCTGGCCGGCGGGGCCGACCGTGATCCAGCGCATCCCGCCGTATCCGACGTCGTTGCGGACCTCGAATCCGAGGATGTCGCGGTAGAAGGCGAGGGAGGCGTCCGGGTCGTTGTGCGGAAGGAAACTTGAGTGAATTGAGATGTCCATGGCGTTCATGCTAGTTGCGGCTCGGGGGCGGGCGCTTCTCGATTCCTGATCGGTCTGGTCACCTGTTTCGCCACGCAGGACGGCATCCCCGCCGTCGCCTGCGCCGCCTTGCGCCGGTAGACGCTCGGCGGCACTCCCACCAGTTCGGTGAAGCGGCTGCTGAAGGTTCCCAAGGACAGGCAGCCCACGGCGAAGCAGACGTCGGTGACGCTGAGCTCGCCGAGACGCAGGAGCGCCATCGCGCGCTCGATGCGCCGCGTCATGAGGTAGCTGTAGGGTGACTCGCCGTAGGCAAGGCGGAACTCGCGGCTGAGGTGCCCGGCCGACATGTGTGCTCCACGGGCCAGGGCCTCGACGTCGAGCGGCTGCGCGTACTCCCGGTCCATCCGGTCGCGGACACGGCGCAGCCGCGCGAGGTCGAGCAGGCGCTGTTCGTCACGTCGCTCTTCGTCACGGCGCTGTTCGTCTCTTTGCTGTGGCTCCGGTAGCAGCTGTGGATCGGTGGCGGGCATGCGTGTCACATGTGTGATGGTGCTACGCCGCGGCGGTGTTGTCCAGTGCGGCAGGCACCCCCGAATCTCCGGCCGATCCATTGTCTTTAGCGGCGGGCTCGCTGAGAATGAACCATGACGGTCAACCTGAGGTCTCTGGAAACTGCAGTCCCGCCAACCATCCTGATCCAGCCCGAGGCCAGGGCCGTGTTCGCCGCCCAGCCGGGCCTGACGCGGCTCGGTTCCCGGCTCGTCAACACGTGCTTTGACTCGGCAGCCATCGACACCCGGCACACGGCGGTCCAGGAACTCACCACAGAGAGCCGGGCACAGGATCCCCAGTTTTTCGACCCTGCCACGGGCCTGCTGCTCAGCCCCAGCACCAAGGTCCGGAACGACATCTTCGCCACGGAGGCCACCAAGCTCTTCATAGAAGCCGCCCAAAAGGCGCTCGCCGCGTGCCCCGGCGTCGACGTCCCGGACATCACCCACCTGGTCACCGTTTCCTGTACCGGATTCTTCAATCCGGGCCCGGACTACAAGATCGTCCGGGCCCTCGGCCTGAATCCTGCCGTTCAGCGCTACCACCTGGGATTCATGGGCTGCTACGCCGCCTTCCCCGCGCTCCGGGCCGCGAAGTCCTTCTGCGAGGCCGATCCCGAAGCGGTGGTGCTGGTGGTCTGCGCCGAACTCTGCTCGCTCCACGTGCGGACCTCCAATGATCCCGACACCATCATGGGATCGGCACTGTTTGCCGACGGTGCCGCCGCAGCCATCGTCACCGCCCGGGACATCCCCGGCGAACCCGCGCTGCTGCGGCTGGACCACTTCGAAACCGTCCTGACACCCGTCGGGGAAGAATCCATGGCGTGGAACATCGGCGACGAAGGCTTCGAAATGGTCCTGGGCAACTACGTCCCGCACATCATTGACGACCACATCATCGGCGCCCTCGAGCCGCTTTTGTCACGGGACAGCTCGTTGCACGGGCTGCCCTACCGCGACATCCAGCACTGGGCGATCCACCCGGGCGGCCGAAGCATCCTGGACAAGGTCCAGTCCAGGCTGGACCTGAGCGATGAACAATTGGTCCCCGCCCGCGAAACCCTCCGAAACTTCGGCAACATGAGCAGCGCCACCGTCCTGTTCGTCATCAGGCACATCCTGGACCTGCCGGCCGCCGACGACGGCCAGAATGGCACGGGCGACGCTGCAGTCAACCCGGGTGAGCAGCGGATCTGTTCGATGGCCTTCGGTCCGGGCCTGACGGTGGAAACGGCGCTCTTCACGCGGCTGCAGGCTCCACGGGGTGCCACCCCGGCTTCCGGCTCAGAAACTTCCGCCGCCGACGGCGCCGGGGCGGAGCCGGCGCAGCCAGTATCGGTGCGGGCCTGAGAGCGGGCCACACTGAAATCCTTCAGCGCCAACCCCTTCGGCGCCAATCGGGCGGGCCTCTTGGCCAGCTCTGCACGGCTCCGCGCGGCCCTTCTGCGGGACCGCGCGTCCGACGCCGTGGAGGAAATGGACCTCCCCGGCTGTGATCCCGCCCGGCTTGAGCGGACCTATGCCCAGTTCGCGCTCGTCAACCGCGCGGTCGCCGGCTGGCGAGGCATCTACCGGACCTGGATGCGGCCGCGGCTGTCCACGGATTCCCCCACGTCCCTGTTGGACATCGGGTGCGGCGGGGGCGACGTTTCCGTGTTGCTCGCCCGGTGGGCCGCCCGGGACGGCCTGCGCCTCCAGGTCACTGCCATTGATCCGGATCCGCGGGCCAGCCTGTTTGCCCGGGGCCGCCACGCGTCGGCGGGCGTCACGTTTCGGCAGGCGGCCGCCGTCGAGCTGCTCGACGAGGGCCGGAAGTACGATCTCGTGGTCTCTAACCATGTGCTGCACCACCTTGACGGGCTGGCGGCGTTCCTGGCGGAATCGGCCCGGCTGTCCCGCGGCACGGTGATCCACAACGACCTCCGCCGCAGTCCCGCGGCCTATGCCCTCTTCTTTGCCGGCTCCTGGGTGTTCACCGGCTCTTACATCCGGCAGGACGGGCTGACTTCGATCCGGCGAAGTTTCACCGCCGCCGAGCTGGCCGCCGCCGCTCCCCCGGGCTGGACGGTTGCCCGCCGTGCTCCCTTCCGGAACCTGTTGCTGCTGGACCGCGCGTTCGGCGACCACGGGAAGGGGCCGGTGTCCCGTGGCTGATGTGCTGATCATCGGTGCCGGCCCGGTGGGACTGTTCATGGCCGCGCTGCTGCTGCAGGACGGTGTGGACGTGCAGGTCCTGGAGCAGCGGAGCGCCCCGGATCCCCATTCGCGGGCCATCGGCATCCATCCTCCGGCGCTGGCCGCCCTTGCGCGGGTAGGTGTCGGCGAGGCTCTTGTGGCCGAGGGCGTGCGCATCCGCCGCGGAATCGCCGTGGCCCGCGGGAAGACTCTCGCCGAGATGTCCTTCGCGGGTGTCTCGGACCGTTTTCCGTTCATCCTGTCCCTGCCGCAGGGCCGGACGGAGGCGCTGCTGGAACGGCGCGTCAATGAGCTCGACGACGGCGCCGTGCACCGGGCCGTCCGCCTCACGGGACTGTCCGACGACGGCGCCACAGTCACCGTTGACGTTGTCACCCCCCGCGGTGCCGTCCGCTGCGAAGCGCAGCTGGTCATAGCGGCCGACGGCGTGCGCTCCACGGTGCGGGCCCTGCAAGGCATCGCCGTACGGGTTAAGGACTATCCGGACAGCTACGTCATGGGAGACTTCGCGGACGGGACCGGTTTCGGTCCGGACGCCGCGCTGTTCCTGGCCGGGGCCGGCATCGTGGAGTCCTTCCCGTTGCCCGGTCAGCTCCGCCGTTGGGTTGTCCGGCTGGGCGCCGGCGACATCACTGCAAGCGACTCCACAGGTGGCCTCACTGACGGTCCTCTCAGCGCTGGTGTTTTCAGCGCTGGTGTTCTCAGTGCCGACGGCCACCGCGCCGATGCCCGCTGGCTCATGCAGCGCGTGCGCGAGCGGACCGGGGTAGAGATCGACCCCGGCACCAACAGCATGCTCAGCAGCTTCGGCGTCCGCACACGCCTGGCCCGCCGGATGGTGGCCGGCCGGACCGTGCTGATCGGGGATGCTGCGCATGAGGTCAGTCCCATCGGCGGCCAGGGCATGAACCTGGGCTGGCTGGATGCTGCTGCGCTGGCACCGATCGTGGCGGCGGCGGTGCGCGGCGAGGATGTGGCGGGGAGGCTGCGCGCATTCCAGCGGACCCGGCTGAGGGCCGCTGCCAGGGCCGCACGCCAGGCCGAAATCAACATGGCCCTGGGCCGGCCCCTCACAGACGGCCTCTTGGCAGTGCGAAACACGGCCATCGGGGGCGTGGCTGCCGTCCCGGCCGTGAATTCCCGGATCGCCCGCCGGTTCACGATGCACTGAGCTGAGCTGAACTGTGTACTGAACTGCACTGTGGACTGAACTGCACTGTGGACTGAACAGCTCTGTGTACTGAACTGCATGCCATCAGGCGGAGCGGCGCTGATCATCGCGGTCCTGGGCACCACGCGGCCCGGGGACTGGCCGGCCTCCCACACGGCCTCGAACATGCTGAACCCCGGCACCCGGCTGCGCACCCCGGAATAGACTGTGCGCATGGACGGCTTGCCCGCGGCGCGCCGCCGCCGCACAGTGTTCAGCATCAGGTGCCGCGCAGCGGCTGCCGTGGCTGTGCTCGGCGTTGCCGCGTCCTGCAGCGCGGGTCCCGGCGGCGGACCCGCGGGACCGGCGTCGACGCAGCCCGCGGCGACGCAGCCCGCTGCGACGGCGGGTACCGCCGCCACAGGGCCAGTCACGGCGGAGATCAGCCAGTTCCGCGACAACTACGCCAAACAGATCATCGAAATTCAGCTGACCAACACCACGGGCGGTGCCCTGAGGGTCCTTGGCGCGGAACTGACCAGCCCTCTCTTCGCGGGACAGATCACCTGGCAGGCGACCGCGGGCGGGATCGAGCTGCCGCCGGGCCAGACGAAGAGCCTGCCGGCATCGCTGCCCGCTCCGGAATGCGGCAGTCCCGCACCAACCCCGGCCGCGCCCGGAGCGGCATCGGGCGACGACGGTAGCGCCCAGGTGTCCCTCCGGCTGATGTTGCCGGAGAGTTCTGTGCCGGAGAGTTCTGTGCCGGAAAGTGGTGTGCCGGAAAGTGGTGTGCCGGAAAGTGGTGGGCCGGAAAGTGGTGGGCCGGAAAGTGGTGGGCCCGCTGCCGCCGCGACGGCCCCGGCTGCCGACCCGTTCGGCGTCCTGGTGCGAAATAACGCCGAGATGTGCGTGACCCGGGCGGCCGCGGCCGTGGCCGCCATGATGCTGGCTCCGGACCTTGAGGTCGCCGCGGACGGGCGGACCGCCGTCGTGCGTCTGCTGATCACACCCCGCGCGGCCGGCGGGACGGCCGCGGCCGGGGAGCTGGTGCTGGAACGGATTGAGGAAACCACCCTGCTGGCGGAGGCCCCGCAAGCCCCGTGGCCGCATGACCTGACGCTCCGCGCAGGCGGTTTCCCGGTGGAACTGCGGCTCGGCATCAGGCCCGCCCGCTGTGATCCCCACGCCGTGGCGGAGGACAAGGTGGGCACACTCCTGCCGCTCCGGGTCAGCGTGGGGGGCAGGCAGGGTGTCCTGAAAATCGACGCAGGCGACAAACTTCGCGGCCGGATCTACGAATTTGTTACAACGGCTTGCGGTCGCCAGTAGTCTGAGGGCATGTCCTTTGACGCCAGGCCCACCGATTTCAGCGCCGCCCGGATTCAGGAGGCCGTCCAGGAGATTCTGGGCGCGGGTATCCTTCCACACATTGTCCAGGCGGGGCATCCGGTGCTCCGGCACGTGGCGGCCCCGTACGAGGGCCAGTTGAGCGACGCCGAACTCGGTCACCTGATCGACCTCATGCGCAGCGTGATGCACAAGGCCCCGGGCGTTGGCCTGGCGGCCCCGCAGCTGGGAATTCCGCTGCAGATCGCCGTTCTGGAGGACCAGTTCGCCGTAGATCCCGAAGTTGCGGCCGTTCGCGGGCGTGAGCCGCTGCCGTTCTTTGCCATGCTGAACCCGCGCTACCAGCCCCTCGGCACCACCTCCTTGGCCTTCTACGAAGGCTGCCTCTCCATCGGGGGCCTGCAGGCTGCGGTGCTGCGGCCGGAATCTGTCCGGCTGGACTTCGCGGCCCCGGACGGGACACGGATGCAGCGGACTTTCACCGGCTGGCAGGCCAGGATCGTCCAGCATGAGACCGACCACCTCCACGGGATCCTGTTCCTGGACCGGGCCGAGCTGCGCTCCATCAGCAACAATGCCGAATATGCCGCCCGCTGGGCCCAACCGGACATCAGCCGTGCCCGGCTGGAACTCGGGTTCCTGCCGGACCCGACGGACGACTAGGGCTGCGGCGCCGGATTCCCGGCGGATGGCAGGTACCGGGCCCACCACTTCAGGATCTCGTCGAACCGCTGCTTTCGGTGGTGCGGGGTACCGGAGCGCGACAGCTCATGGTTTTCGCCCGGGAAGACCAGGAAACCGGTCTCGACCCCCAACTGCTTGAGGGCGGTGAAGTACCGCTGGCCCTGTTCCACAGGGCACCGAAGGTCGTCCTCGCTGTGAATCACCAGCGACGGCGTCCGAACATTGTGCACGCGCGCCATGGGACTCTGGGCCGCCATGCTTTCCGCCGAAGTGCCGGTGTATTCGCCGCCGAAGAACCAGCCGATGTCCGAAGAACCGGTGAAGCTCACAGGATCCAGGAAACCGCGCTCCACGATGGCCGCCCGGAAACGGTGGTCGTGGCTGATGGTCCACGCCGTCAGGTAACCGCCGTAGGATCCGCCCATGATTCCGACGTTGTCGGCGTCGAGGTCCTCGAACTTCGCCACGGCGCCGTCCAGGAAGGCGAGGACGTCCTGCATGTCCACGGTTCCCATCCGCTCCTTGATGAACCGCCCGTGATCCTGGCCGTAGCCGGCCGAACCCCGCGGATTGCACATGAGCACCGCGTAGCCGGCCCCGGCATACACTTGGGCCTCGTCGAAGAAGGCCGCGCTGAACTGGGCAAAGGGGCCGCCGTGGATGGTCAGCAGCACCGGGTGCGGCCCGGGGCCTGCCGGCTTCACAAGCCAGCCATGGACCGGGTACCCGTCGGCCGAGGGCAACGTGAGTTCCTGCGGCTCGCTGATGACCGCAGCGCTCCGCAACGGCGCGGAAAAATCCGTCAGGCGGCGCATCTGTCCGCCGTCGAGCACCCCAACATCTCCGGCCGTGGCCTGATCGCTGAAACTCAGCACCAGCGACCCTCCGCCGTCCGCGGCGCCGGTCACCACCCGGGGGCCAGCCAGGAGCACCGCGTGGCCGCCCGCCGCGTCGAACTCGTGCAGCTCCACAGTGCCGCGCGCATTGTTCAGCACCAGGGCGCCCGCGGCGCCGCGCAGCTCGATCCGGCTGCCGCCGGACAGGTCCAGGGTCTCGACGTCGCTGAGCGCCGTGGCGGTTCCGCCGGCGGCCGGCATCGCGTAAAGGGCGGTGTTCCTGGCCACGAAGTCGCGGCCGGATTCGCCCAGGTCCTGGGCGAGGAAGAACAGCCACTGCCCGTCGGCGGACTGGCGCACCGCACTGACGGCCTGCCGTCCGGTGTTGGCCGGCAGGACGGCCTGCGGCTGCCCGCCGGCGGTCGGGACCGAGTAGATTCCGCTCGCGAGGTCGGTGTCGCGGCCCTCGTGAAGGGCCGCGGTGAAGAAGATGGCGGCGCCGTCGGCGCTGAAGCTGGCGCCGTTATGGTCGGCGGCCCCGGTGGTGAGTTGCGTGGCGACCGGAAGCAGGCCGGCGGCTGACTCCGCAGGCCCGGCTGCCGCGCCGAGAGCCTCCAAAGCGCGTCCGGCCGGGGCCACCTTCGGTTCGGCGTCCAGCTGCGGCACCTCGACGAGAAACAGCTGCAGCGGCTTGTCGGCCGTGTAGCCGAGGCCGTTCATCCGGTACTGGAAATCGGTGATCAGCCGGGCGTCCTCACTGCCTGCGCCGACGCCGTCGATGCTGCCGTACCTGCCCTCGTCCGGGGTCCTGGCACTGAACACGATGCTGCGGGAATCGGGTGACCAGGCAAAGGAGCTCACCCCCAGCGGAGCTGCCGTTAGCGGCTGGGGTTCACCGCCTGCTGCTTCCACCACGTGGAGCTGCGGCTTCCCGCCGGCCGCCGCGCGCAGGAATCCGAGGACCTGGCCGTCCGGCGAAAAGTCCGGCGCCGTGTCACGGAAACCGCGCGTCAGCCTACGCGGCCGCTGGCCCGGATCCAGACGGCCCGAATCTGTCGAGTCCCGGTTTCCCGAATCCCCGTCCTCTGACTGCGCGTTCCTTGACACCGGGGCCTCCGGGGCCGGGCCCAGCGGGACAGTCCACAACTGGCCCACGTAGGCGTCGGCATCGAAGTCCGGGCGGATCACGGACACCACGGCCCGGGAGCCGTCGGGATGCACGGCGGGGGCGGAGACGGAATTGAGCAGCGGCAGATGTTCAGATTTCACGCTTGCGAGCCTAACCCTTGGTGCGCGCGCTGTGAAACACCTCACGTGTTACCGGTGCGGCGCGGACACAGGCCCTCGAGCGGCTGCCCCGCAGGGCGCAGTCCCGCATGGCGGCTCCGGGCGCCGCGCATAGGATGAAGGTATGCCTCCTGCCCGTGACATCCCGCTGCTGTGCCCAGTGTGCCGGAACCCCTTGCGGTTTGGCGGCGACGGCGCGCCTACCCTCGCGTGCGGCGCCGGCCACAGCTTCGATGCGGCCAAGCAGGGGTACTTCAACTTCCTGGTCGGCAAGGGCACCGTGTTTGAGGCGGACACCGCAGACATGGTGGCGGCGCGCTTCGATTTCCTCTCCGCAGGGCACTATCAGCCGCTCGCCGATGCCGTGGCCGAACTGGCCATGCCGGCGCTCGCCGCGGCCCCCGGTATCCGGCCCGCGGTGCTCGACGCCGGCACAGGCACCGGCCACTACCTCAGGACCGTGTTGGACCGGGCTGCGCTGGAAAGTTCCCCGCTGGAAAGTGCTGCGCTGGAAAGTGGTTCGGCCGACAGTGCCTCGCCCGGGCGTGTTCCGGCCGCGGCGATCGGCCTGGACATTTCCAAATTCGCCCTGCGCCGTGCCGCCAGGATGAACCCGGACGCGGTGAACGTGGTCGCGGATGTCTGGCAGCCCCTGCCGGTCGCGGACGCCGCCGTCGACGTCGTGACGGTGGTCTTTGCACCGCGCAACGCGGCCGAGTTCGCCCGAGTGCTCCGCCCCGGCGGCCGCCTGGTAGTGGTCACCCCGCGGCCCGGTCATCTGGCGGAGATCGCCGGCCAAGCCGGGATGCTCGGGATCGAGCCGGCCAAGGACGAGCGCCTCGCGGCCTCCCTGGACCGGAACTTCACTCCCGCCGGGGCCAGGGACCTGGACCTGGCGTTGTTCCTGAGCCCTCGGGACGTCGCCAACCTTGCCCTCATGGGGCCGGCAGGCCACCACCTGGACCGCACCGGACTCGCCGCCCTAGAGGACGGACTTCCACAACGGACGTCCGTCTCGGCCCGGTTCCGCATCAGCGTGTTTGAGAGAAATCATCCCGGCAAGTAACGACTTGGCCACTTTGCCCATGAATTCCCGGCGGCCGGTCCCAGCGATTGCCCTTCCGCTTAGGATGGAAAGACAGTTACTGGGGAGCTGCGCCTTCCGCTCCCGGAACTCAAGGGGGAATTGATGTCTGAATGGCTGGCCGAGAACTGGTGGGCTTTGTGGCTCACGCTCTTCCTCCTGTTTGCCGTGGTCGAGATGATCACCCTTGACCTGTTCTTCATCATGCTCGGTGGCGGTGCCCTCGCAGGTCTCGTGGCGGACTTTGCCGGAGCGGATCTGTGGCTGCAGATCATTGCCTTCTGCGTGGTGTCCCTGCTCATGATCGGCTTCGTCCGGCCGGTGGCCCTCAAGCATCTCCACAAGGGGCCCGCGGACCGGCGGACCAATATCGAAAGACTCATCGGCGAATCCGCCATCGTCATGGAGGCCGTGAGCGAAAGCGGCGGGCTCGTCAAGATTGGCGGGGACGTCTGGAGCGCCCGGTCCGAATCGGGAGTCCTGGTGCCCGGCCAGCAAGCCGTGGTCAGCGCCATCGACGGCGCCACGGCGATCGTGGCCCCGCAGCCGGAGTCGGCCATCCAATAACACGGCACCACGACGTCCTGCGGGCAGTGAAGGCAGCCAGCCGTTGATCGGCCGCAGCGAGACAAAGACCAAACAAACTGGGGAATAGGTGATGTATGGATATCGCAGTCGCAATTGTGCTGCTGGTACTAATTGTGTTCGTAATTATTGTGCTGGTCCGATCGGTCCGGATCATTCCGCAGGCCCGGGCCGGCGTCGTCGAACGGCTGGGCAAGTACCAGCGCACCCTGAACCCCGGCCTCACGCTCCTCATTCCGTTCGTGGACCGCTTGCTGCCGCTGCTCGACCTGCGCGAGCAGGTGGTTTCCTTTCCGCCTCAGCCCGTCATCACCGAGGACAACCTGGTGGTCTCGATCGACACCGTGGTCTACTTCCAGGTCACTGATGCCCGGGCCGCCACCTATGAGATCGCCAACTACATCCAGGCCGTGGAACAGCTGACCACCACGACGCTCCGCAACGTGGTCGGCGGACTCAACCTCGAGGAAGCCCTGACGTCGCGCGACCAGATCAACGGCCAGCTCCGCGGAGTCCTCGACGAGGCTACCGGGCGCTGGGGCATTCGGGTGTCCCGGGTGGAGCTCAAGGCGATTGACCCGCCCCACTCGATCCAGGATTCGATGGAGAAGCAGATGCGGGCCGAACGTGACCGCCGTGCCGCCATCCTGACCGCGGAAGGCACCAAGCAGTCCGCTATCCTCACCGCCGAGGGACAGCGCCAGTCCTCCATCCTGAAGGCCGAAGGCGACGCCAAGGCCGCGATCCTGCGCGCCGACGGCGAGGCGCAGGCCATCCAGAAGGTCTTCGACGCGATCCACAAAGGCAACCCGGACCCGAAGCTACTGGCCTACCAGTACCTCCAGACCCTCCCGAAGATCGCCGAAGGCACGTCGAACAAGCTGTGGATCATTCCCAGCGAGCTTGGCGAGGCACTCAAGGGGATCGGCGGCGTCCTGGGGGCCGGGACTGCACCTCAGGCGGCGTCGACGACGGAGGTCACCCCGCAGGCATCGCCGGATGGTGCCGACAACCCAGGGAGCCGGCTTTAGCCCCCGCTCCGTTTGTGGATTGTCAGGGCGCGCTTCGAATTCAGGGCGCCGCGGGCTTCACCGCGTAGTCAACGGCGCCCGTTCAGCCCTCCGCAGGCCCCCGCTTGTCAGGCCCTTTGGCCGGCCAAGCGGAGGCCTGACGGCTGTAAGCACAACCAGGCGCGTAGTGCGTACGCAATTCACGCCGCCCGGCTACTCGCTTTACCTCGGGTGCGCCACTCCCGTATACTTGAATATTTGTCCGGCCGGTTCAGCCGCCCGGAACAAAAACGCTCCGCACAGCGTTGATTCCAATGACGTGCCAAACAGTTTTTGTCCACTGGTGACTGTCACCTGGCCCGGAACTGCGGGCCAGTTACAGTACAGCGCAGTGCAACCAGATATCCGGCGCCTGACGGTCCCCGGATAACGCAGGGCTGGACCCTGCGAACCGAATAGAGGGAGAAAAGATGAGCGATCGCAGCCTGCGGGGTATGCGCCTTGGCGCACAGAGCATGGAGACCGAATCCGGCGTCGAACCGGCTCCGCGCCAGCGGGTTGAATACCGTTGCGAGGACGGCGAGCAGGTGTTCGTGACGTTCTCCTCGGAAGCCGAAATCCCCCCGGTTTGGGTTTCGAAGACGGGCAAAGAGGCCTTGCTGGTGGACGGCGAACGCCCCGTCAACAGCAACGAAAAGGCAGTGCGCACGCACTGGGACATGCTGCTGGAACGCCGCAGCCTCCCCGAGCTTGAGCAGATCCTCGAAGACCGCCTGACGATCCTGCGCGAACGCCGCGGCGAACGCCGCTCGGCCTAGACAGCCGGCGCACCCGCCACCTCAAGCAACGCGGGGTCACTTACGGCCCATCCTGATACCTAGGATGGGCCGTAAGTGACCCCGCGTTGCTTTGTACTGGAAGTGACCGCGCGTTGCTTTATGAAGGGCCGGTCCCGCTTCGCCACTCAGACGATGCGGGACCGGCCCTTTGCGGATCCCTGCCGGGGCGCAGCGGCCCCGGCTGGCTTATTTTCCGGTCGCTCTGCCCGGAAGTTTCCCGGTGAGCGTGTTCCAGCGGGCGGTCAGGCCCCATTTGGTGACGTTGATCATGGCTTCGACCACGATGTTGCCGCTCATCTTCGAATCGCCCAGTTCGCGCTCGACGAAGGTGATGGGGCGTTCCACGATCGTCAGGCCAAGCTTGGCCACGCGCCAGGCCAGGTCCACCTGGAAGCCGTAGCCGACCGAGTCCACCTCATCCAGGTTCAGCTTCTCAAGAGTGGTCCGCCGGAAGGCACGGAAGCCGCCGGTGACATCCTTGATCTTCACGCCCAGCATGATCCGGGCGTAGGTGCTGCCGACCCGGCTGATGGCCTGCCGGTACAGCGGCCAGTTCACCACGCTGCCGCCGGGAACCCAGCGCGAGCCCATGGCGAGGTCCGCGCCCTGCTCCACTGCCTCGATCAGCTGGGGCAGCTGCTCGGGCTGGTGCGAGCCGTCGGCGTCCATCTCCACGAGGATGTCGTAGCCGGCGTCCAGGCCCCACTTGAAGCCGGCAATGTACGCTGCGCCCAGGCCGGCCTTTCCGGCCCGGTGCAGGACGTGGACCTGGCCGTCTTCGGCGGCGATGCGGTCCGCCAGCTGCCCCGTGCCGTCGGGGCTGTTGTCATCGACAACCAGCACATCGGAGGCCGGCACGGCTGTGCGCAGGCGACCGAGCGTCTTGGGCAACGATTCCAGCTCGTTGTAGGTGGGGATGATGGTGAGGACACGCACAGCGAGGCCTTTCCTTGAAGGGAGCGGTCGGTGCGCCGGCAGAGAATCGTTCTACAGTGCCAGGCGCAACTTCCCATTATAGGGAGTTGTGCGCCCACGACGGTCCGCATGACCCCACCGGGCAGGTCCACCCGCTTCGGGCCAGTTCCGGCAGGCCTGAATATTGTGGCGCCGGAACCGTTTTCTGCTGCGAAGTAGACCCGCCCCCTCGGGGTGCCCGTGGTCATGACCAGTAAAGCTCCCGCGGGTGCGGCAACCTGGAATGGACCGGGGACTACCGGAGCCTGCGGCGTACGCAACCCTCCGTTGACCCTCAATGCTACGGGCGTGCCCCGATCTGTCAACCGAGCCGTGACCTGCCGCTATATCCATCGTCCCAGTTCAGGGAGGGGTCCGGCATGCCAATGTTTCGTTCCGGGCGCCGGGATGACGGGCGATGACGAGGGCCGGGATGACGGGCGTTGATGACCCGGCCAGGACCAGCCTCCGCGGCGCGGCTGGAGGCAGGATCAGGCGCCGAGGGCACCGCTGGCATAGAGTTCCCGGCCGTCACGCACGGTCTGAAGGCAGACAGGATCGTTGCCCGTGTCCAGCGCCGGCAGGAGCGGCGTGCGGGCACGGGGGTCGGTGCTCCAGGACTGCACCCGGCCGTCGGCGACCTGCACCATGAGTTCCTCGACCTCCCAGACCGCGAAGCTCGCCGGAGCCCCCGGCACCAGCTGCCCGGCCATCGGATTGCGGTACCGTGCTGCGCGCCAGCCGGCCCGGGTGTGGCCCAGGAACGCGGCGCGCGCCGAGATCCGTTCTGCCGGGTTGGTATGCTCAAGGCACGCGCGCACGCTGGACCACGGCCGCAGCGGGGTGACGGGGCTGTCGCTGCCGAAGCAGATCGGCACGCCGGCCGCGTAGAGACTGGCAAAGGCATTCATTCCGAGCTGGCGGGAGTCGAGGCGCCGCTGGTACAGGCTGTCCGTGCCGCCCCACAGGGCGTCGAAGACCGGCTGGGCGCTGACCGTGACGGAATAGCGGGCCAGCCGGCTGATGGCCGCGGCATCCGCGAGCTCGACGTGTTCGAAACGGTGCCCCGCAGCGCGGACCTTCTGCTCCCCCACTTCGGCTGCGGCCAGGTCGAGTGCGTCCAGGGCCGCGTCCAGGCCCGCGTCGCCGATCACGTGAAAACCTGCCTGGATCCCGAGCAGCGAACACGCGGCAAGGTGGGCGGCCGCCTCGGCCACGGAGAGGTACTGGGTGCCGCGCTCCCCCGGCGCGTCGGCGTAGTCGGCACGCAGGGATGCTGTCCGTGAGCCGATCGAACCGTCAATGTTGAGGTCACCGGCGAGGCCCAGGACCGGCACGCCCAATCCGTCCAGAATGGACCGGGCATGGTCCGCGGAGGCGGCAAGCTCACCCCAATACGGAAGGATCTCCGGCACGCTCGCCCCGTCGGTGGCATCGTTCCAGGCCGCCGCGGCCTGCAGGTCCTCGATGCTCCCGATGTGCGGGGCCGCCATTTCGGCAAGGGCCACATACCCGTTGGCGGCCGCCTCGGCGAGGGCGCGCTGCTGGTAGCCGCGCAGGGCGCCGGCCGGAAGCTGCCGGGCCGCCAGGCGTGCCGCGGTGTGCGCGCCGCGTTTGACCTGGCTGCCGGCGGCGTAGCCATCTCGACCGTCCAGTGCCGCCGACGCCGCCAGGGAACTCGAGACCAGGGCAGAGTGGGCATCCACCCGGGACAGGAAGACCCGGCGGCCGCCGGCGGCCCGCTCAAGCTCGTCCCGGGTGGGCAGTGCGGGATCGGCCCACGTGGTCTCGTCCCAGCCGTGGCCCAGCACGGTACCGTCCGCGCCGGAAGCGGAGTGGCTGAAGGCGGCGACGGCGTCGAGCAGTTCAGCGGCCGAGCGCACCCCGGCGAGCTGCAGCGCATCCAGCGCAATGCCCGTTTCGGTCAGGTGGACGTGGGAATCGACGAAGCCCGGGGCCAGGAGTGCGCCCTGCAGATCGATCACGTCCATGGAGGAGTCCGCAATGGACGTGGCCGCCTGCTCGGAGCCGACCCAGGCGACAGTGTCGCCATCGACCAGCATCGCGGTCGCAAAGGGATCGGCCGCGGTGTAGACGGAGCCGTTGCGGTACAGCGTGACTTTGCGGGGGGCGGGGGCGGCCGGCGAATCGGTCATGGGACGGGAACTCCTTGTAACTGGTGGCCGGCCAGCGCCGGCGTGTTCGAAATGCTCGGAAGGGCTCTGTGGGACCTCCACATACGCCGGCGCTACGCCACGGAGGAATAGGCGACGACGCCGCGCTTGATGAGCTTGATGGCGTCCGCGCACAGCCGCGCGATCCGGGGGTCCAGGTTCGGGATGTCGGCGAGCTGATCCAGGAGGTCAATCACCTGTTTGACCCAGCGGACGAAGTCACCCGCGGCAAGGTCTGTGCCGCTCAGGACCTCCTGGAGGTGCCGGCCCTTGGCCCACTTGAAGATCGGCCAGACAAGGCCGAGTTCAGGCTCGCCGGTGAGCGGCAGCTTGTTCGCTTCCTCCACGTCTTCCAGGGCGGACCACTCGCGGACCACGGTGTCCACCGCGGATTCCAGTGAGATGCTGGGCATCTTGGGCCGCAGGCCGCGGTCCTCGCGCTTGGCCTGGTAAACGAGCGTGCTGGCCAGGGCGGCGATTTCGGCGGCGTCGACGTCGTTGAATGCGCCCATCCGCAGGGACTGCGAGATGAGCAGGTCCTTCTCGCCGTAGATCCGCCGCAGCCGCTGCCCGTCCGGGCTGATGGAGAGCACGCCGGTGTCCGAGGTCTCCAGGTAGCCGTAGCTCGTCAGGACCCCGCACACGCGGTCAAACGTCTTGGCGATCGTGTTGGTCCGGCCCTGGATCTGGCGTATCAGCCCGTCCGTTTCCTGGCGGAGCTTCCACCAGCGTTCGGACCAGCGGGCGTGGTCCTCGCGTTCGCTGCAGCCGTGGCACGGGTGGGCGCGGAGCTCCCGGCGCAACTCGGCGATCCGCTTCTCCTGGCTGGGTGCGGCCGCGGACCGGCCGAAGTCCTCGTCGCGGCGCGCCGGCGCCGGCGGCCGGTGCTCGCGGATGGCGTTGCGCACCGAGGACGCCAAATCGCGGCGGGACTTGGGGACCTTGGCGTTGAACGTCTTCGGAATCCTGATCCGGGTGATCGGCGATAACGGACCTTCAACGTCGTGCAGGCCGATCCGGCGGAGCTGGTTGTCCATCGTCATGACGGCCGGGCGGGGCTCCCGGGATTCGTGGTCGGAACTGAGCACCACCGCGAGGCCCGGCGACTTGCCGGCCGGAACATCCACCACGTCGCCTGGCAGCAGCCGGCTCAGCGAGTCCTCAGTAAGGGACTTCGCGGCCCGGGAGCTGCTCCTGGAGGCGGTCTTCTCGGCATCGGCCAGGGCGCGCCGCAGCCGCGCGTATTCGGTGAAGTCCCCCAAATGGCACGTCATGGACTTGCTGAACCCGGTGAGGGATTCCTCCCGGCTCCTGACCTGCCGGGCCAGGCCGACGACGGACCGGTCCGCCTGGAACTGCGCAAAGGACGATTCGAGGATCTCGCGGGCGCGGGGCCGGCCGAACTGTGCCAGGAGGTTGATGGACATGTTGTACGTGGGCCGGAAACTCGAGTTCAGCGGGTAGGTCCGCCGCGAGGCAAGGCCGGCCACGGCGGCCGGGTCGGTGCCGGGCTGCCACAGGACCACGGCGTGGCCTTCGACGTCGATGCCGCGGCGCCCGGCCCGGCCCGTCAGCTGGGTGTACTCCCCCGCCGTGATGTTCACGTGCGCCTCGCCGTTGAACTTGTCCAGCTTCTCCAGCACGACGCAGCGGGCCGGCATGTTGACGCCAAGGGCCAGCGTCTCGGTGGCGAAGACGGCCTTGACCAGCCCGTCGACGAACAGTTTCTCCACGACCTCCTTGAAGGTCGGCAGCATGCCCGCGTGGTGCGCGGCCAGCCCCCGCAGCAGGCCGTCCCGCCAGCTCCAGAAACCGAGCACATCGAGGTCATCCGAGGGGATGTCCTGGGCGGCTTCATCGACGCGCTGGGCGATGATCTGCTGCTCCCGCTCGGTGGTCAGCCAGAGCCCGGCGGAGACGCACTGGGCCACTGCCGCATCGCAGCCGGCGCGGGAGAAGATGAAAGTGATGGCCGGCAGGAGGTCCTGACGGTCCAGGCTGGCAATGACCTGGGGCCGGCTGGCCTTTCGCACCGGGCTGCGCTGGCCGCCCTGCGGTTCGTCCCGCTGGCCGCGCTGGTTTCGCTGCTGGCGCTGGTTCCGGCCGCCGTGGCCAAAGCGGCCGCGGAAGTTCATCTGGCTCTCGGCCCGTGCCATGGAGAGCAGCTCGGGGTTGACCTCGAAGCCGGCCCGCTCGGAGATCACGCCGGTCCCCGCGGTTTCCGCCGTGGCAGCAACGTTGTCCTCGCCCGCGGGCGCGATTTCATCAAAGGTTGTGTCGCCGGCGAAAAGGTCCACGATCTTCCGGCCCACCATGACGTGCTGCCACAGCGGCACCGGGCGGTGCTCGGAGACGATCACGTCGGTCTGTCCGCGGACTGTGTCGAGCCAGGCACCGAACTCCTCGGCGTTGGAGACCGTGGCACTCAGCGACGCCACCTGGACTTCGCTGGGCAGGTGGATGATGACCTCCTCCCAGACAGCGCCGCGGAACCGGTCCGCCAGGTAGTGGACCTCGTCCATGACGACGAACCCGAGGTCGTCCAGGGTGTCCGAATCCGCGTACAGCATGTTGCGGAGCACTTCGGTGGTCATGACCACCACGGGGGCGTCGCCGTTGATGCTGGTGTCGCCGGTGAGCAGGCCCACCTGGGCGGCGCCATACTTGGCGGCCAGCTCGGCATACTTCTGGTTGCTCAGGGCCTTGATGGGCGTAGTGTAGAACGCCTTGAGCCCGCGCTGGAGGGCCAGGTAGATGGCAAACTCCCCGACGATCGTCTTCCCGGCACCGGTCGGGGCGGCCACCAGCACGCCACGGCCGGCCTGCAGTGACAGGCACGCCTCGCGTTGAAAATCATCGAGCTCGAATTCGAGCGAGCGGATGAATCCGCCCAGATAGGTCTTGGCTTCGGCGGCCCGCTCGACGCTGGCGCGGTAACGTTCGGACGGTGACTCCGGCCCGGGGTTTAACGACATGCTTCCAGCCTAATGCGCGAAAGCCTACAGATTCTCCAGCTCGGTGCTGGGGGTGGCCTGGTCGGCGGTGGCTTCGGTCTCGGCGGCGCGCTTGACGGCGCGCCGTTCGCGCCGGCGGTCGTTGAGCAGGCAGAGCCCGATTGCGGCGAAGAACAGCGCCAGCATGGGCACTGCGAGGTAGAACATGCTCATCGCGTCGGCCCCGGGTGCGGCCATCGCGGCGAACAGGCAGACCAGGAACACGGTGATCCGCCAGCTCTTGACCAGCTGCTGGCCCTTGATGAGGCCGGCCAGGTTCAGCCCGAACAGGACCACCGGGAGCAGGAAGGCGATGCCGAAGGCAAGGAGCAGCCGGAGGACGAAGGACAGGTACACCTGGGCGCTGATGAAGTTGGAGCCGCCCGACGGCGTGAAATCGGTCAGGACGCGCACGGCGTTCGGCAGCACCATCCAGGCCAGCAGGACCCCGCCGATGAACAGCGGCACGGCCGCTGCCACGAAGGACAGGGCCAGGCGTCGTTCCTTCTTGTGGAGCCCGGGCACAATGAAGGCCCACAGCTGGTACAGCCAGACGGGGCTGGCGATGATCAGGCCCAGGAACACGGAGACCTGGATCATGAGGTCGAACGAGCTTGCGACGCCGTCAAAGTTCAGGGTGGCCTGGCGGCCCTCGTGCCCGTTGAGGTCACGGATCGGCTTGATCAGCGCCGCCAGCATCGGCTGGTAGACGAGGAACCCCAGCACGGTCCCGATGACGACGGCGATTGCCGCCTTGAACAGCCGGTTGCGCAGCTCTTTCAGGTGGTCGAGGAGCGCCATCCTCCCCTCGGGGTTCGATCGACGGCTCATGGTTACTGCCATGCGGTCTTAGGCGCGGGTCGACGGCGGAACGTCGGTGCCGTCGCCCGTGCGGCTTTCCGGTGCGCCGGCCTGCGGGTGGTTGATGACCCGGCCTTCGACCGGCTCCGAGCCGTCCTTGGCGTCGGAGGTGCCGTCCTTCTTCATTTCCCGGACTTCCGACTTGAAAATGCGCATCGACTGGCCCAGGCTGCGGGCCATGCCCGGCAGCTTCGGTGCTGCGAACAGCACCAGTGCCAGAACGATGATGATGATGAGATGCCAGCCTTCAAGCCTCATGTCGTGAGGTCCTTTCGTTTGAATACATCCTATGTCTAACCCAATTCAATGTCGCGCAGCGCCTGAGGCTGCCCGCGGCTCTTCTTGCGCTGGATGCGGCGCAGCCTGCGGGCGTTTTGCCGGGAAAACTTGGATGCGTGGTAATCATGACGCATCCGGGCAGGTGAGGCAAAAACGGCGTCACCTGGTGTCGGCCGAGGGGCCCCGTCCGCGCCGTCCTCCGCACCGGTGGCGGAGCCGGCCGGCCCGGCTGCGGCGTCGGCGAATACCGGCGACGGCAGCCGGGAGAACCGGTCGGCTGCTTCACTCAGTTCCCCAAGCGTCGTCGTGAATTTCCGGAACAGCCGCACGCCGAGCAGGACGTAGAACAGCAGCGACAGCGAGACGAGCGCTATCCAAATGAGGATCCAGGACCACCAAGGCATGCTAATCAGTCTATCGGGCCGGCCGGGAAGTCTTCGTATTGCGCCAGGGCAGCGGCGAGCCACTGCCGGGACGCGTCCGCGAGGGCGCCGGGCTGCAGGATCCGCACCATGCCGCCGTGCTGGGCGACGAACGTCGGGAGCCAGTCGGTGCTGCCAAACCGGATTTCGGCGAGCATGCCGCCGCCGGGCAGCGGCGCGGTCCGTTCGGCATAGTAGTCGTCGGCCAGTCCGGTGCCGCGGGGCGCCAGTTCGACGACCACCAGCGTGTCGTCGTCGTTGGGGGTGAACAGCTTCACCGGGAAGCCGTCCAGCGGCTTGGCAGTCCCGGCTGCCGGCCGCCCGTTGGGGGTCAGGGCCTCGATCCGGTCCAGGCGGAAGTTGCGCAGCCCCCGGGCGGAGTGGCAGTACGCCTCGAGGTACCACGTGTTGTCCAGCGAGTAGAGCCGCAAGGGGTCGACGTCGCGCTCGGACACGGCGTCGCGTTGCGGCGAGAAGTACACCAAGTGAAGCTGGGCGCCGGACCGGATCGCGGAGCGCGCGGTCTCGAGGGTGGCGGAGTTGCCAGGTGCCACCTCGGGGCCGGAGAGCGCGGCGGCCTTGAGCCCCTCCTCCCCTGCCGCGGCCATGAGCTTGAGCGTCACCGATTCGAGCGCGCCGCCCTCGGCGACCTCGGGCAGACCGTTCAGGGTTTCCAGGCCCGTCAGGAGGGCGCAGGCCTCATCCACGGTGAAACGGACGGGGCGGGTCAGGTCCAGGGCCTGGGTGATGAAGACGTGGTCAGTGTCCCACTGAATGTCCAGCAGATCGTCGGGGTAGCCTTCGGGCAGTCCCGAACAAATGAGGATCCGCAGGTCGTCCTCGAGCTCTTTGCGGGTGATCCCGAACCTGGCGGCGACCTCGCTGATGTGCAGCCCCTGGTTGTGGACGAGGAACGGCACGAGTTGCAGCATCCGTTTGAGCTGGTCCTCTGACGTGCGTTTGCGGCTCCGCGCCGCGTGCCCGGCGTCCGGGAAGGCCACGTCAGGAACCGGCCGGGCGGCGAACCCGGCGGCTGCTGTGAGGCGGCGGCGGACGGCGGCGGCGAGGTCGGGAGGCGAAACCACCCTGACCCGGGGGCCGTAGGACGCGAGTTCCTCGGCGAGCGTTTCGGCGTCGCGGAAGGGCACGGTGAGGCGGTCGGTTCCGGTCGCCGGATGCGCAGCGTGTTCCGGTGTGGCGGATTCCGGTGCAGCGTGTTCCGGTGTGGCGCCGGACGCCGCCACGGCGCGCTTTCGGAGCCCCAGCAGCCGTCCCTGCTCGACGTCGACGACGGCGGTCTGCACCGGCAGCTCGGGCAGTCCCGCCAGCTCGGCGCGGACATTGAACCCTTCCGGGGGCTTGAAACTTTCCTTCTCCAGCACTGTCACGGCGGAGGTCAGGCGGGAGAGGCGGAAGAACCGTTTGTCCCCGCGGGCCCGGTCGTGGCCCACGAGGTACCACTGCCCGAAGCGGCTGCCGAGGCCCCACGGCTCCACCAGCCGCTCCTGCTCCTGGCCGGTGCTGCCGGCGAGGTAAGTGAAGCTGACCGGGTGCTGGGCGTGCATCGCGGACACCAGGTCTTCGAAAGCCTGGCCGGCGGGGCGGATGCGCGGCTGGACCGCGGCGGGGAGTCCGGCGTCGACGAGGCCGCCGGCGGCCTGCAGCTTGCGGACCGCGTCGAGGGCGGCGGAGCCGAGGGCGGCATGCTCCCAGAGCTGCGCCGCCAGGACGAGGACTGTGCACTCCTCTGGGGTGAGGCTGACATCGGGCAGCCGGTTCGATTCCTTGCCGATCCGGTAGCGGGTGGTCGCCGGGTCGTCGGAGCCCCAGCCCTTGTCCGTCACGGTTTCCACGTCGAACCCGAACCGGCGCAGCTCGCCCTTGTCGCGTTCGAACCTGCGGCCGAAGGCGACTTCACTGCTGGTGGTGTCGTGGTAAACCTTCTCGCGCAGCTCGCCGCGGCGCAGGCCGTATTTGGTGTTGAGCAGCGCGATGAGCAGGTTCAGGAGGCGTTCTGTACGTGAGGCGGACACCTCGCAAGGGTACTAAAGCCGGTCCGGGAAAATGACGAAAGCGCGGCAACAGCCGGAAGAACTTTTCCGATTGTTACCGCGCTCGCGCCCCCGGGGGCAAAACAGCCGGCTGAGTCAGTGGACTGAGTCAGCCGGCTGAGTCAGCCTGCGGCTATTGCTTGCGCGTGGGTGTCGTCCCTTAGCGGACGGCGACGAGGTCCACGACGAAAATCAGGGCCTCGTTGGGGCCGATTGCCCCGCCGGCGCCACGGGAGCCGTAAGCCAGTTCGGAGGGGATCTCGAGGCGGCGGCGGCCGCCGACCTTCATGCCCAGCAGGCCCTGGTCCCAGCCCTGGATGACCTGGCCGACGCCGACCCGGAAGTCCAGCGGCGCGCCGCGGCCCCAGGACGCGTCGAATTCTTCGCCGGTGGACCAGGCGACGCCCACGTAGTGGGTGGATACGGTGTCGCCGGCCTTGGCCTCGGCGCCGTCCCCTTCGATCAGGTCGGTGATGACCAGTTCGGTGGGGACGTCTCCTTCGGGGAATTCAATTTCGGGCTTCTCGCGGTCGAGGTTGCGCTGTCCAAATGACATGGTTGCTCCTTTGGGGTGACGTGTGGTGGATGCGGTGGATTACTTGACGCCGAGGATGTCGACGACGAAGACGAGGTCGCCCTTCGCGTCGCCTTGGCCCTGATCACCGTAGGCGAGGTCCTTCGGGACCACCAAAAGGACGCGGGAGCCGACCGTCTTGCCGGTCAGGCCCTGGGTCCAGCCCTTGATGACGCCGGTGAGCGGGAAAGTGGCCTTCTTGCCGCTTTCATAGCTGGAATCGAAGACCTTGCCGCTGGCGAGGGCAACACCCACGTAGTTGACCGTGATGGTGTCGGTCTCCTTGAGGGCCTGGCCCTTGCCCTTGATGAGGTCCTGGGAGATCAGCGCGGTCGGTGCGGCAACGCCCGCCACCGAGATCTCCGGCACGCCCTTGTCGTTGTCCTTCACGGTCGGCAGACCGGCCGGCGGGGTGACTGCGTCGCCCTCGGGCTTGTCCAGGACCGGCGGGGCGTCCTTGGCGGAGAGCACCTTGACGATCAGGAGCTGCGTCGGCTTGGCCTCCGTGCCCTCGGCCGCGGCCTGACCGGGGACGGCCAATGCAAGGTGGGAGCCGACCTTGGCGCCGACGAAGGCGTTGTAGATCACGGGGCTGCTGGTCTTGAGCTCGTCGTTCAGCTCCAGCGGCTCCGGATCATTCGGGAACGTGTCTTCGAGGGTGGAGCCGTCCGTGCCGTTGAAGGCCACGATCGAAATGTCGGCGATCTGGTTGGCCTTGACCCGGTCTCCGCTGCCCTCGGTGACCACCTTGACAGTGGCTTCCTTGACGTCGAGCGGCTTGGTGAATTCGACACCGGGGGCCTTCTTGTCACCGTTCTCCGTCAGCTTGACAGAGTCCAGCTTCGCGGTCTCACCCGCGGACTGGCTGGTGGGTTCCGGAGCGGGAGGCGCTTCGCTGCCGCCGCAGGCGGTCAGCAGCAGCAGTCCGGGAAGAAGAATAGCTAGTAGTCGGCGCACTTAGAAACTTTCGTCGAGGCAGGGTGGACTCAGTGCCGTTCGGTTTCCCGCGGCAAAGAAAGCAGCGGCCGCAAGGCGGCCCTACCTCAGAATAACGTGCAAAGCTGGGTATCAGCCCATCGAGTCCAGGAGCGCATCCACCCGTTCGTCGACGCTCCGGAACGGGTCCTTGCACAGAATGGTCTGGTGGGCGCGGTCGTTGAGCTTCAAGTGGACCCAGTCCACGGTGTAGTCCCGGCCGAGCTCCTGGGCGCGGCGGACGAAGTCGCCGCGGAGTTTGGCCCGCGTGGTCTGCGGCGGGGCATCCACGGCGTCCTTGACCGCGGTGTCGTCCACTACCCGGCGGACCGCTCCCCGGGCCTGGAGCAGGTAGAAGAGGCCGCGGCTGCGGGAAATGTCATGGTACGTCAGGTCCAGCTGCGCAATCCGGGGCGCGTCGAGCCCGAGCCCGTGCCGTTCGCGGTAGTTGTCCATGAGCTTTTTCTTGATGGCCCAGTCGACCTCGGTGTCGATCGTGCTCGTGTCGCCGCTTTCGATGGCGTCCAGGGTGCGCTCCCAGAGGTCCAGGATCAGCGGCACGTGCGGATTGTGCGCACCTTGTTCGGCCACGAACGCCGTGACCTTGGTCAGGTACTCGCGCTGGATTTCCAGGGCCGTGAGCTGCCGGCCGTTGGCGAGCCGCACAAGTGCCCGGCCGGTGAGGTCGTGGGAGATCTCCCGGATGCTGCGGATCGGGTTCTCCATCCGCATGTCGCGCATGATCACCCCGGCCTCGATCATCCGCAGGATCAGGTCCACGGTGCCGATCTTGAGCAGGGCCGTGGTCTCGGACATGTTGGAGTCGCCCACGATCACGTGCAGGCGCCGGTAGAACTCGGCGTCCGCGTGCGGCTCGTCCCGGGTGTTGATGATGGGCCGGGAGCGGGTGGTGGCGGAGGAAACGCCTTCCCAGATGTGGTCGGCACGCTGGGAAAAGGCGAAGGTGGCCCCGTGCGGGGTCTTCAGGATCTTCCCGGCCCCGGCGATCAACTGCCGCGTCACGAGGAACGGGATCAGGATTTCGGCGAGCCGGGAGAATTCCCCGCGGCGCGGGATGAGGTAGTTTTCGTGGCTGCCGTAGGAGTTCCCGGCGGAGTCGGTGTTGTTCTTGAACAGGTACACGGTGCCGTTGAAGCCCTCGGCGGCCAGCCGTTCCTGGGCCTCGTCCACGAGGTCGCAGAGGATCAGTTCCCCGGCGCGGTCGTGGGCGATCAGCTGGGCGAGGTCGTCGCACTCGGCTGTGGCGTACTCCGGGTGGGATCCGACGTCCAGGTACAGGCGCGAGCCGTTGGTCAGGAAGACGTTGGAAGACCGTCCCCAGCTGACCACCTTGCGGAAGAGGTAGCGGGCCACTTCCTCGGGCGCGAGCGGCCGGGATTCCGGACTTGAATAGGAAATTCCGAATTCGGTTTCGATGCCGAAAATGCGCTTGTCCATTTCACTTCTCCTCAGCCAGCAGTGCCACGATGTCCGCGTCCTCGAGCCGCCGGAAAGCGCGGCGGGTGCCGCGGCTGCTTTCCGAGCCGCGGTCCAATACCGCAACTTCCAGCGCGGATGCCGGCAGTGTGGTTGTTTCTTTGTCCGCCACGAGTCCTGCGAGGGCCAGCCGGATGGCCCCGGCGAAGTCGAGTTCACCCTGCCAGCCCGCCGCGACCGCTTCGGACACCTTGTCCGCCTGGCCGCCCATCACAATGAAGCCGTGTTCATCGGCAATGGACCCGTCAAAGGTCAGCCGGTACAGATGGTCCGCCTCCTGGATCGGAGCGACTTCCGCCACGGCCAGTTCCACCTCGAAAGGCTTCTGCTCGGCCGTGAACACGGCGCCCAGGCTCTGTGCGTAGACGCTCGCGAGGCCGCGGGCCGTGACGTCCTCGCGGTCGTAGGAGTAGCCGCGGACATCGGCGTACCGCACCCCGGCCTGCCGGAGGCTCTCGAACTCGTTGTACTTTCCGACGGCGGCAAACGCGATCTTGTCGTAAATCTCGCCGATCTTGTGCAGCGACGGCGACGGGTTCTCTGCCACGAGGGCAATTCCGTCCCTGCAGCTGATGACCACCACCGAGCGGCCGCGGGCGATGCCCTTCCGTGCGAAGTCCGCACGGTCCTTCATCAGCTGTTCGGGCGATACATAGAACTGCTGGGTCATGTCAGGCCTCCCGCTGAGCGACGGCGCGGGATTCGATGATGCGGCCGGCGACGGCGGCGAGGTCGCGGTCCGGGACCCGCACGGCACCTGTCCGGTTCACCACGTACACCACCGGCCATAGTTGCCGGACAGGGTCCGGGCCGCCCGTGGCGGAGTCGTCGTCGGCAGCGTCATACAGGGCCTCGACGGCGACCGCCACGGCGTCCTGCTCCGAGAGGCCGGGCCGCCACAGTTTCTTGAGCGCACCGCGGGCGAACATCGAGCCGGATCCGACGGCATGGTGCTCCTGCTCCTCATAGCGGCCGCCCGTGACGTCGTACGAGAACAGCCTGCCGAACCCGGCGGGACGGTCGAATCCCGCGAACAGGGGCACAACGGCGAGGCCCTGCATCGCCATGGGCAGGTTGCCGCGCACCATCGCTCCGAGCCGGTTGGCCTTGCCATCCAGGCTCAGGAGCGTGCCCTCGATCTTTTCGTAGTGCTCCAGCTCAACCTGGAACAGCCGGGTGATGTCGAGGGCGATTCCGGCAGTTCCCGCGATGCCCAGCACCGAGTACTGGTCGGCGGGAAAGACCTTTTCGATGTGCCGGCTGGCGATCACGTTGCCCATCGTGGCGCGGCGGTCCCCGGCCATCAGCACTCCCCCGGCGTACGTCATCGCCACGATGGTGGTCCCGTGCGGGGCCTGGAGCGGTGACGCGGAGTGCGCTGCATAGCCCGTGGCGGGCAACTGGTTAACAAGCACCTGGCCGAAAGGCATCAAGTCGGGCCGTTCGCGCTGCAGATGCTCGGTGAATGAGGACGTCGCGTTGGCTGCTACTCGGTTGGCTGTTGTTTCCTGCACTAACGCTCTCCCTCAACGTGGTGGATCAACGACTCTTCCGGCCCTTAGCCCCTCCTGCCGCCCTCATCCGGCGGCCGGCGGCGCTCCTACTGGCCGCCCTTTTGGACGAAGGCCCGGACGAATTCCTCGGCATTGGACTCCAGCACGCCGTCGATCTCGTCGAGGAGATCGTCCACGCCCTGGGTGGCTGCCGACGCCTGGGCGTCCGCGGGGGCCGGCGGCGCGGCGGGGACGTCCTCGTCAACCTCGGTGTCCCGCGACTGCGGCTGCTGCTGCTCCTGGCCTGCCATTGTTTTCTCCTTCATGTCCGTCCCTTTTCTCCTAAGGGACATCCTGTAGCAATAGTGCCACGCCGGGGGCGCCCGCGGGGGGCTTTATTCCTAGGAACCGGGGCTGAGTCCCAGCAGTTCTGCCAGGAACGGGCCGGCCTCCCGGTGCCGGGCAAACAGGGGTCCGGTGAGGGCTTCGGTTCCGCGCAGCGGTTCGCGGGTGGGGACCCGCTGGAGCCTGCCGCGGCCGGGGAGATCGAAGATCACCGAGTCCCAGCTCGCGCCCGCCAGGTCCGCTCCGAAGCGGCTGACGCAGCGTCCGCGGAAGTACGCACGCGTGTCCGACGGCGGTTCGGTCACCGCGCGGCCGATCGCGGCGTCGTCAACGAGGCGCTGCATCCGGTCGCGTGCCAGGAGCCGGTAGTACAGGCCCTTTTCGGGGCGGATGTCGGCCCATTGCAGGTCCACGAGGCCCAGCCGCGCGTTGTCCCAGTCGAGGCCGTCCCGCTGGCGGTAGCCCTCCAGCAGGGACAGTTTGGCGAGCCATTCCACCGAGGACGCGGCCGCCGCCCGGTCGCCGCCGAGTTCGCTCAACGTGGCGGACCACCGTTCCAGCACCTCGTGCGTGTGCCCGTCGCCGTCCACGGCGTCCGCGACCCCGGTGTCCTGGGCGTGCTTCGACGCGGCCTCGAAATAGATCCACTGCAGGTCCAGGGCCGTGATCCTGCGGCCGTCTGCCAGGCGCAGCATGGCGGTGAGCGACGTGTCGTGGCTGACGGCCTGCAGGGCGGCGACGGGCTCGTGGATTTCGATCCGCGGCGCCAGGCCGGCCTCGATCAGGCTCAGGACCATCGCGGTGGTGCCGAACTTGAGGAAGTTGGACCCCTGGCTGAGGTTGGCGTCGCCGATGATGACGTGGAGCCGGCGGTATTTGTCCGCGGTCGCGTGGGGCTCGTCCCGGGTGTTGATGATGGGGCGCCGGATGGTGGTTTCCAGGCCCACTTCGGTTTCAAAGAAGTCGGCGCGCTGGCTGATCTGGTAGCCCGGCCGGGCACTGTCCTGGCCGAGGCCCACGCGCCCGGCACCGCAAATGATCTGCCGGGTGACAAAGAACGGTGTGAGGCCGCGGACGATGTCGCCGAACGGCACCGAGCGGGGCATGAGGTAGTTCTCGTGCGAGCCGTAGGAGACCGACTTGTTGTCCGTGTTGTTCTTGTACAGGTTGACCGGCGGCAGCTCGGGATCGGCGGCGAGGCGCCGGACCGCGGCCAGCGCCACGAGGTCACCGGCGGCGTCCCACGTGACGGCGGCGCGCGGATTGGTCACTTCGGGGCTGGAATACTCCGGGTGGGCGTGGTCGACGTACAGCCGGGCGCCGTTGCCCAGCACCATGTTCATGAGCAGCGTGCCGGACTCGTCCTCGCCGTCGGCCTCCAGCTCCTGCCGGCCGTAGGCGAGGGCTATCGCCTCGGCGTCCAGGACCGGCGGCTGGTCGGTGAGCTGGTCCGGGTCTGCGCTGCTGCGCTCCAGCGTCCAGCCGCGGGCGTCGTGCAGCGGTTCCTCGTCGGTGTAGTCCCAGCGGGTTTCGGCGCCGCCGGCAGCGCGCTGCCGGGTTACCTGGGCGTACGCCTGGATGACCCGGGCGGACATCATCGTGGCGTTGGCGCCCGGGGCAGACGGCGCATGGATGCCGTATTCGGTCTCCGAGCCCATCACCCGCATGGCCCCGCCCACGGGCAGGCCGCCGGCGGTGTCGGCCGGCCGGCCGGGGACAGCAGCCGTCACAGGTACTGCCCTGTGCTGGGCATCGTCTCGATGGACTTTCCAGGCTCCTGGCCGGCCTTGCCCTGGACGATGGTGCGGATGTACGTGATGCGCTCGCCCTTCTTGCCGGAGATCCGTGCCCAGTCATCCGGGTTGGTGGTGTTGGGCATGTCCTCGTGTTCACGGAACTCGTCCACGACCGCCCGGAGCAGGTGGTCGATCCGCAGGCCCTTCTGCCCGATGGTCAGCAGGTCCTTGATGGCGTACTTCTTGGCCCGGTCCACGACGTTCTGCACCACGGCGCCGGAGTTGAAGTCCTTGAAGTAGAGCATTTCGGTGTCGCCGTTGGCGTAGGTCACCTCGAGGTACTCGTTGGACTTCTCGGTGGAGTACATCGCCTCGACGGTCCGCTGGACCATGGCGTCCACGGTCGCCTGGACATCGCCGTTGTGCTCGGCGAGGTCCGACTCGTGGAAGGGCAAGTCCGTGGTGATGTACTTGTTGAAAATGTCGGCCGCGGCCTCGGCGTCGGGACGCTGGATCTTCACCTTGACGTCCAGGCGGCCCGGGCGCAGGATCGCGGGGTCGATCATGTCTTCCCGGTTGGACGCACCGATCACGATCACGTTGTCCAGCCGTTCGACGCCGTCGATCTCGCTGAGGAGCTGCGGGACGATGGTGGTTTCGACGTCGGAGGAAATACCGGTGCCGCGGGTGCGGAACAGCGAATCCATTTCGTCGAAGAAGACCACCACGGGGCTGCCCTCCGAGGCCTTCTCCCGGGCGCGGGCGAAGATCAGGCGGATATGCCGCTCCGTCTCGCCGACGTACTTGTCGAGCAACTCCGGGCCCTTGATGTTCAGGAAGTAGCTCTTCATGTCAGTCTTGCCGGCCCGTTCGGCCGCGCGCGCGGCCAGCGAATTCGCCACGGCCTTGGCGATCAGGGTCTTGCCGCAGCCCGGCGGGCCGTACAGCAGGATGCCCTTGGGGGCCTTCAGTCCGTGCTCTCGGTACAGGTCAGGGTGGAGGAACGGCAGTTCGACGGCGTCGCGGATCTGTTCGATCTGCGGGCCCAGGCCGCCGATGTCCTGGTAGGTGATGTCCGGTACTTCCTCGAGCACCAGGTTCTCCACTTCGGAGCGCGGGATTTTTTCCAGCGCGTAGCCCGTGCGTGAATCGATCGAGAGCGCGTCGCCCACCCGGAGCTTCTGCGCGAGCAGGGCGCCGGAGAGCCGGATGACGCGCTCCTCGTCGGCGCGGCCCACCACCAGGGCGCGGTCGGTTCCCAGCAGCTCCTTGAGCGTGACCAGGTCCCCGGCCCGCTCGTAGCCGAGCCCGGCCACGACCATCAGGGCCTCGTTGAGCAGGACTTCCTGCCCCACCGCCAGTTGGTTGATGTTGACGAGCGGGCTGATCCCGACGCGCATCTTGCGGCCGGCGTTGAAGATGTCCACCGATTCCTCGGTGGCCGCCTGCCCGCTGTTCCCGGCGGTCGGCTGCCGCTTCGGGTTCAGCTGAAGGATCGTGCCGAAGCTGTACGGCGGCTGTCCCTCCTGGTCGAGGGCGTTCTTGAGCCGCAGGATCTCGGCCTTGGCCGTTTCCAGCATGCTGACCAGCTTGGAGTTGTTCTGGGTCGCGGCGGCGAGCTGGCGGTCAATGTGCCGGAGCTTGTCCCGGAGGATATTGACCTGCCGCTCGGCGACGGACAGTTCGTTGGCGGCGTACCGCTCGCTGTCGCCGGTTGCGGCCCGGCCCGCGTCCCCGCGTGCGGCAGCATCCGCCGCGTCCTCGGCCGGTGTGAAGCCCGGGTCAGTGTTCGGAGTCTCCATCGTGCATCAGCCCCTTCCTGCTCTTCTGTTAAGACCATAGCCCTAAGAAGGCGGGTGCCGCTGGAGACATCCGAAATATGCTGCCTAGTTCGTTATCTCCGGGGCGTCGACGACGTTTGTTCCGGCGATTGCGTCGCGGGCTGCGCGGCGCAGCTTCTTGTCCGAGACGGCACGTTCGCCGACAGCGCCAGGAGTCCAGGCATTGACGTCTTCTTCGTTGAAATCGGTCTTGGAGGGGCGGCGCTTCACGGAGATTCCCGTGACGCCGTCGGCGAGCCGGCGGGTAACCAGAAGGAAACCGGTGTGGGCGACCATGCGGTGATCCGGGCGCACGGCCAGTCCTTCGAGGTGCCAGCCGCGGACCATGGATTCCCACGCGTCAGGTTCGGTGAAACGGCCGTCGGCGCGGATCGCTTCGGCTGTCCGCGAAAGCTGCGTCACAGTCGCGACATAATTGATCCACACTCCGCCGGGGGCCAGAACCGTGGCGACTGCGTCGAGGCATTCCCAGGGGGCGAGCATGTCCAGGACCACCCGGTCCACGGAGCCGGGCTCTTCGGTGCGGACCACTTCCTCCTGGAAGTCGCCGAGGGAGATTTTCCAGGCCGGGTGCGGGCCGCCGAAGATGGTCTCGACGTTGCCGCGGGCGATGTCCGCGAACTCCTGGCGGCGTTCAAAGGAGTGCAGGTAGCCGTTGTCCCCTACCGCGCGAAGCAGGGAGATGGACAGGGCGCCAGAGCCGACGCCGGCTTCAACAACGCGTGCGCCGGGGAAGATGTCCGCCATGGTGACGATCTGGCCGGCGTCCTTGGGGTAGACCACGGCCGCGCCGCGCGGCATCGAGAGCACGAAGTCCGAGAGCAGCGGGCGCAGGGTCTGGTACTGCTGTCCGACGTTGTTGACGACGACGGAGCCGTCGGGCTTGCCGATGATCTCGTCATGGTTCAGGAAGCCGCGGTGGGTGTGGAAGGCTCCGCCGACTTCGAGCGTGATGGTGTTCATGCGGCCGCGCTCGTCCGTGAGTTGGACCCGCTCGCCTTCGCGGAACGGTCCGCGTCGGCGCGCGGCGCCGGTCGCGCCATTCGCGGCGACAGAAGCAGCGTCAACTGCGGCAGTGGTGCCTTCAGGGCTGGTGGTGCCGGCGGGGCTGGTGGTGCCTTCAGGGCCGGTGGTGCCGGTGGCGGCGGTCCCTGCGGTGTTGGCGGCGGTGTCGCTGCTCATGAAGATGTTCCTCGCTCCTGTAAAACTGTGTGGCCGCGGACATGCCGGCGGGCACCGGTCCTTGCGCGTGGGGGCCGGAAATTCACGACCGCCCAGTAACTCTACCGGTTCTGCCCCTGGTTCTGGCGTTCGGTCCGGTACTTGCCCGTAATGGCGCTGAGGACGGCGGACTGGTGGAGCAGCCCGGTAACGGTGCCCTCGCCGTTCACCACCGCGTACTCCTGGCCTTCGAGCTGGGACAGGTACTGCACGAGCTCTTGGCCCTTAGACCATTCGGGCACATACGCGCCGGCAACAAGGGCATAGGAAACCGCGGTGAGCGGAGTCACGTCCGCCAGTGCGGCGGGAACGGTGGCCGCCGCACCGGCGTCGACGATGCCCACGGGCCGGCCGTCCCGGTCACACAGGACGACGGCGGGCTTGCCCGCTGTGGTGCCGGCCAGGAAGTCGGCAACCGTGGCGGTTTCCGGAAGCCCGACGGCGGGCTCGGCGAGGGCGGCGGCGTCCACGAGGTACAGCCGGCTCCGCATGCGGGCTTGCTGAATCGCCGCCGATGCCCCCATCCAGAGGAAACTGCCCACCAGGGCGGTGATCAGGGTGAAGGAAATGTCCGGCCGGGCGCCGCTGAGCAGGGGAAGGATGATGAACCACACCGCCAGGGCGATCACGATGATCCGGCCCGCCCAGCCGGCCGCGATCGTTCCCTTGTCCTGGCTGCCGGTGGCTTTCCAGACGGCCGATTCGACGAGCCGGCCGCCGTCCAGCGGAAGCCCGGGAAGCACGTTGAAGATACCGATCAGCAGGTTGGCCCAGACGAAGATGTTGGCCAGGATGTCGGCCACGCCGCCCAGTTCCCCGTACGAGAGCAGGAGCCAGCCGGCGCCGGCCAGAACGAAGTTCGCCGCCGGGCCCGCCATGGCCACCAGAACGGAGCGGCCCGGTGAAGCAGTGAAACTTTGGAACTGGGTGTGCCCGCCCCAGAGGTTGAGGACAATCTTCTCCGTGGGCCAGTGGAACAGCTTCGCGGTCAGCGCGTGGGCGAGTTCGTGCGCCAGCACGGAGACCAGGAGAAGCAGCGCGTAGGCGAAGGCGACGAAGAAGGCGGTGATGCCGAGGCGGGGGTTGTTGGTCTGCAGGACCGGTCCGTAGGCGATCACGGTGAAGGCCGCGATGATGAACCAGGAGTAGGCGAGAAAGACCGGGATGCCGGCAATGCGCCCCAGCGGGATTCCCTCCCGGCGGGTGCCCGGGTCCTTGCCGGGCTGTCCCTGGCCGCCGGTGTCAGCCACGGGCAGGACCCGCTCCCGAGTGCACGGCCGCCTCCAACGTTGAGTCCGCGGCAGGGTCCGCCGCACGCCCGAACGTGGCGTCCGGGAACTCGTGCCGCAGCGCCACGAGCTCCTCCAGGTCCGCAACGGTGCGGCCTTCGAGGGTGTCCCAGGTGGCGCGGCGGGGATCATGCGGCAGGGGAAGGATGTGCGGGATGGCGACAGTGACGACGCCGGAGGCCAGGGCGGCCGCGACGCCCGGCACGGAATCTTCCAGGGCCACGCAGTGGTGCAGGCCGAGCTCGGGATCCTGCTGCTGCAGAAGTCCCACGGCTGTCAGATACGCCTCCGGGTGCGGCTTCCCCTGCGTGACGGTGTCCCCCGTGACGAGGAACTCGAAGTAGGGTTCGGGCAGGCTCGCCACGATCTCGCGGGCCAGCGGGGCCTCGGACATGGTCACGAGGGCGCAGCGGACGCCGGCGTTGTACAGTTCGTCCAGCAGTTCCCGGGCCCCGGGCCGCCAGGGAACAGAATTCCGGACCTGGCTGACCACATGCCCGGTGAGGGTGTCGATGATGTCGCGCCGTTCCATCGCCACGCCGGCCTCCTGCAGGATGCCGGCGGAAAACGTCAGGGACTGTCCCACGAGCTGCATGGCCTGATCATGGGACCATCGTCCGCCGTGGGCCTCCACGAGCGCGCGTTCGGCTGCGATCCAGTAGGGCTCGGTATCGACGATGGTGCCATCCATGTCCCAGAGCGCTGCTTTAAGGAGGGGCCGGGAGGCTGAAGATCGCATGCCTTCCAGTCTACGGGGAAGCCCGGTGCCGGGCGCCGGCGCTACGCCTACGGCGAATTTTCACCGCCCGACCGCGGGTTTCCGGGGCGCATGTGCGGATTCGCGGCGCTCCATTGCCTGCACTGGGCGGGGACTTGGACGTAGGGTGATGGCATGAACAGCTTCGAGGCAGACCCCACCGAACCAGGCGCCGTCTCCGAGCCGGAGCGGCTGCTGCAGCCCGTCCCCGAGGGCCGGCGCATCACCGTCATGCTGGCGGCCTTTGAGGGATGGAACGACGCCGGGGAGGCCGCCAGCGATGCCCTGCGCTACCTGAACAAACTCTGGGGCGGCAAGAAGGTCGGGTCGATCGATGCCGACGAGTACTACGACTTCCAGTTCACCCGGCCCACGATCCGCCGGACTGCCTCCGGCGAGCGGAAGATCAAGTGGCCCTCCACGCGGATCTTCAAGGCCAGCGTCCCGGATTCGAACGTGGACGTGATCTTCGTCCAGGGCACCGAGCCGTCCTACAAGTGGCGCGCCTACACCGCCGAACTGCTGGTGCACGCCGAAGCCCTCCACGTCGAGTACGTCATCCTGGTCGGCGCCCTGCTGGCCGACGTCCCGCACAGCCGGCCGATTCCGGTCAGCACGTCCACCGACGACAACGCTCTGCGGGAGCGGATGGACTTCGAGGCCTCGCAGTATGAGGGGCCGGTGGGAATCGTGGGTGTCCTGGGCGAAGTGGCGTTGCTGGCCGGGCTCCCCACGGTCTCGCTCTGGGCTGCCGTGCCGCACTATGTGGCCCAGGCCCCGTCGCCGAAGGCGCAGCTGGCAATCCTGCACCGGATCGAGGAGCTCCTGCAGGTGCCGCTGGACACCCACGAACTGGTGGAGGAGGCTGACGCGTGGGAGCGCGGCGTAGACGAGCTCGCCACCGAGGACCCCGAAATTGCGGCGTATGTGCGCCAGCTCGAGGAGGCCAAGGACACCGCCGACCTCCCGGAGGCCAGCGGCGAATCAATCGCCCGCGAATTCGAGCGCTACCTCAAGCGCCGGGGCAAGGACAAGCCCTAGCAAGGGCAAGCCCGGCCAGAACAAGCCCTGGCAAGGACAAGCCCGGCAAGGACAGCGCGGGTTGCCGGTTGTTAGAGTTCGACGCCGAGCAGGGCGTTCACGGCGTCGCTGACCAGCGCCGCATCCGTGGCCGAGGCCGCCTCGGGAGTTTCCAGGGCAGCCTTGGCCCAGGCGTCGACGGCAGCCAGGGCGCCGGGCGCGTTGAGATCATTGGCGAGCTCGGTCCGAAGCCGGCCGATGAGGGATGCGGCGGTTCCCTGGGGCGCCACGGCGAGGGCCTCGCGCCAGGTGCGGAGCCGGTTCTTGGCTTCGGTGAAACCTTCTGCGGTCCAGGACCAGTCCGTGCGGTAGTGGTGGGCCAGGATCGCCAGCCTGATCGCGGCCGGCTCTTCGCCCTCGGCGCGGAGCCTGGACACCAGGACCAGATTGCCCTTGGACTTGCTCATCTTTTCGCCGTCGAGGCCCACCATGCCGGCATGCGCGAAATGGCGGGCCAGCGGCACACCGGCCAGGGAGTACGCGTGGCCGGCACCCATTTCGTGGTGCGGGAAGACCAGGTCCGAGCCGCCGCCTTGGACGGTGAACGGCTTGGGCAGGTACTGCTGGGCGATCACGGTGCATTCGATGTGCCAGCCGGGCCGGCCCTCCCCCAGCTCTCCGCCGGCCCAGCTGGGCTCGCCGTCACGTGCAACGCGCCAGAGCAGCGGATCGAGGGCCTGGCGCTTGCCGGCCCGGCCAGGGTCACCGCCGCGTTCGGCGAAGAGTTCCAGCATTTCGGCGTCGGAAAGTCCGGAAACAGAGCCCAGGGTCCAGGCGTCGACGGCGTCAACTGAATGTTTTCCGGCGGCCTCTACGTCGTAGTAGACGTCGCCGTCGGGCTCTCCGCCGGTGCCGGGAACGCGGTACGCGAGGCCGTTGCGCAGGAGGCGTTCGATGGCGGGAACGATCAGCGGGACGGCCTCGACGGCGCCGACGTAATGGTCCGGGGCGAGGACGTTCAGGGCTTCCATATCGGTCTGGAAGAGCTCGATCTGGCTCGCGGCGAGAGCGCGCCAGTCGACGCCGGTAGCCGTCGCGCGCTCAAGCAGGGGGTCGTCGACGTCGGTCACATTTTGGACGTAGGCGACATGCTGGCGGCCGTCCCGCCAGGCGCGGTTCAGCAGGTCGAAGGCGACATAGCTGGCCGCGTGGCCCATGTGGGTGGCGTCGTAGGGGGTGATGCCGCAGACGTACATGGACTGCTCACCCGTGGCCTCCAGGGTGACGATTCCGCCCTTGGCGGTGTCGAAGAGGCGCAGGGCAGGCATGCTGCCCGGGAGCTGGGGAACAGGGCGGGAGATCCAGGATTTCACAGCCCAAGCCTAGTGCTAGGCGCTGATGACATTGAAACCGAGCAGCAGGAACAGGGCCAGCCCCAGGAGGATCCGGTACCAGACGAACAGCCGGTAACCGCGGGTTGAGACGTACTTGAGGAACCAGCCGATGATGACATATCCCACGAAGAAGGCGATGACGGTGGCGAGAGCCGTTTCCGCCAGGCCGTACGGGCCGGTGATGCCTTCCTTGGAGACGACCTTGTACAGCTGGAACAAGCCGCTGCCGAACACCGCGGGAATGGCGAGCAGGAACGAGTACCGTGCCGCCGCCTCGCGGGTGTAGCCCATGAGGAGGCCGGCGCTGATGGTGCCGCCGGAGCGGGACACCCCGGGGAAGAGGGCCAGGGCCTGGGCAAGCCCGTAATAAAGGCCGTGTTTGTACGTCAATTGCGTGAGCTCGCGGTCCTGCCGGCCTATCGTGTCGGCCACCGCGAGGACCATGCCGAACACAATGAGCATGGTCGCGACGCCCCAGAGGCTGCGGAGGACCGACTCGATCTGGTCCTGGAACAGCAGTCCGAGGACGATGATCGGCAGGCTGCCCAGGATGACCAGCCAGCCCATCCGTGCGTCCGGGTCCCGCCGGGGCACCTTGCCGCTCAGCGAACCGGTCCAGGCGCGGATGATTCTCAGGATGTCACGCCAGAAATAGACGATCACGGCCGTCTCGGTGCCCAGCTGTGTAATGGCCGTGAAGGCGGCACCCGGGTCGGATGCGTCCGGAAGGAAGGTACCGACAATCCGCAGATGGGCACTTGAGGAGATCGGGAGGAACTCTGTCAGTCCTTGTACGAGGCCCAGCAGAGCCGCTTGTATCCAGTTCACGTTTATAGACCCTACGTTATGAAGCCTCGACGTTATGAAGCCACGCGAATCCCCGTAAGCTTGCTGACATGCAGCAGCGTTATGTCGGCAACAGTGGGTTGCGCGTGTCCGCCCTTTCCCTTGGCACCATGTCCTGGGCCCGGGAAACCGAGGAGCAGGATGCGGCAGCCCTGCTGCGGGCGTTCGTCGATGGCGGCGGGACGCTGATCGATACCGCGGCGTCCTACGCTGACGGCCAGGCCGAGGCGATGCTCGGCGGCATGCTGGGCGACGTCGTCGCCCGCTCCGAGGTGGTCATTTCCACCAAAGCCGGGCTGACGACGGCGGACGGCCGCCGCAGCGTCGACACGTCACGCAACGGGATGCTCTCCGGCCTTGACGCGAGCCTGGCCCGGCTGGGAACTGACTATGTGGACCTGTGGTTCGCGCACGCCTGGGATCACAACGTGCCGCTGGAGGAAACTCTCTCCGCCCTTGACTTCGCCGTGCGGTCCGGCCGGGCACGCTACGCGGGGGTCTCCAATTTCAACGGCTGGCAGACGGCCAAGGCCGCCGCCATTGCCGGTTTCCCGCTGGTGGCCAACCAGTCCGAATACTCGCTCCTGCAGCGCAGCGCGGAGATTGAGCTGATCCCGGCAATCGAGGACGCCGGACTCGGCCTGATCGCCTGGGGTCCGATGGGGCGGGGCGTCCTGACCGGAAAGTACCGGGGGCATATCCCCGCGGACTCCCGTGCCGCCCACCAGCGGCTTGCCACCTACGTGGAGCCTTATCTTGAGCCGACGGCGTCCAGTGTCGTGGAGGCCGTCGCGATGGCGGCGAAGGGCCTGGGCCGGACCGCACTTGACGTGTCGCTGAGCTGGCTCCTGTCCCAGCACGGCGTGGCTACCGCCGTCGTGGGCGCACGGACACCGGTGCAACTCAAAGAGATCCTGGATTCTGCTCTCGCGCCGCTCCCGCCGGAGATCGCCCAGGCGCTCGAGGATGTCTCCGACCCTGCCTGAGGTAGGCAGAATATTTCCGGAGATTACGTCCGGAGAGCGGCGCGCGCCCGCCTAGTTCTCTGAGTTCTGCAGGATCTCGAGGTCTTCGTCGTCGTCAATGTCCTCGTCGTCCTCCTCCTCGTCGTCTTCCTCGATGACCTGGAGGGGCGTCACTTCCCCATACGCTTCGTACAGGGCGTCGTCGTAGACTTCAAAGGCATCAGCAACGGCAAAGAACGCCGCTTCGACCGCGGGATCCCCGTCACTCCTGCGGGCGGAGGCAGCTGCCAGGTGTTCTTCCAGTGCAGAGGTAAGAGACGCAAGCGCGACACGCGGATCGATGCTCATGACTTCACGTTAGCCGGAAAAAGACGAAAATGGAGAGCAATGAAAGAACATTTTCTGAGCAGCTCGGTCCGGCGGGAACGGGACTATGTGAAGCAGTACGAATACCTCGTGCTGACGGTCGGCCCTGAGGATTCGCTGCCTGAGGCGCGCCGCCGGCTCGTGGAGCATTCCGAGTACGGTAAGTGGGAGCTGGAACGCAGCCGCCTCTATGTCGGCGGCGGCCGGCGCTTCTGGCTGCGCCGCAAGGTCATCCAGGTCCAGCGCACCGTTTAGTGCTCGCACTGCCTCTAGTCCAGCGCACCGCCTGGTCCACGCACCGTCCGACGCTCCCCTGAGTGCCGGGCGCGGCTCAGGCCGCCTCAGGGTGTGTCGAGCGGGCCCAGCCAGGCGTTTGCCACCGTGTTGTGCGCGGACTCGTCGTCCGACGGGTGGAACATGCCGGCGAGCACGTCCCGGTACAGCCGCTCCAGTTCTGAACCGCGGAAATAGCTGGAGCCTCCGGAGACCCGGATGGCGAGGTCCACCACGGTGCGGGCCGTCTCCGTTGCCCGAACCTTGAGGCCCACGAGCCGCGGGAACCACTGGCTGCCCAGGTCCGCCAGTTCGTCGACGTCGGCCGCCACCCGGGACAGCTGCGGGTACAGCGCGTCCATGGCGATCGCCGCTTCTGCCACCTTCCAGCGGATGTCGGGGTCCTGGGCCAAGCTGCGTCCGCCGTTCTTGAACGATGTCCGGCGCTTTACGGCCTCCACCCCGAGCGTGAAGGCCCGTTCGCCGATGCCCGTGTACACGGCGGCGAGCAGGGTCTCGAAGCAGGCAAAGATCGCGAAGATCAGGTGGTCGGCGTTCGGGCCCACCGGCAGCTTCCTGAAGATCCGTTCCGCCGGGACGACGGCGCCGTCCAGGACTGTCGTGTTGGACTGGCTTGCCCGCATGCCGAGGGTGTCCCAGTCGGGCAGGATCTCGTACCCGGCGGTGTCCCTGGTGATGAACCCGTGGACCAGTTCCCCGGCGCCGTCCCCGGCGGAGGCGTCCTTCCCGAAGATCCCCAGCCGGGTCCACGCCGGTGACAGGCTCGTGAAGATCTTGCGTCCGGTGAAGCTGTAGCCGCCGTCGGGCAGCGGGACGGCCTCGGTGCGCGAATCGAACAGCACGGAGTCGTTGCCGGCCTCGGAGTTGCCGAACGCGAAGACCTCCCCCTGCGCGGTTTCCTTGAGGACGAAGTCCAGCGAGGAGTCACCCCGGGCGGCAAGCACGTGCGCGACGCCGGTCCACACGAGGTGCATGTTCACCGCCAACGCGGTGGCAGGAGCCGCCGTCGCCAGCCGGCGCTGCAGCTGCGCCCCGGCTGCCAGCCCGAGTCCCAGGCCGCCGTCGGCGACTGGGACGAAGATCTTCAGGTAGCCGGCCGCCTTCAGCTCCGCGAGGTCTTCGTGGAAGAAGGCGTTGTCGCGGTCGTAGCCGGCGGCGCGGCCGCGGATCCGTTCCAGCAGGGGCCCGGTGAGGATGTCCTCGGGCATCATGGCCGGGGTCTCCGCTCAGTAGTTGGTGAGCAGGCTGTTCAGCACCCGCGCACCGAACTTCAGGGAATCGGCCGGCACGCGTTCGTCGACGCCGTGGAACATGCCCGTGAAGTCGAGCTCGTCCGGAAGCATCAGCGGGGCGAAGCCGTAGCCGGTGATGCCCAGCCGGCTCAGGGACTTGTTGTCCGTTCCGCCCGAGAGCGTGTACGGCAGCACCTTGGCGCCGGGGTCCTCGGAATGCAGGGCATCGATCATCGAATCGACGAGGTTGCCGGCGAACGGCACCTCCAGCGAAACGTCGTTGTGGACGTAGCTGATGTCCACGCCGGTGCCCGCGAGCTCCCGCACGATCTCCAGCACGTGCTGTTCCTGCCCGGGCAGGGTGCGGCAGTCGATGAGGGCTTCGGCCGATTCGGGAATGACGTTGTGCTTGTAGCCGCCCTTGAGCAGGGTGGGGTTGGTGGTGTTCTGCAGCGTGGCGCCGACAAAACGGGCCACCGTGCCGAGCTCCTTAAGGATCTTCTCCGGATCGTCCGGGTCGAATTCGACGCCTGTGAGTTCGGTCACGCCGTCGAGGAACTGCCGGGTGGTCGGCGTGAGCTCGATCGGCCAGTTGTACGCACCGATCCGGGAGACCGCGCCAGCGAGCCGCGTCACGGCGTTGTCGGTGTTGATCTGGGAGCCGTGGCCCGCACGGCCGTGGGCGACGAGGCGGAGCCAGGAGAGGCCCTTCTCGGCGGTCTGGAGCAGATACGTGCGCTGGCCGCCGATCGTGGCGGAAAAGCCGCCGACCTCGGAGATGGCCTCGGTGGCGCCGTCGAAGAGTTCGGGCCGCTTCTCGACGGCGTAGCGGGCGCCGTAGGTGCCGCCGGCTTCCTCGTCGGCGAAGAACGCGAAGATGAGGTCGCGCTTGGGCTTGCGGCCCGTGCGGGCGAAATTGCGGAGCACGGACAGGATCATCGCGTCCATGTCCTTCATGTCCACGGCGCCGCGCCCCCAGATCAGGCCGTCCTTGAGTTCGGCGCCAAAGGGGTCCACCGACCACTGCTCGCGCAGGGCCGGGACAACATCCAGGTGGCCGTGGACCACGAGGGCGCTGGCCGAGGGGTCCTTCCCCGCAAGCCTGGTGACCACGCTGGCGCGGCCGGGGGCGGCCTCGAAGATTTCGGCGTCCAGCCCGACTTCCGCCATGAGCCCGGCGGTGTATTCGGCGGCCGCCCGTTCACCGGGGCCGGAGCCGTCACCGTAGTTGGATGTGTCGATGCGGATCAGCTCCTGGCAGATCCTGACGACCTCGTCCTCGGGCCTGGGTTCGGTCCGGTTGTCAGTCATAGCGGCTCCTCTTTGCGGTGGCTCAATTGCTGGCTTCAGCCTACCCACACGCCCCCCGCAAGCCCCGATTATTTGTTTCCGGAAAAGTCGTGCTAGAGTCTTTCTCGCTGCTTCCGAGAAAAGCAAAACGCTGAGAGGCGAAAATGTTCTCGGAATTACCACCTGCGCGGGTGGCGGAATGGCAGACGCGCTAGCTTGAGGTGCTAGTCCTCGAAAGGGGGTGGGGGTTCAAGTCCCCCTCCGCGCACAAGGGAAAACCCCTGGAATCCAAGGATTCCAGGGGTTTTTTGTGTCTTCACGCACGTGGGCCCGGGCTTGGCCTCGGGAAGGGGTTATAGGACAAAATGTGTGTCCTATAACCCTCGGGAAGCCCCACCAACGTGAAAGCACCGCAAAGCAGCGGGGCTTTCACGTTGGTGGTTCGTGCCGGATCAGCGTACCGCTGCCAGGTGTTGGCCTGCGGTCCGGCGGGATCGAAACGCTGCCCCTCGGGCCTGGGCTCCATGACTGTGAAGACGAGCAGGATGATGCCGCCAACGAACGGGATCAGCCCGGGCAAAAGCATCCAGCCGCTGAAATTGGCGTCGTGGAGGCGCCGGAGGGTCACGGCCAGGGACGGGCCGATGACCGCCAGGAACCAGATGGCGGCCAGGATCAGGCCCGCCATCATGCGGGTGCGGGTGCGGGTCCGGAGACGCTGGTGCCGTGGGGCGCCGCAAAGGGGTGCCGGGAGCGGAACCGCTCCGGCGGGGTGGGCATACTGCTGCGGGGTGTACGACATGCGGATCTCGTTGAGTTTGGTGACTGGAGTGGAGCGTGGTCGCCAGGTAAGCAGCCGAGGCGCATTTGAGCGTCAGTGCGATGCCGGCCGGGCCGGCCCGTCCCGGCGGGCTCCGGCGTCACCGGCGCGGTTTAGGGCCGGGCGCGTTCGGCGTCGCGGAGCCGTGCCCGGTGCCGTGGGGCCTGTACTGGCCCGGCCTGTACTGGCTCGGGCACGTTACTCAAGAGGTTCGTCAGCCGGCAGCCCAGGCCCGGGCAGCGGATCGGGGCCGGACCACGTCTTGAGGACTGTCCAGGCCACGGCGCTGACCGGCACTGCCAGCAGCGCTCCGACGATTCCGGCGAGCAGGGTGCCAGCGGCCAGGACGAGCAGTATGGCCAGCCCGTGGATGCTGAGCACTTTGCCCATCAGGACCGGCTGCAGGAAGTGGTGTTCGAGCTGGTTTACGCCAATCACGACGGCGAGGACGATGAGCGCCTGGACGGGGCCGTTGGAGATCAGCGCGACGGCGATGGCGAGGGTGCCTGCGACGGTGGCGCCGACGATCGGGATGAATCCGCCCATGAAGATGAACACGCCCAGCGGGAGGGCCAGCGGTACGCCCATGATGGCCAGGGTGATCCCGACGACGAGACCGTCGATCGCGGCGACGATGGCGGTGCCGCGGACGTACCCGCCCAGGACGACGGTGCTGCGGTCCGCTGCCAGGCGCGCCTTGGCGCGGTGGTCGGCGGGAAGGAACCCGATGAGGAAGGTCCGGATCTCGGGGCCGTCCTTGAGGAAGAAGAACAGGGTCACAGCCATCAGGACCGCGCCGGTGAAGATCTCCCCTACGGTGCGCGCCCCGGTGAGGGCTTCTGCGCCGAAGGAGCTGGAGGTGAAGAACTCCCGCACGGAGTTGACGGCCGCCGTGATCTGCTGGTCGCTGACGGGGACAGGTCCGTTATTCAGGAAGGAATGCAGCTGGTCGATCCCGGTGGCGGCGCGGGCTGAGAGCTCGGCCCACTGGTTGCTGACCAGGACCACGATGCCCGTCACGATTCCGCCGACGACGGCGAGAATGGCCACGAAGGAGGCAACGACGGCGAGGGCACGCGGCCAGGAGCGGCCTGTGAGCCAGCGGACCAGCGGGGAGATCGCGGCGGCCAGGATGACGGCAATAAGGACCGGGATGATGACGAGCGAAACGCGCGTCGCGGCCCAGATGATCGCCCAGGCGAGGGCGGCTACCGTGAGGGCCTGGACGGAGCGAATGCTGGCGCGTCCGAGTCCGTCCGACCATAGGTCCGCGATTCGGGTGCGGGGTTCGGTCATCCGGGTTCTCTCTTTCGCAGCGCCGGGGTGGCTGCAGGCTTTTCGTCCCGCAACTACTTCCAGTCCAGCGGCTGTGGCTTGGAGGTCTCCCACACGTCGTTGAAACGGGCGCGGGACTGATCGCCGCGTTGTTCCTCCAGCGCATGCAGGCGCCCGTAGCTGAATCCGCTCCCCCCGCCGGCCGCGGACTCTGCCGCCAGCTTGAGCAGGGTCTCCCGGATTACGACGCTGTCATGGAAGTCTCCGAGTATCTCTTGGATGCCTTCCGCGGCCCTGGCAAGGTCAGTTGCCTTCTTGCCGAAAATCGGGGACGCCGCTTCGGCGGCATACCGCAACCGCTTGGCGCACTTGCGAACCTCATGCAGTGCGGCGTCCTGCGGCCCCGTGTCGCTGGCACTGTCCACGGCGCGGACGGCCTTTTCCATACGCTCTTGCTCAGCAGAGACGAGGCGGCCAATCGTCTTCAACGCTTCCTTTCCTGCGGCGTCCGTGAGCGGAGGGTCCGCAAGGAATGAGTCAAGGGAATCGAGCAGACGGAAGTAGCGGCCGCTGTCCAGGGCCGCCAGCCCTGCGGCCCGGGCCGGACGATAGATGTCGTCCAGGTGCTTCTCGATCTGTTGCGCAACGGGACCCATCAGGAACTCAGGAGGTTCTGCACTGATCATGTCGTTCAAGCGGGCCCGGATGACTTCGATGTCGCGGGCCTCGCCCACGGTCCCGGCGAGCCATTGGAGTTCGGACCGCAGGAAACGTGTGGAGGGGGTGTCCAGGAGCTTTCGGAAGGTGGCCAGCGCCGACCGAAGCCGGCGCGCCGCCACCCGCAGCTGATGCACGGCATCCGGCGCGTCGACGCGGACGCCCGGGTCGTGCGTTTTCAGGGCCTGGATCTGCCGGAAAATGTAGGACAGCGCGACATCCGCGGCCGGTCCTTGCCGCTCCGGACTCGGAGCCGGCGCGGGATCGCCCGGATAGTTGGAACCAAGCGCTCTTGCCAGCTTGGAGGGCAGGGTGGCGAGCGGAACTCCTGCAGCGGCGAGCCGGGCGTCAGCGTCCTTGAGTAGCTTTCTGTGGCCCTCAACGAGCTCGATTTCCCATTCCCGCCACCGCTGCGGTTCCGCCGGGGCCGCGAGGCTTTGCGCCTCCACGCGGTCGTCGCTGAACTGGGCGAGGATTGCGCCGTCGGCGCCGTACAAGAGAGTCGAGCTTCGCAGGGTCTTGATGCGTGCGACGGGCTTGAGGGCACGGCCGCGGGTGTGAACCAGCACGTGCTGACGCAGCCGCTCAGGCACTGATTCCTGGTCGTTGCCGAGCGGTTCCACGACTTCCTGCCGCTCCTCGGCAGTGACCGGGAGCTTCAGGTGCCAGCCGGCATCCAACCCTCCGGTCCGCCGTCGCAGGGTGATCCGCTGCCCGGCCAGGGCCAGTCCTTCGGTATCAAAGTAGACGGCGTCCAGCTGGTCGCTGCCGGGCTCGCCAACGTGGTCGACACCGCGGATTGATGCCAGCCGAGGAAGATCAGCGGATTCCCCCGGGCTGTACTTGCGTTCCACCTCGATCGCATCGAAACGGGCCATAACCAATTCTAAGAACTGCCGTGCGCACCGGGCCTGTGCCCAAAGCCCCTAATCGGGGATGCGGCGGAAAATGAGCCTTGCCGGGACAGTGAGCGACGAGTAGCGTTCGGCGCAGTGGGCCTGCAGCCCGCGGCCCCCTGCGAGAGGATGCGCCATGCCAACCGTGATCGGCCACCACGATGTCAAGGACAAGGATCATTGGCTTGCCTCACCGAAGCGCGAAGAGGTGTTCGGCCCCATGGGGATCACCAACATTCGCACGTTCGTCAACCCCGAGAACCCGACGCAAGTCGCAGTGATGATGGACGTCCCTGACCTGGATGTTCTCAACACCGCGATGCAAACCGAGGAAATGAAAGCGGCGATGGCCTATGACGGTGTTCTGCCAGAGACCTTGGTGATTCTCGTCGAGGCCTAAGTCTGCCGTTTCCGGGACGCCGGGTTCCGGCGCCCGAGTGTGGCGAAGCTCCGATCAAATAGCGGTTGACCGGAGCTTCGGGACCATTATGGACAGGACTTCCTGTGTGTTGGCCGGGAAGGACGGATCGCCGTCGTCTATCGGTTCTCCACGCGGTGGGCCGGCCCCAGTCAGCATCAGCCGAACAGCGCTAGCGGTTGAGCAGTTCAGTCATGAGGGGCGCGCTGCTCACATTGCCGGTCAGCGGCGCCAGTCCCCACACGTCCTCGATGGTGTGCAGCAGCGAATAATGTGAATAGGCCGACTGGGAGGTGAATCCCTTTCGCGCCGCCGGACCGGCAAAGACCGTGGCCACCCGGTTGTCTTTCTTACTTCCCTCATCCCACGTGACCACGAGCAGGGAGTTCTGCGTCGTAAAGGCAGGCGACCCAAGGATCCTGGGGACCTCGCGGGACAGCCAGTCGTCTCCGGTGCTGATCGGGCAGTCGTGGGTATCGTTGCACAGGTCGGGACTGATGAAGGCGTAGTCCGGGAGGGCGGACGCCGACCGCAAGTCCTGGTCCAGCTGTGCAAAGGGGACAACATGGGCCGAACACGAGGCCTTGTCACCTGTCACTGCCGGGTAATACATGAACGGGTTGTGCTTTACCGCATACCGCCGGGAGTCTTCCGCGACGCAGGGAGCAGGCATGCTCTCGGCGTACATCTTCCACGTCCGTCCGGACTGCGTGATCTCATCGGCGATGGACCGCACATCCGCCGTGCAGGACTTCGGTTTGCAGTCGCTGGTAATCCCGGCGTTCGTTCCGCTGGTCAGGGCGAGATAGTTCGGCAGGCTAGGGTGCATGATCGCCCGGTAGTTGCCGGCCAGCGCGTATTCCGCAGCCAGCTTGTTGAAGAAGCCTGCTTCGCTGGCCCCGAGAATCTGGGAGGCCGCCTTGTTTTCCTGGACGATGACGACAATGTGCTCGATGCCGCCGCTGCCGGGCAGCCCGGGGGCCGGGTGCGGGGCGGGCTGCGCGAAGTACGGGGACGACGGCGGTGTGGCGGCGGGAGGCGTGCCCGGGCTACCTGACGCCGGCACGGACCCGGAGGGTGCAGCCTCGGTAGTCGCGGACTCAGCAGGCCCGGGCGGACCGGGCTGCACCGGGGTGCAACCCGCCAGCAATAGCGCCAGCGCCCAACCGCCAGCCAAAGAGCGTCGGCCGTTCCGCTTCATCGGACCATGCTAACGGCCAGCCATAGCACCGCCAATGGCGTCTTGAAGTTACGCCTCAGTTACGTCTCAGACCCGGGCCGGGCCCGGCCCGGGTTCCAGGGCCGGCTCAGGTCAGGTCCTGGTGCAACGCCTGGCGGACGGTGCCCAGGAGGGACAGGAACCGCTGGTCATCCGGCAGGTCATCAATCAGGACCACACCCCCGGGACCGGCCAGGGGGATGCGCCAGTTCGGGTACTCGGTACTGGTGCCCGGCTGGTTCTGCGTCCGGGTCTCCCCCACCGCGTCCACGAGGGCAACGCCCAGCAGCAGGGAAGGGGCCAGCGCCGTGTACGCGTACAGCGCCTCGACCGTGGCCCGGACGCCTGCGCTGTCAGTACCGTCCGCGTGGCCCAGCAATCCGCGCGCACGGACTTGGCCCAGTACGGCCTCCTGTTCGGCTGCGGCCTCGGCGCGTTCCTCCTCCATGGGCCGCCGCAACAGCCCCAGCGATTCGCGCAAGGTGACGTGTTCCCCGGCAAGGTAGCCCGCCGTCGGGGGCAGGTCGTGGGTGTTGACGCTGGTCAGGCATTGTTGGCGGTAGTGCTCCGGCGGGATCGGCCCGTCCGCGTCGTGTTCGAACCAGAGGATCGATGTGCCGAATATCCCGCGCTCGGCCAGATAGTCGCGGACCCACGGCTCGAACACGCCCAGGTCCTCGCCGATCACGATCGCACCCGCCCTCTGTGCCTCCAGGGCCAGGATGCCGATGAGGGCCTCGTGGTCGTAATACACGTAAGTGCCGCTCTCCGGCCCAGCGCCCTCGGGGATCCACCAGAGCCGGAACAGGCCCAGGATGTGGTCCACACGGATGCCGCCGGCGTGCCGCAGCACGGTCCGGAGCATGTCGCGGTAGGCGGTATAGCCGGATTCGGCGAGCCGGCCGGGATGCCAAGGAGGCTGGGACCAGTTCTGGCCCTGCTGGTTGAACATGTCCGGCGGCGCGCCCACCGTAACGCCCCGCGCCAGGACACCGGCCAGGGTCCAGGCGTCGGCGCCGCCGGGTTTCACGCCGACCGCAAGGTCATGAACGACGCCGATCGCCATCCCGGCCTGGCGCGACGAAGCCTGTGCCGCCTCGAGCTGCTGGTCGCAGAGCCACTGGAGCCAGCGGTGGAATTCGATCCGGCCGGAGAGCTTCGACCGCTGTTCCGCACAGTACGGCGCAGCCGGGGTTACAGCAGCGGCGGCCCACTCGGGGGACGACGGCGGGAGCTGTTCGGCGAGCGCGCACCACAGCGCAAAGTCCTCGAGCCCCTGCCCCTGGTCGGCGCAGAAGTCCGCGAACTGCCGCGACCGGGCCGGACCGCGGCGGACCGCAAACACGAGTTCAAGGGCAGCCAGCTTTGCCGCGAAGCTGGCGTTGCGGTCCAGCAGGTCCCGGGACCGGTTGGCCGACTTCACCCCCTCCGCCAGACGCATCACCTCGGCCCGACCGGCGGCGTCGAGGTAACCGAATTCCGGGATTTCCTCGACGCGCAGGTAGAGGGGGTTGAAGAAGCGCCGCGTGGTGGGCAGGTACGGGGAGTCTTCCACCGGCGGCGCTGGTTCGGCGGCATGCAGCGGATTGACCAGCACGAAGCCCGCTCCCTGCTCGGCCGCGACCTCGGCGAGGTCGGTGAGATCCGAAAAGTCGCCAATCCCCCACGAGCGGGAGGAGCGAACGGAGTAGAGCTGGGCCGTCAGCCCCCACGTGCGTCGTCCTGCCAGACGGGTCGGGGTGCGGAGCCGGCCGGGTGTCACCACCAGCGGGCACTGCGCCAGCGTGCCGCCGGCCTCCGCCCTCAGGGTATGCCAGCCCAGGCCAAGGTGGCCGGGGATGGCAAACGTCGCGCGGCCGGTGAGGACGCCGTCGACGTCGACGGGCTGCTCCCAGTTCTCACGCTGGGCGGCCTCGTGCCGGCTTCCGTCCTCGGCGTCGATCCACACACGGACGTCGCTTCCGTGCGGGACATGGACGTCCACGTGGATATCCTGTCCTTCCCTGAGGACAAGGACGGGCGGGAGGATGCGCCGCCACGGCGCCAGCCGGGACTCTGTTAGGGAGCGTTGCTGCTCCTCGGGCCCGTTGGCCGGGACCCCGAGGGACGCCAGGACGGCCTGGAGCGTGCGGGCTGCTACGGAGCGCTTCACTCCGTCCCAGCCCCAGTAACTCGTGCCTACCCCATGGGCAGCGGCAAGCTCACACAGGAGCGTGTCTGCCGGATCAGTGGTCCCGGGGTTACCGGGCTGTCCGGGGTGGCCGGGGGTCTCGTGGTGCGTGCGGTCCGCCATGCGCCCACTCTAGACGGTGGTCCCGCGCCCCGTCCCGTGTTGATGGACGTGCGTTTCACCGACTAGTTCATGCAGGCCTTCGACGGCGCGCGCGAGGGACATCCCGGGGGACGCAACGATGAACGGCATGAGGAGCCTGTTCTCCTTATCCAGGTGCAGGGCGAAGATGTTCCGGATGGAGCCGGCAGCCACGGCGGCATCCACCCCGGCGGATCCCCGCAGTTGCTCGACCAGGCCCACGATTACCTGATGCTCCGCCAGCATCCCCTCCACGAGCAGCCGGGCCTCCGGGGTGCGCCCCGCTCCCCCGTACAGCGGACCCTCCTCGGCGAGCGCATGCGGCACGAGCTCGGTTTCGCACCATTCCACCAAGACCTCGTGGGCATCGTGTTCAGCTACGGCGTTCCCTGCCGTCACCGCGTGGATGAGCGCAGCCGCCATGGCGTCGAGCCGCTTGAGCATCGCCGCGTGGTGCTTTTCCACGGCCTCAAGGGCGCGGACTTCGTCGTCCGCACCCCCGGGCAGCGCATCCCCCGGCCGTGCGGCCGCGGAGTCGGGATTGTCCACTGGGTTGTCCATGGGGGACTCCTGGCTGTGCAGGGCTGATGGTCGGTTAACACCTTACGGACAGGCGGGCCCGAGGGGACGGGTCTTTCGGCCTGGTCGGGCGGACCGCATTTTAGACGCGGCCCCGGCGTCCGCGCTAGCCTTGCAGCCTATGGTTGACGTCGAACGGTTCCGGATCCTCCTCCACGAGGAGCGCGACCGGAAGCTTGCCCTCCTGCCCGCTCTCCGCGGGGACATCCTCGCGGTGAATGCCGCCCGCCGGGATTCAAACGTCGACGACGAACACGACCCCGAGGGTGCCACGATCGCTTTCGAACTCTCCCAGGCATCCGCTCTCCTGGAACAGAGCCGGGCCGGCCTGGCGCACATCGATGCTGCCCTCTCCCGGATCGAAAACGGCACTTACGGGCTCTGCGATGTGTGCGGCGCCGTGATCCCCGACGGCCGGCTGGAAGCCCGGCCCTGGACCCCCTACTGCCTTCAGCACGCCTCTGGCAAGCGATGACCCTGGTTAGCATGCCCGCAGAACCGAACCTCGCCCAGACGTGGTGGGACCGGATCGTCGCCGGATTCACCCACGCCCCCAGTCCGCACGTGACCAGCACCGAGCTCGTTGTGGTGATCCTGCTCGCGGTGGCCGTGTCCCTGCCCCGCCTCACCTGGCGATACTTTGGCCTGCTCGCCACAGTGACGCACGAACTCGGCCACGCGTTTGCGGCCCTCACCACCGGCCAGCGGCTCGGCGGCATCCGGCTGGGCCTGGACCACTCCGGCACCACCACGACGTACAGCAGGAGCCGCCTCTCCGCAGCCTGGTCCACTTTCTGGGGCTACCCGGTGCCCGCCGTCGTCGGCGCCGTGATGGTCTGGTGCGGTTTCAACGGATGGGGCCCCGCCGCGATGTCGGTGGGCACGCTGATCCTCCTGGCGTCGTTCCTGTTCCTCCGCAACGGTGTCGGCCTGCTCATCACCGCCGCCGCCGTGCTGGCCTCCGCGCTGCTGGTGCTGTTCGTGCCGCCGGTGTTCAACGGCCACGTGATGATCGTGCTGGGCCTGGCGCTCCTCGTCGCCGCCGTGAGGGACCTCGGCAAACTCTTTAACGTCCATGTGCGGCACCGTGAAAGGCTCTCCACGTCGGACGCCCATCTGCTGGCGCGGGCCACCTCCGTTCCCGCCGCGGTGTGGATCGCGCTCTTCGCCGCGGTGGTGGCCGCCGCCTGGTGGTTCGCCTGGCAGCCGATGTCTCTGGTGTTCGCGGCCCCGTTCGGACAGTTTAATTGGTTCGGACAGGTCAACCCGCGGCCGTAGGCTGGGACCATGAGCCAGACGACGCACACCGACGACCCGGGATTCAGCACCAGAGGCGCCTACGTGACCGGCGGCGAGGAATTCACCCGGGACACCAACTACATCGAGGACCGGATCACCCGGGACGGTACCCCAGGCGGCAACGGCGAACCCGGCTGGCCCGTGGAGCCCGGCCGTTACCGCCTCGTTGCGGCGCGTGCGTGCCCGTGGGCCAACCGCACGGTGATCGTGCGGCGGCTGCTGGGCCTGGAAGATGTCATCTCGCTCGGCCAGCCCGGTCCCACCCACGACGCACGGTCCTGGACCTTCGACCTGGATCCGGACGGCAGGGATCCGGTCCTCGGGATCGAACGTATCCAGGACGCCTACTTCCGCCGCTTCCCCGGCTACCCCCGCGGGATCACCGTCCCGGCGATCGTGGACGTCCCCAGCGGGCAGGTGGTGACGAACAACTTTCCCCAGATCACGCTCGACTTCGCCACGGAATGGACGCAGTATCACCGGCCCGGCGCGCCCGACCTCTATCCGGAGCACCTGCGTGAGGAAATCGGCGTCGTCAACAGGCGCATCTTCACGGAGGTGAACAACGGCGTCTACCGGTGCGGTTTTGCCGGCTCCCAGGCTGCCTACGATGCCGCCTACGACCGGCTCTGGACGGCCCTGGACTGGCTCGAGGACCACCTTGCCGGGCAACGGTATCTGGTCGGCGACACCATCACCGAAGCCGATGTCCGGCTCTTCACCACCCTGGTCCGCTTTGACGCCGTCTACCACGGACATTTAAAGTGCAACCGGCAAAAGCTCAGCGAGATGCCGGTTCTCTGGGCCTATGCGCGCGACCTCTTCCAGACCCCCGGGTTCGGCGACACCATCGACTTTGTGCAGATCAAGCAGCACTACTACATCGTGCACGAGGACATCAATCCAACAGGGGTGGTCCCGCGCGGACCGGAGCTGTCCGGCTGGCTCTCCGGGCACGGCCGGGAAGCGCTGGGCGGCCGGCCCTTCGGCGACGGGACGCCTCCCGGACCGGTCCGCGCCGGCGAAGAGGTCACCCCGGGCCACGGCGCAGCCTGAGGCCGCCGGCGCCCCGGTCGCCGCTGGTGTGTTGGACATGAACCTGGGGTCCACGGAACACACAGCGCAGTCCCTCGCGGCCGGCTTTGCCACCCGGGAGTTCAACGAGGTGCGTGAGCTCTTCGACTCCTTCCTTTCCGAGGACCGGCGGCCGGGCCCGTCGGCTGTCCGCAGCCGTACGGCAGGCCGCCCAGGCGGCCGCCGCAGCATCCTGAACGGATTCCGCTCGGTTCCTTCGGCCCGGTCCGGGATTCGTCCAGTTGTCGCAGCCGCCTCACCGCCCTAGGGTGGGCCAGGATGACCACTCCAGAAATGACGCCCGGCAGCCCGCCCTCCCCGCTGCGCAGATGGACCCGCACCGCGGGCAGTGCGGTCGCCGCGGCGGTGCTGTGGCCGCGGCTCCAGCTGGCCCTGAAAGCGGCACTGGCCGCCGGCATCGCCTTCGCGATCGCCCCCTTCATGCCGGGCTCCGCCGCCGACTACCCCTACTACGCCCCGCTTGGCGCCCTGGTGGCGATGTATGAGAATGTTGCCGGGTCCATGCGCCAGGGCCTGCAGACGCTCGTGGGCCTCGCGATCGGAGTAGGCCTGGCGTTCATGCTGTTCAGCCTCGGCGAACCGACTCCCCTGACGGTCGCGGTGGTCATGGGTCTGGGCGTCGTCCTGGCCGGGCTGCCGAGAATCGGCTCGGGCAGGGACTGGATCCCGACGGCTGCGCTGCTGGTGCTGCTGGTCGGCGGACACAACCCGGACTCGTTCTCGTTCGGGTACCTCTTCCAGATGGGCGTCGGCGTCACGGTGGGCATCATCGTGAACCTGCTGGTCTTCCCGCCGCTGCACTTCCGGGCCGCGGCCCTGAGTATCGCGGAACTGCGCCAGGCACTGGCCCAGCAACTCTGGGACATGGGCAAGGCCCTCAAGGAAAGCTGGCCGCCGGAACACGAGGACTGGGCCCGCCGCTCTGACGCCCTGGCGGCCCATGCCCGCTCCGTGCGGTTCGCCGTCGAGAAGGCCGACGCCAGCCGCCAGGCCAATCCCCGGCGCCGGCTGCATCCGCGCGATCTGGACCTGGACTACCGGAACCTGCGGGACCTGGAGCGGATCACCTTCCACGTCCAGGACGTGACCCAGGTGCTCGCGGACGTCATCTGGGCCGACGATACCCCGTTCGTGGTCCCGGACGAATACGCGGTGCCCCTCGGTGACGCCCTGACCGCCGTCGGCGACGTCCTGCGTGCCACGGAGGAGGATCACCCGGACCGCCTGGCCGAGCTGGCCGGTTTAGCCGACGCGGCGGTCCAAGAGCTGACGGCCCGGATCGGCTCCGAACCTCACACCCATGACGCCCCCAGCGCGGTGGAATCCATCCTCGTGAGCCTGCACCGCATGCTGCGGGTCGCGAAGCCCGGCCAGCCGGAGGTGCAGCAGACCAACCCGTCCGGCACCCCGCCCGCCGGCTGACGTATACGACCGCCCGGCAGGCGGCACGCACGAGGCAGCCTGGCGGCACGCACGACGGCGGCTCCCGCCGGGGGTGAACCCCGCGGCAGGCCCGTGCCGACCGCACAGAACAATGCCTTCGTAAACACAGATCAATGCCTTCGTCGGCCTGTGTCCTGGGGAAAAATCCCTCGGCTGCCCCGGTAACGCGGGTGTAACAGCCGCCGGTGTATCACTGTGTCGGACACCACTAGGCAGGGGATCTGGGCAGAGGTACGCGACCGCGACGATGTGTGCACGGTGTACCTCGACGGCCAGATACTCGACGCATAGGAAGAAGGATCATGCTGCGCATCCAGGTCGATATGTTCTCGGGCCGGCCGAACCCGGAATGGATCATCACCGACCGCGGGACCGCCGAGGAGCTGCTCGAGGCCGTGGCCTCCCATGAGGGCATCGCAGCTCGCCCGGCCAGCGGTTATCTGGGGCTGGGATTCCGGGAGATCCGTATCTCGAGCCTCGAGGATGAGCCGCCCGAGCGCAACGGCGTGCCCCGCGACTTCGCCCTCGCGTCCGTCGCGGCCGAAGACTTCCAGGCGTCCGGAGAGCTAGCACTGAGAGTGGTGGAGTCGATGGCACACTACCGGGAGGTCCAGCTCGTCGCGCACACCCTGACCCCGCTGACCACCGAGCTCCTGGACCTCATTCGCCAGCGGCTCCGCGAGCACCTCGCGGACCCGCCAAAGATCTCCTGCTTCACGTGGCCGCCGTACAACCCCCTGCGCACGACCGTGCGGGACGAGCATTGCGAGAAATGCGAGTACGAAGTGAGCCAGTTCAACCCGGATTTCTGGAATGCGCCCGCCGTCCGGCCTCACAACAACTGCTACAACTACGCGCGCAACTGGCGCACCGACACCTTCGCCCAGCCGGGCCGCGCCCACGGTGCGCAGACCTCAACGATGGCGTGCGCACCCGTGACCGCGGCGGCGATGGCCGACGGGCTGCTGCGTCGGTGCGACTGTCTGCCTGCCGCGGAGTGGCCGCGAAGGCTGATGGCGCTGGTCGTCGACCCCGGCTGGGACTACCATTGGTACCGCCACCAGCGCGGTGGCTTCTGGGGTCACAAGCCGGGCAGCACGGCCGCCCGGAACACCGACAACAACAACGTCGTCATCACCGACCCCGAGACGTGCGCACGTGGCGGGTACACGGACTTCTGCGGCTACTTCTACGCAGGCCGGTCGGTCGTCATCAACTGAGGTGTCCGAATGCTCGTCGAACTTGACGCCTTTAGCGGGCGGGTAAACCCGCTGTGGCAGCTCGACGCCGGCCAGGAGCAGCGCGTCCGGGCACTGCAGCAAGGGCTGCCCGAGCGCGGAGAACCGATGGCCGAGCCCCCGGGACTCGGCTACCGGGGGTTCCGCTACACCTTGGACGGCGTCCCTTGGCGGGCCTGGAACGGGGCGGTGGCCGGGCGGGGACGGGCATTCGATGATCCTCGCCGAACCGTGGAGCGCCTGCTGCTCGAACTCCTCCCGACGGAGTACGCAGCCCTGCGCGAGCGGATCACAGACGAGCTGGAGAAAGAGAACTGAGCGCAGCACCCCTCCGAGGTGCTGCGCCAGGCGTGTGATCAGCCGCCAGGCAGCGCCGCGACAGAGCCGCTGAAGTGCCGGCGCCCGGACAGCGGGTTCCACGCCACGTAATCCGAACGCTGCCAGGCGCCGCCGTCGGCCTGCACAGTGCTGATGTCCAGGGCCACACGGGCCGGCAGGAACACCGGCGCCTCGAAGGCCACCTCCCAGCGGAACGTTTCCCCCTTGACGGCCCCGACGTCGGCCAGTGCCCGCGACGCGAGGTACATGCCGTGCGCGAGGGAGCGGCGCATGCCCAGAGCCTTTGCTGTCAGGACGCTCAGGTGGATGGGGTTGAAGTCTCCGGACACGGCGGCGTAGGCGCGCCCGGTGTCCACTCCCAGCTGCCAGAGCGCCGTGGGATCCGGTACCTGGAACGGCGGCGGCGTCACGGGCACCGAGGGCTTGTCGATCCCGGGGAGGAATACGCCTTTGGCCAGGTAGGTCGAGACCCCGCGCCAGCGGATGGCGTCCTGCCCGGCAGCCCGGACCTCCGCCACGACATCGAGCTGCGTGCCGGCCCGGTGGCCGCGCAGGTTCTCGACCCGGGCCCGGATGTCCAAGGCCTCCGTGAACAGGACCGGTGCGGACTGCACCACCGTGTTCGTCAGGTGGATCATGCCCAGCAGGGGCAGCGGAAAGTCGTCCCGGTTCATCACGCTCATGGCCAGCGGGAACGCCAGCGCATGGATGAACCCGGCGGGCAGGACATCGCTCGCGGTCTCGCCAACCAGGTGCTGGTACGCCGTCAGGTTGGCGACGTCCGCACGCACGCCGCGGACCTCGTGCGTGTAGTCCGGCAAGTCGGTGCCGCCGTGGGTGCCCAGGACCCGGCGCCGTGCCGCGGTGGCCGCGGCGTTGACATAGAGCTTGGACAGGGCCGGCATCTCGCCCAGGATGACGGTCTGGGGACCGCTCATGCGCCCACCAGGTTCTGCCCGCAGACGCGGAGCACCTCTCCCGTAATGCCGCCGGCAGCGTCGCTGGCCAGGAACGCGATGGCCTCGGCCACGTCGCCCGGCCGGCCGCCCTGCTGCAGGGAATTGAGCCGCCGCGCCACTTCGCGCGTGGCGAAGGGGATGCGGGCGGTCATCTCGGTTTCGATGAACCCCGGAGCCACGGCATTGATGGACCCGCCGCGCTCGCCGATCAGCGGCGCCGTGGCACGGACCATGCCGATCACGCCTGCCTTGGAGGCGGCATAGTTGGTCTGGCCGCGGTTTCCGGCGATGCCGCTCGTGGAGGAAACCGACACGATCCGCGGGGAGCCGCGGAAGTTCTCCGAGGCCAGGAGGGCCTCGTTGATCCGGAGCTGTGCGGCGATGTTGACCCCGAGCACGGAGGACCAGCGGTCCGCATCCATGTTGGCCAGGAGCTTGTCGCGGGTGATTCCGGCGTTGTGGATCACGATGTCCAACCGGCCGTGGCGTGCCGCGGCATGGTCGGTGATCCGCCGGCCGGCGTCGCTGCGGCTGATGTCCAGCTGCAGCGCCGTCCCGTGGACCTCATTGGCCACCGCGGCGAGATGGTCCCCGGCGGCCGGGATGTCGACGAGGATCAGCGTGGCGCCGTCGCGGTACAGCGTGCGGGCGATCGCGGCCCCGATGCCCCGTGCGGCGCCGGTCACGACGGCCACCTTCCCGGCCAGGGGCTTCTCGACGTCGTCGGGCAGCTGCCCGGCGCCGGAGGTGACGGTGAGGAACTGTCCGTCAACGAACGCCGAACGGCCCGACAGGAAGAACCTCACGGTTCCCAGGGTTGAGGGGCTGGTGGTCCCGGCGCCGTCGGCGAGCAGGATGCCGTTCCCGGTGGCGCCGGCGCGCAGTTCCTTTGCCAGCGACCGCAGGAGGCCGTCCACTGACTGCCGGGCCGCCGCCGTTGCCGGCTCCGCGGCGGAATCCGCGGTGCGGGACACGGTGATGACGCGGCCGCTCGGGGCGAGGTCGCGCAGCGAGCTGGCAGCCGTGAGGACCGGCTTTTCCAGGTCCTCGGGACGGGCCAGTTCGTCCAGCACCAGGATGATGGCACCGAGTTCTTCCTTGGGGATCGCGTGGCGGCGGACGTCGAGGTTCCAGCTCAGGAGGGCCGCGGCGAGGCTGTCGGCGCCGCTGGTGGATCCCTGGACCAGCACCGGTCCCTCGACAAGGGGGCGGCCGGGCTGGTGCCGGCGGAGGACCACCGGCTGCGGGAGTCCGAGCCTCCTGGCGATGTCCCTGCCGGGTCCGTGGCTGACGAACCGGGTGTATTTGTCGCTCATGCCGGTCCCCCTAGAGTGCTTCGAGAATTGCGACGACGCCCTGGCCGCCGGCGGCGCAGATGGAGATAAGCCCGCGCGCCGGGCGCCCGTTGACCTGGCCCTTGGCATGCAGCATTTTGGCCAGCGATGCGACGATCCGGCCGCCCGTGGCGGCGAACGGGTGTCCCGCGGCGAGGGAGGAGCCGTTGACGTTCAGTTTGGACCGGTCGATGGTGCCGAAGGCGCCGTCCAGACCCAGGCGGGTGCGGCCGAATTCCTCGTCCTCCCACGCGGCCAGGGTGCTCAGCACCGTGCCGGCGAAGGCCTCGTGGATCTCGAAGAAGTCGATGTCCGCAAGGGTGAGGTTGTGGCGTGCGAGCAGGCGCGGCACCGCGAAGGCCGGCGCCATGAGCAGTCCGTCCTTGCCGTGGACAAAGTCGACGGCGGCCGCCTCGCCGTCCACCACCGTGGCGAGCTTGGGCAGATCGTGGGCATCGGCCCAAGCCTCAGAAGCGATCAGCACGGTCGAGGCGCCATCGGTCAGCGGGGTGGAATTGCCGGCCGTCATGGTCGCCTCGGCGCCCAGGTTCTTGCCGAAGACGGGTTTGAGGGTGGCCAGTTTCGCCAGGCTCGTATCGGCACGCAGGTTGGAGTCTCGGCTGAGCCCCCGGTAGGGGGTCAGGAGGTCGTCGAAGAAGCCGGCGTCGTAGGCCGCGGCGAGATTCCGGTGGCTGTTGAAGGCGAGTTCGTCCTGGGCTTCGCGGGTGATCTTCCACTGCGCGGTGGTCAGCGCCTGGTGCTCGCCCATCGACAGGCCGGTGCGGGGTTCTCCCGTGTTCGGGGCGTCGGGGGCAAGATCCTTGGGCCGGAGCCGGCTGAGGACCTGCAGCTTCCGGGAAACCGTCTTGGCGCGGCTGAGGTCCAGGAGCACCTCGCGGAGCCCTTCGCTGACGGCGATGGGGGCGTCCGAGGCGGAGTCGACGCCGCCGGCGATCGCGGACTCGATCTGGCCCAGCTTGATCTTGTTCGCCAGGCCGAGCACCGTTTCCAGCCCGGTGGCGCAGGCCTGCTGGAGGTCGTACGCCGGGGTCTCGGCGGAGAGGGCCGAGCCGAGGACGGCCTCCCGGGTGAGGTTGAAGTCACGGGAGTGCTTGAGGACCGCGCCGGCCGCGACTTCCCCGATTCGTTCGTCCTGGAGACCGAAGCGGGCGATCAGTCCGTCCAGCGCGGCGGTGAGCATGTCCTGGTTGGAGGATTTGGTGTACGGCCCGCCGGTCCGGGCAAAGGGGATGCGGTTGCCGCCCACGACCACGGCCTTGCGGAGCTGCGCCGCGGCCGTGCCGCCCTGCGCGGCCCCCACGGTTGAGTTGGCTGCTGCCGTCGCTGCGGCGGCCGGTTCCTGGGGTCCGGGTACTGACTGTCCGTGGACGGACATGGGCTGTCTCCTTCGATCAAAGCGGTTACCGATACCCAGCGTACCTGATACGCTGGGTATCGTGAACATCCACCAGGCCACTCCGCCGGACGCCATGGCACCCGGCGGTCACACCGCCGTCGACGGCCGCGCCTCCCGCTGGCAGTCCCACCGCGAAGAACGGCGGCGCGAGCTCATCAAGTCCGCCCGGAAGGCCGTGCACGCGCTGGGCAGCGATGCGTCGATGGAAGACATTGCCGCCGCCTCGGGCACGTCAAAGTCCGTGTTCTACCGCTACTTCGGCGACAAGGCCGGGCTCCAGCAGGCCGTAGGCGAGGTAGTCCTGAGCCAGATGCAGCGCCGCATCCAGGAGGCGGCGCAGAGCGCCCAGACGCCCCGCGAAGGCCTGTTCGCCATGGTGTCCGCCTACCTGCAGATGGCCGAAACCAGCCCGAACGTCTACACCTTCGTCACCCGCCACGCCCCCGGCGACGCCGAAGGAGCCGGGCCGTCCATCGCCACGGCCGGGGCATTGAGCCACTTCTTCGCCGCCATCAGCGACATGATCGCCCGGCCCATGCGCAGCCACCTGGGCGGCGTTCCGGACAAGGAAGCCGTGATCGGCTACTGGCCGAATGCCGCGATCGGCCTGGTGCGCAACGCCGGCGAACAGTGGCTCGCGAGCCCGCCCGGACCCGCCAAACCGGACCAGGAGGCCATGGCGCGGCAGATTACGGACTGGCTGTGCTTCGGGATCGCCCCCGAACTGCAGCCGCCCGCCCCGGCTGATGCGCCCCAGGGCAAGCCCTAGCACCAACTCACCGGTCCCGCCCCAGGAGTGAGGGCCCAGAACTGAATTGTCAGAACCAAAGAAGGAATCGACATGACTGAACTAGCCGACCGCACCCCCTCCAATGCGCCCGGCCGCATGACAACACCGGCGGCTGCCGCGCCGGCCGCCGTCGGCTCCGGCGCCAGGCCCGGCTCCCCCGAGGCGCCCGCCGTCGACGTCGCGTACCTTGGCGAACAGCTCCTCGGCAAATGGGCCGACGTCCGCCGGCACGCCCGCTCCGTTTCCGGACGGCCGGAACTGCACAAGTTCGAGGGCCTGACCCACACGGAACACCGCCAGCGCGTCTTCGGACAGCTGGAATACCTTGTCCGCAACAATGCCGTCCACCGGGCGTTCCCTTCTTCGCTTGGCGGCAACGATGACCATGGCGGCAACATCGCAGGCTTCGAGGAGCTGGTCACCGCCGACCCATCGCTGCAGATCAAAGCTGGCGTGCAGTGGGGACTCTTCGGCTCGGCCGTGATGCACCTGGGCACCGAGGAGCACCACAGGAAGTGGCTGCCGGGCATCATGAGCCTGGCGATCCCCGGCTGCTTCGCCATGACCGAGACCGGGCACGGCTCGGACGTGGCCAGCATCGCCACCACGGCGACCTATGAACCCGCCGCCGGGGAGTTCGTGATCCACACGCCATTCCGGGCTGCCTGGAAGGACTACATCGGCAACGCCGCCATCGACGGACTCGGGGCCGTGGTTTTCGCCCAGCTGATAACCCGCGGCGTCAACCACGGTGTGCATGCCTTCTACGTGGACCTCCGCGACCCCGGCACCAAGGAGTTCCTGCCCGGGATCGGCGGCGAGGATGACGGCGTCAAGGGCGGACTGAACGGTATCGACAACGGCCGGCTCCACTTCACGAACGTCCGCATCCCGCGCACCAACCTGCTCAACCGCTACGGCGACGTCGACACCGACGGCACCTACAGCTCCCCCATCGCCAGCCCGGGCCGCCGCTTCTTCACCATGCTCGGCACCCTCGTCCAGGGCAGGGTCTCGCTCGACGGCGCCGCCGTCGCCGCGTCCAAGCTCGCCCTGAAGACCGCCATCCACTACGCCACCGAGCGACGGCAGTTCACTGCCTCCTCGCAGACCGACGAGGAGGTGCTGCTGGACTACCAGCGGCACCAGCGCCGGCTCTTCACCCGGCTGGCCACGACCTACGCCGCGGGCTTCGCGCACGAGCAGCTGCTGGAGAAGTTCGACGACGTCTTCTCCGGCCGGAACGACACCGACGAGGACCGCCAGGACCTCGAAACCCTGGCCGCGGCGCTCAAGCCGCTGAGCACCTGGCACGCCCTGGACACCCTGCAGGAATGCCGTGAGGCCTGCGGCGGCGCCGGCTTCCTGATCGAGAACCGCTTTGCCTCCCTCCGCGCCGACCTCGATGTCTACGTGACCTTCGAGGGCGACAACACGGTCCTGCTGCAGCTGGTCGCCAAGCGGCTGCTCGCCGACTACGCCAAGGAATTCCGCAACGTCAACGTCGGCGTGCTGGCCCGCTACGTCGTGTCCCAGGCCACGGGCACTGCGCTGCACCGGACCGGCCTGCGCCAGGTGGCACAGTTCGTGGCCGATTCCGGCTCGGTGCAGAAGGCGGCCATTGCCATCCGTGATGAGTCGAGCCAGCGGGCCCTGCTGACCGACCGCGTCCAGACCATGGTGGCCCAGGCCGGTGCGGCGCTGAAGGGCGCCAACCGGCTCCCGCAGCAGCAGGGCGCCGCACTGTTCAACGCCCACCAGCACGAACTCATCGAAGCCGCCCAGGCCCATGCGGAGCTGCTGCAGTGGGAGGCCTTCACCGAGGCCCTCGGGAAGGTCGGCGACCCCGGCACGCACAAGGTCCTGACCTGGCTGCGCGACCTCTTCGGCCTGTCCCTGATCGAGAAGAACCTGTCCTGGTACCTCATGAACGGCCGGCTGTCGATGCAGCGCGGGCGCACGGTGGGCGAGTACATCAACCGGCTGCTCGTGAAGATCCGCCCGCACGCCGTTGACCTCGTGGACGCTTTCGGCTACGGACCGGAGCACCTCCGCGCGGAAATCTCCACCGGGGCCGAGAAGGTCCGCCAGGACGAGGCCCGGGCCTATGTCCGGGCACAGCGCGCCAGCGGGGATGCCCCGGTGGATGAGAAGATCCTGCTGGCCCGCAAGGGCCGGGGGACGACGGCAGGCGCCTGACCCCCGCCCGACCCGTTACCCCCCGCGGAAGACCGGCTGACCCGGCCGGAAGACGACGACGGCGCCGCCCCCTTAGCCGGGGCGGCGCCGTCGTCGTCTCTGTCTAGCGCTCGGATTTATCCGGCGTGCAGGTTCATGCGGCTTTCGGGGCTCAGGCGTCCTTCTGGAGCACCGAGCGATAAACCTCGAGCGTGGTCTCGGTGATGGATTCCCAGGAGAAGTGCTCCTCGGCCCGGCGCCGGCCCGCTTCACCCATGGCGCGCGCCCGGGCGGGATCGGACACCACCTCGGTCAGGGCGGCGGCGAACTCGGTCACAAACTTCTCCGGATCGAGCGGAGTGCCCGTGCCGTCGGTAACCTGCTCCAGCTCCACGAGCAACCCCGTCACGCCGTGATCGACCACCTCAGGGATGCCGCCGGTGGCGCTGGCCACCACGGCGGCGCCGCAGGCCATCGCCTCCAGGTTCACAATGCCCAGCGGCTCGTAGATGGACGGGCAGGCGAACGCCGTTGCATGGCTGAGGACCTGAATGAGCTCGTTGCGGGGCAGCATCCGCTCCACCACGACCACACCGGTGCGCTTGCTCTGCAGCTCCTCGATGAGCCGGGCGGTCTCGGCCGCCAGTTCCGGCGTGTCGGCGGCGCCGAGGCACAGCACCAGCTGGACGTCGGCCGGCAGCTTGGCAGCGGCACGGAGCAGGTACGGAACGCCCTTCTGCCGCGTGTTACGCCCGACAAAAACGACGCTCGGCAGCGAGGGGTCGATCCCAAGGGCCCGAACGACGTCCTCGCCCTCGTCCCGGTTCCACAAACTGACATCGATGCCGTTGTGGACCACCCTGACCTTGGCCGGGTCAACGTCGGGGTAGCTGCGCAGGATGTCCTGGCGCATGCCTTCGGAGACGGCGATGATGGCGGCGGCGGATTCGTAGGCGGTCTTTTCCACCCACGAGGACACCGCGTATCCGCCGCCAAGCTGCTCGGCCTTCCACGGGCGCAGCGGCTCCAGGCTGTGGGCACTGAGCACATGCGGGATGCCGTGGAGCAGCGACGCGATGTGTCCGGCCATGTTGGCGTACCAGGTGTGGGAGTGCACCAGGTCCGCGCCGGCGATGTCCGGAACGATCCTCAGGTCCACCCCGAGGGTCTGGATCGCGGCATTAGCGGAGCCCAGGTCTTCGGGCACGGAGTAGGACGTGACCGTCGCTCCGTGATACCCGGGCTCACGGGGCGCGCCGAAGGCACGCACCTGTAGGTCCACGCGTTGGGCCAGCACCCTGCTGAGCTCAGCCACATGGACTCCGGCGCCGCCGTAGATTTCCGGCGGGAATTCTTTGGTCACAATATCTATTCGCACATGCACCAAGGTAGTCGTTACTGTGGAACTGATCTAGTGTGAAGACGTTCGGGCATGCCGGACTGTTTTGGGGAGTAACGAAGGCGTTCAGGAGCGATCACCATGCCGCATCAAAAGAGAGTTTTGGCAATTGTCCTCGCAGGTGGCGAGGGAAACCGGCTCATGCCATTGACGGCGGACCGGGCCAAGCCTGGCGTGCCCTTTGCCGGAAGCTACCGGCTCATTGACTTTGCCCTTTCTAATCTTGTGAATTCCCGCTACCTGCAAATTGTGGTGTTGACGCAATACAAGTCCCACAGCCTTGACCGGCACATTTCCGAAACATGGCGCATGTCCACCCAGCTGGGCAACTACGTGGCCTCGGTTCCGGCACAGCAGCGCGTCGGCAAGAGCTGGTTCCTGGGCAGCGCCAACGCCATCTACCAGTCCCTGAACCTCATCCACGACGCCAATCCCGACATCGTCGTCGTGGTCGGCGCAGACCACGTCTACCGCATGGACTTCTCCCAGATGGTGGACCAGCACGTCGCCAGCGGGGCCAAGGCCACGGTCGCCGCCGTCCGCCAGCCGCTGCACATGGCGGACCAGTTCGGCGTGATCGAAACCGATGCGCAGAACCCGGACAAGATTGCCGCGTTCGTCGAAAAGCCGTCCTCCACGCCCGGCCTCGCGGCCGACCCGAGCCAGTTCCTGGCTTCCATGGGCAACTACGTGTTCGACGCCGACGCCCTGGTCGAAGCCCTGCATGTCGATGCTGAGCGTCTCGACACCAAGCACGACATGGGCGGGGACATCATTCCCTATTTCGTCAACAAGGGCGAGGCCGGCGTTTACGACTTCACCCTCAACGACATTCCGGGTTCGACGGAACGGGACCGCACCTACTGGCGCGACGTCGGCACCATCGATTCGTTCTACGACGCCCACATGGACCTCATCTCCCCCGTGCCGGTGTTCAACCTCTACAATTCCGAGTGGCCGATCTACACCCGCCAGAGCATTTCCCCGCCCGCCAAGTTTGTCCGCGGCAAATCCAACACGGTGGGCTCGGCACTCGATTCGATCGTGGCCAGCGGCGTCGTCGTTTCCGGCGGCATCGTGGAGGGCTCCGTGCTCTCCAACGATGTCTACGTCGGCACGTCCAGCCGGGTCCTGGACTCGGTCCTCATGGACAAGGTCAACGTTGGCGAAGGTGCCGTGATCAAGCGCGCCATTATCGACAAGAACGTCAAGGTTCCGGCCGGAGCCGCGATCGGCCTCGACGCGGACCTGGACCGCGCCCGCGGGTTCAAGGTCACCGAGTCCGGAATCACTGTCCTGTCCAAGGGCCAGTTTGTCCCGGAACCCAGCGATTCGGAACGGGCCCTGTCCGCCGCCAACCTGCGCCTCGTCCCGAACGCCGTCCGTACCGCCACCGAAAACTGGCCGGAACTGCGGGATTCGGTGGACAAGGTCGCCGACGTGCAGGCCGCCGCCGTTGGCGCGGACGGTGCCGCCAAGCAGTCACCCACGGCATAGGCAGGCGGGGGCCCGGCACCGGCGTCGGGCCGGGCTCCCCGCACCCTGTAAAATTGGGGCAATGAGCTCCCCCGATCTGTCTTCCGATCTTCCCTCTGCCGAGTTTGACCTGGCCGAGGCCGGCCCTGCCGGGCTGACCCCGGAAGAGATCCAGGCCTGCCTCAAGGTCCTGAACACCATCCACGCCTACGACGAGGGCCACCCGGACTACGTGTCCGTGCGCCGCGCCACCGGGAAGATGTTCAAGGCCGTCAAGCGGCACCGCCGCGTCAGCAAGCGGGATGAAATCGCGGAAGCAGACCGCGCAGTGATCGCCCAGACGGCGACGGCGGCGCCCGACCGGATCGACGACGAGACGCGCGGCAACAAGCTTGCCCCGTCCGCGACCGGCGAGATCGCCGGCCACCTCATCAGGTCCCGGCCGTGCTATATCTGCAAGCAGCACTACACCCAGGTGGATGCCTTCTACCACCAGCTGTGCCCCGAGTGTGCCCTGTTCAGCCACAGCAAGCGCGACGCCCGGACAGACCTGACCGGCCGCAGGGCCCTGCTGACGGGCGGCCGGGCGAAAATCGGCATGTACATCGCGCTCCGGCTCCTCCGGGACGGCGCGCACACCACCATCACCACCCGGTTCCCGAAGGACGCCGCCCGCCGCTTCGCCGCCATGGAGGACAGCGCCGACTGGCTGCACCGGCTCCGGATTGTGGGGATCGACCTCCGCGACCCGTCCCAGGTGATGGCTCTGACGGATTCCCTCGATGCGGCCGGCCCGCTGGACATCATCATCAACAACGCGGCGCAGACGGTGCGTCGCTCCGGCAACGCCTATAAGCCCCTCGTCGATGCCGAGGACGAACCGCTGCCCGCCGCGCTCCAGGCCGCCAACGGAGGCCCCGAGCTGGTCACCTTCGGCCACGCCCATGACAAGCACCCCCTGGCCCTCGCCAGCAGCGTGCTGGACCATCCCGTGCTGGCCGGGGACGCGATCACCTCGCTGGCCCTGTCCACTGGTTCGGCCTCGCTGGAGCGCATTGCCTCGGGCACTGCGATCGACGCCGGCGGGCTGGTGCCGGACCTCGCCACCATCAACAGCTGGACCCAGGTGCTGGACGAAGTGGACCCGCTGGAAATGCTCGAAGTGCAGTTGTGCAACGTCACGGCCCCGTTCCTGCTGGTGAGCAGGCTGCGCGGCGCCATGAAGCGCTCCACCGCGCGGCGCAAGTACATCGTCAATGTCAGTGCCATGGAGGGCCAGTTCTCCCGCGCCTACAAGGGCCCGGGGCACCCCCACACGAACATGGCCAAGGCGGCGCTGAACATGATGACGCGCACCAGTGCCCAGGAGATGCTCGACACCGACGGCATCCTCATGACGGCCGTGGACACCGGCTGGATCACCGACGAGCGCCCGCACTACACCAAAGTCAGGCTCATGGAAGAGGGCTTCCACGCGCCCCTGGACCTCGTGGACGGCGCGGCCCGCGTGTACGACCCCATTGTGATGGGCGAGGCCGGCGAGGACCAGTACGGGGTCTTCCTGAAGGATTACAAGCCCAGCCCCTGGTGACGGGTCCTCCGGCCCGGACTGCCCCCTCGTGCGCTTAGGTGACCGCAGGGGGCCTTATGGCCCTGATCCGGGTCCGGGCCGGTATGTAGAATCTCTCTCCATGGATACAAACACGCCCTCGCCGGACTACTCGCTCACCATGGACCAGTGCTGGGTCCTGCTGGATACCGAAACCGTGGGGCGCGTCGCGCTGATCGTGGACAGCCATCCGGAGATCTTTCCGGTGAATTTTGTGCTGGAGCGCCGTGCGATTGTCTTCCGCACCTCCGGCGGCACGAAGCTCTGGGGCGCCATCACGGCCAAGCCGGTCGCGTTCGAGATCGACGGCTATGACGCGCACGACGAGGCAGCGTGGAGCGTCATGGCCCGCGGCGAGGCCGAACTCATTGAGAGCCAGGAAGAAAAGGACGCCGTGGACGCCTTGCTCCTGGAGCCATGGCAGCCTGGCGAGAAGGCCTATTACGTGCGTGTTGCCCCGAAGGCGCTGACCGGGCGACGCTTCAAGGTCAAGAAGCCCGATCTGTGGACCACCCGCCTCTCGGATCCGCGCCGCTCCACGTTCGAGTAGCACGGGGTTCGAGTAGCGCGGGGTTCGAGTGGTCCCGGACCCAATATTTGGGGGCCCGGTAATTATCGAGGCCCGGTACTCCAGGGGTCCGGTAATTTCGGGGCGGCGTCAGGCTTTCTCCGGCGCGTGCACCACCAGCACCGGGCAGTGCGCGTGCGCCACACAGGCGGAACTGACCGAGCCCAGCAGCAGCCCGCCGAACCCGCCGTGGCCACGGCGGCCGAGCACCAGCATGTCCGCGGACTTGCTCTCCTCGATGAGCGTGTAGCGGGGATGGCCCTGGACGAGGCGGATCTCCACGTTGTCCGGGGTCTCAGGGCCGAAGGCCTTCGCTACCGCCTCATTGAGGATTTCCCCGGCCCGGACGTCGAAGTCGTCGATGCCTACGGCAACATACCCGTCATAAACCGGCGGATAGTCCCAGCACGCCATGGCAATGACTTTGGCGGACAGGGGCACCGCGAGGCCCTGCGCCTGCCGCAGCGCCTCCACCGAAGCCTCCGAGCCGTCTACGCCGACGACGATCGTGTGGACGTCCCTGACTTCGTTCATCGGTGATCCCTGTCCTCGAACCGGCCGGACATCATGCCCGGGTTGGCGCCGCTCCCATAATTTCGCCCTGCCATCCAGGCGGCTAGGGCCAAAAGACATGCAGCCAGGCGTTCGGCGCGGACCCCGGGGCATCTCGGAAGACAGGCCGCAGGCAGACCCCCAGACAGGCCGCAGGCAGTCCGCAGACGGGCTGGGGCCCGCCCGGTGGGCACTAGGACCCTTGTCCGAGGCCCCGCAGTGCAGAAGAATGAAGCGCGGGGAACTAGACGAACGACAGAATCAAACGGCGCAGCAAAAATGCGGCCGGACAGGAGAACCATGATTGCCTGGGCAGACGCAGGTCTCACTGCACCGGATGGCGTACCGGCGGTGATCCGAGTCTTTATCCTTGATGACCACGAACTCGTCAGACGCGGGCTGCAGGAGCTACTCGAGGGCGAAGGATTCGTCGTCGTCGGAAGCTCCGGATCGGCGGTGGAAGCGACCCGCCGCATTCCGGCCCTTCACCCCGATGTATGTGTGCTCGATGCCCGCCTGCCGGACGGGACCGGCATCGAGGTCTGCCGTGACGTGCGCTCGGTGGACCCGTCCCTGAACTGCATCATCCTGACCAGTTTCGACGACGAACAGGCCCTCCGCGGCGCCGTCCTGGCCGGTGCGCGAGGATACGTGCTGAAGGAAATCGGCGGCACCGACCTGATCGACACCCTGCGGCAGGCTGCCGCCGGCGCATCGCTTTTCGACGACGGCGTCGCCGCCGGCGTGATGGAGAGCCTGGTGGAGACCGAAGAGGTCGACCCGCGCACCTCGTCGCTGACACCCCAGGAACGGAAAGTCCTGGAACTGGTGGGCGGCGGACTCACCAACCGGCAGATTGCCGCCGAAATGTTCCTGGCGGAAAAGACCGTCAAGAACTATGTGTCGTCGCTGCTGGCCAAGCTGGGATTCGAACGCCGCACCCAGGCCGCTGTCTTCATCGCCAGTCCGGCATTTCCCGCGGCGACCGCCGGCAGCGGCAGCGACGGACCCCGGCCGCACAGCGTCCGGTAGTTTCTGCGCCCGGCCGCACAGCGCCCGGCAGTTTCTGCCGGTTGTTTCTGCGCCCGGCCGGTTGTTTCTGCGCCCGGGCGCGCCGCCTGAGGAGCGCTGCCTAGAGCGGCACCGACCACTCGAGGCTTGTACCGGCGTCGGGCTCGCTCGTGATGGTGCATTCGCCGTCGAGCATCCGCGCGCGATCCTCAAGGTTGGACAGCCCGTTGCGTTTGCCCGGCTCGGTGAACCCGGAACCGTTATCACTGATCACCACCGTCACCCGGCCCTTGACCACGGCCACGGAGACCGAGATTGTGTCCGCACCGGAATGCCGGATCGCGTTGCTGAGCCCTTCCGAGACCACGGCGACGACGTTGTCGGCCTTGTCCGGTGTCACGGCATCCACGGGTCCTGTGATGGTCAGGCGCGGCGAGAAGGGCATTGACTTCGCGGTACTGCGCGTGACTCTCCGGATCCGGCCGCTCAGCAGTTCGGTAATTCCGGTGTTGCTCTTCAGCGAGTAGATCGTGTCGCGCAGGCTTCGGATCGCCTCGTCGAGTTCGCCGGTGATATTGCGGATCCGCTCCATGGCCAGCTCGTCCTTGGTGAAACGGGTGAGGCTCTGCACGCTCAGTCCGGCAGCAAAGAGCCGCTGGATGACGAGGTCGTGCAGGTCGCGGGCGATCCTGTCCCGGTCAGTGAAGACCAGCAGCTCCTCGCGCAGGCGGTGCACCCGGGACAGTTCCAGGGCGAGGGCGACGTGGGAGCCGAACACCGCCCCCATCTCGATGTCGGTTCTGGCGTAGCCGACCGACTCCTTGTTCCGTGCCAGCAGAAGGAGCCCGTGGTGGGCGCCTTGGGTACTGAGCGCCACGGCTAGCAGCGGCCCGGTGATTCCGGTGTCGATGTCTCCCACCACCTCCGACGCGTCGTCGAACAGCACGGGCTCGCCGCCCTCGAGGACCCCCTCCAAGAGCTGGGACTCCAGGCGCAGTGATTTTCCGGAAAAGGCCGGCCCGCTTTCGCCGGCGACGCCGATCACCACGTGGCCGGGGCCGTCGGCAGCGGGTGCCACCAGCAGGGCAAGGTCGGACGCGGACTCCCGGAGCGCGCGGCTGGCAATCGGATCCAGTCCGCCCGACGTATAGTCGCGGTCCGTGCTCAGCATCAGCCCGGAGACGTCCATGCTGGCCTCGAGCCAGCGGGCCCGCCTGCGCGCGTCGTCATAGAGCCGGGCATTCTCGATGGCGACGCCGGCGGCCGCCGCCAAGGCGACGGCAAGGGCCTCGTCTTCGAGGGTGAAGTCATCCCCGCCCTCTTTTTCAGTAAGGTATAGGTTCCCGAAGACCACGTCCCGGACCCGCACCGGGACGCCGAGGAAGGACTGCATGGGGGGGTGCTTTGCGGGGAACCCGTAAGATTCCGCGTGCTGGCGAAGATCATGCAGCCGAAGCGGCCGGGGCTCCGTGATCAGGAGGCCGAGCACGCCGTGACCGGTCGGCAGCGGGCCGATCTGGCGTGCGAGTTCACCGTCGATGCCCACGGTGATGAAGTGGCTCAGCGCGTGGTCGTCGCCGATCACCCCCAGGGCGCCATAGCGGGCGTGGAGCAGCCGGCAGGCCGACTCGACCACCCGTTCCAGGACGGCATCCAGGCTCAGGTCCTCGGCCAGGGCCACGACCGCTTCCAGCAGTCCGGCCATGCGTTCCTTGGACTGGAGCAGCTCCTCCGCCCGGACGACAAATCCCTTGAGAAGTTCGTCAACTCCGGGATTTTGCCCGGACACGGTATGGCCTGAACTCTCACCCGTTGATTGCATGTCATTGCCCCCACTCGCTCCGGCGCACGTCGACGCTGACGGCCTGATGCAAGAATACCGCCAACAGCTCGAAAGGTCCCCGGAATTGGGAGTTTATCCGGCGTCTGGGACCTTTTGCCCTAGCCGCCGCCGGCCCCGGCCCCGTACGCTGGCCGGCATGAGTACTGACGCGAACCCGGGCGGAAACCAGTCAAAGGACCAAACCCACGCAGTGGAAAATCTGGAGCCTCACGAGTGCTGGCGGCTGTTGCGCAGCGTCACGGTGGGCAGGCTGGCAGTCTGGGTGGACGATCATCCGGATATCTTCCCCATCAATTACAAGGTGGACCACGGGACGCTGGTGTTCCGCACCGCGGAGGGGACCAAGCTGCAGGCGGCCACCGGCGACACGCCGGTGGCAGTGGAAACCGACGGCGTGGATGCGGATACCGGGATCGCGTGGAGCGTCGTGGTCAAGGGCCAGGCCGCACCGGTGAAGAACCCGGAGGAAGTCATGGACACCGTCGGCTTGTTGCTGTTCCCGTGGCAGGCCGGAAAGAAGGAGCATTTCGTCCGGATCACGCCGGACACCGTCACCGGCCGGCGCTTCAAGGTGGTGCCCCCGATGACATGGTGGACGCCGCTGGACGACGCCACCCGGTCCGGCCTCGAATAGCCCCAAGTACACCGCATGCGCTAGCAGATAGGCTGGTCCCGGGGCCTGCGGTCCGGCAGGCCTGCCAGCGCACCGCGGTGCGGTGGCTAGGCGAGGCGGGTGATCTCGACGCTGACAGTGAGGCCGGATCCCCCGCCGCCGGACAGGATGCCCTTGAGCGGCGGCACGTCGCGGTAGTCCCGGCCGCGGGCCACGGTGACGTGGAAGTCCCCCGCCGGCTTGTGGTTGGTCGGGTCCCAGCTGCGCCATTCGCCGTCCCACCATTCAAGCCAGGCATGGGACTGCCCGGCAACCGCCTCGCCGAGGTCCGCCGTCGAGCGGGGGTGCAGATAGCCGGACACGTAGCGCGCCGGGATCCCGCAACTGCGCAGCGAGCCGATGGCGAGGTGCGCCAGGTCCTGGCACACGCCTTGCCGCTGGTTCCAGGCCTGCTCGGCGTTGGTGGTGACGCCGGTGGAACCCTTCATGTACGTCATTTCACCGCGCATCCAGTCAAAGACGACCATGGCGGCCTCGTGCGGCGTCTTTCCCTCGACTACGCCGGGGATAATGCCGAGCACCTCTGAGCCGGGCCCGGTGAGCTGGGACTGCGGAATCCAGTCGCTGAACTGGTTGAGCGTCTCCGGGGCGGCCAGGACGTCCCACCCGACAATGTCGGCCTCGGCCGCGATCTTTTCGACCCGGTGCACCTCAACGGTGGTGGTGGCCAGGACCTCGAGGTGGTCGTGCGGCATCTGCATGTCGAACGCCGTCACACGCGTGCCCCAGTAGTCGCGGTAGCTGCTCAGGGCCGCCTGCGAGGGCGAGACCTTCATGGAGGACTCCAGCACCACCTGCTGAGGGTCCGTCAGCGGGGTCATCCGGGCCTCGTTGTAGGACAGGGTGACGCGCTTGTTGTACTTGTACGCCGTCTTGTGGACGATCTTGAGCCGGGTCATGAAACTTCTCCCACCCAGGCCAGTTCGTCTGCCTGATTGAAGTACTTACGGGAAATGGCGTCCGAGGCCTGCGAAACCGCCTTTTGCACACGTTCCATGTGCTCCGGAAGCTCCGCCATCAGGTCATCGGTGCGGTGGAATTCCAGGAAGGTGCGGGCCTGGCCGACAATCCGGCGGGCGTCGTTGATGAAGCCGACGCGCTGGGCTGAGGGGTCAAGCTTCGCCAGGCACTCGTCAGCGTCGCGCAGGGCGTACACAATGGACCGCGGAAACAGCCGGTCCAGGAGCAGGAATTCAGCTGCGTGCTGGTCGCCGAAGGCAGCCCGGCGGGTCCGCAGGAAGGATTCGTAGGCGCCGGCGCAGCGGAGCATGTTCACCCACGACATGCCGGCCGAAAGGACATCACGCGTGGAAAGCATGCGGGCCGTCATGTCGGCACGCTCCAGGGAACGGCCCAGGACGAGGAACAGCCAGCTTTCGTCGTGGCTGACAGTGGTGTCGGCCAGGCCGCTGACCATGGCCGTGCGCTCCAGGACCCAGTTGCAGAACCGGTAGGTGCCCACGACGTCCTTGCGGTGCTGGTTCAGCCCGTAGTAGGTCGTGTTGAGGCTTTCCCAGAGTCCGGACGAGACGGTCTCCCGGGCACGGCGGGCGTTTTCCCGGGCCGCGCCGAGCGAGCCGGCAATCGACGTCGCGCTCTGCTTGTCGTAGGCGAGGGCGTTGAGCAGTTCGGGCAGGCCGAAATCCTCGTTTTGGGCGCGCGCGCCCATGACGGCGAGGAGTTCCTGCGCGACGCTGCGCTGCTCCGCCATGGGCAGGTGATTGAGCCGTTCCAGGTGGACATCGAGGATCCTCGCTGTGCCGTCGGCCCGTTCCACGTAGCGGCCGATCCAAAACAGTGACTCGGCAATACGGCTAAGCATTCGCGGTTACCTCCTTCGCGTCAGAAATCTGTTGCTGCTGCTGCTCTTTCTGGCTGTCACGCCAGTTACTCTCCACGGGCCAGACCGAGACCCGCTCGCGGACCGCGATCGTGGGCCGCGGGATGACCTCGACCGGAACCTGCGGCGAATCGGCCAGGACCCAGGTGTCCTTGGAGCCGCCGCCCTGGCTCGAATTGACGATCAGCGAGCCCTCCTTAAGGGCCACCCGGGTGAGGCCGCCCGGGAGAACCCAGACGTCCTCGCCGTCGTTGACCGCGAACGGGCGCAGGTCCACGTGCCGGGGGCCGAACTTGTCGCCGCTGAGGGTGGGCACCGTGGACAGCTGCAGCACCGGCTGCGCAATCCACCCGCGGGGGTCCGCGATGACCCGCTTGCGCAGGGCTTCGAGTTCGTCCTTGGACGCGTCGGGGCCGATCACGAGGCCCTTGCCGCCGGAGCCGTCGACGGGCTTGACCACAAGCTCGTCGAGGCGGTCCAGGACGTGTTCCCGGGCTTCCTTCTCCTCCAGCCGGAACGTGTCCACGTTGGCGATCAGGGGCTCTTCACTGAGGTAGTACCGGATCAGGTCCGGGACGTAGCTGTAGACGAGCTTGTCGTCGGCGACGCCGTTGCCCACCGCGTTGGCTATGGTGACGCCCCCGGCGCGGGCCGCGTTGACCAGGCCCGGGCAGCCGAGCATGGAATCGGCCCGGAACTGCAGGGGGTCAAGGAACTCATCGTCAATGCGCTTGTAGATGACATCGACGCGCTGCTCGCCTGCCGTGGTGCGCATATAGACCCGGTTGCCGCGGCAGATGAGGTCGCGGCCCTCGACGAGCTCGACGCCCATGAGCCCGGCGAGCAGGGTGTGCTCAAAGTAGGCGCTGTTGAAGACGCCGGGGGTCAGGACCACCACGGTGGGATCGTCGACGCCGGCGGGCGCGGTCTTGCGCAGCGCGGACAAGAGCCGGCGCGGGTACTCCTCAACCGGGCGAATGAGCTGCTGGCCGAAGGCCTCGGGCAGGCCCTTGGCCATGGCCCTGCGGTTCTCGAGCACGTAGCTGACGCCCGAGGGCACGCGCACGTTGTCCTCGAGGACGCGGAAGGTGCCCGCGGCGTCCCGGACGACGTCGATCCCGGAAATGTGGACCCGGACGCCGCCGGCGGGTTCAAAGCCGTGCACCTGGCGGTGGAAGTGGGCGCTTGTGGTGACGAGCTGGCGCGGGATGACGCCGTCGGACACCACCGTCATTTTGTCGTAGACGTCGTTGAGGAAGGCTTCAAGGGCGCGCACGCGTTGCGCCACGCCGCGCTCCAGGACGCTCCATTCCTCGGCGGGGATCACGCGGGGAACGATATCCAGGGGGAAGGGCCGTTCCTCGCCCGCGAAGTCGAAGGTGACACCGCGGTCCAGGAAGGTCCGGGCCATCGAATCGGCGCGGGCGCTGACGTCGGCCAGCGAGAGTTCACGCAGGGCCAAGGCCACCTGCCCGTAGGACTTCCGGGCCTGCTGGCCGGGGGCAAACATCTCGTCGTAGGCGCCGGTACGGCCGGCAGCCTCGGAGTAATCCTGGAATAGGTCAGACATGGTGACAAGCCAACCACTTTTTCGTTACGAAATCATTTCGGTGGCCCGCGACGCGCTCCGCGCCGCTGGCCGGGCACCGCCGGCCGCGCCGTGTCGGCCGGCCCGCCGGGCCTGCAGGCCGCGAGCCGGGGCTGCCACAGTTACTGGTTTTCCGTCCGGGTACGGCAATGTAGGGGCGTGCCCCCCACCAGATCCGCGGCCGCGGCCGCGCCAGGCCTGCTAGGCGCCGCAGCGGCCGTTGCCGCCGCCGTCGGCGTCCACCTGATGCTCCCGGCGATACCGGCCATGACCGTTGCCGTGCTCCTCGGGCTCCTGGCGGCCAACCTGCCGGGGGTCGCGGACTGGACCGCGGGGCCGGCGCGTCCCGGCCTCGACTTCGCCGGCAAGCACCTGATGCGGGCCGGGATCGTGGTGCTGGGCCTGAAGGTCAGCCTCGGCGATGTGCTGGGCCTCGGCTGGGCTGCGCTGCTGCTGATCGCGGCCGTGGTGCTGGCGGCCTTCGCAGGCACCTACGGGATCAGCAGGCTCTTCGGGATTCCGCCCCGCGTATCGCTCCTGGTGGCCACCGGGTTCGCTATTTGCGGGGCATCCGCGATCGGGGCGATGGCCGCCGTGCGCCGGATCCGTCACGAGGAGACGGTGCTGCCGGTGGCGCTCGTGACGCTGTGCGGGACGCTGGCGATCGGGGTGTTGCCCCTGCTGGCGCGGCCCCTGGGCCTCGGTGCGGAGGTTTTCGGGGCGTGGACCGGCGCCTCGGTGCACGACGTCGGGCAGGTGGTCGCCACCGCCCAGACCGCGGGCGCCACGGCTCTGGCGGTCGCCGTCGTCGTCAAGCTCTCCCGCGTGATCCTGCTGGCCCCGGTGGTCGCCGCCGCGGGGTTCCACCACCGGCTGGGCACCGTGGCCGACGGTGCCGCGCGCCCGCCGGTGGTCCCGCTGTTCGTGATCGGCTTTGTGGCCCTGGCGGGCCTCCGCACCACCGGCTGGCTCTCCCCCGGGATCCTGGACGCGGCCGCCGCCCTCCAGGACGCACTGCTGGGCATGGCCCTGTTCGGGCTGGGCTCAGCCGTCCGCGTCGGACAGCTCCTCCACACCGGCGCCCGCGCGCTGCTGGCCGCGCTCGCGTCCTGGCTCCTGATCGCCCTGCTGGGCCTCGCCGCCGCATTCCTGATGTTCCCGCCGTCGTGATCCTCCTGCATTTCGTGACCCGCCGCCATCTGACGCACCCGCGGCGTGATCCGGCACACAGGCTCCCGTGATTAGATAGCTGGGTGTCGAATCAGAATCTGAGCCGCGACGAGGCCGCGGCCCGCGCCGCCCTCATCACCACGCACAGCTACGACGTCTCCCTTGACGTCCGTGAGGCGGCAGACCCGAATGTTGCCGGCTACACGAGCCGCAGCGTCATCACGTTTTCGGCCAGCGAGCCCGGGGCGTCGACCTTCGTGGACTTCATCGCGGGCAGCGTGCACAGCGTCTTCCTCAACGGCAAAGGCCTTGCCGTCTCCGACGTCGTGGACGGCTCCCGGATCCGGCTGGAGAACCTGCAGCCGGAAAACCAGGTCACCATCACCGGGACCGCCCTCTACAGCACGTCCGGTGAGGGCATGCACCGTTTCGTCGACCCCGCCGACGGGCAGTGCTACCTCTACACGCAGTACGAACCCGCCGACGCCCGGCGCGTATTCGCGAATTTCGAGCAGCCCGATCTGAAGGCCGAGTTCACGTTCCACGTCATGGCGCCCTCGGACTGGGAGGTCTCCTCCAACGGCACCGAGGTCCTGCGGACCCAGCTAACGAGCGATCCGGCCACGAGCCGCTGGGACTTCGCCCCCACCAAGGCGATGTCCACCTACATCACCACCGTCCTCGCCGGACCCTATTTCAAGGCCGAGGACGCCTGGCACGGCACGCTGGGCGACGGCACGGCCCTTCACGTGCCGCTGGCACTGTACTGCCGCGCCTCCATGGCCGCCTCCTTCGACGCCGAGGCACTCTTCCGGCTCACCAGGAACGGGCTGTCCTTCTTCAACGAGCTCTTCGATTTCCCCTACCCGTGGGGCAAATACGAGCAGGCGTTCGTGCCTGAGTACAACCTCGGCGCCATGGAAAACCCGGGCCTCGTGACCTTCACCGAAAGCTATGTCTTCACCTCCCGCGCCGCCGATTCGCAGTACCAGGCCCGCGCCAACACCCTCCTGCATGAAATGGCGCACATGTGGTTCGGCGACCTCGTCACCATGAAGTGGTGGGATGACTTGTGGCTCAAGGAATCCTTCGCGGACTACATGGGCACCCTCGGCGTGGACCGGACCACGGACTGGGACACGGCCTGGGTGAACTTCGCCAACAACCGCAAGGCGTGGGCCTATGTCCAGGACCAGCTCCCCACCACCCACCCGATCGTCGCTGACATCCCGGACCTGGAGGCCGCGAAGCAGAACTTCGACGGCATCACGTACGCCAAGGGCGCCTCGGTGCTCAAGCAGCTCGTCGCCTACGTCGGCTTCGAGGCCTTCATTGCCGGGTCCCGCCGGTACTTCCGCGACCACGCCTACGGCAACACCACACTCGCCAACCTCCTGGCGGCGCTGAGCGAGGCATCCGGCCGCGACCTCGCCGAGTGGGCCCGTCAATGGCTCCAGACCTCCGGCATCTCGACCCTGACCTGCGAGATCACGGAGTCCGGTGACACGCTCGGTTCCGTCGCGGTCCTGCAGGACGCCGTGGATCCCGCCACCGGCCGGCAGGAGCCCCGCCCGCACCGGCTGCGGATCGGCCTCTACAACTTCGACGACGCCGGCGCCCTGGTCCGCACGGACAGCGTTGAGACAGATCTTGGCGGCGCCCGGACCGAGGTCACCGCCCTCGCTGGAAAGGCGCTGCCTGCCTTGCTGCTGGTCAACGACGACGACCTCAGCTACGCCAAGGTCCGGCTGGATCCGCACTCCGAGGCCACCGTGCGCAAGTCCCTGGACAAGCTCAGCGACCCCATGGCGCGGGCCCTGTGCTGGACGGCGCTGTGGGACTCGGCGCGCGACGCCGTCACACCGGCCTCCCTGTATGTCGACGCCGTCCAAAGCTTCGGGCCCGCCGAACCGGGAATCGGCGTCCTGCTCAACGTGCTGGGCAACGCCTCGACGGCGGTCGAGCGGTACGTGCCCCGCGGGCAGCGGGACGCGGTGCGCGGCGGCTTCCTTAGTGCCGCGGCCGAACAGCTGCAGGCGGCAGCGCCGGGATCCGACCAGCAATTGGCCTGGGCCCGCACCCTCGCCGCGACCAGCCGGTACGATGCCGGCCGGCTCGACCTCCTCCGGGGCATGCTGGACGGCAGCACGGTGATCGAGGGCCTCGCCGTGGACGCCGAATTGCGCTGGAACTTCTGGCACGCCCTGGCCGCCCACGGCCAGGCCTCGCAGGAGCAGCTGGACCAGGAGCTGACGCGGGACAATACGGCGGCGGGCAAGTCCGGGCATGCCACGGCCCTCGCGGCCCGGCCCGAGCCGTCCGTCAAGGCGGCGGCGTGGGAGGCCGCCGTGCACGGCACGGGGCTGTCCAACCAGCTCCTGAGTGCCACCATCGCCGGGTTCAACACGGGCGCGGCGTCGCTGCTCGCCGAATTCATCGACCCGTACTTCGAGTGCCTCGAGCAAGTTTGGGCGGACCGCAGCATTGAGATCGCCAGCCGGATTGTCCGCGGCTTCTACCCTGCGGGACAGGACCTCGACGGCCACGGCGGAACACCCGAGACCCACGCCGTGATCATCCGCACCGATGACTGGCTCGCGGCCCACGCGGACGCGCCGCGCGCCCTGCGCCGCATCATCATCGAACAGCGCAGCCACCTGCACCGCGCCCTCACGGCACAGGCGCTGACGGCACAGGCCCTCGCGGCCTAGGGGATCGGGGGCCGGACGTCACGAGCACCGGTCTTTACGGAACACGCTGCCGGGGGCCGGTGTCAGGGAACGGGTCATTACGGAACCGGTTGTTGTTACGGAACCCCCTGCTAGGGAACCCCTTGCTAAGGAACCCGGTGCAGCCACTCCGCGGTGCCGAACTTGGTCTGCACGCGGCGGCCGGCGGCCTCCAGCTCGGCGTCGGTGAGTTCGGAGGGCGTGGCCCCGTAGCGTTCGGTGAAGACGTCCATCATGGCCGCGACGATGTCGGCGCGGGGCATCCCGGTCTGGCGGCGGAGCGGGTCCACGCGTTTCTTGGCGCTCCTGGTGCCCTTGTCTGAGAGTTTCTCCTGGCCGATCCGCAGCACCTCCACCATTTTGTCGGCGTCGATGTCGTAGCTCATGGTGACGTGGTGCAGCATGCCGCCGTTGGCGAGCCGTTTCTGGGCCGCCCCGCCGATCTTGCCGTGTTCCGTGGCGATGTCGTTGAGCGGCACATAAAAGGCGCTGATCCCGACCTTTTCCAGGGCCGCCATCACCCAGGCGTCGAGGAAAGTGTACGAGTCCGCGAAGCTGATGCCGTCCACGAGGGTCTGCGGGAGGTACAGCGAATAGGTGATGCAGTTGCCGGCCTCCATGAACATCGCTCCCCCGCCGCTGATCCGGCGGACCACGCTGATGCCGTGCCGGGCCACGCCCGCGGGGTGGAGTTCATTGCGGACCGACTGGAAGCTGCCGATCACCACCGAGGGCTCTTCCCAGTCCCAGAACCGCAGCGTGGGGTTGCGCCGGCCGGCGCCGACTTCCTCGGTCAGGACCTCGTCCAGGGCGACGTTGACGTGGGTGGGCAGGACGGACGGGGCGATGATGTTCCAGTGGTGGTCCGCCCAGCCGGTGGCCTTCGCCAGGGCGCGGCGGACGGTGAGCGCAACGGCGTCGGCCGAAAAACCGAACAGCACCGCGCCTTCGGGCAGGGCCGCCGCCACGGCGGCCGCGATGTCGGCGGCACTCGAATCCGCCGGCAGCCCGGTGAGCGCCCGGTTGATCTCCGGCAGCGCCTCGTCCGGTTCCAGGAAGAAGTCCCCGCTGAGCGAGACGTGGGCCAGCACACCGTCCACGACGTCGAAATCGGCGACCACGAGCTTGCCGCCCGGGACCTTATACTCGCCGTGGTGACGGCCGCCGTCGTCGAGAGCGCCGGAACCGGGGGGCACAGGAAGGGATGTCATGACATCCATCCTGCCGCATTCATCCGGGACCCGGGAACCCGCGAAACCGGGCAAGCCGGCAGGGACGCAAAAAGGCCCGCACCGTTGCCGGTGCGGGCCTCCTACAAGACCTTGGCGAAGAAGTTTACTTCTTGCCGCCGAAGCCCTTGAAGCGAGCGTTGAAGCGCTCGACGCGGCCTGCGGAGTCCATGATGCGCTGCTTGCCCGTGTAGAACGGGTGGGACTCGGAGGAGATTTCGACGTCGATGACCGGGTAGGTGTTGCCGTCTTCCCACTCGATGGTCTTCTTGGAAGACACGGTGGACTTGGTCAGGAACTTGACGCCGGAAGCCAGGTCGTTGAAAACAACAGCTTCGTACTTCGGGTGAGTATCAGACTTCATAATTGGACCTTTGTTCGCACAACTGGATTTTGCCAGCTGCCAGGTATGAATGGGATGGCCGGCGGAAAACACCGGACGGCCAGCTATCAATCATAGCCGATTCCAGGCGGCCTGACGAACACCGTCGCCGCACGTCAGCGCGGCACCGCAGGGCCCCGCTCGACGCGCCGCGCCTGCCGTCAACAGTCCGCCGGTTCAGCCCTTCGGTTCAGTCCCGCGGGCGGAGCTCCCAGAACGCCACCGCGGACGCCGCGGCGACGTTGAGGGAATCGACCCCCGGGCGCATCGGGATCTTCACGGCGAGGTCGACGGCGGCAAGGGTGCCTTCGCTCATGCCCGCGCCTTCCGTGCCGAGCACCAGGGCCAGCCGCTCCGGCCGGCGGCCGGCGAGCTCGTCGAGGTCGACGGCGTCCTCCGTGAGTTCCATGGCCGCCACGGTGAAGCCCTGCTCCTGGAGCGTGGCGAGGCCCCCCGGCCAGTCCTCCAGCCGTGCCCACGGCACCTGGAACACGGTGCCCATGCTGACCCGGACGCTGCGGCGGTACAGCGGATCCCCGCAGCGCGGCGAGACCAGGACCGCGTCCACGCCCAGGGCCGCGGCGGAGCGGAAGATGGCCCCCACGTTGGTGTGGTCCACGATGTCCTCCAGCACGGCGACCCGGCGGGCACCGGCGAGCAGTTCCGCCAGCGGCACCGGGGCGGGCCGGTGCATGGCGGCCATGGCGCCGCGGTGCAGGTGGAAACCGGTGATCTCCTCCAGCAGCGCCGCGGAGCCGACATAGGCCGGGACGTCCGGGTACTGCTCGAAGACATCGGCCAGGTCCGCGGCCCACTTCTCGGCCAGGAAGAAGGACCGTGGCCGGTGCCCCGCGGCCAGCGCCCGGCGCAGGACGCGCGAGGACTCGGCGATGTACAGGCCCTCGGCGGGTTCACGGACTTTGCGCAGGTGCACGTCGGTGAGCTGGGTGTAGTCGGCAACCCGGGGGTCGTCGGCGGATTCAAGATAGTGAAAGGTCACTGGCAGGCCATTTCGAGGAGGCTAGTCGCGCGGCTTATTTGAACAGGTTGGCGATCATGAATCCCAGCGCCACGAGGCCCAGGACGAAGATGACCCCGCGCAGGACCACCGGGGAGAGCCGGCGCCCCACCTTGGAGCCGATCACCCCGCCGACCAGGGAGCTCACGGCGATCAGGCCCACCACGGCCCAGTTGATCCGGTCGAAGGCGAACAGGAGGTAGGAGCAGGCCGCGATGACGTTCACGCCCAGGACCAGGATGTTCTTCATCGCGTTGGCGTTCTGGATGGTACCGGTCATGAACACGCCCAGGATGCCGACTAACAGGATGCCCTGGGCCGCGACGAAGTAGCCGCCATAGACGCCGGCCAGGTACACCAGCGCCACGAGCAGGACGCCGTGGCGGCGGTCCCGGATGGCGTGCTCGGGGTTTTCTTCCCGGTTTTTCACCCACCGCTGCAGGCGCGGCTGGAAGGCCACCATCAGCAGGGCCAGCACAATCAGGACAGGGGCGGCGTAGTAGAAGACCTTCTCAGGCAGGTGCAGCAGCAGGTAGGCGCCGGTGACGGCACCCAGCAGCGAGGCCGGCAGGAGCCGCAGCAGCTGCTTGCCGCGGCCCGTCAGCTCCCGCCGGTAGCCCCAGGCGCCGGCGGCGTTGCCGGCCACAAGCCCCATGGCGTTGCTGATGGAGGCAGTGACAGGAGGGTAACCGAGGGCGATCAGGACCGGGAAGGTGACCAGGGTGCCGGAACCGACGACGCTGTTGATGGTGCCTGCCCACAGCCCGGCGAAGAAAATGAAGACACTACTGAGGAACTCCACGCGCGGTCAGCGGCCCCGTCAGCGGCTGGCGGTGGCGCTGTACCGGCCGGCGTTGACAGTGACGTCCAGCGGCAGTCCGAACGTTTCGCTCAGGTTTTCGGCCGTGAGGACTTCCTCCAGCGGACCGGAGGCCACTACGCCGCCGTCGCGCAGGAGCATGGCGTGGGTGAAGCCCGGCGGCACTTCTTCGAGGTGATGGGTGACCAGGACGATCGCCGGGGCGGCGGCGTCGCGGGCGAGTTCGCTCAGGCGCTCGACGAGGTCCTCGCGGCCGCCGAGGTCGAGCCCGGCGGCGGGCTCATCCAGGAGCAGGAGCTCGGGGTCGGTCATGAGGGCGCGGGCGATCTGGACGCGCTTGCGCTCCCCCTCGGAGAGCGAGGCGAACGGGCGGTTGAGCAGCGGGCCCATTCCCCACTCGTTGAGCAGGCCGAAGGCGCGGCGCTCGTCGTCCCTCTCGTAGCCTTCGCGCCAGCGGCCGGTCACGCCGTACGCGGCGGTGACCACCACGTTGAGGACCTTTTCCTGCTCGGGGATCTGGCTCGCCAGGGCGGCGGAGGACAGCCCGATCCGGGGGCGGAGTTCGAAGACGTCGACGGCGCCGAGGACTTCCTCGAGGATGCCCGCCGTGCCGGACGTGGGGTGGATCCGGGCGCCGGCCAGCTGGAGCAGAGTGGTCTTGCCGGCACCGTTGGGGCCCAGAATCACCCAACGCTCGCCTTCCTTGACCTGCCAGTCCACCTTGTCCAGGAGCGTCTTGGCCCCACGTACAACGCTGACGCCGGCCATTTCAAGAACTTCACTCATAGGAGTAGACACTAGGACAAAACAGCGGACGACTGATAACCGGCGCCGCAGGCCGCCGTGGAGCGTCACGCGGCGGCGGCCGGGGCGCAACGAATTCGGGCCGCCCGACGCCTGCTCGCTAGGATTGAGGCCATGAGTTCGAACGTGACCGCAGTCAGCTACGGCCTGAAACTGTCCCTTCCCGACATCCAGCGGCTGCGTTCGCTCCTCACGGCCGCCGGGCTGAGCGTTGACGCGGAAACCCGCACCGGCGACGGCCGGTTCGAGGTGTACGCGGCGGACTGCACAATGGCGACCGGAAATTCGGCGCCAGCGAATTCAGGCTCAACGACTTCAGGCTCAGCGAATTCGGACTCGGCTCCGGCCGGTTCGCTCACGGCGGCCTCGCTGGACGGTCCGCGCCGAGCGCTGGCGGCTTCCGGTATCGACGGGGTGGACACGGCGCTGGTCCCCGCGGCACTGCGCAACGCGCCGCGGAAGTTCCTGATCATGGATGTGGACTCCACGCTGATCCAGCAGGAAGTGATCGAACTCCTGGCCGCCTATGCGGGCAAGCGCGAGGAAGTGACGGCAGTGACCGAGGCCGCGATGCGTGGCGAGCTGGACTTCGCCCAGAGCCTGCACGCCCGGGTGGCGGTGCTCGCCGGGCTGCCTTCCGACGTCGTTGAGAAGGTCCGCGCCGAGGTCAAGCTCACCGACGGGGCCGCCGAACTCGTGGCGGCGTTCCAGGCCGCCGGCCACGCCGTGGCCGTGGTGTCCGGCGGGTTTAACCAGATCCTCCGGCCGATCGCCGAGGACCTGGGGCTGCACTACTGGATCGCGAACGAACTTGAAATCGCCGATGGCGCGCTGACCGGGAAGGTGATCGGCGACGTCGTCGACCGCGCCGCGAAGGAGAAGTACCTGCGCGAGTGGGCCGCGGCCGAAGGCATCCCCATGGAGCACACGATTGCCGTGGGCGACGGCGCCAACGATCTCGACATGCTCGGCGCCGCCGGAATCGGCGTCGCGTTCAATGCGAAGCCGGCCGTCCGCGCCGCCGCGGACGCCGCCGTGAACCTGCCCTATCTTGACGCCGTGCGGTACATCGCCGGGGTCTGATGCCCTAAGCGCCAGTGCCTTAACCGCGAGTGCCGTAACCGCGAGGTGGCACGTCGCGGCAATGTCCGTGGGGAACATTACCGCGACGTGCCACCTCGGCGAACAGCCGGCCGGCGGTCCTAGCTGGAGCTCTTGCCCTCTGCCTTGTCTGCGGTCTTATCGAAATAATCCGCACCGCCGACGTATTCGGTGTGGCCGGTCTCGACGTCGGCGGTGGCCATCTTGGCGACCTCGGCGGCAAACTCCTTGACCGAGTACAGCTTGCCGGCCTCGGCGCGGCGGGCCTCGATGGCGCCGGGGTTGGAACGGTCAAGCAGCGTGGCAGTGACGGTGCCCTCGATCATGTCGCCGGAGACGACCACGAGCGAGATGCCCTTGTCCGCCAACGCGGGCACGAGTTCGCGCAGGGCGTCCTCGCCGGCGCGCTTGCTGCGGGCGACGGGCTCGTACTCGGGCATGGTGGTCACGGTGTTGATGAAGTGTGCCTGGTGGCTGGTCACGAAGACCACGCGCGAGCCTTCGGGCATGAGGGGAACGGCGGCGTTGAGCATGTTCACCTGCGCGTCGCGGTTCAGCTTCAGCGCGTAGCCCTCTTCCATGCCGGTCTCCATGCCGCCGGAGGCGTTGAGGACCAGGAGGTCGAGCGAGCCGAAGTTTTCCATAGCGGCGCTGGCAAGGGCCTGCACGCCGTCCTGGGTGGTCAGGTCCGCCCCGACGGCCACCGCACGGCCGCCGTCGGCCTCGATCTCGGCGACCACCTTGTTGGCGCGCGGCGCCTTCTGGCGGTAGTTCACCACCACGGCCGCCCCCTCGGCGGCGAGGAACTTGGCGACTTCGGCGCCGATTCCGCGCGACGAACCGGTCACGATCGCAGTCTTGTTCTCCAGCAGTCCCATACAAGCTCCTTTGTTCCAAACGTCCAAACACTGTGGGTCTGCAATCCATCATGCCAGCGGATTGTGGCATTTCTGTTGTTCAGCATCCACAAAGAAGCTCCTGCGGCGTAGTTCCCGGGGCGGGTGCGCGGGACCGGCGTGTGGTGCCTTCTGCGGCTGCCTCCCGCGTCCCGCCCGCTGCAGTTGACCTTCCCGCCCCGCTTCCCGCGTCCGCCCGCCGCCGCGCTGCCTGCCACTCTGCTGGCCTCCCGCAGCATGGCGCGGGCGTAGTCTGACCCCCATGGTTGTTGTTGCCGGGACCCGGCAGGCGCCGCAGGCCGGGGATGTGCCATGACCGCGGCGGGGCGCGGGGACGCCACGCCGGAGGACGTCTTCACCGGCTCGCCGCGTGGCCTCGCGCTGTGCCGGGCTGTAGAGGCCATGTTGGCGGTTCCGGCCCCGCCGGAGATCCGGGTGACCAGGAGCCAGGTGGCCTTCCGGGAGGCCCGGGGCTTCGCGTATGTCTGGTGGCCCGGACGCTACGTCCGCTCCGACGTGCCTGCCGTGCTGTCGATCGCCCTGCGCAGCCGCATCGTGTCCGCCAGGTTCAAGTCCGTGGTCAACCCGTCCCCCGGCGTCTGGATGCACCACCTGGAACTCCGCTCGGAAGCCGACCTCGACGCCGAGGTTGCCGGATGGCTCCGGCGAGCCCGGGACGAGGCCCGCTGACCCGCCCCGGGCCGGCCGCAGCCCCGGGCCGGCCGAGCCGGCTTTGCCTGTTCGGGTCCGCCAGGAACTGGTCCATCAGTGCAGGTCCGCCAGGTCTGGTCCATCAGTGCTGGTCCGCCGGCAATGGCCCATCAGTGCAGGATCTGCTTTTCCGCGTCAGCCGCCGCCGGCTCAGCTGCGATCGATGCGGATCTTCTTGGTGGTTTCCGCCGGGGTCGTTTCGGGAGCCGGTGCACGGACCTCCAGGACGCCGTCCTTGTAGGTGGCGGTGATGTCTTCTTCCTTGGCGCCTGCCGGCAGCGCGATGCTGCGGGAGGCCGACCCGTAACGGAATTCCGAGCGGTACCCGGTCTTGCTCTTGTGCTCGGACTTTTCCTCGCGCTCCACGGAGATGTTCAGCATGCCCTCGCTGACCGAGACGTCGACGTCCTTGTCGGGATCGATCCCGGGCACTTCGGCCCGGACCACCAGGGTGTTGCCTTCCTGGAACTGTTCGAGCTTGATGCTCGGCGCAATGGTCAGATCACCTTCCAGGAAGCGGCGGACCGGCTCCAGCATGTCCGAAGGCGTCCACTTGCTGAGATCACTCATGATATTCCTCCTGCGTCCACGCCCCTGCCGCGGCATGGTGAGGGGCTGTGAGCCCATTACACGCTCCCGGGGCCCCGGCGCCAAGGGCAAAAAGGCCCGGCGTGGAAGAAACCAGCGCGCCGTCTCCGGGAGCGCAGCGGGCGGAAAACGGTAGGGAACGACGGCGGATGCCGCCGTCGTTCCCTGCTTTTTGCTGCCCGGGGGCGTGGTCCGCCGCGCCCGGCGTCCTCGTCCGGACCTAGTGGCCCATGCCGAGGCCGCCGTCGACCGGAATAACCGCACCGGAAATGTAGGACGCCTCGTCGCTGGCGATCCAGCGGACGACGTTGGCGACCTCGGACGCCTCGGCGAAGCGCCCGGCGGGGACCTTGGTCAGGTAGTCCTTCTGCGTGGCTTCAGGCAGTTCCGCCGTCATGTCCGTGTTGATAAAGCCCGGTGCCACTACGTTCGCGGTGATCCCGCGCGCTCCGAGCTCGCGGGTGAGCGACCGGGCGATGCCCACCAGGCCGGCCTTGGAAGCTGAGTAATTGATCTGGCCCGGCGCGCCGTACAGGCCCGAGACGGAGGAAATCAGCACGACGCGGCCCTTGCGCGCCCGGATCATGCCCTTGGACGCGCGTTTGATGACGCGGAAGGCGCCCGTGAGGTTAGTGTCGATCACGGACGTGAAGTCGTCTTCGCTCATGCGCATCAGGAGGGTGTCCTTGGTGATGCCGGCGTTGGCGACGAGGACTTCTACGGGACCGTGGGCGGCTTCGACTTCCGTGAACGCGGCGTCCACGGACGCTTCGTCGGTAACGTCCGCCTTCACGCCGAGGATGCCCTCGGGCAGCGCAGACTCGCTGCGGAAGGTCACCGCCACTTTGTCGCCGTTGGCCAGGAAGGACTCGGCGATGGCCAGGCCGATCCCGCGGTTTCCGCCGGTGATCAGAACGCTGCGGCCGGTGGTGGTTGTTTCAGACATAGGGGACTCCGGGATTCTGCGGCAGGGGGCCGCGCTGGGGGCTGGAAATTTCCTGCCTCCGATCTTAGCGCCCGGCTCGCACCCGTTTGGGCGGGTCAGCCGATGGTGAGAGAATTGCACTAAGCCTTGGGAGCGTGATCTGACAGCCGTGACACTCAAAAACCGACCCGGTGTTCCTGTGCCCGGGAGGCCGGACGCCGAGTCCGGCGGCACTGAGGTGCACAGCATCACAGACGCCGCCGCCGCGCATTCGGACGAGATGCGCGAGCGGATGATCAAATACGCCGTGGCCATGGGCATCCGCATGGTCTGCCTGATTTTGATTTTTGTCGTGGACGGGTGGTTCAAGCTCATCCCGGTGCTGGGAGCCGTCTTCCTGCCCTGGATTGCGGTAGTGATCGCCAACGGCAGCGACAAAGCGGAAATCCACAGTGATTCCCTCCTGGACTATGCACCGCTGGCAGAGCTGGACGCCCCCGTGGGGCCGGCAGGGCCTGTCCCGGAAGCCGGCGAGGACGCCTCGGCGACGCTGCTGCAAGGCGAGCTGATCGATGACGAGAACGACGACGACAACCACGGACGGGCAGCTTCATGAACCTCTTTGACCTGGCCGGGAACGGCGGCGCCACCGCCGCGGCCCCGGGCACCGTCTGCTCGCGGAAGGCTTGCCGCGCCGTGGCGGAATGGCAGCTGCTGTGGAACAACCCCAAGATCCACACCCCGGAACGGCGCAAGATCTGGCTGGCATGCGGGGAGCACCGCGCCTGGCTCGAGGACTACCTCCAGACCCGCGGGCTGTGGAAAGAGACAGTGGCCCTCGACCCGTCTGCGCCCCTCGAAGACACCGTGCCCCTCGACCCGTCAGGCAGGATCGGCTGAATGTACCGCTTTCTCTTCTCCAGTAAATGGCTGGGGTACTTGTTGCTGGCCGCGATCTTCGCCGCCGGCTGCGTCGGCCTGGGCCGGTGGCAGATGGACCGCCGCGCCGAAACCCTGGCCGAAATCAACCGGGTGGTCTCCAACTACTCCGCCGCCCCGGTACCCTTCCCGCAGGTCCGGGACCAGTTCAACCGGCTCGACCCGGAGCGCGAGTGGACCCAGGTGGAGCTGAAAGGCAGCTACGACGTCGCCGGCCAGCGCATCGTCCGCAACCGCCCGCTCAACGGCCAGCCCGGCTACGAGGTGGTGGTCCCGTTCAAGCTCGATTCCGGCGAAACGGTGGTGATTGACCGCGGCTGGCTGCCCATCGGCAACAACACCCCGGGCCGGCCCGACTCGGTGCCGGCACCGCCGCAGGGACCGACGACTGTGGTTGCGCGCCTCAAGCCGGCCGAAGCCGAGCTTCAGCGCGGCGCCCCTGAGGGCCAGCTGGCCTCGATCGACCTCGCCGCCTATTCCACCCAGCTTGGCTATCCGCTCCTCACGGGCGCCTACGGACAGCTCGCCTCAGAGTCCCCCACGGTGCAGGACATGCCGTTCCCGTTCCCCAAACCGTCCACCGATGAGGGCACCCACCTGTCCTACTCCCTGCAGTGGTTCGCGTTCGGCGTGCTGATGTTCGTGGGGTTCGGCTATGCGGCCCGGCAGCAGGCCCGCAACGCCGCGATCGACGCGGAGGACGCCGAGGCCGAAGCCGCAGAGGGCGTGTTCCTGCATTCCTCCGGTCCGGTGGCCCGCCGTCGTCCTGCTCCCCGGAAGCGCAAGAACGCGACCGCGGAGGAAGAGGAAGACGCCATCTTGGACGCCCAGGGCTACTGACCGATGAGCCCCGAGGCCCTGCCGGAACCTGTGGCAAACGTCAGGCGCGCACTCACCGCCTTGGGTGCCCACGACACCGTGACGGTGTTCTCTACGAAAGTCCCGACCGCGGCCGCCGCGGCCGCCGCGCTGGGTTGCGACGTCGCGGCAATCACCAACAGCCTGGTGTTCGACCTTGAGGGCACACCGCTGCTCATCCTGGCCAGCGGCGCAGCCAGGGTCGACGTCGGCAAGGTGGCCGCGCAACTGGGGTCCGGCAAGATCCGCCGGGCCTCCCCTGATTTCGTCCTCGAACACACCGGCCAGGAGGTTGGCGGCGTGGCCCCGGTCGGCCACCCGGAGAAGATCCGGACCCTATTGGACGAGTCACTGGCGGCCCATCCCGTGCTCTGGGCAGGGGCCGGCGACCACAACTCGATGTTCTCGATCGGCTACGAGGAGCTGCAGCGAATCACGGGCGCCGAAGCGATGCCCGTCCGCTGACCCAACTAACTCGCACTTAAGGCCGTTTTGAGTGCTCAAAACGGCCCCTGCTGCGAGCTAGTTGGGCGGCCTTACGCCAGCGTGATCAGGTCCAGGTAGTCTTCGTTCCAGTGGTCCTCGATGCCGTCGGGCAGCAAGACGACGCGCTCCGGGTTGAGCGCCTCGACGGCACCCTCATCGTGGCTCACGAGGACGACGGCGCCGGTGTAGTTGCTCAGGGCCCCGAGGATCTCGGCGCGGCTGGCGGGGTCGAGGTTGTTGGTGGGCTCATCGAGGAGCAGCACGTTGGCACTCGAGGCCACGATGGTGGCCAGGGCCAGCCGGGTCTTCTCGCCGCCGGAGAGGACGCCGGCGGGCTTGTCGACGTCGTCACCGGAGAACAGGAACGAGCCCAGAATGTTGCGTACTTCCGCGTCGTTCATGTCCGGCGCGGACGAGCGCATGTTCTGCAGGACCGTGCGGTCAACATCGAGCGTCTCGTGCTCCTGGGCGTAGTAGCCCACCTTCAGGCCGTGGCCCGCAACCACTTCGCCGGTGTCCGGCTTGTCGACGCCGGCGAGCATGCGCAGGAGGGTGGTCTTGCCGGCGCCGTTGAGGCCCAGGATGACCACCTTGGAACCGCGGTCGATCGCGAGATCGACGTCGGTGAAGATTTCCAGCGAGCCGTAGGACTTGCTGAGGCCGTCCGCGGTGAGCGGGGTCTTGCCGCAGGGTGACGGGTCCGGGAAGCGCAGGGCCGCCACGCGGTCGGTCGCCCGCACAGCTTCGAGACCGCCGAGCAGACGCTCGGCGCGTTTGGCCATGTTCTGCGCAGCGACGGCCTTGGTGGCCTTGGCGCGCATCTTGTTGGCCTGGTCGATGAGGACCTGGGCCTTCTTCTCCGCGTTGGCACGCTCCCGTTTGCGGGCGCGCTCGTCCGTTTCGCGCTGGGTGAGGTAGCGCTTCCAGTCCATGTTGTAGAAGTCGATCTGGGCGCGGTTAGGGTCCAAGAGGAAGACCTTGTTCACGGTTGCCTCGAGCAGTTCGGTGTCGTGGCTGATCACAATCAGCCCGCCCTGGTGGTTCTTGAGGAATTCGCGGAGCCAGGAGATGGAATCGGCGTCGAGGTGGTTGGTGGGCTCATCGAGGAGCATGGTTTCGGCATCCGAGTACAGGATGCGGGCCAGCTCCACGCGGCGGCGCTGTCCACCGGACAGGGTCTTGAGCGGCTGGTTCAGCAGGCGGTCCGGCAGGGCGAGGTTCGAGCAGATCGCCGCCGCCTCGGCTTCGGCCGCGTAGCCGCCCGCGGCCAGGAATTCTGATTCCAGCCGGTCGTAGCGGTTCATCGCTTTTTGCTGAACCGCGGCGTCCTCGCTTGCCATCTCCTCGTGGGCCAAACGGAGCTTGCCGACGGCGACGTCCAGGCCGCGGACGGAGAGGATCCGGTCCCGCGCGAGCTGCTCCATGTCCGGGGTGCGCGGGTCCTGCGGCAGGTAGCCGATTTCGCCGCTGCGGGTGACCTTGCCAGCGGCGGGCAGGCCTTCTCCGGCGAGTACGCGGGTCAGTGTGGTCTTGCCTGCACCGTTACGGCCGACCAGGCCGATCTTGTCTCCCTTGTCGATCCGGAAGCTCACCTGGTCCATGAGGAGGCGGGCGCCGGCGCGCAGTTCGAGATCCTGGACGGTAATCAATGCAGCTAAGGCCTTTCACAACAGGGAATGCCGCGGCACAACGGTGGAGTCTGGGCGGGGCCGGGGCAGGGCGGTGCGAGAGCACGGCCTCTACAAGTCTACCGGCACTGCCCTGGCCCCATGACATGGGCTCCCGGGGCGCCGGCCCGCCTGCAATGCGGGCGCCCGGCTGCCCTCATTGGCGTCGCCCTCCAGCATCCGGGCCGCCGCTTAGTGGGGCACCTACAAAAAACGAGGGGGCCCGCGACCGTACAGTCAGAATCACACTTCCGTATTGCACCGCAGCACTCGACAGGAACACCATGACGCAGACCGACCACCCCGCCACAACCCGGACCCCGCGCCGGGGCCGCTGGAACGCCACCGATCTTGGCCTGATCGCCGTTTTTGCCGCCCTTGTGGCCGGTTCGGCGCTGATCGCCGCCATTCCCGTCGGCGGTCTCGGCGTGCCCATCACCCTGCAGACCCTGGCCGTCATGCTCACAGGGCTCGCTCTTGGCCCCGGGCGGGCCTTCGCCGCAGTCGGCCTTTACCTGCTCCTGGGCTTCGCCGGCCTGCCGATCTTCAGCGGCGGGCGCAGCGGGCTGGGCGTCCTGGCCGGGCCTTCCGCCGGCTACATCATCGGTTTCCTGCTGGCCGCCACGGCGGTGGGCTGGCTGACCGTCGTCGTCCTCAGGGGCACCGCCCACCGCACCGGCAAACTGCGCGCTGTCCTCCTGTTCGCCGCCGCCATGGTCAGCAGCATCGTCTTCATCCACGGCCTGGGCATCCTGGGCATGATGGTCAATGCCAAGCTGGACTTCTCCAAGGCGTTCCTGGCCGACCTCGCGTTCTACCCCGGTGACATCATCAAGAACGTACTGGCCGTCAGCTTCGCCCTGGCCCTGCACAAGGCTTTCCCGGATCTGCTGCTCCGCCGCGTCCGGAGTGCTGACGCCCGGCCGTGAGCAGCGTTGTCCTGGACCGGGTGACGGTGCGGGTGTCGGTTGACGGCCGCCCCGCGCCCAAGACGCTGCTCCGGGATCTCTCGCTGGGCCTCACGGAACGGCGGATCGGGGTTATCGGCGCCAACGGCTCGGGCAAGTCCACGCTCCTGCGGCTACTCAACGGGCTCGTTGCACCGAGTGAGGGCACGGTCCGGGTGGACGGCGCCGATACCGTCCGCGCCGTCCGGGAGGTCCGGCGCCGCGTCGGCTTCGTCTTCACTGATCCGCTTTCCCAGCTCGTCATGCCCACCGGACGCGAGGACGTCGAGCTGTCCCTGCGGCGCTCCATCCGCAACGCCGCCGACCGCCGGTCCCACGCAGAGTCGGTCCTGGACCGGTTCGGCCTGCTGCCCCTGGCGGACCAGAGCATTTACGAGCTCTCCGGCGGCGAACGCCAACTCCTGGCGCTGGCGGCCGTCCTGGCCGTAGACCCGGAGGTTCTGGTGCTGGACGAACCGTCCACGCTGCTGGACCTCCGCAACCGCGAACTCCTGCGCCGCACCCTCTCCGGTCTCCGCCAGCAGGTCATCCTGTCCACCCACGATCTCGAACTCGCGCAGGACATGGACCGCGTACTGGTGGTGGACGCCGGGAAGGTCGTGTTCGACGGCGAACCGGCCTCCGCCGTCGCGCACTACCGTGCGCTGAGCGCGGCGGGGCTGCCGCCGGTGGGGGCCGGCCCGACGCCCGGGGCGGGACGGGCCGGCCCAGAGCCCGACGGAATCCAGGGGGCCGGCGTCACTGGCGCCACGCCGGGGCAGTTCCGGCCGGAGCAGGCCCGCCTGGAGCAGCCTTGAGCGGCCACGGCTTCCTTCTGGCCGCCTATGTGCCGGGCACGTCCTTGATCCACCGGGCACCGCTGTGGCTGAAGTTCCTGCTGGTGGTCGGGTGCGGAATGGCGTCCTTCCTGATCGCCGACTGGGCGGTGGCGGCTGCGGCGCTGGCGCTGCTGTGCGCGGTGTTTCTGCTCAGCGGGGCCGGTCCTGCCCGGCTGTTCCGTGCGGTGCGCCCGGTCCTGCCGGTCCTTCTGGCCATCGGCCTCTTCCAGTGGTGGCAACTGGGCGCACCCACTGCTGCCCGGATCGTGCTGAACGTGCTGATTTGCGTTGTGGCGGCGTCCATCCTGACCGCCACCACCCCGGTGCAGGAACTGCTCGACGGCGTGGCCTCCCTGGCCCGGCCGTTCCGGCGGTTCGGCGCGGACCCGGAGCGTTTCGCCCTGACCATTGCCATCATGCTCCGCAGCATCCCGTTCGTTGCCGGCGCCTATTCGGTCGTGCGCGACTCCGCCCGCGCCCGGGGACTCGAACGCAACCCCCGGGCCCTTGTGCTGCCGGTGATCATCACGACGGTGGCCTTCGCCCGACAGACCGGAGAAGCCCTAGCCGCCCGCGGACTTGGCGAACCCGAGGACCCTGAAGGCTAGTCTGCTCCAGTGGACATGCTCTCCCGCGGACGCGGCCAATGGACATACAGCCATCATGTCCGTTGCCTGTGCCCAGGACTGGACATGTCCCCTCCTGGCTGCCCGCGCCGTGAATCGCTTGGACACCCCTCCGGCGGACATGCTCTCCCCCGGCCGCGGCCAATGGACATACAGCCATCATGTCCGTTGCCTGTGCCCAGGACTGGACATGTCCGGTGCCGGGGTCCGATGCGGGGCATGTCCCGCGTGCGGCAGGTGAGCATGCTCTCCCCCGGCCGCGGCCAATGGACATACAGCTATCATGTCCGTTGCCTGTGCCCAGGACTGGACATGTCCGGTGCCGGGGTCCGATGCGGGGCATGTCCCGCGTGCGGCAGGTGAGCATGCTCTCCCCCGGCCGCGGCCAATGGACATACAGCCATCATGTCCGTTGCCTGTGCCCAGGACTGGACATGTCCGGTGCCGGGGTCAAGAACGGGGCATGTCCCGCGCGGGGCTAGCCGAGGCGGCGGTACCCGAGGAGCGCGGCCGTGCCCATGCCGCCCGCGATGCTGATCATGGCCAGGGCAAGCTGGCCTTGCTCACCGGACCGGCGCGCCTGGGCCAGCAGCCGGGTCACGAGCACTGCGCCCGAGGCCCCGTAGGCGTGGCCCAGCGCCAGGGCGCCGCCGTCGAGGTTTGCCCGCTCCGGGTCGATCCCGAGCTGATCGAAGCAGGCGAGTGTCTGCGCGGCGAATGCCTCATTGAATTCGACCAGGGCCATATCGGTTGCCGCCAGGCCGTGGGCGGTCAGGAGCCGCTTCGCGGCCGCGGCCGCGCCGATGCCCAGGAGCTGCGGCGCCACCCCGGCGGTGTCAGTTCCCAACACGAGCAGCCCGTCGGTGGCGCCCAGCTGCCGGGCCCGTTCCACGGACGTGATGACGACGGCGGCGGCGCCGTCCGCGTCGAAGCATGAGTTCCCGGCCGTTACGGTGCCGCCCTCCGCAAACACAGGCGGGAACCGGGCCATGAGGGCCGGGCCAAGGCTGGGCCTCGGGCCGTCGTCCGCCTCAACGGAGGTACCGGGTTCGACGGCGAGCGGCACGATTTCGCCGTCGAACAGCCCGGCAGCGGCGGCGGCGAGGGCGCGGCGGTGGCTGCGAAGCGCGAACACGTCCTGGCGTTCCCGGCTGACGCCGTAGTGGGCGGCGACGTTCTCGGCCGCCACCCCCATGTCCGGGTCGCCGAGGCTGAGCGGGGCGAACTGGGCCCGGCTATAGTAGTCCGCCGTGCCGTCGTCATTGCGGTGTGCCCGGAGCGGGGCCGTGCTGATGCTCTCCACGCCGCCGGCCAGGTAGAGGCCGCCGCCGGCCGCGACCAGCCGCGAGGCCAGGACGATCGCGTCAAGACCGGAGCCGCATTGCCGGTCCACCGTGAGGCCGGGAACGGTGACGGGCAGGCCGGCTTCCAGCGCGGCGAGCCGGGCCACGTTCCCGCCCCCGCCCACCGCGTTGCCGATCACGACGTCGGTCACCGACTCCGGCGCGAGACCCGCACCGGCGTCCGCACGGGCACCAGCCCCAGTGTCGGCGAGCAGGCCGCGGAGCACCGGGGCCAGGAGTTCGTGGGCGCGGAGCTTCTGGAGGGCTCCACTGGCGCGGCAGAGCGGCGTCCTGCGCGCGGCGATGATGACCGGCTGCCTGTCCTCGGGCAGCAGCCCGGGAAACTCGCCGCGACGAGACTCCCCGGTTAGAGGCTCCCCGGCAAAAGGCTCTCCGGGTGACGACGCCGCCGAACGCGCCCCGGGATCCTTGCGCTGCTCAGCCAAGGCGCCGGATCCGGGGATCGTTCCGGTCCACCCAGTCGAGAAGAAGCTGTCGGCTGATCTTGCCCCGGTCCGTCACGGGCAGCTCCGTCAGCGCGAAGTATTCGAGCGGGCGTTTGTTGCGCGCGAGCACATCCTCGATGCCCGACTTCAGCGCTGTGGCGGTGACCGCTCCGTGCGAGGGCACCACGCCGGCCACTACTCGCTGGCCGCGAAGGTCATCCGCCATGCCGGCGGCCACGGCCGCCGCGACGCCCGGGACGGAGGCCAGCGCCATTTCGACTTCGTGCGGATAGACGTTCGTGCCGGCCGTGATGATCATGTCAGAGCGGCGGCCCAGCATGTGCAGGGTCCCGCCGGAGACATACCCTTGGTCCCCCACGGTGTACCAGCCGTCAAAACACCGCAGGGCCTGGCCGTCGTCACCCCACAAATAGCCATTGCTGACCATGCCGCTGCGGACACAGATGTTGCCGTCGCTGCCGTCCGGGAGTCCGGCTCCGCGGTCGTCCAGGATGCGGATGTCGACGCCGGGAAAGGGCTTCCCGATGCCGGTTCCGCCCGGCTCGGCGGGCTCGCCCGGACGCAGTCCGGCGCCGGAGACGAAGCTGAGCTCGGAGGCTCCGTAGTACTCGAAAATAGTGGCATTGGGCGCCCAGCGCCGGGCCGCCTCCAGCGTCCGGGCATCCAGCTTGGACCCGGCGCAGATGATGCTCCTGATGCCGGACGCATCGACCCCGCCAGCCAGTCCACGCTCGCTGAGCAGCCGGAGCATGGTCGGGACCAGGACGAGCCGGGTGATGCCGTCGTGGCTGACGGCTGCGTGGGCGGCGCCGACGTCGAAGTGGTGAAGGGTGTGGAATTCGGCGCCGGCGTACAGGCATTCGGCCAGGGCATAGAGGTTCAGGCTCGCCGCGAGCGGACCAGGGGCCAGGGTCCTGTCGTCCTGGGTCAAACCGAAGAATTCAATGGACGCGTCGAACGATTCCTGCCAGGAACGCCGCGAGCGGGTGAACGCCTTGGGGACCGAGGTGGTGCCGGAGGTCAGGCCAATCAGAAACGAGGCTCCGGCCGGACCGTCAACAAGCCCGGTCCCCAGCGCCTCAGCCGGCGCCCCGCCTGGAGCGACGCCCGGAACAGCGCCTGGAACAGCGCTTGGGGCAGTGCCGGGCGGCGGGGCGATCCCGGCAATCCTGGCCATGATCCCGTCCTGCAGCTGGCGCGGCCAGGCCGGATCCAGCACTGCGCACTGACGCTCCCCGGCGACGGCCGCCGCGAAAGCCACGGCAAAGCGGGCTGAATTCTGCTCGGACAGGACGGTAATTGCGGGCGCCGCGGGAACCAGCGCCGCCGCCTCGTCCCGCAGGCCGGCCCAGCTGAGGTGCTCTCCGGCCACGACGACGGCAGTTTCGTCGGGACGGTCATCGGCCCAGCGCTGGAGTCTGTCGAGAAAAGGCATCGAACCAACTTTACCGTTCCCGGCCGCCGCGGCCGCCTGTGCGGGATATTGTGACTCCATGAGCTTCAACGACAACGCCCCGCTGGATCCGTCGCAGGTCCAGGACCGCCGAGGGATGGGCCGCGGCCCCATGATCGGCGGCGGGATCGGCGGCGGCATCATCCTGCTGCTCGCCGCCCTGTTCGGCATCAACCCCCAGCTCCTCGAGGGCCTGGCCGGCACGGCTCAGGAGCCCCAGTCGCAGAGCCAGGGGTCTGCCCCCGCCTGCCAGACCGGCGCCGACGCCGACGCCCGCCTCGACTGCAGGATCACCGGCACGGTCAACAGCCTGAACGCGTTCTGGCCGGCGTATCTGGCGCAGTACAACACGAAATACCCGCGGCCCAAGGCCGTGATCTTCACGGGCGGCACCAATACCGGCTGCGGCGCCGCTACCTCGGAAGTGGGACCGTTCTACTGTCCCGTCGACACGACGGCATACTTCGATCCGGGGTTCTTCCAGGAACTCGTGGACCGGTTCGGCTCCTCCGGCGGCCCGCTGGCCCAGGAATATGTGGTGGCCCACGAATTCGGCCATCACGTCCAGAACCTGCTGGGTGATCTGGACCGTGCGCAGCAGGATCCCCAGGGCCCCCGATCCGGGGGCGTCCGGGTGGAACTCCAGGCCGACTGCTACGCGGGGCTGTGGGCCCACTATGCCACCACGCAGCCGGACCCCAAGAACGGCCAGCCCTACTTGGAGCCCTTCACGGACCAGGACGTACGGGATGCGCTGTCGGCCGCCTCGGCGGTGGGCGACGACCGCATCCAGAAGGCCGCGACGGGCCGGGTCTCGCCCGAGGCCTGGACCCACGGGTCCAGTGCGCAGCGGCAGAAGTGGTTCTACCAGGGCTTCACGACCGGGGACATCAACAAGTGCGACACGTTTGCGGTGGCAACGCCGTAGCGCGGTCCTGGGACTTACCGGCGTCCCGGCCCGCGCCGCGCCGGGACTTCGACGTACGTGAGGTATCCGGCGTGGCCGATGTGCCGGTGCCGCGGGTGCCACACGGGCAGGTACTGGTGTCCGAACGGGTCGGTCACGCGGACGGTGTCGAGGTGCTCGTTCCCGGCCAGGAGGCGGTCGACGTCGGCCAGTGCGTTGCGCCGCGTCGCAAGCCCGTCGATTTCCAGGGCCCACAGCCCGAGCTCGGCGTCGGTTCCGCGTTCCAGCTGCAGCGTCTCGAAGAGGCCGGCCACGAGGTCGGCGAGGCCGGTCGTTTCGGCCCGTTGCAGCCGGTGCCGTTCCGGATGCACCTCGCGGGCGTCGGCCAGGGCCTGGCGGAGCCAGTGGAATTCCACCTGGCCAAGGGGTGGTCCCATCCGTAGGTGGCGGTTCTCGTCCAGCTCAAGCCGGTAGGTGGTGGCGGCACGGTCGATGATGCACGGGGCCTCGCCGACATATTCAAGGTCGGCCAGGAGGTCTTCCCTGGACCGGTAGTAGGAGAACTCGCCGCTGTCCTCGACGACGACGAAGTCCCCGGCAGCACCGGGCGGCCGCGGCGGTGGGGTGGCAACCAATCCGGCGTGCCTCCTCTCGACGGTATGCCCAGTCCGCGGCCGGGGACCGCGCTGGGCTCGTTGTCTTTATCAGACCACCGCAACGGCATTAAAGGAACAGACGACGACGCCGGCCCCGCCTTGGTGAGGCGGGGCCGGCGTCGTAGTGATTAGGGGCCTCTGCCGCCGAGGGTTCCCTGGCCGAGCGAAGCGAGGACAGGGAGGCGGTGCGGACCTAGATGTTGAAGCCCAGTGCGCGCATCTGGTCGCGCCCGTCTTCGGTGATCCGTTCCGGACCCCATGGCGGCATCCACACCCAGTTCAGCCGCCAGTCGTCCACAATCCCGTCCAGGGCCTTGCCGACCTGCTCCTCGATCACGTCGGTGAGCGGGCAGGCGGCCGTGGTGAGCGTCATGTCGATCAGCAGGGCGCCGTCGTCGTCTGAATACTTCAGACCGTAGAGCAGGCCAAGATCAACGATGTTGACCCCGAGTTCCGGGTCGATCACATCCTTGAGTGCCTCTTCAACATCCTCGAGGCCCGTGCGGGCCACATTGAGTTCGGTCATCGTGAAGTCCTAACTAGGCCTGGGCTGCAGCGTCAGCGGCAGCGATGGTGGCCGCCCCTGCGCCGGTGGCGTAGCGGTCGTAGCCTTCTTCTTCGAGGCGGTCGGCGAGTTCCGGGCCGCCTTCTTCCACAACCTGGCCGTCAACGAACACGTGCACGAATTCCGGCTTGATGTAGCGCAGGATCCGGGTGTAGTGCGTGATGAGCAGGGTGCCCATGTTGCCTGCGGCGTGGGCGCGGTTGACGCCCTCGGAGACAACCTTCAGTGCATCGACGTCGAGGCCGGAATCGGTCTCGTCGAGGATGGCGAACTTCGGCTTGAAGAGCTCCAGCTGGAGGATCTCCACGCGCTTCTTCTCGCCGCCGGAGAAGCCTTCGTTGACGTTGCGCTGGGTGAAGTCGGCGTCGATGCGCAGCTGCGCCATGGCGGCTTTGACGTCCTTCGTCCAGGTGCGCAGCTTGGGTGCCTCGCCGTCGATGGCCGTCTTGGCCGTGCGCAGGAAGTTCGTCATGCTCACGCCGGGAACCTCGACGGGGTACTGCATGGCCAGGAACAGTCCGGCGCGGGCGCGCTCGTCGACGCTCATCGCGAGGACGTCTTCGCCGTCGAGCGTAATCGAGCCCGAGGTGACGTTGTAGCGCGGGTGACCCGCGATCGTGGACGCGAGGGTGGACTTGCCGGAACCGTTCGGGCCCATGATGGCGTGCGTCTCGCCGGTCCTGATGGTCAGGCTGACGCCCTTCAGGATTTCCTTGGTGCCCTGCTCGGTGTCAATGCTGACGTGCAGGTCCTTGATCTCAAGAGTAGACATGTGCCTTGTTCTCCTCTGCACCGTGCCCTCCGGCATGGTGCGGTTTCTTGTCGATAAGTGTTGTGGTGCTAGTTGCCGGCTGCCGGCAGCTAGCTGAAGTTCGGGGCCTCGGCGCCGTTCAGGACATTGGTGAAGTCCACATAGACCTCGTCATCCAGGACGGTCACGGCAAAGACAGGAACAGGATCATAGGCCGGCAGCTGGAGCGGCTCACCGCTGCGCAGGTCGAACTGGGAACCGTGGCCCCAGCACTCGATCTTGCAGCCTTCGACCTCTCCTTCGGAGAGCGAGATGTCCGCATGCGAGCAGGTGTCGCCGATGGCGTGGATCTCCCCCATCGAGTCCTTTACGATCGCGACGGGGTAGTCGTCGATCAGGATCCGCAGCGCCTGCTTGAGTTGGATCTCGCTGGCGTTGCAGACCAGCTCGCCCTTTGGCTGTTCAGTCATTGATGTATTCCGTGTTCTCTAGTGCTGCGCGCTAGTTGTTCGTTGCCGCGAGTTCGCGCTCGACAGCGTCCGTGAGGCGCTCCTCGATGGCCGGAACCTTGATCTGCTGGATGATCTCGTTCAGGAAGCCGCGGACCACCAGGCGGCGGGCCACCTCTTCCGGAATGCCGCGGGCCATCAGGTAGAACAGGTGCTGGTCATCGAACCGTCCCGTGGCGCTGGCGTGGCCGGCGCCGGCGATGAGGCCGGTCTCGATCTCAAGGTTCGGCACGGAGTCCGCGCGGGCGCCGTCGGTCAGGACGAGGTTGCGGTTGGCCTCGTACGTGTCGGTGCCCTCGGCTTCCTTGCGGATTAGGACGTCGCCTACCCACACGGTGTGGGCGTTGCGGCCCTGGAGTGCGCCCTTGTACAGCACGTTGGACTTGCAGTTGGCGACGGCGTGGTCCACGAACAGGCGCTGTTCGAGGTGCTGGCCGGCGTCGGCGAAGTACAGGCCGAAGAGTTCCACTTCGGCGCCCGGGGCGGTGAAGCGTGCCGAGGGCGTGACGCGCACGAGGTCGCCGCCGAGGCTGACGACAATGTGCTTGAACTTCGCGTCGCGGCCGAGCTTCGCCTGCTGGGAGGATGCGTGCACGGCGTCGTCGTTCCATTCCTGGAGCGAGATGACGGTGAGCTGCGCGCCGTCTTCAACGAGGATCTCGATGTTTTCCGAGACGACCGCGGTGCCCTGGTGGTCCAGGACGACGACGGACTTGGAGAACTTTTCGGCGATGATCACAACGTGCTGCGCGGACGCCTCAGTGCCCTGTCCGGTCAGCAGGACGCTGACCTCGCCGTCGGCCTGGACCTCGGCGGGGACCGTGATGACGGTGGCCTCGGTGAAGTTCTCCCAGGCGTTGGCGGAGACGCGGTCCTCGGGGATGGCGGCGGAGCCGATCCTGCGGTCGTCGCGGCCGACAGTCTCCACCGTGACGCTGTCCGGGGCGGTGACGCTCACGGCCGGTGCGGCGCCGTTGAGGACTTCGGTGTGGAGGCCACGAAGGCGCTTGAGCGGGGTGAACCGCCAGTCTTCCTCCATGCCGGTCAGCGGCTTGAAGTCTGCCAGCTTGTAGGAGGTCAGGCGTCCGGCGCGGGAGCTGTCCGGGATGCCGACGCCGCCGCCGTGCGAGTGGCGTTTGACGGCTTCGCCGGCCAGCGGTGACTTGGACTCCGCGGCGTTCAGCGGCGAAAGGCTCTCGCCTTCCTCGGTGAAACCGTTGATGAACGGCTGGGCTGAGGGCGCGCCGATGCGGGCCTTTTCAGTAGTGATGTCAGTCATTAACCGACCGATCCTTCCATCTGCAGTTCAATCAGGCGGTTCAGCTCGAGGGCGTATTCCATCGGCAGTTCGCGGGCAATGGGCTCGATGAAGCCGCGGACGATCATCGCCATGGCTTCGTCTTCGCGCATGCCGCGGGACATCAGGTAGAACAGCTGTTCTTCGCTGACGCGCGAGACCGTGGCCTCGTGGCCCATGGTGACGTCGTCCTCGCGGATGTCGATGTACGGGTAGGTGTCCGAGCGGCTGATGGTGTCCACCAGCAGGGCGTCGCAGCGGACCGTGTTGGCCGAGTGCTTGGCGCCTTCACGGACCTGGACCAGGCCGCGGTAGGCGGCGCGGCCGCCGCCGCGGGCCACGGACTTGGAGATGATCGAGCTCTTGGTGTTGGGCGCGATGTGGACCATCTTGGAACCGGTGTCCTGGTGCTGGCCTTCGCCGGCGAACGCGATGGACAGGGTCTCGCCCTTGGCCCCCTCGCCGACGAGGTAGACGGCCGGGTACTTCATGGTGACCTTGGAGCCGATGTTGCCATCGATCCACTCCATGGTGGCGCCCTCTTCGCAGATGGCACGCTTGGTGACCAGGTTGTACACGTTCGTGGACCAGTTCTGGATGGTCGTGTAGCGGACGCGGGCGCCCTTCTTCACGATGATCTCCACGACGGCGGAGTGCAGCGAGTCGGAGGTGTAGATCGGCGCGGTGCAGCCTTCGATGTAGTGGACGTAGGAGTCCTCGTCGGCGATGATCAGCGTGCGCTCGAACTGGCCCATGTTTTCCGTGTTGATGCGGAAGTAGGCCTGCAGCGGGATGTCCACGTGGACGCCCTTGGGCACGTACACGAAGGATCCGCCGGACCAGACGGCCGTGTTCAGCGAGGCGAACTTGTTGTCGCCCACCGGGATGATGGTGCCGAAGTACTCCTGGAAGATCTCCGGGTGCTCGCGCAGCGCGGTGTCGGTGTCCAGGAAGATGACGCCCTGCTGTTCCAGGTCCTCACGGATCTGGTGGTAGACAACCTCGGACTCGTACTGGGCCGCGACGCCCGAAACCAGGCGGCTGCGCTCGGCTTCCGGGATGCCCAGCTTCTCGTACGTGTTGCGGATGTCCTCGGGGAGGTCTTCCCACGTGGCGGCCTGCTTCTCGGTGGACCGCACGAAGTACTTGATGTTGTCGAAGTCGATGCCGGAGAGGTCCGCACCCCACGTGGGCATGGGCTTGCGGTCGAAGTACTTCAGGCCCTTGAGGCGGAGGTCCAGCATCCATTCCGGCTCGCTCTTCTTGGCCGAAATGTCGCGGACAACGTCTTCATCGATGCCGCGGCGGGCGTTGGCCCCGACGTCGTTCTTGTCGGCCCAGCCGTACTCGTAGGTGCCGATTCCGTGGAGCTCGGGATTCTTCTCGAGAATCTCCGAAATCACAGTAGAGTCAGCAACCTTCTTCTCTGATAGTTGGTCCGTCATCACGGCCTTTCTTGCAGATGGTTGGATACTTCGTCCGGGTTGCCCGGGGCTGCGGGGCTGGGAGCCCCGACGGCGGCCGGACGGCCCGTAGGTATGTGGGTGGTGCAGACATGCCCGCCGCGCGCGAGGGTGGACAGCCGGCGCACATCGACGCCGACCAGCCGGGAGAACACTTCGGTCTCCACATCGCAGAACACGGGGAACTGGGCCGCCAGGTGCTGGATGGGGCAGTGCCCCTGGCAAAGCTGGACGCTGGAGAGGGCGGCCGGTAGCGGCGCCTTGGCTTCAATCGACTGCGCCGAGGCAACGAAACCGTCGCGGCTCAGCGCCTCGGAGAGGGCGTGCGCGCGGGCCGTGATGTCCGGTCCGGCCTGCTCGATCTCGGGCGCGTAGCGGCGTTCCATGTCGGCGAACCGTTCGACGGCGAACTGCCGCACCGCCTCGGGGCCTGCGGCCTCGCCCAGGCGCCGCAGCGCCACCGTGGCGATGTCGAGGTAGTCGTTGCCCAGGTTCGACTGGCCCTGGGAGCTCAGGACGTAGCGGCGGGCGGGACGCCCGGCTCCGGCGCCGGCACGGGCAGCCCGCTTGACCTCAATGACGCCGCTGCGCGAGAGGTGGTCGAGGTGGCGGCGAACGGCGGCCGGGGTGAAGCCCAGGAGGTCGCCGAGTTCGGCGGCGCTGATGGGTCCATGCTCCAGCACGGCGTTGAGGACGCGGTCACGCGTGCGCTCTTCGGCGTCGTGGGGGTGGCTGCCGCCGGCCGCGGGAACTGCGTCCGGCACGACGGCCACGTGCGCCCGGGCGGACCCGACGCGCGCGGCGCCGCGGCCGGGGACGGCAGCGGACGCAGAGGAACTCATGGAATACACAACACAATCATGTCGTAATTTACTCCGGCGATCCAGTAAGGCATGGCTTGCCTGCGCGTGAGGTCTCCCCGGGGGAACGTCGTACTACATCCCGTAGAATGCTGTGGTGCGATCTCCCGAATCCCCCGTTCTGACCATCAGCGGGCTCGTTAAGGATGTTGGTCCACTGCCCACTCTCGACGGCAAGATGCTGCGCGTGGTCAGCGGCCTGTCCCTCGTTGCCGAACGCGGCCAGGTAACAGCCCTGCTCGGTGCCAACGGCGCCGGCAAAACCACCACCATCGAATGCGCGCAGGGGTTGCAGAAGCGCACCTCCGGCAGCATCAGCCTGCTCGGCCAGGATCCGGATTCCGCGGGGGCCGGACTCCGGGCCCGCGTCGGGGTCATGCTGCAGGACGGCGGCCTGCCCCCGTCAGCCCGCCCCATCCCCCTGCTGCGGCACATCGCCGGCATGTACCAGGACCCGTGGCCCGTGGATGAACTCATCGGGCGCCTGGGAATCGACTCCTTCAGCCGCACCTCGGTGCGGCGCCTGTCCGGCGGGCAGAAGCAGCGCCTTGCCCTGGCCGCGGCGCTGGTCGGCAACCCGGAAGTCCTCTTCCTCGACGAGCCAAGCGCCGGCCTGGACCCGCAGTCCCGCCAGATGGTCTTCGACCTCATCTCCGAGCTGCGCAACAGCGGGATGGGAATCATCCTGACCACCCACCTCATGGACGACGCCCAGCGCCTGGCCGATTACGTCTACATCATCGACGCCGGCCGTAACGTCGCCGAGGGCACCGTCGCCCAGCTCCTGCGGCACGAGCTTCCCGCCGGCGGCGACGGGCAGCACATCCGCACCCTGCTGTTCGAAACCGAGCCCGGCCTGGACTTCACCGGCGTGCTGCCCGACGGCGTCGACGTCACCGAGGCGCGGGCCGGCAGCTACGCCGCCACGGGCGCCCTCACCCCCGCCGACCTCGCCGCGATCACCGCGTGGTGGGCGGCCCGAGGGATCATGCCCCGGTCGCTGAGCCTTGAGGCACGCAGCCTCGAGGACGTCTTCCTGGACATCTCCGGAAGGGAGATCCGATGACCCGCGTTTCCGGCGGCGCCCCCCTGGGAAGCGCACCCCTGGGCAGCGCGCCGCGCACGGCACGGGGCAGCGAACCCGCTCCGCTGCTGCGCCGCATCCTGTTGCAAGGCCAGTACGAAACCATCACCATGCTCCGCAACGGCGAGCAGCTGATCCTCGCGATCGTTCTGCCGTTGCTGGCCATGGTCGGCCTGACAGTGACCCCGCTGCTGGACGGCCTCGGCTCAAGCCGCATCAACATTGCCGTCCCCGGCATCCTGGCCCTGTGCGCCATGTCCACGGCCTTCACGGGGCAGGGCATTGCCACCGGCTTCGACCGCCGCTACGGCGTCCTGCGCTTTCTCTCCACCACTCCCCTGGGCCGCACCGGGCTCATTGCGGGCAAGATCCTGGCCGTCCTGGCCGTATTGTTCCTCCAGGTGCTCGTGGTGACGGCCGTGGCCCTGATGCTCGGCTGGCAACCCAATGCCGCGGGCTGGCTGCCCGGGATGGCAATACTGGTTCTGGGCGCCGCGTCCTTCACGGCGCTGGGGCTGCTCGTTGCCGGGACGGTCCGGCCGGAGGCGACCCTGGCCATCACCAACCTGCTCTGGATCCTGCTCGGCGCACTCGGCGGGATCGTCCTCCCGGCCGAACGGCTCCCGGCACTGGCGCAAGCCGTGGTGCACTTCCTCCCCTCCGGCGCGCTGGGCCAGGCGCTGCGGGATGCGTTCCTGTACGGCAGCGTCAACGCCGGTGCCGTACTTGTCCTGCTGCTCTGGACGGCGATCGCCGGCGGCGCAGCACTCCGTTGGTTCAAGTGGAATTGAGAATACTGTGAGCACGGCGTCACGCACTCCCCGGATCATTTCCGGGTTCACCTCCCGGCTGCCCGTCAGCGTCGACAACAAGGTCAGGCGACTGGCCGTCTTGTCCCTCATCGGCCAGATTGTCCTGGTGGTGACCGGCGGCGCCGTCCGGCTGACGGCCTCGGGCCTGGGTTGCCCCACCTGGCCGCGCTGCACCGAGGCGTCGCTCGCGACCACGCCGGAAATGGGCTTCCACGGCATCATCGAATTCGGCAACCGGCTCCTGACGTTCGCGCTGGCCGCCGTCGCGGTGATGATGCTCGTCTACCTGTGGAACCTCCGCAAGGAACGCCGCGACCTCTTCCTGCTGGCTTTGGGGCTGCTCGCCAGCATCCCTGCCCAGGCTGTGATCGGCGGCATCACGGTGCTGACCCAGCTGAACCCGTGGGTCGTGGGCCTGCACTTCCTGGTGTCCATGGCCCTCGTGGTCCTCGCGACGCTTCTGGTGAACCGGGCGTACGGCCGCACGGGCAAGGCCGGGACCGTCCAGCTTCCCGCCCTGCCGGGCGCCGCACGCCCGGTGATGGCCGCCGTCGCGTTCTTCTCCGCCCTGGCCGTCTGCCTGGGCGTCGTGGTGACCGGGGCCGGACCTCACGCCGGCGACGCCAATGCCCCGCGGAACGACCTCGACTGGGACCTGTTCGCGCACATCCACGCCGTGCCGGCCTACCTGGTGACCGCCGGTGCGCTGTTCGGGCTGTTCCTCGTGCTCCGCGGCCGGATCCCGGGGCCGTTCCGTTCCGCGGTGTTCATGCTGCTGGGCGTCACGGTGCTCCAGGCGGTCATCGGCTTCACGCAGTACTACAACGGCATCCCGGCGCTGCTGGTCGGCGCGCACATGCTGGCGGCGGCCCTGCTGATGAGCGCGGCCACCAACGCCGCAGACCTGGCCCGCTACAGCCCGGTGAAATAGCCCTCCCCCAACACCTGCCCCAACAAGCAACGCGGGGTCACCTACCGCCCATCCGAACCGTCGGGATGGGCGGTAGGTGACCCCGCGTTGCTTCGGTCTGGGCCCGGCGGGATTTTCAGGAGCATCATTCGGGAGCACTATGGGATGGCATGGATTTGGACCGTTGCGGCCGTGGGCATGAGTTCGTTCACTCCTGTGACGCTTACCGGAAGGCCTTCTCACATGAATGCGATCGAACCGGCCGCTCCTACCACCCCCTCGGCCCGCCAGCGCGCGGCGAGCCTCAAAGAGCGCGTTTACATCATCTTCACGAGCCTGGCTGTGGTGCTGGCGCTGCGGAGCCACGCGGACGAGACCACCCCCGCCGCCGCGGCGGCCACGCTCAGCATCGTGGTGGTCGGCTCGCTGCTGGGGATCTTCGTAGCCGACCTCCTGAGCCACCTGACCGTCCATTCGAAGCTCCCCACCGGTGCTGAGCTGCACCATATGATCGCGGTCAGCGCCGACGGTCTCGGTGTCCTGGTCACCCCGCTGCTCCTGCTCGGGGCGGCCGGACTCGGACTGTTGTCGACCGCTGCTGCTCTTGGGTGGGCGATCGCCGTTCTCGTCGTCTCACTCGCGGTCGTCGGGTTCCTCGCGATCCGGCGCCTCGAGATCCCGATCCATCACAAGGCCGCCATCATGTTCGCCGAAGTCGTGTTGAGCCTGTTGGTGATCGGGCTGGAGCTTCTGGCGCATAACCTCTGAGCCGGCGTGCGCCGCGCCGTGCGGAACCAGCGGTTCCGTGCCTGCCGGGCAACCGGAACCGACGACGAAAAGCATCCCCGCAGCCCCCGCAACCTGGGCCTTCCGGGCCGGAGTCAGGTCTCGTCCAGCCAAGTCTGGGATACTGGGATGAGGCGCAGGACTGGCGCCCCATTCACATTCATGCAGATTCGTGAGAAGAGGAACGGCTCGGTTTTGCCTCGATTCAGCTGAAATCGTGAGCCGGCCAGACAGAGGCACCGGAGGTCACGTGGCGTTACTAGTCGGTGAAAGGGCCGCAACGGCCGCCCAACAAAACACAGCCCAAAAAACTACAGCCCAACCCCCTGCAGTGCGACCGCGGCTCGACGGCCTGGACGTTCTGCGCGGCGCTGCCGTTGGCGCCGTCCTGCTCGGACATTCCTGGCCGGGCATCTTTCAAGGTGCAGGCATCGTCGGCGTCATTGTCTTCTTCGTGCTGAGCGGCTACCTGATCACCAACGTGCTGCTCAGGGACGTCGAACGGCACCGGAAAATCCGGTACGGGCGCTTCTACGCGCACAGGGCCTTCCGGCTGGTGCCGGCGCTGGTCTCGCTCCTGGGCGTCTACGCAACCGTTGAATTGGCCACAGACGTCCTCGGCGACCGGTCCAAGGGGATCGTCGGATACACCGTCCTCGCCGGGCTCGGCTACCTCAAGGACATACCCCTGCCGTTCGACGTCAGCATGGCCATCGGCCCGCTCTGGACCCTGGCGGTGGAAGAACAGTTCTACCTGGTCTGGCCCGCCCTGCTGGTGCTCGCCCTGCGGCGCAACCGTCAGGGACGGCTCATCGGCTGGTCTGCAGCCGTCGCCGTGTCCCTCATGAGCGCGAGCGTGCTGGCGATGCTGATCCTGGCCCCGCAGCTGCACTCCCTGGTCTATGCCCTGCCGACCACGTGGGGGCTGGGACTCATCATCGGTTCGGCCCTGCGCCTGTACCGGGTCCACGTCTTTGGGTGGTTCTCCGGCCGGCGGTTCAGGCGCGCGGCCCTGCTCGGCGCGGTCGTTGTCCTGGCCGCGCTGGCCTACTTCCCGAAAGCCAACGAGACGCCCGCCTTCTTCTTCATCGGCGGTCCGCTGGCCATGGCTGCTTCCGCCGTCCTGGTGGCTCTTGCCGCCTCCCGCACCGCCGCGATGCCGAAATGGACGCGCCCGGCCCAACTGCTGGGAACAGTTTCCTACGCCGCCTACCTCTGGAACTACGTCGTCATCCTCTGGCTGAACGGCGGATCGACGGCCGACCTTCAGCCGCTCGTGGCGGTGTCGGCCATCGTGCTGACCCTGTTGATCGCCGTCGTCAGTTGGCACACAGTCGAAAAGCTGGGACGCATCGGGCGGGAGCGCTTCGACAAGCGCTATCCGGAGCAGCGCCCGCCCGCCGGCCCGACAGCCGGGCCGGCCGCCAGGCCGAACGCCAGCCACACCGCATCCCGGCCAGGACCGGACACCGAGGCGGCTGCGGGCAACGCGCGCCCGGCCGCGGCTGCGAGCCGGATTCCGCACGGCACCGGACGCCCGCTCAGTTCAGGCGCACGCCCGGCGTGATGCCGGCGCCGGGACCCTCTTCCAGGGTGCACGGATCGGTGTTGGCTCCACAGACGATCACGGCCACCTGTTCGCCCTCGCGCGGCACATAGGCCCCGGATGTGAGCGCGGCGAATGCCGCCGCGGCGCCATATTCGGCGGGAATCCGGTAGTCGCTCCACAACCGGGACCGGGCGGCGACGATTGCTGCATCGTCCACCAGCACGGAAGCCGGGGGGACTCGTGACGCCATCGCGAAAGCGATCCCGCCGACCTGCCGGGCGCCCAGAGAATCCGCGGCAACCCCGGAAACGGCCACATCGACGGGATGGCCGGCCGCCAGGGCCGCATGCAAGGTGGGGATGGTGGAGGGTTCAACAGCGACGATGCGGGCCCGGCCCTCGGCCGCCGCGGCCACTCCCGCATACAACCCGCCGCCGCCCACTGCGACGATGATCGTGTCGATGCCGGGCTCATCCCGGAGAATCTCCTCGGCGACGGTGCCCGCCCCGGCCGCGATTTCGAGCTGGTCATAGGCATGGCAGAACAGGGCACCGCTTTGTTCCACGAACTGCGTGGCGGCGGCGAAAGCGTCCGCGTACTCGGTGCCGACCTGACGAACGGTTGCCCCGTAGCCGAGGAGGCGCTCAACCTTTAGCCGCGGGGCGCTCTCCGGCACGAAAACGGTCGCCGGAACTCCCAGCGCCGCGGCGGCGTAGGCATTGGCGAGGCCCGCGTTCCCGCCGGACGCCGCCACTACGCCGACGCCGGGGTCAAGCTCCCCGCGCTCACGGGCAGCGAGGAGGCGGTTGAACGCTCCCCGGGCCTTGAAAACGCCGGTGTGCTGCATGAATTCGCACTTCAGCCACAGGGGAGCCGCAGCCGTACCCCCGCGGAGCAAAGGCGTGTGCCGCACGTAGCCGCTGATGCGGCGCTTTGCCTGAAGCACATCGCTGCGGTTGATCACTGGCTCTCCCCGGGAATGCGTTGGTCGTTCGGTCCGTAAGGATATCCCGATACAGCGAACGCTCCCGCACCAAAGATGAGGGAGCGATCGGTCAAAGAAGGACGCGGCGTCAGCCGCCCATGATGGAGGAGCCGACGAACGGGTCGACGGCCAGGGCAATGAAGAGCAGCGTCAGGTAGCTGATGGAGCCGTGGAAGACCTTCATGGCCCCCTTGTTGGAGACATCGCCGGCCTGCGCGCGGTTGTAGAGGGCATGCGATTCATAGAGGAACCAGGCCCCGGCCGCTACGGCGGTCACGGTGTAGACCCAGCCCGCGCCGCCGGCCGGGATCATCAGCAGCGAACACGCCACCATGGCCCACGCGTACAGGACCACCTGGACCGAGACCACCTTGGCGCCGGCGATCGCGCCAAGCATCGGCACCTTGGCGTTGCGGTAGTCCTCGCCGTAGCGCATCGACAGCGGCCAGTAGTGCGGCGGGGTCCAGAGGAAGATCACCATGAACAGCACGACGGCGGGCCACTGAACGGTGTTGGTGACCGCGGCCCAGGCGATCAGGACGGGGAAGCACCCCGCGGCGCCGCCCCAGACGATGTTCTGGGCCGTCCGCCGCTTGAGGATCATGGTGTAGATCACCACATAGAACACAATGGCGCCGAGCCCCAGCCAGGCCGAGAGCGGGTTGGCCCCGAACCAAAGGATGGCGATCGCCGCGGCGCCCAGCAGCCAGGAAAAGACAAGTGCCTCGCGGGGCGTGACCTCGCCGGTGACCAGCGGCCGGTTCTCCGTGCGGTGCATGAGCTTGTCGATGTCACGGTCGATATAACAGTTGAAGGCGCCCGCCGAACCCGCCGCGAAAGCCCCGCCCACGAGCGTCGCCAGGATCAACCCGATCGAGGGAAACCCGCGTTCGGCGTAGATCATGGTGGGCAGGGTGCTGACCAGGAGGAGCTCGATGACGCGGGGTTTCGTGAGCGCCAGGTAGGCCTTGGCTTTGCGGCCGAAGCCCATTCTTCCCGAAGCCTGCGAGGCGTTCAGCGGCGTATTTGTTGTGCTCACGGTGGCAGTCACTCTGTTCTGTCTGGGCAGTTCTGTCTGGCTGGGCAGCCCCGGGTGGATTTCGCAACGCTTTTTGCTGCGGAACGGGCTCCGCGCTCGGCGCACGCCCGTGTCCTTGCCCCAGTCGAAGGCCACCACCCATCATACCGTTACGCTGCGTGCAGCCGGGCCGCCGGGAGGCCCCCATGATTCCGGCGTGTTAACGCCTGCTCACGGGCGCAATAGCCGGCGGTGATTCATATAAGCGAAATCAGGTCCAATTGGTGAGATATACGCTGACCACCAAGTGGAATGGGACTAGGCTGTCCTTAGATCAGCGCACACGGGCGGCTGCCTCAGGCGATTGCCTTAAAGGAAGCTTGCCTAACAGGAAGCATGCCGAAGAGGCCGCTTTGCGTCTGCGTCTGAATGATAGATCAACGTTTCGATGGTGAACGGCTGGTACGAACCGCAGCGGGCACCGAACTGTGCCCGAAGCGGGACCGAGCGTACCGCCGGCCGTCAGCACAGAGAGGGGCCCGGTTTTCGTGCCACATTTGGAAGAGCAAGAACTGTCATGGACTACCTTGGATCAGCGCGCGGTGGACACTGTCCGCGTGCTGGCTGCGGATGCGGTGGAGAAGGTCGGTAACGGCCACCCAGGGACCGCGATGAGCCTGGCTCCGGCGGCGTACCTTCTCTTCCAGAAGCTGATGCGGCACGACCCGAAGAACCCGGACTGGCTGGGCCGGGACCGGTTCATCCTGTCCCCGGGCCACACGTCCCTGACCCTGTACATCCAGTTGTTCCTTTCCGGCTACGGCCTGGAGCTGAAGGACCTGGAGGCGCTGCGGACCTGGGGCTCGCTGACCCCGGGACACCCGGAATACAAGCACACCGCCGGTGTGGAGATCACCACCGGCCCGCTGGGCCAGGGCCTGGCGTCCGCAGTCGGCTTCGCCTACTCCCAGCGCCGCATGCGCGGCCTGTTCGACGCCGACGCGCCCGCCGGTGAGTCCCCGTTCGACCACACTGTCTGGGTCATCGCCTCCGACGGCGACCTCCAGGAAGGCGTGACGTCCGAGGCATCCTCGCTGGCCGGTCACCAGGAACTGGGCAACCTCGTGGTGATCTACGACGAGAACCACATCTCGATCGAGGACGACACCGACGTTGCCTTCACCGAAGACGTCCTGGCCCGGTACGAGGCCTACGGCTGGCACACCCAGCGCGTCGACTGGACCCGCACCGGCGAATACAAGGAGGACGTGCAGGAACTGCACGCCGCCCTGCTCGCCGCGAAGGCCGAAACGTCCAAGCCGTCCATCATTTCGCTGCGGACCATCATCGGCTACCCGGCACCGAAGAAGCAGAACACCGGCAAGATCCACGGCTCGGCCCTGGGCGCCGAAGAAGTCGCGGCCCTGAAGAAGGTCCTCGGCTTCGACCCGGAACGTGCGTTCCAGGTCGACGAGGACGTCCTGGCCCACACCCGCGACGCGCAGGTCCGCGGCGCGGCCGCGCGCGCCGACTGGCAGGAAGCCTTCGAGGCCTGGCAGTCCGCCAACCCGGACAACGCCGCCCTGCTCGAGCGCGTCGAGGCCAAGAAGCTCCCCGTCGAGCTTGACACTGCCCTCCCGGTCTTCGAGGCCGGCAAGGACGTCTCCACCCGCGCCGCCTCGGGCAAGGTCCTGAACGCGATCGGACCGGTCATGCCCGAACTCTGGGGCGGCTCCGCCGACCTCGCCGAGTCCAACAACACCACCATTGAGGGCTCCCCCTCGTTCATCCCGGCATCCCGCTCCACCGGGGCCTGGAACGGCAACCCTTACGGCCGGGTCCTGCACTTCGGCATCCGCGAACACGCCGCGGCGTCGATCGTGAACGGCATCG